>NZ_JAHLYP010000041.1 GCF_025127995.1 Synechococcus sp. CS-1332 | reverse complement strand
GGGCGTGAGCACGATGGCCTTCAACCTGAACGGCTTCAACTTCAACCAGTCGATCCTGGATGGCCAGGGCCGGGTGATCAACACCTGGGCCGACGTGCTCAACCGTGCCGGTCTGGGCATGGAAGTGATGCACGAGCGCAACGCGCACAACTTCCCGCTCGATCTGGCCACCACCGGGTCGATTCCCGTCGCCCTGCGCGCCCCGGCGATCGGCTGATCCAGCGATTGGCCAGGCCCCACTGGCCTGGTGATCCATCCCCCGGCCCCCTCTGAGGAGGGGGCTTTTCTGTGGGCTGGCCCGGTCACCGACCAGGGCGAAGGACCGCCAAACTGTTCATTCCAAGCTTTCTTACTCCCCCCAGCGGCATGCCCGAGCTCCGCACAGATGGCCAGGGCCTTCGCGGCCTCCGAACACATCTGACGCGGGCTCTGCTGGGCGCCGCCCTTGTCGTGCCGCTTCTGGCCGGAGGCTGTGGGAGCCGTGACACGGGCGGGACGCAGGACGGGCGGCCCCTGGTGCTCACCACCTTCACGATCCTGGCGGACATGGCCCGCCAGGTGGCTGGCGAGCGGGTGCGGGTGGAATCGATCACCAAGCTCGGCGCCGAGATCCACGGCTATGAGCCCACCCCCAGCGACCTGAAGCGGGCCACGGGCGCCCAGATGGTGCTGGAGAACGGCTTCGGGCTGGAGCGCTGGGCCGAGCGCTTCTACGCCAGCCTCCGGGATGTCCCCCACGTGACGCTCACCGAGGGGATCATCCCCCTGCCGATCGCCGGCGACGCCTACCAGGGCCAGCCCAACCCCCACGCCTGGATGTCCCCGCGGCTGGCGAAGGTCTATGTGGAGAACATCCGCCGTGCCCTCACCCAGCTCGACCCCGCCGGCGATGCCACCTTCCGCCGTAACGCCGAGCGCTACAGCGCCCAGCTGGACGCCCTCGACAGGGAGCTGAAGACCTCCCTGGCCCGGATCCCCCCTCCCAAGCGGGTGCTCGCCACCTGTGAGGGAGCCTTCTCCTATCTGGCCCGCGACTACGGACTCACTGAGGCCTACCTCTGGCCGGTGAACGCCGAATCCCAAGTCACTCCCCAGCGCATGGCCCGGCTGATTGCCCTGGTGAAGGAGCGCCAGGTGCCAGCGGTGTTCTGCGAGAGCACGGTCAGCGCCGAGCCCCAGAAACAGGTGGCCAGGCAGTCCGGGGCCCGCTTCGGGGGGGTGTTCCATGTGGACTCCCTCTCCCTTCCGGACGGCCCGGCCCCCAACCTGCTGGAGCTGCAGCGTCATAACGTGGAGACCCTGCGAGCGGGTCTGGCGGGGAGCTGAACCCATGCCCTCCGGCCAGCCTCTACTCGACGGAAACGAGCGCATCTCGGTCCTCCATCTCTGTGTCGATTACCACGGGGTGGTGGCCGTCCACGACGCCTCCCTGCATCTCGATGCCGGCAGCATCTGCGCCCTGGTGGGGATGAACGGAGCCGGCAAATCCACCCTGTTCAAAGCGCTGATGGGCTTCGTGCGCCCGTCGGCCGGCAGCATCGCCATCAACGGGCTGCCCCTGAAAGAGGCCCGCCGGGCCCGGGCGGTGGCCTACGTCCCCCAGACCGAAAGCGTCGACTGGAACTTTCCGGTCAACGTCCATGAGGTGGTGATGATGGGCCGCTACGGCGCCATGAATCTGCTGCGGATCCCGCGGCCGGTCGATCGGGAGGCGGTGAAGGAGGCCCTGGATCGGGTGGATCTCTGGCCGTTACGCCACCGCCAGATCGGTGCCCTCTCCGGAGGCCAGCGCAAGCGGGCCTTCCTGGCGCGGGCCCTGGCCCAGGGCGCCTCGGTGATGCTGCTCGATGAGCCCTTCAACGGCGTCGACATCCGCACCGAGAAGCTGATGATCGAACTGTTCGAGCAGTTCCGTCGTGAGGGGCGCACCTTGATGATTTCCACCCATGACCTCTCCCACGTCACCAGCTTCTGCGACCAGGTGGTGCTGATCAACAAGACCGTGCTGGCCTACGGCGAGACCGCGTCGGTGTTCACCAGCGAGAACCTGGCCCTGACCTTCGGTGGCCTGCGGCTCGAGGCCACACCCGCAGCAGCCACGGACCCCGATCCGCAGGCGCCATGACCACCCTGCTCACCTGGTTGGTCGAACCGCTGCAGCAGGAGTTCATGGTGCGGGCCCTGCTGGTCAGCACCCTGGTCTCCTGTGTCTGCGGGCTGCTCTCCTGCTACATGACGCTCAAGGGCTGGGCCCTGATGGGCGATGCCGTGTCGCATGCGGTGATGCCCGGCGTGGTGATCGCCTATGCCCTGAATCTGCCCTTCGCGGTGGGGGCCTTCGTCTTCGGCGTCGGCTCGGTGGCCCTGATCGGCTACATCAAGCAGATGACCCGGATCAAGGAGGACACCGTGATCGGGCTGGTGTTCACCGGCTTCTTCGCCCTCGGCCTGACGCTGATCTCCAAGGTGCGCAGCAGCATCGACCTGTCGCACATCCTGTTCGGCAACGTGCTGGGCATCAGCTCCTCCGACATCCTCCAGACCGTGCTGATCAGCCTGCTGGTGCTGACCGTTCTGGTGGTTCTGCGCAAGGACCTGCTTCTGTTCTGCTTCGATCCCACCCACGCCCGCTCGATCGGTCTCCACACCGGCGTGCTGCACTACCTGCTGCTGTCGATGCTGTCGCTGGCGGCGGTAGCCGGCCTCCAGACCGTGGGCATCATCCTGGTCGTGGCGATGCTGGTCACCCCGGGGGCCACCGCCTACCTGCTCACCGATCGCTTTGACCGCATGGTCTGGCTCTCGATCCTGTCGGCGGTGATCTCCAGCGTGGCCGGGATCTACTGGAGCTACTGGATGGATGCCTCCACCGCCGGCTGCATCGTGCTGGTGCAGACGCTGCTGTTCCTGCTCTGCTTCCTGCTGGCGCCTCGCCATGGTCTGTTGGCCCAGCGGCGCCGTTCACCGCGGGCTTCCCGATTCCCGTCCTAGTGAGCGACTCCGTCAGCATCGCTGCAACGCCCTCCCCCGCCGACCAACGCTGGCCCTGGTGGCCGTTGCTGCCCCTCTACCCCTATGGCCGCCGCCGCACCCTGGTGCGGGAGCTGATCGCCGGCAGGCTGTGGAGCTTCGAGCAGGTTCAGGGGGTCTGGTACGTGGCGGTGCCGATCCGGATGCTGGTGCTGCGGGTGCGGGAGGGACTGCTGCTCTATGCCCCGGTGGCGCCCACCGCCGAGGTGCGGGCCCGCCTGTGGGACCTGGAGGAGCGCCACGGCCGGGTGTGCACCATCGTGCTGCCCACCGCTTCCGGGCTGGAGCACAAGTTGCCGGTGCCGGCCATGGCCCGGGCCTTCCCCGGGGCCCAGGTGTGGGTGACGCCAGAGCAATGGAGTTTCCCGCTGCCGTTGCCGCCCGCCTGGCTGGGGTTCCCCGCCTCCCGCACCAAGGTGCTGCTCAGCGATGGCGTGCCCCATGGCGATCAGCTCGACTGGTTGCCTCTGGGTCCCCTGGAGCTGGGGCTGGGCA
Source organism: Synechococcus sp. CS-1332 (assembly GCF_025127995.1). Taxonomy (GTDB): domain Bacteria; phylum Cyanobacteriota; class Cyanobacteriia; order PCC-6307; family Cyanobiaceae; genus Cyanobium. Next base: position 97,999 of record NZ_JAHLYP010000041.1, on the reverse strand, counting down.
CCTTCCTGGAGATCGCCTGCTTCGATCGGGGCAGCGGCAGCCTGCTGCTCACCGATGCCCTGGTGGCGATCCCGCCGGAACCGCCGGAGGTGTTCAACCTGGATCCCACCCCGCTGCTGTTCCATGGCCGCGAACGGGGCGATGAACCGCTGCTCGACGATCCCGAGCGGCGCCGCAAGGGCTGGTGGCGGATGGTGCTGTTCGCCACCTACCTGCGCCCCCGGCCCCTGGAGGTGCCGCCCCTGGGCGAGGTGCTGCGCCACTGCCTGGCACCGGGGTGCCGGGGCGCCAGGGCCCACTTCGGCTTCTACCCGTTCCGCTGGCTGCCCGGCTGGCAGGAGGATTTCAAGGCCCTGACGCCGGGCGGCCGCAGCAGCCTGCAGGTGGCGGCGGTGCTGGAGCGTCTGGTGTTCCCCCGCCAGAGGGCCGCCCTGGTGGCCTGGATCCGGCTCCTGGCGGGCCTGAAGGATCTGCGCTGGGTGGTGCCGGCCCACCACGAGGCCCCCGTGCCCAGCTCAGCGTCGGAACTCACCGCCCTGGCGGATCGGATCGAGACGGGGGAATGGGCGCCTGATCAAGGGTCCTGGCAAACCCTGGCCGGGATCGACAAAACGCTGGTGCGCCTGGGGCTGGTGCCAGGGGAGGCCCTTCAAGGCCACAAGCCTCAGCCCTAGAGCTCCAGCTCGCCGGGATCGTCGTCGAGGCCGGCCTCGAAACCACCGCTGCCGAGCATGGCCGATTCCAGTTCCATGCGCTGCTCCATCTGGCGCAGGAAGTAGCCAGTCATCATCGCCGAGGCCAGCAGGCCGGCGAGGTTCTCACGGCTGGCCTGGATCTTCACTTCGAACTGCTCGCCTGGGAGCATGCCCAGCAAGCCCTGGACGTTGTGGCGGATGATGTCCTGAATGTCGCCGGTGGCCGAGCGAGCCACCCTCTGCAGCACGTCCGGGGACTGTTCCTGCAGGTACTGGATCAGCGAATTGTCGCTGATCGCCTCGTTGTCGGCGGTCAGGAACTCCGGGTTGAACATTTGCCGTCCGGTGTGCGCTGCAACACGACACGCACCCTAACGCAGTCTTTCAGGAGGCTTCCCCTGCGTGGGGAGAGGAGAACCCAACCGGACCGAACCGGGCCAGGGGCCAGTAGCGCCAGATGGCGGTGCCGATCAGATCCGCCTCCGGCAGGGGTCCCCAGAGGTGGGAATCCAGGCTGGCATTGCGGTTGTCCCCCAGCACCAGCACCGCGCCGGCGGGCACCACGAAGGGCTCCAGGGCGTAGTCCATCGGTTCACGGGCCCAGTCCGGCTCTGCGGGGGTGCCATTGCGCCAGAGCTGGCCGTCCCTCACTTCCACCTGGTCGCCGGCCACTGCCACCACCCGCTTGATCAGGGCCGAGCGGGCGTCGTAGCCAGCCTCCTGCAGCCGGGCCGGCGGATGGAACACCACAATGCTGCCCGTGCGCACACGCGAGCCGAAACGGGGGGTGACTTTCTCCACCAGGATCCGGTCCTGGAGCTGGAGGGTGGGCAGCATCGAGCCCGAGGGGATCCAGCGGGGCTCCACCACCGCCCAGCGCAGCAGCAGGGCCAGCAGCACCCAAAGCAGCAGGCGGGCCAGTTGCTGCAGCAGCCCGCTGGGGCTGCGCGGGGGGGCTGAGGCGGGCCTGGCGATGGTGGAGTCGCTGTCCATGGCGAAGCCGTCGATCAGGATGATTCCCCCATCCTGAACAGTGGAGTTCCCCGGTGGCCGGGCCCCCGTCATCACTGGCCAATGTGGAGGCCGCCCTGACGCTGTTGCGTGCCCTGCGCCGAGGCGGGCTGGCCCATGCGGTGCTCTGCCCGGGCAGTCGCTCAGCGCCCCTGGCGGTGGCCGCCGCCCTGCTGGAGCCGGGCGGCCTGCGCTTGCACACCGCCATCGATGAGCGCAGCGCCGCCTTCTTCGCCCTCGGCCTGGGCCGGGGCAGCGGCCAGCCGGCGGCGGTGATCACCACCTCGGGCACGGCGGTGGCCAACCTGCTGCCGGCCGCGGTGGAGGCCGATTTCGGCGGCCTGCCCCTGCTGCTGCTCACGGCCGACCGGCCGGCCCAGCTCAAGGGCTGCGGCGCCAACCAGAGCGTCAACCAGGAGGCCTTTCTGGCCTGCAGCTGCCGCTGGCTGGGCAGCGGGGACCCCGAGGGGCTGGCGGCGATGGCAGCGGAGTCTCTGGAGGCCCTTGCCAGCACGGCCCTGGCCGCCGCCCAAGGGGATGGGGCCGGACGCAGCGCCGGAGCGGTCCACCTCAACCTGCCCTTCGCCGAACCCCTGCATGCCGGCGGCGGGGAGCTGGCGCAGCTGGCCGCGGCGCTCACCAGCCAGCCACCGGACGCCAGCGTTACGCCGCCGCTGGGCAGCCCGCCGGCACCTCCCCGCTTCGCCACCGGAGACGCCGCGACCCTGGAGCGGGACCGTCCCGGCGTGGTGGTGGCCGGCCCCTGGCGCGGCAGCCCCGCCGCCTGGCCCGCCCACGTGGAAGCCCTGCGGCGCTGGCAGCGGCGCAGCGGCTGGCCACTGCTAGCCGATGCCCTCTCGGGCCTGCGGGGCTTGCCGGGGCTCGGCAGTGTGAACGCCTATGACCTGATCCTGGCGGAGGGCTCCTCCAGCGCGGCCGCAATCGGTGGCCTGCAGGTGTTGCGCCTGGGGCCCCTGCCGGCCAGCCGTCGCCTGCAGCGCTGGCTGGCGGCCCAGGGCGGGCCCCAAGTGCTGGTGAGTGAAGGGGATGCTCGCCCCCTCGATCCCCTCAGGCGGGTGCGGGCCCAGTGCGGCGAGGGTCTGGCGGCCTGGCTGGCGGGGCAACCGCAGGACACCGGGGCGGGCGAGGCCGCTGGGGAATCGCTGGCGCTGGCGGACCGCTGGCGCCAGGCGGAGGCGGCTGTGCAGGCGCTGCTGGACCAGGAACTGGCCGACGAGGAGGGGGAGCCGGCCCTGGCCCGCCGGCTCAGCCGGCTGCTCCCAGCGGGGCTGCCGGTGCTGCTGGCCAACAGCAGTCCGGTACGTGACTGGGAAAGCTTTGCCCACCCGAGCGCCCCCACGCGGGCGATGCACGGCTTCCGGGGGGCTTCGGGGATCGACGGCACCCTCTCGAGCGCCTGCGGGCTGGCCGAGGCCCTGGGCGAGCTGGTGCTGGTGAGCGGCGATCTGGCCCTGCTCCACGACGCCAATGGCTGGCTGTGGCGGAGCCAGCTGCGGGGGCGGCTCACCGTGGTGCTGATCGACAACGGCGGCGGCGGCATCTTCGAGCAGCTGCCCATCCGCACCGAGCCGGCGGCGGCGATGGATTTCGAGCGCCTGTTCGCCATGCCCCAAGCGGTGGATCCCCTGGCGCTGGCGGCGGTGCATGGGGTGCCTGGCCGGCGGGTTGCGAACCTGGAGGCTCTGGAGAGCGACCTGGCCTGGGCACGGCAGCAGCCGATGGCGCTGCTGATGATCAGCACCGACCGGCGCCGTGATGCCGCCCTGCGGCAGCGGCTGCGCACAATGGCCGCAGCGATGGCCGCCTCCCTGGCGACCGGGCCGATCCCTTCCCCATGACCCCCGTTCCCCCGCCCCTGCCGCGCTGGACCAGCGCCGGCACCTACACCGACATCCGCTTCGAGACCAGCGGTGATGGAATCGCCCGGATCAGCCTCAACCGGCCCGAGAAGCGCAACGCCTTCCGGCCCCTCACGGTGCAGGAGCTCTGCGATGCCTTCAACCGGGTCCGGGACGACCCCACCATCGGTGTGGTTCTGTTCACCGGCGAGGGGCCGGCCGCCGACGGCGTCTGGGCCTTCTGCGCCGGGGGTGATCAGAGCGTCCGCGGCGACGGCGGCTACCTCGACGACGCCGGGCTGCCGCGGCTGAACGTGCTTGACCTGCAACGGATCATCCGCAGCCTGCCCAAGGTGGTGATCGCCCTGGTGGCCGGCTACGCCATCGGCGGCGGCCAGGTGCTGCACCTGCTTTGCGACCTGAGCCTGGCGGCCGAGAATGCCGTCTTCGGCCAGACGGGCCCCCGGGTGGGCAGCTTCGACGGTGGCTTCGGTGCCGGCTACCTTGCCCGGGTGGTGGGGCAGCGCAAGGCCCGGGAGATCTGGTTCCTGTGCCGTCGTTACGACGCGGATCAGGCCCTGGCCATGGGGCTGGTGAACGCCGTGGTGCCCCTGGAGGATCTCGAGCGCCAGGGGGTGGCCTGGGCCCGGGAAGTGCTGCAGCACAGCCCCACGGCGATCCGCTGCCTCAAGGCCGCCTTCAACGCTGAAACCGATGGCCTGGCGGGGATCCAGGAACTGGCGGGCCAGGCCACCCACCTCTTCTACCGGACCAGCGAAGGCCAGGAAGGCCGCAATGCCTTCCTGGAGAAACGGGATCCGGACTTTTCAGAAGCGCCCTGGCTGCCCTGAGCGGCCCCGGCTCCGCGACAAGGCAAGACATACTGAATTATCTGGGAAGAATGGCCGACGCACGACGACCAAGACCCATCCACCGAACCTGCGCCGAGCGATGTCCGCCTATCCGATACCGGACAACGAAGCTGAGCGCCAGGCGGCCCTCGAAGAGCAGCACATTCTCGACAAGGAGTCCGATGAGGATTTCAACCGCATCACCCGTCTGGCCAGCCAGATGCTGGGCGTGCCCACCGCCCTGATCTCCCTGGTCGATCGCGAGCGGCAGTGGTTTCTCTCCCGGGTGGGTCTGGAGGCGAGTGAAACACCCCGGGACGTGGCTTTCTGTGCCCACGCCATCTGCTCCGATGAGGTCATGGTCGTCAATGACGCCAGCGAGGATGAGCGCTTCAAGGACAATCCCCTGGTCACCGGAAATCCCCACATTCGGTTCTATGCCGGCGCGCCGCTGCAGACCCGCTCTGGCTTCAACCTGGGAACCCTGTGCGTGATCAGCCCCCAGCCGAGGCAACTGACTGGCAATGAGCAACAGTTGCTGGAGGACCTCGCCGGCATGGTGATCCAGCACATGGAATCCCGGCGGAATGGCTATCTCTGCCCACTGACGGGCCTCAAGAACCGACGCCCCTTCTTCGATGCTGGTCAGCTGGAGTTCCAGCGGGCACGTCAGAGCAGTGAACCGATGACCCTGATGCTCTTCGGTCTTGATGACCTTCATGGCTTCTGCGTGCGATTCGGCCAACAACAAGGCGATCGGGTGCTTCAGGAGGTGTCCAGGCAACTGCAAACGGACTTTGGGGAGAGTGTCTTCTACGGACGCGTCAGCGAAAACGAGTTCGCCGTGCTGTGCCCGGGCCTGGAGGGGCAGGAGGGTACAGTCCTGGCTGAGGGTGTCCGTGCCGGGCTGGCCCTCCATGGCTGGGTGGTGGAGGGCGTCCGCCATCCATTGCCCGTCAGCTGGGGTTTGGCCTGCCTCAGGTCCGATGACACGGGGTTCCAGGATCTGTTCCAACGGGCCGCGGGGGCTTTGAACCAGGCCAGGCTGTCGGGAATGGCTCAGCCGGGGTGAGCCCAGCGAACCATCAATGGGGCGGGTGCAGGGTTGAAACAGCGGCGGCCGAAGGGTCAGGTCGCTGGGGATACCCGCCTGAGGTCGCGCCATTCACGATAGCGATCTAAGGCCGAACAGAGGTCGGCGAGACGAAGGGGCTTGGAGAGAAAGTCGTTCATCCCCGCCTCCTGGCACTCCTGTCGATGGGAGTCAAAGGAATAGGCTGTCAAGGCGATGATGTAGACATCTGAGTATCCCTCAGCGCGCAACTGGCGCGTGGCTGCGACACCATCCAGATCTGGCATCGCAATATCCATCATCACAAGATCAACGCCTCCATCCTTGACGGACTGAACGGCCGCATGACCGTCTCCCACCGATTCTGCCGTGAGATTCAGTCTGGCCAGCATCAGTTCCAGCACCCGTTGATTGACGCGATTGTCATCAGCAACCAGGATTCTTATGACCGAATCAAAGCGCTCACTGATGCCAGTGGCAGTGGCCTCTTGATGCGCTGGCATCGCCAACGCAAAGGGGAGAGTTACGGAAAAAGAACTGCCAATGCCAAGGCGCGAGTCGACCGAGATCTCACCCCCCATCAGATGGGCCAGTCTTGAGCAGATGGCGAGGCCGAGGCCGGCACTTTGATGGGTCTGGGCTGGGTTGGAATGGCCCATGAATTCTTCAAAGATGAGTGGCAGGATCTCAGCGGCAATGCCAATGCCCGTGTCCGAAACTCGGAACAACAGGGTCAGTTCGTTGCCTTCTTTGCGAGATTCCTCAACGCTGAGGCGAATCTCCCCCTGATTGGTGTACTTGCAAGCATTGCCCAAGAGGTTGACAAGAATCTGACGCAGCTTGAGATCATCGCCGATCAGCCAGTTCGGAGTTTCCGCTGGGACGTAGAGCTTCAGGCTGAGGCCTCTGGCAGAAGCCTGGTGCTGGAATTGATTGGCAAGGTCCTGGAGCAACGAGTGGATCTCAAAGCCCCTGGGATTAAGTTCAAGGCGCCCGGTTTCAATTTGCGAGATATCCAGAATGTCATTGATCAGGCTCAACAGATACTCGCCACTGTCATGAATCGTTTCGAGCATCTCCCGTTGCTGCCCCTCCATGGAGCCGGCAAGCAGCAAGTCGGTCAAGCCGATCACAGCGTTCAGCGGGGTTCGGATTTCATGGCTCATGTTGGCCAGAAACCGGGTCTTGGACTGGCTGGCTGCCAGCGCCACATCACGGGCCTGCTGCAACTCGCGGGTTCTCTGGGCCACCTGGTCCTCCAGCTGATCCCGGGCATCGATCAATTTGTCCTGGGCCTGGACGATCGCGCTCCGATCCCTGAACGTGAACACCAGAGATGGCTTATTGGGGAGATTGACGGTGGCCCATGACACCTCGATGACACGACGGGGAGGCTCAGTCAGCAACGCCCAGGTGATGGTTCCTTCTGAACCTGAAGCCCAGAACGGTAGGCCGGCTTGGGGATCAGACAGTTCGCAGATCTGAGGTCTGGGAACAATCTGACTTAGGGATTTGGCAAGGCACTGCAAGCGGGTAAGGCCCACAAAGCGATCAAACGACGCATTCGTCCACTCCACGATTCCGTTGAGATCGGTGAAGACGAGGGCCTCATCAACAACTCCCAAGGCCGCCTCAAGCCTCCCCAGGGTGGTGCGCAGCTGACTGAGAAGATTCAGATCCGGCATTCCAGCCTCACGTCAGCGGGCGCAAGGTGGCCGCAAACACCCAGCTCTCCCCACGGCGCTCGGCCACAATGAAATGCTCGGAGTTGATAGCTCGACTGTCTTTGCAGATGGTCATCAGCTCCAGGGGATGGTTGAGAATCTGTGATTCACCAAACATCTGAAAGCGTGAGAAGCCAAGGTGATGAGCGTCTTGATACGCGGCTGGCAGAATCATGGAAAGCGACTGGCCCTTGAGATCATCCAATGACCATCCGTAGATCGACACAAACAGGTCGTTGATTTCGACGATCAGGCCTTCCTCGTCAGCGGCCACGAAGGGCAGGGATTTGTTACGGAGCTCTTCGATCGTGACCATGAACCTCGAGGCTGATTTTGCCAGGTTAGTCACAAACCTTAGCGCCGAAGTCCATTTGGTCGTTCCTGCCTCCACCACGGAACCGGGACGTGTTTCCGGGCCAACACCTAGGAGCTCCACCCAGGGCAGGGCTCAGCGTCCCAATTCCAGGGGTTGAAGCACTGTCGTGCTGCCATTCAGGGATCAACTGGCAAGCGCTGCCAGACATGAGGTGACGGCTGATGGCAGAGCCCCACCCATTGGTGAATGGTAGGATCATTAGAATTTGAGGTTCACTTTGTGGATGATCTTTACATCCTGAAGCCCGCGGGCTTGCTTGATGCCCAGAGTGGGGCTGACTTGCGGCAATCCATCGGCTCGGTTCTGGCAGAACAGTCCAGGGACATCCTGATCGATTGCCAGGGGATTGATTTCATGGACAGCAGCGGCTTCGGCGCCCTGATCTCGGTACTCAAGCGGGTCAGGGAACAGGGAAAGCAATTGTTTCTCTGTGGGCTCAACAGCCAGGTGCGGATCGTTCTTGAACTCACCGGCACCGAAAGGGTTTTCACCATTTTTCCGAGCAGCGAAGCTTGTGTCGCCTTCCTGTCAGCTGATCAATCGGACGCCTGAATCCCAGAGAAGAACCAACAGACCTCAGCGCAGCAAAGCACGGATCACCGAATAGTCATCCGTGAATGGCGCATTGTCCGTGACGTCGTGGATCTGGGACAGCAACCGATCCAGGCCATTGTCATCAGCGAGCAGACCTCGGCATTGCTCTACCAGTTCCATAAATTCGGCCAGCGTCCCCATCACTCCACCGGGCCTGGGCACCTCGTAGAGGCCATCGCTGTAGACGAGAAGACAGCCCCCCTCACCAACCTCAAGGCTCTCGGTGCCATAGGTCGAGTCTTCGAACAGACCCACCGCCATGCCCTGGCCCGTGAGCCAGCGGCAGGAAAAGGCGCCAGAGCGGCTCCAGAGCAGGGCAGGGGGATGGCCCGCACTGGCAAAGCGCAGTGTCCGGCTGGAGGGTTGGTACACCCCGTACCACATCGTCAGGTACCGGCCCTGGTGACGTTCCATCTGGAAGCCGGAATTCAGGGTCTGCAACACGGCGGCCGGATCACGCAGGTCGACGGGCAACGAACGGGAACGCAACTGGTTGTGGACGGAGATCGAGGGGAACGCCGCCGCCAGTCCATGGCCTGAGGCATCGGCGAGGTAGATGACGACGTGATCGTCATCGAGCCAGAAGAAGTCGAAGGAATCGCCTCCCAGTTCATGGGTGGGTTCGAAGCGGGAATCCACCCGGACGGCGCCTCTGATGGGCTGTGGCAGCAGGGATCGCACATAGCTGGCCGCCTCCTCCAGCTCCTCATCCAGTCGGAGCTTCTGGTGACGTAGCTCCTCTGCCAGGGCCTTGAGCCGTTCGTTCGCCTGGTGCAGACGGATGCCAGAGCGGACGCGGGCCAGCAGCTCCTCTGGATCGACCGGCTTGCTGAGGAAGTCATCGGCTCCGCAGTCCAGCCCGTTGACCCGGTCCTCCACCCGGGAACGGGAGGTGAGCAGGATGAAATAGGCCGCCTTGAGAGCAGGATCCGCCTTGAAGGCCCGGCAGACATCAAGACCATCCATGCCGTCCATCAGCCAGTCGCAGAGGATCACGGTGGGAGGGAGGAGACGGGCCTGGGCGAGGGCGCTTTCACCGGAATCCGCCACCAGGATCTGATACCCCTGCGACCTCAGACGAACCTCAAGAATGCGGGAATGGATGCGGTCGTCATCGACGAGAAGGATCGTCATCGGGGCGGAACTCTCGTCCATGGGGGATCAGGTTTCCATGGGGCGGCGGAGCCGCAGGGCTTCGGTCACCCGCCCAGCCTCAACGAGCAACTGATCAATTCTGAGCTGGGGCCACGCCTGCGAATCCGAGCGCAGGGACTCCTCGACCTGAGCGCACAACGTGGCCAGCCGCAACGCGCCAAGGCTGGCACTGGGGGAACGCAGGGCATGGGCGGCGGAGATCATCGCGGCAGGATCCTGATGTTGGTGAGCCATCACCACCGCGGACACCAGGCGCATCGCGTCATCGAGGTACAGGTCGATCAACTCCTGGAAAACGGCCGCCGCCCCGTCACCCATGGCCTGCTCCAGCTCCTCCCAGGCAGCGGCATCGATCGGGTCGGGCCCATCACCCCCCACTGGAGCGACGGGCTGGGGGCGAGGTTGGTAGTGCTCCAAGGAGTAGGACAGCTGCGCAGGGAGGATCGGTTTACTCAGAAAGTCGTCCATGCCAGCACGAAGGCAGGCCTGTCGATCCTCTGGACGACAATGGGCCGTCATGGCGATGATCCAGGGTTGCACAAATGGAGGCGGGAGCCCACGGATGGCCTGCGTGGTGCCGTAGCCATCAAGCTCGGGCATCTGAACGTCCATGAACAGAACGTCGTAGGAGTTCTCCTGCACGGCGCTGAGCGCTTCGGGACCGGAAGCCGCCGTATCGGGAAGATAGCCGAAGCGTTGCAGCATCTGTACGGCAAGCCTGCGGTTTACAGGGATGTCATCCACCACAAGAAGGCGCAGCGGCAGCCGGTCGGCGAGATGATAGGAGCCTGCTTCTGGGGCCGGTTGAGCCGGTAGACCTGCCTCCGGTGGGAGCCCGGTGTCCATCGATGGGTGATTCTCCAATGGGCTCTTCAACTGCTGCAGAAGGGCCAGGCGCAGCTGCTCCAATCGAACAGGCTTGCGCACCACCACTGGTGGAGTTGCGGAAGGGGACACCAGCTCAGGCAACTTGCCATGGTCCGCCAGAACGATCCATGGACAGGCGAGAAGCCAGGGGTCCTGCAGAAGGGTTGTTGGAGCCTGATCCCCCTCCCGGCAGAGCAGACGGCCATCGATCACCAGGACGCCAGGCTTGAACTCTGGACTCTGGGGACGATCGGAGCGCAGGGAGTCCCCGTCAGGATCGGGGGCGAACACGCGGAGCCCCATCTGACCCACTTGCTGCTGCAGCAGACGGCGAAGGGTGGGATTGCCAACCAGCAGGAGAACCGCGGCTGGGGCCTGGGAAGGCAACAGCAGGGAGGGGCTGGGGGTGGTGGGCGCAGGACAGACAGGATCAAGTTGTAGCTGCACCGAGAAGCTGAAGACGCTGCCCTGGCCCTCCTGGCTTGCCAGCGTGATCGTGCCGCCCATCAGTTCACACAGGCGACGGGTGATCGCCAGACCAAGCCCTGTCCCCCCATAGCGCCGGGCCATGGAGGGATCGGCCTGCCGAAACGGTTGGAACAGGTGGGGAATCAGCTCGCTGGAGACGCCGATGCCGGTGTCCTGGACCTGGAACCTGAAGCGGCAGGATGGCGGCAGGCCGGTGTCGACGTTGATGGGCTCCGCCGAAACAGCGACAAGGATCTCACCCTGGGAGGTGAACTTGACGGCGTTGCTGAGAAGGTTCCATAGGATCTGACGCAGGCGGGTGAGATCGCCGATCACGGCCGAGGGGGTGCCTGGCTCGATGTCCAGGATCAATTCCACCTCCTGATCCAGCAGGCGGGAAGCGCTCAGAAAAAGGGCCTCCTCAATACAGATACGGAGATCAAAACGCTGCTCATCCAGTTGCATGGCACCGGATTCAATCTTAGAGAAGTCAAGAATGTCATTGATAATCGTCAACAGGGAGTCGGTACTGCTGTTGATGATCTCGACATACTCCCGATCCACCGGGTCGAGATGGGAGTCCTGGAGCAGCCCTGCCATGCCGAGGATGGCATTCATGGGCGTTCGGATCTCATGGCTCATTGTGGCCAGGAACGTATCCTTGGCGATAGTGGCATCTTCGGCGGCCTGCCTTGCCGCCTCAAGCTCAGCGTTGAGCGTGGAGAGGCGCTGGTTGGTGGCGTCAAGTTCTGCCCGCTGCATCATCAGAATGCCATTGAGCTTCTGACTTTTCGCAAGTGCCACATTGCGCGATTGCAAGAGGAATAGAAAGTCAACAAGGGAACCGTGTAAAGGAAAGTCATCGATCTTCAATCCAAGTAAGCTCAGATCTGCGAGATGCAGCAGAGAGGGATTGCCAACAAAAAGCAGACGCTTAGCTTCATCAAAGCGACAGACCTGTCCCTCCAACTGCAAGGGAGTGGAAAGCGCCTTCAGGATCACATGCCGATGAACGGAATCACAAAGCCCTTGATAGTCCAAGGGGACGTCAGGACGCAGCAGCTCGAATTGTTCGCAGAGGGACTGTCCGAGCAGATCCGGACCGGGAAGAATGCGGCGAAGCACAGAGCCAGCTGACTGGATCCTCAGCTCACCATCGAGAACGAGATGGAAAGGAAAGAGGGGATCGAGAAGTGGCCCAGGCAGCTGGGGGAGGGAATCCATGATCAACAGCGAGTCTTCGTCTTCATGCGCGCGCGGCAACTGAAACAGGATGTCCAACTGGAACGTCTGCCGGCAGAGAGAGGCAAACGTGGGGGAGGTCCTGCGCTTCGCCGTGCTCCCGAGAAGCGATCTGATCAACCGTCAAAGAGAGTCGAAATCGTGGATCCAGGCCGAGCAAAAGGCCCGTCGCCATCAGAGACAGGCCTTGTCGCTTGGAGCGATAGTCCAATGCAATGAACTGATCAGCCCTGTGCTCACAGCGGAAGGAGGGCGGTTGCAGCTCCGGGAAAGCGACAGCAGCCCGGGCGTGGAGATCATCGAGCTGATCGAGGAATTCGGGCAACGTTTCGCCCGTGCTCTCAAGCAGCTGTTCGTAGCCTTCCGCTGCCGTGTAGGTGAGCCAGTACTCACTAAAAGCCTGCATGATTCTGATCACCCGATAGGCCAAGTTCTTCAGTGGCCGCCGCCACAAGACGATGGGTCATAGCATCGGAATAGACCTGGTATAACAGGAAGAAATCAAGATCCTGAAGGTCGGCCCTGTCCTTGATCAGTTGCCAGGCATCCTCACCATGATGGGTGCAGACCATCCGCTGGATCGCCCGGTTGTCAAGCCCGTACATGCCCTAACGGCCAAATCAATTGAATCTAGCCCAGATGGTCAGGAAAACTACTCTCAAGCCTCGCCGGGCAGTTGATCGAGGCACCACTGGAAGTCGCGACAAACCTGTGCGCGAACTGGCTGGTGATCGAACAGGCGTCCTCGGGTGGCCAGGATGGCCGGCATCACAGACGCGGGCTCCAGGCTGGCAAGATCACAGCCGGGGAGGTCAAGCCGACGGCACAGGTCCCGTCCCTTATTGGAATAGTGGAGGTGGTAAGGAACTCGCCCGGCCGCCAGCGCCAGAACAGCCGTGTGAAAGCGCACGGCAATGACGAGATCCACCAAGGCGAACAGGGCCATGGCGAGCTGCCAACTCGGCACCATGTGGTCGTCCACGAACGGGTTGAGAATGGCGGTGCCAGGAACCCGTTCCTGGATGGCGGCAGCCACCTCGAGATCATTGTCAGAGCCATAGGCACCCGACTGGATCAACACGATGGGCCTGAGTCCGGCCGCGATGAGTTCGACGCAGAGTTGGGCGATCCTGGCCACAAAGGCCTCATTGTCGTGGCCATACATGCTGTCAAAGCCACGGACCGACAGCACAGCCGCCTTGCTGGGATCAATGGCCAACCTCTCAAGGCATTGACGCGCCATGGCCGCCGCCAGGGGCGAACCCTCAAGGACGAACGCTATGTCGTACGACAACCGAGACTTCACGCCAGCGGCGCAGAGTCGCTTGTGGCTTTCGGCATCCCGCACGCAGACAGCCGCAAGGCGCTTGAAATAGCGCTGCAGTAGCAGGAAGCTGAGGCCGTGGCAGGATCTTGGAATCGACTGGCCGAAAAGAATCGTGCGCTTGGGACTGTGGCGCAGTTCGGCCAGATTCTTGAGAAACGCTTTGGTGACGAACCATTCGCGCGAGTTATTGAAAATGTCCCCACCCACACTGACGTAAGCGTCACAGTTTCGAGGCCTGTCGGGCAGGAAATTGACCCCGAGCGTGAGATCCGGACTTTCATCCTGAACACAGCCCACCAGCTCTACGTCTGGTAACAGTTTGCGAAAAGCACTGTAGATGGCTGCATCACCCAGATTAAGGGTGCTGTAGGCGTTGATCAGGCCAATGCGCACGGAAGGTAAATAAGAAAGAAAGTGTTATGGATATGGCGCTTGAACGTTCAACACGTTGCGCCCGGTTCCAGCGTAAAGCAGGAACTTGACATTGGTTGTCATCGTATCAGCCCGACACAGGTTCCAATCCGTGCAGATCCAGCCACAGCAGCTACGAAAGGCACCACGAACAGCCCTCATTGAGAGCAACCAAGTCGAGAAAGCACTGCATCCGTGAGCACTGACGTTGCCATCGCCTGCTACGCAAGAATCAGCCATTGCATTGGCTTTACTAGTGATGAACGTCGTAAGGCTGCTGGATTCATGTTATCTCCTTGTAGTGCCACTCCTGAGCAATCAGCCAACCGCATCCTGAGGATCAAACACAGGTAAGCAAGAGCTTCATCAGATCGTTGGCCTGGGAGTGGTTCTCAGCCTTTTTAAAAGTCCCCAGTCGAGAGAGAGTTTGCTCCTCAAGACTGAAGACCCGAAATGGTCAACAGACAGTAAATATGAGACAAAGTCACGCAGACCGCATGAGTCGGCGGAGTTTTCCCTTCACCATCTCCAAGGTTGGGATAGAACGGGCAAATTTTTGATAGGCGGCGGCTATTCCGAGCAGCCGAACAGGGCGTTCACCGGCAAATGCGGTGCGATCAAGTAGTGCAAACCATCGATCTTGAAAATTGGCGGCATAATCTGCATGCCAGGGTTTGACTTTACCCAAAAAATGGATAATACCGTCTGAGAAGTTAGCATCGGCCTTGCCTTTAGAAGTATTCCATTTTGGATCGAGGATCACCCAGTCGTCTGCTAAGACTATATTCAGAGCATCCTGATCCATTTGATCAAGCAAATCATAGTTATCAAGTGCAATGTCAAGAGCTTTAGACTGGATCTGACGACGTCGCCAAGCGTCCAGATCAATCACCATCACCCCTGAGTTAAAATACTGAAGGGGGTTTTGTAGTTTTAGTTTGACACGGAGGCGTTGCTGTTGCTCTGGGGTCGAAATGCCACCATCAATGACACAAGCACTGGATTTTCCTTGCAGATCAAGGGTTTGTAAGCTGTTCAGGTCAGAACAAACAATTAAATCTGTATCCAAGTAAATGCAGCGAGATACGTCAGCCAAATATTCGGGTATAAAAAAACGGGCATATGGAGACTTGCTCTTGACGAGTAACGTGCTTCTAAACTTGTTAACCTTATCAAGATCAAAATCAATAAACGTAATATTGCCGAGATTGGAGGTTTGCCAGGAATTGGAGAGTTGCTGCTTATCTGCTAGAGATAAATCGACGCTAATGACATAAGCATTAAGGGTTGTACTACAGGCTTCCAAGGCGGAGCGAACGGTGACCGCTGCCCCCCAAAGATAATTAGCCGTTGCCACAATCACAATATTAACCATTGTGCCTCTAGGGACCTTGCTGATTGAATTTAGCTCAGCATTTTGGTTCAGACCCGTCTTGATGGCCAATTGGCCGCAAAATCTGACACGACTCCTGGGAATCCCAAAGCTTGTTCCCTAGGGGTTGTCTTTCCCAGGGAAAGATATGTTACGATAAAAAGCTTTTTAAAAGAATATAGCCTCTGTCTTTGACCAAGCAGTTGCCCCAAGGGGTGACCCGTCCGGCGTAACAGCAAGCTCTCAAAGCAGACATCAGAACGACGAAGAGTTCGCCCGCTCGTCAGAGAGTGGTAAGGATGTCCCTGGAGTGTAACGCGACCAGAGGCCTGTGACAGAAAGGGATCAGGCTGGAACAATGGGGACAAGACCGAGATCTTCAGCCCCTGGAACTCCGTGAAGGCCCGTTAACGGCCGCCCTCACCGGTGGATTGGCTAGGGAAAACCACTTGGTGTTCTTCCAACTGGACCTGGCGGCTGAACTGGATCTGGAAGCGATCCACGCTTCTTTCCGCCAGAAGGACCCTCGGAGGGGGACCAGGGCAGGTGCAACGTTTCAGCACTGGTTCTGGCGTGGTTGGCGCCGTGATGTCGTGCATCACCGCTTGCATGCCGTCCGACCCGGAACGGCTGAAATCCAGCCAGGCGCCACAGGGTGAAAACCGTCGTCCTGAACGTTGCCATCGGCCCGGCTCCATTGCCCCGGTAGCGGTGGCCATCCTCATGGAGCTGGTTTCCGGTGATCGCCGCCATGCAGCAGGGGCTACCTAGCCGGTTGGTCTGGATGAGATCCGGGGATTCCCTGTCCCGCAGCTTTCAGGTGATGTCATGCCGGTGCCGCCTGGACAGGGCTTTCTGGGCCAGGGCAGGGGCGTGCCAAGGGCCCAGGCGTAGACGCTGACCTCGGCAACGAACCGATGCTGGCCATCCTCGGGCTTGACAGCAGAGCCCCGCAGTGACATTCCGTCGCACAGCCACTGCTCCAGGGCGTCGTCTCCGCCTGGGATCTGGCTGATCGTCCAGACGTGTAGAACCTCGCAGAACTCCTGCAGGTGGACGCAAATGAACAGCTAGACGAAGGTGGCGTCGGACGACCAGGGCTTGAACTCCAGGCCCAGCGCTTGGTTCAGGGGCTCTCGGTGCAACGAGGCGAGACCCTCCAGATCACGGGAGCAGTGGCAGCCACTCAGGAACCCAGCCTCGTCACCGTCAGCGGGAACCACTGCGGATAATGCACCCCACGGCGCTAGCGACCTTTCGGGATGTGCTTGAGTGAACTGATTAGATCAGCGTGCGCCCACTGATCGACTGGGGCAGGGATGGGTCTCGGACATCGCGAACGGTGAGATTTGCCGAAAAACCCAATACTGACAGCCCCGCCAGCGGCCACACGGGCAGACTTTTTGACGGCCGTGCCTCCAGGGGATTGAAATCATCAGGTTTTTGTGCGCTCACTCCTCATTCTTGCGCAGAGATGAAGCCCGTAGCTCTCCGACTATGGATACGCTATGGTTGTTTGGGTTTGTAAATCAATGAAACCCTCCCCAATCGACACACATGTCGAAAATCCTCTTATGGCTTCTTGGAGTGGCTTGCATTCTTGGCAATGCAGGAACGTCTCTAGCCTTACCGATCTCGCCAGGGGATCGTGTCAAGGTGACAATTCCGGAAGGGGATGAATTCAGCGGAATCTTTGAAGTTAATTTGAGCGGAGAGCTTGAACTTCCGTTTACCAAGGGAATCTTGGCCGTGGGTCTTGAGCCGGAACAGTTACAGAAGCGTGTCTTTCAAGCCCTTGTACAACAAGGTTTTTTTCAGCCATCTTTCCTCAGGGTCAGCCTGAGCGTCGTCCAGTGGGCACCTGTCCCGGTCTTTGTGATTGGATCTGCTTTTCAGCCTGGACGGTTATTGATCAACGAGTTGAGTGATGTAGAGCAGACCCAGACTCCTGTTCAACTTTCTGGGCAAGCCCCGCTCAATCGTATGCTCACAACGGCACTCCGTCGTGCTGGAGGCATTACTCCCACGGCCGATGTCGCCGCTATACAGGTGAAACGAGGTTCAAAAAGGCAAGTGATTGACATGTCCGGTGCTTTCACGGGAGAACCTTTTAACGACATCCCACTCATTGCCGGTGATCAAGTCATTGTTCCGGACACTGGTACCGTTAATCCACTAATCGTTCGCCCTTCTCAGATTACGCCCACTGAAGTTGAGATTAACATCTCAAATCTGACCGTTCCAGCCGCTGGAAACTCCGTTGCTGGCATTGGCACTCAGGCCAGGAATTTTCCCTATGGATCTCGTCTCTCCCATGCGGTTGTCTCGGCCAACTGTGCGGGTGGAACGATGGTCACCAATGCGCGACGCCGAGCCATCCTGGTGAGAACTGAAAGGATCTCGGGCAAGACGGCTGTCTACGAAAGAGGGGTAGAAGATCTTCTTCGCGCGTCTACAGACAGCACCAATAACCCCTATCTCATGGCAGACGATGGTGTTGCTTGTTACGACTCCAAGATGACCAACTTCCAGGCTGTCCTTGGCATTTTGACTCAGTTTCTGAATCCAGCCGTTTTGATCTATGATCGCAGTATTCCCTAGAGCATAGTGAAAGACTCACCTCATATCTTTCGTCGACTCAGGCCTCATGTGCTGGCCGTGCAAGAACCTTTGAGCAAGGCAGCGCGGCTCTTTGCTGAGCAGAGAAAGAATATTCCTGGATTGAAGATTCCCAATCCAAAGGGCTGGTGGCACGGACTGAGTCGAACTGACAAGCTTCGCTGGAGTCGTTATCTATTCGTATGTACATGCACCAATGGTCTGATATGGGGTTCCAGCATTCTGTATCTTGTGCTTGCCAAGCCAGTCTATACCAGTTCTTGGGCTCTAATCCTACCTGGAAGCGCTAACGCTGTGAATTTAAGCCTGCCTGAGATTGGTCAAGCCACAGCATCAAACGAATCCCTTGGATTGGCCACATTTGATCCTCGTGCCAACTATGAATACATCTTCGTTAGCGAGCAGGTCATCGCGCGGGCTGCAAAGATTGCCAATATTCCTAAGGCGGATTTCGCGAAGCCTCGCATTAAGAACATTGACAATACAACGCTGATGCAAATTGATGCCACCGGTCCGTCTCCTGTAGATGCACGCAAACGTGCCTATGCGTTGCATGACGCCATGGTAGAGCGTCTCAATGAGCTGCGTGTCAGCGAGATCGAGCAACGGCAAGGTCCAGCACAGAAGATTCTGCTGGAAACGCAACAGAAGCTTGAGACTGCGCAGCAACAAGTCTCTGCATACAAGCGCACATCTGGCCTCACCTCTATAGAACAAGTTGAAATCCTGTCAGCTAATATTGAACAACTACGCAAGCAAAGGGCCGAACTTGCTGCCCAGCAATCCCAGGCTGAGAGCCGGCTGCAGGAGTTGAGCCTTAGCCTGGGCCTGTCTCCATCAGAGGCCGCCGATGCATTCAAGTTGCAGGTTGATCAAATCTTCCAGCAGAATATAAAGGACTACAGCGAAGCCACTGCTATACTCAAGGTACAACTTTCTAAGTTCGGCCGCAATAATCCTCGGATTCTCAAAGAGATCAAGCGGCAAGAAGCTGCAAGGCAAGCGATGAATCAACGTGCCACTGTGTTGCTTGGTCGCCCTGCCTCCGCCCAGACGCTCTCAAGACTTGCATTGACTGGTGCCAGTTCAGGCCGTGATTCTCTATTCCAGAACCTGGTGAACTACCAGTCAGATGCTTCTGGTGCAGCATCACAGGTTCGCAAGCTTGACCAACAGATCAGCTCCTTGGAGGGGCGACTCAGGTTGATGTCCCAGAGGCAGTCTTCTTTGGAGAACCTTAAGCGGAATGAACAGATCGCAGAAGCAGTCTTTGCATCCACGTTGGCCAAACTGGATCTTGGTCAGGCGAACATCTTTGCAGCTTTCCCGCTGATTCAGATTGCTGTAGAGCCGACTCTGCCAGAAAAAGCTACGTCACCAAAGCGAACGTTGGTGCTTGCTGGCTCAGCCTTTGGTTCCATCCTGACGACTGTAGGTCTTTGGATCCTATGGATCCGCAAGCCCTGGATCAAACGGGTCGCCAATTGGATTTCGACTTAGCAAGGGGACTTCATTGGGACTTAAAACGCTTCTTTCAAGGGTATTCCAGTCTGAGGATGATCTTCAGCCGAGAAATTGGCCAGAGCGTTTGGTCTGGTGGTCGATTGTGTGCACTTACCCTATCTGGTTATTCGGGGGCCTTTATGTTGTGGGGTCTGTTCTGTGCTGGCTGCTCCTGGGGTGCCTACTGATCAAGATCCTGGCCCGAATGGATCACCCAGAGGACAATGAAGAAATCTCCATATCACCTGTGATCTGGGTTTGGATCATCGGCATGATCATCATGGAAGTTGCCTTGATTGCAGGTCATGTGAACTTCAACCTCGGGACTGGAGCGATCATCAAGTCCTCGATTGGTTGGGCCAAAGGCTGGGCCGCACTCGCGCTCTATCCCCTAGCAGGAGCGCTGCCGATTCGGAGCAGCATCCCGACACGTGCCATTTGCATCGTGGGCTTTCATACGCTCCTGATCATGCCGCTTCTGCTGCTAACCCCGCATCTGGGCCTGCCAGAAGTGCTCTATGTCTCGCCATTGAGGGCCGTCGGTGGTCCAGGGAATGAATTCTTTGATGTTCCACTTTACGAGATTGACGGTACTACCGGTGACCTTCGCTGGCGACTCTTCTCTCCATGGGGGCCGGCCCTTGGCTTTGTGGGTAACATCAACTTCATGATTTGTCTTCTGGAAAAGGATCGCAGATGGAAGATTCTTGGCATTACTGGCTCAATCGTTATGTGCTTCGTCTGCAAGTCGCGTCTTGCCCAGCTTGCCATCATCTTGATCCCAACCGTTACGGCGGTGGTTTCCAGGCTCCGCAAACCGTCTATGCTGATTTCTCTTGGCTTTCTATCTTATCTTGGCGGAATCTTTGCCACTTCTATTCTGACTGCCATAAACGATTACTGGGAAGGATTTAAAGGTGCACGGGCTGGCTCTACGCGTGTTCGCTTTGCATTAAAGAGAATAGCCTTCCATCGCTGGGAGACTGAGGCTCCGATTTGGGGGCATGGTGTTGTAGAGGGCGGACCCCATCTGGTTGAGTACATGGCCATTGGCTCCCATCACACCTGGGCCGGAGTTCTTTTTGTGAAGGGTATTGTTGGCTTTGTCGCCCTGGCTGTTCCCATGTTGGTTACAGCGCTTGATCTATTGCGCCGCGCTGCCAGCTCCCGCTATCAACTTGGCTCAGCCGGGCTGGGGATCATCATTCTACTATTCATGTATACATTTGGCGAAAATCTCGAGATTCTGGTTTACCTCTTCTGGCCTGGAATGCTTATCATGGGAATGGCCCTGCAGGAGAAGAAAAGCCCCCTCCAGCCTGAAGTTCAAACCGTATCGTGAATCATCCACTCTGCCAGCCGTTAGCCGCTTTGATGCCATGATGTGCAATCCAAAGGCAGGAGGCCGGCCAATGAAAGCTCGGCCGCGTGGGGTTATCCCTTGATACGCCTGCTCAGCAGCCTGAAACAGTTCATCCCAAAGGATCGATTCATCCGCAACATTGGCTGGATGGGCGTAGGGGAAGTGGGGATTCGCGTCTCGCGGCTCCTGGCCACGGTTCTGCTGGCCAGGCTGCTGAGCCCCAGGGACTATGGCCTAGCCGCCATCGTGTTGACGTCCGGTGAGCTTATCAAGGTCTTCACACGCAATGGCATCGGCGACAAGATCGTGCAGGCCGATGAGGAGGATGTCCAGGAGATCTGCCAGACGGCATGGAGCCTGAACTGGATGATCGGCTTCAGCCTCTTTCTCGTACAGATCATTGGTTCGTTTATCTTTGCTAGCGTTTACAAAGACAACGCGCTGATTCTGCCGATCATCGTGGTGAGTTTCAGCTATTTGATCTACCCACTCTCCATGGTCCAAACGGCGTTGGTACGCAGGCAGAATCGGCTGAAGTTTTACAGCATGACCAACCTGGCAGCTGTGGTCACAGACAATCTGTTGACGGGGGTCTTCGCACTGATGGGCATGGGCATGTGGGCGATTGTGCTGCCCAAGCTGTTGGTGGCTCCAGTCTGGGTCGCCATGATGCTGCGTTTCGAGCCCTGGCGGCCCGTGATGACATTAACGCTCAAGCGCTGGAAGTCCGTGCTGGGATTCGGCAGTCGCATCCTGGGTGTGGAGATGCTCAACACCTTCCGGGAGAATGTGGACTATCTGCTGATCGGTCGGTTCATCGGTGTCAAAGCGCTTGGGGTGTACTTCTTCGCCTTCAACGCAGGATTGGGCCTGAGCCTGAGTGTGATCAACGCTCTGTCCGTCTCCATCTACTCCGACTTCTGTGACGTCAGAAGCCAACCCGCTGAACTGAAAAGGCGCTTCAGCAAGAATCTGCTCACCATCACCAAGGTGATCGTGCCCGTGGTGGCGTTGCAGTGCAGCCTGGCCCCCCTCTATGTACCGATCGTTTTTGGTCAGAAGTGGGTGTCGGAGGGTGCCGTGCCGATCCTGATGCTGATCTGCCTGTCGGCCCTGTCACGCCCCTTCGCCAATGCTTCCTCGATGCTGTTCCGAGCTGTGGGCTTGCCCCAGGTGGATCTGCTCTGGAACCTGGCCTTCACCGTGGCCCTCACGGTGGCCATCCTGATCGGCACGACCTGGGGATCCCTGGGCGTGGCCGTGGCCGTGGCAGCGTCCCATCTCACGCTTCAGCCGATCTACCTGATGATGGGGCAACGGCTGCTGCGAAAAATTCAGGTGGCTCAGCCGGCAAGCCTTTGACGCAGCGTCGCAAGCCTTAGACATCAACATCGTCGCGCCGTTGGGGCCGCGAGCAACGCGCGGTTATGGTGATTGAAGCATTCGTGCCTCGCTGCTCCCGCCGCAGGCCTGGATCACGTTCGTGGTGCCATGGGTGCCATCAGAGCCAACCCTGACATCCACCCGCCTGATTCACTCGTGAAGATCTACGCCATCTGCCTGATCAAGAATGAGGGTGATGTCATTGCTGATTGTCTGACTCATGGGCTGAAGTTCTGCGATCGGATCTTTGTTCTTGATAACGGCAGCACGGATGGCACCTGGGAAACTGTGAACGCCCTGGCTCGGCAGTATCCAGCGATCGTGATTGAAGAACAGCTCCTGGTGCCCTTCCGCGATGGGATGCGCTCGGTCGTCTACAACAAATACAACCACGAACTGGGTGATCAGGATTGGTGGCTGCGGCTCGATGGGGATGAGTTCCTCGAAGGGGACCCCAGGGAGGTGCTGGCCAAGGCAAACCGTGAAAAGGCCGACTTCGTGACGGCCTGGAATCTTCAGTTCTACTACACGGATGCCGATTACAAGAACTGGGAGGCCGAACAGTTAGAGCCCAACCGACCCATCACCGAACGGCGACGGTACTACTCAGCCAACTGGCGAGAGTATCGCTTCTTCCGCAACCAGCCCCATCAAGCCTGGAACGAAGCGGTGGCCCCACAGTGGCCCAACGGACTCACCAAAGCCTGCTCGCAGCGTCTCTACAATCGCCACTACCCGTACCGCACTCCTGACCAGATCAAGGAGAAGCTTCAGGCCCGTTTCGGCCATGAACAGTTTCGCCATATCAACTCGGTCGACTGGACATCCAAACTGCTGCCTGCGCGCCAGCTGAACCACTTCCAGGAGGGTCAGCCGCCAACGATCAACCAGTTCGATTACTACGCCAAACGCCTGCGGATGATCCGGATCACCTTGATGGGGCGGTTCAAGGCCTTCCTGCGTCGGCTTCTAGGTGGCCACCGCTCCAGCCATACGTCGTAGCCGCCACGATGGCAAACATTGATCAACACGAGACTGCTCCAGCTGTTCCAGAGTCAGCAGAGCTGGAAGCACCGTCCATTTCCGTGGTGGTTCCGATCTACAACGCGGCGCCGCACCTCGAGCAAACCTTGCGCTCGGTGCAGTCGCAGAGTCTGAGCAACTGGGAACTGATCGCCGTGGATGACGGGTCCACTGATGACAGCCTCGCCATCGTCTCCCGCCTGTTCGGGGATGATCCCCGGGTGCACCTTGTGAGCCAGCCCAATGCCGGAGTCTCGCTGGCCCGCAACCGCGGGGTGGCCCGCAGCCGTGCGCCCCTGATCGCGTTCCTCGATGCCGATGACCTCTGGCATCCCGACAAACTGCGCCTGCATGCGGGTTACCACGCCAACCATCCTGATGTGGGCGTGACTTTCGCCCGCGTCGAGTTCCTGTCTCCCGAGGGGACGCCCACGGGCCTGCTGGCGGCCCTGCCCCGGGAATCGCATCGGCCAGTGGATTTTCTCTGTGAGAACCCCACCAACACCACATCCAATTGGGTGCTGCGGCGGCAGGTGTTCGAATCGGTGGGCGGATTCGTCGCCGACATGAGTTATTCGGAGGATCTGGAATGGCTGCTGCGGGTGGCCTGCGATGGCCGCTGGCAGATCGCCGGACTGTCCCAGGTACTCACCTACTACCGCACCTCGGCCGGGGGACTCTCCTCAAGCCTGCAGCGCATGGAGCAGGGTTGGCTGCGGCTGATCCAGGAAGCCCGTCGCTATGCGCCCGAGCTGGTGGCGCGACACTTCGCCACGGCCCAGGCCATCCACCTGCGCTACCTGGCCCGGCGCTCGCTGCGCCTGGGAGGAGCCCCCGCCATCGGCACCGATTTCATGCTGCGGGCCTTGCGCTCCGATTGGCGGATCCTGCTGCGGCAACCGCGCCGTAGCGTGCTTACTGCCCTGGCCATTTTCGCGCGCCAGCTGCTGGCCCCCTTCCGGCGCCTGGGTAGCCGCCACGACAGAGCAAGGCCATGATGACTTATGTCAACGCCCTTCTGCCTGTGAGCGCACTCCCATGAGCCAATCTCCCCTGGTCTCCGTGGTGATGCCGCTCTACAACTCCGCCGCCACGGTCAGGGAAAGCCTGGAATCCGTTCTCAGCCAGACCTACCCCAACCTGGAGATCCTGGTGGTGAACGACGGCTCCACCGACGACGGGGTGGCGATCTGCCAGAGGTATGAGGACGCGCGCCTTCGTGTGGTGCATCAGCAGAACCGGGGCCTGGCCGGGGCTCGGAACACAGGCATCCGGCAGGCGAAAGGGGAATTCCTGGGATTTCTGGACAGTGATGATCTGTGGTTGCCCACCAAAGTGGAGCGCCATGTGGCCCATCTTCAATCGAGGCAGGAAGTGGGCGTCAGCTTTTCCCGCTCCGGATTCATCGATGAGAGCTCCAGGCCGATCGGGATCTACCAGATGCCGAAGCTGCAGGACATCACCCCGGAGATCGTCTTCTGCCGCAATCCGATCGGCAATGGCTCGGCTGTGGTGATCCGCCGGGACGTCTTTGCCGCCATTCGCTTTGAGGCGAATCTCTACGGCGAGGTGGAAGACTTCTACTTTGACGACACCTTTCGACAATCCGAAGACATTGAATGCTGGCTGCGGATTGCGCTCCAGACCCACTGGCGGATCGAAGGCCTCCCCGAGGCGCTGACGCTCTACCGCATCAGCGACGGTGGACTCTCGGCCAACCTGATGAAGCAGTACGCCTCCTGGGAGCGGGTTCTGCTCAAGACCGAAGCCACCCATCCGGAGTTTGTCGCCGAGTGGGGCTCCAGGGCCCGCGCCTATCAGCTGCGCTACCTGGCCCGCCGCGCCACCCGCCAGCGGGATGGCGCCCTGGCCGTGCGTCTGTTGCACCAATCCCTGGCCACCGACTGGAGGGTGCTGCTGGAGGAACCACGACGCACCCTGATCACGCTGCTGGCCGCCTACCTGCTGAGGGTGTTGCCGGAGGGTCCCTATCGCTGGCTGGAGGGTCTGATGCTGCGCTCCACCGGAGCCAGCCAGCAGCGGCGTATGCGTGGGGAACTCAGCCGATGAAGGTCTTGCTGGTCTGCTCATCAGGGGGGCACTTCAAGGCGCTGCAGCAGCTGGCCGATTTCTGGCAGCGCCATCCCCATCTCTGGGTCACGTTTCGAACCGCCACCACGGAAACGGCCCTGGCCCAGGAGCAGGTGCTCTGGGCCCACAGCCCCACCAACCGCAACCTACCCAATCTGCTGCGTAACCTCTGGTTGGCCTTGCAGGTGGTCCGCACCGAGCGGCCTGACGTGATCCTTTCAACCGGCGCCGGAGTTG
Source organism: Synechococcus sp. CS-1332 (assembly GCF_025127995.1). Lineage (GTDB taxonomy): Bacteria > Cyanobacteriota > Cyanobacteriia > PCC-6307 > Cyanobiaceae > Cyanobium. Next base: position 72,756 of record NZ_JAHLYP010000041.1, on the reverse strand, counting down.
CCGTTCCCTTTCTTCTGATCGGTAAGCTGTTTGGATGCAAGACCGTGTTCATCGAATCCGTGACCCGCATTCAAACGCTCAGTCTTTCGGCACGGCTCGTCCATCCGTTTCTTGATATTTTGTACGTTCACTGGCCCCAGTTGCAGCTTCGTTATCCCCGCGCCGAGCTTGTTCAAAGCAAGATCGGATCATGATTCTCGTCAGCGTCGGTACGGAGCAATTTCCCTTTAACCGGCTGATGCAGTGGGTGGAGCTGCTGATCCAACAGGAGCTGATCAACGAGGACATCGTCGTTCAGTACGGTACCTGTACGTTTCTTCCCAGTGGCACCACGGTCTATCGATTGGTGAAGGAAGACACCTTTCGCTCACTGATTCGCAAGGCACGGGTGGTGATTGCCCATTGCGGAGAGGGCACGGTGCTGTTGCTTGATGAAATGCGGCAGCCCTTCATTCTTGTGCCACGCAGCGTTCGCTACCAGGAGCATGTCGACGACCACCAGGTGGAACTCGCCCTGGCTCTGACGGAAATGGGTGTACCCATTGCCTGGAGTCCGGGCGATCTGGTTCGCTTTCTTGAGGCCCCGATCAAGACCTCCATCAGTGATGTGACGGACATTTCCGCCCAGTCCCTGTGTCGCAGTCTCCAGAGCCATTTTTCTGCCAATTTTGCTGCGACATGATGGGAAGTCAGTCTCCCCACTCTGCTTTCGTCAGGACCGTACAGAACGGCATCCTGTTCCTCCAGCTGCCACCACGGCTGACCGTCAGCGAAGCCGTGGCCTTTCGTGCCGGGTTCGCCGACTGGCTGGGGGAGGCGGAAGACCTGCGCGTAGTGATCCTGGATTTCGGACGGACGGCCGTCATTGACAGCAGTGGCATCGGCGCCCTGGTGGGCGCCATCAAGACCGCCAAGGAGCAAGGCGTTCCCCTCTGCGCCTGGAGCCTGCACCGGCAGGTGTTCCTGGCCCTGCAGATGACCGGGCTGGAGAAGGTGTTGCCGGTGGCGGCCCACTCGGAGGGACTGCTCCCCCAGCTCTCGCACGTCGAAGATCAACGCCCTCCCCTGACCCATCCTTCGGTGCGCTCCGGAGTCAAGCGGTTCATGGACATCTGTGGTGCGCTGATCGGACTTGGCGTCACGGGGCTGCTGTTCCTGCCCATGGCCCTGGCGATCCGTCTGGACAGCCCGGGGCCGATTCTGTTCAGCCAGGTTCGCTGCGGCTGGATGGGCCGTCATTTCCGCATCTGGAAGTTCCGCTCGATGGTCAGCAATGCCGAGACACTCAAAGGCACTGTGGCGAACCAGGCCCAGGGCGCCTTCTTCAAGAACGACAACGACCCCAGAATCACCAAAGTGGGTCGCATCCTGCGCAAGACCAGCCTCGATGAGCTGCCCCAGTTCTGGAATGTGCTGATCGGTGATATGAGCCTGATTGGAACCCGGCCGGCCACACCGGATGAGGTCCTTCGCTATGCCATTCCAAGCTGGCAGCGCTTTGATGTGCGCCCCGGGCTAAGTGGCGAATGGCAGGTGAGTGGCAGGTCGTCGATCCGTGATTTCGAGGACGTGATCAAGCTCGACCTCCGCTACCAACAGAATTGGAGTTTGAGCTATGACCTGAAGCTGATTGCCAAAACATTCCTTGTGCTGCTCAGCAAGGATTCGGGGGCGACATGAATCCGAACCTGTCAACCGATGCATTGCGACCCAACAGCGAACTGGCCGTCATCAGCGATCTCGGTGAACTGGAGACCGTGCTGTCTTGGTTTGAACGACAACAGCACCCTGACGTTCCTTCGGATCTATGGATGCAGGCTCAAATGGCGCTTGTGGAAGGTTTCACCAATGCCGTTCGTCATGCCCATGCCCACCTGGTTGCGCCGCCCCAGGTGCAACTTTCGTTGCGGTTGTCCAGCAGTTTGTTCTTTCTGGAGATCATTGATCACGGCCAACCGTTCGCGTTGGAGTCGGCCATGGCCAGGGTGGAAGCTGAAATCACAGAAAGCGCTTCGGATCCCCTCGCCAGGGAAGCCCATTGGGGGCTGGTGATGTTTCTTAAACTCCAGAAGGCGTATGGGTGGACCATCAGCTACACAAGACGCGATGACCAATCAAATTGCCTTTCTTTGAGCCACCCGCTCAGCGGTGATGGAGTGGTTGGCGGGTCATACTGAAAAATTCTGGATGACAACGGGCGGGTTGAAAGACTGACCAACGGGTCCAGAGGTGAAGGTAGTAGTTCGTCCCCTGCGGTCCCCGTCCCCAACCATTGTCCAGGTTCTGGCCCCAGATGATGCTGTTGGCTTCCAGCGATGTTCTCTTCTCCTTAGGGAGCTTCATCAGATCGCCCCGGTAGATAATTCTGCGGCCCCTGTAGTAGAACCCTGGCTCCATGGCCAGGCCCCGGAGCTTCTCATCCAGTCTGAACCAGACTTTCTTGCTCTTATGCAGCAACCAGAAGCTTCTTGAGCAGGTTGGCGGTACGGCGTCGTTCTTGTAGCTGTAGAGAACGCCGGGATGGTGTTCCAGGGACCCAAGTGATGAAGCCGTGATCTCCAGACCCATAAGCAGAGCGGCAGACGTCCATGCAGAGATTGGATGCAACCGTCCTTACCATCCCGGCCTTCTCTGTCAACGTAGCCGGACGGTTGGCGTGGCCAACCTTGGCCAAGGGCCGATATCACCTTTTCGCTGGCTACGATCAAGTGTCAGCCCCATGCCGACAGCCACCCGATCGTGTATCGCCGAGCCATCCTGCCCCTGGCCGTTGCTTTGATCGGCTCCATCAGCGGGGTGCTGGTGCCGGCGCCATCGCTTGCCGCCTCTCCTCCATCCGAGACGGCCACCGCCAGCCCGTCCTCGCGCCAGCTGGTGCTGAACCGACGCCAGCGCCTGCTGAGGGTGATGGAAGGGGAACGGGAGGTGCGCCGTTTTCGCGTCGGTGTGGGCATGCCCGGCTGGGAGACGCCGGTGGGGTCGTTCAGCGTGATCGAGAAGACCGCCGATCCGATCTGGGAGCATCCGGCCAAGGGCGTGCGCATTCCGCCGGGCCCCACCAATCCCCTCGGTTCCCGTTGGATCGGCTTTCACCGCGACTGCAAGGGCCGGCGTGGGTTCAACGGCCAGGAGCATCTCGAGGTGAAGGGGTGCGTGACCTCAGGCTTCCATGGCACGCCGAATCGCGACAGCGTCGGCGGCGCCGTGTCCCATGGCTGCGTGCGGTTGTTTGACGAGGACGTGAAGGAGCTGTTTGAGCTGGTTCAGCTGGGCACCCCGGTGACAGTGCTGCCCTGAGCCCGCTGACGCCGGCAGCCGCCCACCGGGGCAGCCCGTAGAGTTCCTGGCGCACCAGGGATCGAGAGCGGATGAGGGTTCTGTTTGCCGCTGCGGAGTGCGCTCCGATGATCAAGGTGGGGGGCATGGGAGATGTGGTGGGCTCCCTGCCACCGGCCCTGGCGGCACTGGGCCATGACGTTCGCATCATCCTGCCGGGCTACGGCAAGTTATGGAGTTGCCTGAAGATTCCTGCTGAGCCGATGTGGCGCGGCCACGCCATGGGTACCGATTTCGCCATCTACGAAACCCGTCACCCCAGCTGCGGCCTGCCCATCTATCTGGTGGGCCATCCGGTGTTCGATTCAGAGCGCATCTACGGCGGTGAAGACGAAGACTGGCGCTTCACCTTTTTCGCCAACGCCACGGCTGAATTCGCCTGGAACGGTGGCTGGAAACCCCAGGTCCTGCATTGCCACGACTGGCACACGGGCATGATTCCGGTGTGGATGCACCAGGACCCCGAAATCAGCACGGTGTTCACTATCCACAACCTGCGCTATCAGGGCCCCTGGCGCTGGAAGCTGGACCGGATCACCTGGTGTCCCTGGTACATGCAGGGTGACCACACCATGGCCGCGGCCCTGCTCTACGCCGACCGGGTGAATGCTGTGTCACCCACTTATGCCATGGAGATCCGCACGCCGGAGTACGGCGAGCGCATCGACGGACTGCTCAATTTCGTCAGCGGCAAGTTGCGCGGCATCCTCAATGGCATCGACACCGAGGCCTGGGATCCCGCCACCGACACCACCCTGCCGGAACCCTTCTCAGCCGACGATCTCTCCGGCCGCAGCGCCAGCAAACGACTGCTGCAGGAACGGATGGGGCTGACCGTGAGTCCCCGCAGCTACCTGATGGGGATGGTGAGCCGGCTGGTGGACCAGAAGGGCGTCGACCTGCTACTGCAGGTGGCCGACCGGGTGCTGGCCTACAGCGACAGCCAGTTCGTGGTGCTGGGAACGGGTGAGCGCGGCTATGAGTCGGGCCTCTGGCAGATGGCGGCCCGCCACCCCGGCCGCTTCGCCGTGTTCCTCACCTACGACGATGCCCTCTCGCGCCTGATCTATGCGGGCAGCGACGCCTTTCTGATGCCGAGCCGCTTCGAGCCCTGTGGCATCAGTCAGATGCTGGCCATGCGCTACGGCTCGATTCCGGTGGTGCGCCGGGTCGGCGGGCTGGTGGACACCGTGCCCCCCAACGATCCCACCGCCGGCACCGGCACGGGCTACGGCTTCGACCGCTACGAAGCCATCGACTTCTACACCACGATCGTGCGTTCCTGGGAGGCCTACCGCAACGAGCCCAGCTGGCAGGAGCTGCAGCGCCGGGCCATGACCACCGACTTCAGCTGGAACCGCTCGGCCCTGGAGTACGACGCCATGTACCGCGAAGTCTGCGGCGTCAAGGAGCCCACCCCCGACGCCGCCCAGGTGGAGCGCTTCTCCCAGGGCCAGGGAGCCGACCCCAGCCTGTTGCACGACGAGCCCAGGCCGGACGTGAGCAGCAAGGAACCCCCACCGGCGCCGCGCCCCCGCAACCCCCTGGCCCTGCTGCGTCGCCGTAACGACTCCTGAGTCCGGCGCCCATGGCTGATCTGGTTCCACCACCTTCCGATCTGCCGGCGCCCTACGCCAGTCCCTGGGGCCAGCTCGCCAACGCCCTGCGGGCCGTCCTGGCGTCCCTGGGCCTGAAGCTGCGCGAACTGTGGCGGCGCAACCGGGAGGGGGACCTGTCGGTGCCGGGCTTCTGGCCCCAGGGCCTGGCCCCCCTGTTCTGGCCGTTGCTGCTGGCCACCCTGCTGGCGCTGGCCCTGATCCTGGCTGGAACGGTGTGGCGCGGGCTGTCCCAGGCGGCGCCGCAGGCGCCTGGAGAAGCAGCCGCTTCTGCGGTGCAGCTGCAGGCCCCAGCCATCGCTGCGCCAGCACTGGAGGCCCCGGCCCCCGTGGCCGTGGACGAGTCCATGCCCAGGCCCAAGCCGGAGCCTGAGCCACCGCCGCCCCTGGAGCTCGATCCCCTCCTGGCGCTGCTGGCCCAGGACGATCCCGACCATCTGGTCGCCTCGGCCCATCCGGCGCCCAGCGAAGGCCGCCTGGTGCTCACCATGGAGCCGACCTACACCCGCCTCAGCGAAGCGACCCGGCGGCGCTGGGCGGAGCGCTGGCAGCAGCGCGCCCTGGCCCTGGGCTACGAACGGTTGGAGCTGGTCGACGGCCGCCAGCGGCTGCTGGCCCGGAGGGCCCTGGTGGGCTCCGGCATGATCCTGCTCGATCCCGGTGCCTCAGGCTGATGCCGCTGCCGTTCAAGTCCTTGCGCCAGCTGTGGGGTGAGCCCCTGATGGCCCCCGGAACCACCGCACCGGAAGGCTTCGCCAGCGTGAGCACCGACAGCCGCGGCGCGCTGGCCGGCGCCCTGTTCGTGCCCCTGGTGGGAGAACGCTTCGATGGGCACCGCTTCCTGGCTGGGGCCCTCAGCGCCGGGGCGGCGGCAACCCTGGTGCAGAAGGACCGCCTGGATGGGGACGGGGTGACGCAGCTTTTGGCCACTGGCGGGCGGCCGATCTGGCTGGTGGACGACACCCTGGTGGCCTACCAGGAGCTGGCCCTGCTGTGGCGCCGACGGCTGGAGTTACCGGTGGTGGCGGTGACCGGCTCGGCGGGCAAGACCACGACGCGGGAACTGATCAAGGCGGCCCTGGCCTCCCTGGGGCCGGTGGTGGCCAGCAGCGGTAACGAGAACAACGACGTTGGGGCGCCCCTCACCCTGCTGAAGGCCAACGAAGCCACGGCGGCCCTGGTGGTGGAAATGGGGATGCGGGGCCTGGGGGAAATCGATCGCCTCAGCCGCTGCGCCGAGCCGGATGTGGCCGTGATCACCAACATCGGCACCGCCCACATCGGCCGGCTGGGCAGCCGCGAGGCGATCGGCCAGGCCAAGTGCGAGATCACCGCCGGCCTGGGGCCGGACGGGGTGCTGGTGATTCCGGCCGGGGATCCCCTGCTGGAGCTCTCCCTGGCGAAGGTCTGGGGGGGACGGGTGGTGCGGGTGGCCCTGGAGGACGAGCTGGCGGGATTCCCAGCAGGGATCCCGGCGCCGGACCTGGTGGGACGGCTGGAGGGCCCTCGCCTCCATCTGGTGGGTGGGCCGAGCCTGGGGCTGCCCCTGGAGGGACGCCACAACGCCCGCAACCTGCTGCTGGCGGTGGCGGTGGCCCAGGACCTGGGCGTGCCGGCAACAGCCCTCGTCGACCTGGCGGTGGAGCTGCCGGGGGGGCGGTCCCGACGCTGGCGCCTGGGCGGGGTGGACCTGCTCGATGAGACCTACAACGCCTCGCCGGAGGCGGTGCTGGCGGCCCTGGATCTGCTGGCAGCCACCGGCACCGAAACGGGGGGCCGTCGCTATGCGGTACTGGGCACGATGCTCGAGCTCGGGGAGCGCAGCCTGGAGCTGCACGCCCAGGTGGCCGCCCGGGCCCGGGCGTTGGGTCTCGACGGGCTGCTGATCGTGGCCGCCGAAGCCGAAGCGCAGGCGATGGAAGCTGCCGGCGCCGGGCTGCCGCGGCTGCAGCGGGTGGCCTCGCCCGAAGCGGCAGCGGGCGTCCTGCTCGGATGGCTACAGCCGGGGGACCGGGTGCTGCTCAAGGCCAGCCGCGGCGTGGCGATGGAGCGGGTGATTCCCCTGCTGCAGGCCGCCCTCGCACCAACGGCTTGAAGCCCAGGCCCTGGCCCCCCAGGATGGGGCGTTCAGCGCCCCTGTCCCGATGGTGAAACCCGTGTTCGTGACCACCACCTTCACGATCGAGGGCTACGACATCACCGCCTACCGGGGCCTGGTGCGCGGCATCGTCGTGCGCTCCCCCACCCTGGTGCAGGGCTTCCTGGGCGGGCTCAAGCAGATCGTGGGCGGCCGGATCGGCGCCTATACCGAGATGTGCGAGCAGGCCAGGGAGCAGGCCTATGAGCAGATGATCCAGCACGCCAGGACCCTGGGGGCCAACGCCATCGTCGGGACCCGCTACGACGGTTCGGAGGTGCAGGGCGGCACCGCCGCCGCCACCGAAGTGCTCTGCTATGGCACCGCCGTGGTGGTGGAGCCACGGCCCAGCGCTGGCGGGGCATAGGTGTGTTGTCTCACCGCTTCGCCTACGTCTTGAAAGGGCGTGACCAACGGGGAGCACCGGGCGCGTGGTTCCGAGGAAGAACCCCGGCGAGGAAGGCAAAGCCGATCGCATAGGCAATGGCGGAAACGGTGATGCGGATGGTTTCCTTCACCAGCCGATCCGGCTTCATGGCGGCCTGCGCCTCGACGCGCTGCATCAGTTGGTTGGAGGCCTGCTGCGCCCGAGCCAGCAGCATGGGGCGCAACACGGCCATGGGGGTGCGGAATTCCGCCGGTGAGAGGCCCGCGTTCTGTCCGAACAGCTTCCGCACCCGGACCTGCAGTTCGTCATGGGTCGTGGCCGTGGCGATGGCCTGGCGCAGGTCCGCCAGCTTCTGGCTGGCCTGGCTGGTCTGCTGCTGCTGGCTGGCCGTGACAGTGCTGTAGAACGTCCAGCCGGCATAGCCCTGCAGGGGCACAAGCAGCAGGAAGCCGAGGGAGGCCGCCAGGGCGCAGCGGTGGATGGCTTTCCAGAGGGCCCGCAGCCGCTTGTGGGCCGGATCGAACCAGCCGGCCAGGGGCAGCAGCAGAGCACCGATGAGGGCGAGGGAGGCGTTGTTGATCAGCGTCTCGGTGAAACCCAGCTGCCACTGGGGATCCAGGAGCCTGGGTGGCAGGGCGGTGGTGAGCACCGCGGCGAGGAACACCACCACCAGCACGATTGAGAGGGCCTCCAGCAGGCGGGGACGGGAGGCGCTGAGGACTGCGGCGGGTGGAGGGCTGGGGCTCAAGGAGCTGGTGGTGGTGTTGCTGGGCAAGGGGCAGGAGACGTTCGGCTTCCGGCTGCATGGGATCTGCCTGATGGCCAATCACCTGCACCTGATTGCTGCAGTGGCATGGCGGTGGGGAGGATCTGCCGCTGCCGGTGGAATGGCATCAGCTGGCGGAGACCTTCCGGCGGGTCAATGGAGCCCGGGGAACCAACTGGGATGTGTTCTGAGGCAAAGAGAAGCGGGAGACTGATGGAAGGGGCGGCCAAGCAAAGAAACCACCAGCAGGATCGGCCAGCTTGCTGCTGGGTGCTGTCAAGGAGGAAGCACAAGGCCCCAATCGCTGATCGCCAATGGGGCCCAGGGGACCAGTAGGTGCCAGGTATCGCCGAGGAGTTGATCAGGCGAAAGGGGCTGTGGTGACGGTGTTGTGGGTACCTTTGATTCGCCGTCTCAGCCTGCGGCTGTAGCCGAAAGCGGCGGCAGCACCGAAGACGGGAAGGGGTGCAGGAACGGCCGTAGAGAAGGCTGCGAAATGCGCGGGGCCTCCGACTCGACTGCCCCAGCCGACCAAACCTCCAAGAAATCCGACGTCATCATTCACCAAGTAGAGCGTCCCAGCTCCAGGAGGAATGAAACCGGGATTGAGGGTGCCCCTCAAGCCGACCCAATTCGCTGAGACGATGGTGGGGGCTCCGCCATTGGGGGTGAAAACCTCAAACCCCCCGGGCGAGCCAGTCCCCTCCCCACCCGAGAATTCCGAATAAGGGTGCGATGGGCCCACCGGAGCGCCGGTGCCTCCATTGTTCGTGACGGTGACTCGACAGGGATCATGAGTTGATAGGCACGGATTTGTGCCTTCACTCAAGCCCTCGATGAGGCCCGTAACCCCTCCGAATGAGAAGGTGAAGTCAACAGCCGATGCTGCCAGCGGAGCCAGCAGCGAGCCTGCGGCCACGCCGAGGCAGAAGAGTGCCGATCCGACAAGGGCCTGGGTTGTAGCCATGGGAGGTGGATCGGGGGTGTTGCTTTCCTCGTTAAATTCAGTTATCGGGGCTCAGCAGGTGGCTTCCCTCCTGGTGACACCAGGTTGCTGCAATGGTGATGTAATGGCAAGTCGCTGAGGCCGGCAGCAACTCAATCTCGGGAGGTCTGCTTCGGTGGGCTTTCTCACCATGTTGTTCATCCCTGCAGCGGGGCGAGCCGACGCAGCCCGATGACCTCCACATCCAGCACCGTGCGCCTCCGGTTCAGCTGGCGTCTCTGCGGGGTGGGACTGGCCTCCCTCCTTCCCGCTGCGTGGTTACCGCTTCATGGAGCCCCCCAGACGCTGCCGCCGCAAGGCACCACCTGGCAAATGGCGGGTAGAGCCGAGTGCCGAGGCCAGCAACGGCGGCTTCCGCGCCGGACACCTGGCCTCGATCAGGGCCCTCTGCCCGTCGCCCAGCCTCGGGGAGCCGCTGGCCCGCCAGCTTCCCTACGTGAGGGGCTACATGCTGCGGGACGGCCGCCTCCACCTCAGTTCGCTGGCGGATGGGGGGACTCTCCTCTGGGAATCCCGTGCTGAGTGGCGACACTGATCCACCGACCTCAGCCCTCCTCCGCCAGCCGCCACTGCAGAACCTGGCCCGCGTGAAAGGGCACCAGTTCGGTGGTGGCGCCTCCCGCCGTGTTGCCGTGCAACCGGGGCGGCACCGTGTGGGCCTCCCGCACCAGGGTGATCGTCCCCTCATTCATGGGCAATCCGTAGAAAGCGGGCCCATGCAGGCTGGCGAAGGCCTCGAGGCGATCCAGGGCCCCCTCCTGCTCGAACACCGCCGCGTAGCTCTCCAGGGCGTAAGGAGCGTTGTAGATGCCCGCGCAGCCACAGGCGCTTTCCTTGGCCGTGCGGGGGTGGGGGGCCGAATCGGTGCCCAGGAAGAAGCAGGGTTCCCCCGAGGTGGCCGCCTGGCGCAGGGCCAGCCGATGCCGTTCGCGCTTGGCCACCGGCAGGCAGTAGAAGTCGGGCCGCAGCCCGCCCTGGAACATGGCGTTGCGGTTGATGTGCAGGTGGTGGGGGGTGATGGTGGCGGCCAGGTTGGGCCCCGCCTGGCGCACGAACGCCACGGCCTCGGCGGTGGTGATGTGCTCCAGCACCACCTTCAAGCCCGGATGCCGCTGGAGGAGCGGGGCCAGGTGGCGCTCGATGAACACCGCCTCGCGATCGAAGATGTCGATCTCCGCGTCGGTCACCTCGCCGTGGATGAGCAGGGGCATGCCGATGCGCTCCATCGTGGCCAGCACCGCCCCGATCCGGGCCAGGTCGCTGACGCCGGCGGCGGCGTTGGTGGTGGCATGGGCCGGGTAAAGCTTGCAGGCGGTGAACACCCCCTCGCCATGGCCGCGTTCGATCTCCGCCGGCTCCATGGTGTCGGTGAGGTAGGCGGTGAGCAGGGGGGTGAAACGGCTGCCCTCAGGCAAGGCCGCCCGGATCCTGGCGCCGTAGGCCACCGCGGCCGCCACCGTGGTGATCGGTGGGCTGAGGTTCGGCATCACGATCGCCCGGGCGAAGGTCCGGGCCGTGGCCGGGGCCACCGTCTGCAGCAGCGCACCGTCCCGGAGATGCACATGCCAGTCGTCGGGACACCGCAGGCTCAGCCGGGAGGTCACCATCGCGAGGCCTTGAGGAACCGGTTCATGTCACCCAGTCTCTAGAACAGCCGCTTGCCGCCGCTGCCCGTGACCAGGTAGCCGCTCAGGGACAGCAGCAGCACGCTCAGGCAGAAGAAGGCCAGCGAAGGCCCGTCATTGATCGGCAGGGTCAGCATCGCCTTGAAGGCCGACACGATCAGGGCCACCACCAGCACCTTGACCAGCTTCTCCTTCAGCTGGTCAAGGTCGCGGATGTCGAGCAGGCCGCCGCCCCCCTGGTCGTGTTCGCGGGCCGCCTCGATCGGCGAGATCAGCAGCTCATACACCCCATAGCCGAAGATCAGCAGGGCGATGCCGATCAGATAGAGATCGATCCCGGTAACGATCGCCCCCAGCAGTTCGGCCACGAAGGTCTTCTTGCTGGAGGCCACATCCCCCAGGCTGACCAGGGCCTTGCAGATCTCGAGCGTGCCGAGCACGAAGGCGACCACCGTGCTGACCAGGCTCATGATCACCGGCAGGATGGCGATCAGCCGCAGGCGCCACAGAACCCGCTCGAAGCGATGCTCAAACCGCTTGAATCGGCCCTTCATACTCGAGGCCATGGAGCCGGAGATGCGTTCGGCCAACCTTAGGGAGCGTTGTGGTTTCGGTCAGGTGTCCGGATCCGATGCACCCGGCGATGGCGAAACGCTCATGGATGGGCCACGCCGAACAGACGGCCGACCCCCGCCGTGAGCGCCATGGCCAGGCCCCCCCAGAACAGCATCCGCAGAGCTCCCTTCCGGAGCGAGGCCCCTCCCGCACGAGCCGCCAGGGCGCCGAGGGCCGCCAGGGCCACCAGGGCGCTGGTGGTGGTGACCGGGGTGATCTGCCGCTGGGGGCTGAGCAGGATCGCGGTGATCGGGACGACCGAGCCCACCGCGAAACTGGCGGCCGAGGAGAGGGCCGCCTGAATCGGCCGCGCCCGCAGGGTCTCGCTGAGGCCCAGCTCCTCCCGAGCATGGGCACCGAGGGCGTCGTGCAGGGTGAGCTGTTCGGCCACCTGCCGGGCCAGGGCCGAATCAAGCCCCCGTTGCCGGTAGATCTCGGTGAGCTCGGCCAGCTCGCCGGCCGGATCCATCAGCAGCTCACGCTGCTCCTTGGCCAGATCGGCCCGCTCGGTGTCGACCTGAGATTGCACGGAAACGAATTCCCCGGCGGCCATCGACATGGCCCCGGCCACGGTGGCGGCAAGGCCCGAGAGCAGGATGAAGTCTCGGGTGGCACCGGAAGCGGCGATGCCGACCACCAGGGACGCCACCGAAATGGTGCCGTCGTTGGCTCCCAGCACCACGGCCCGCAACCAGCCGGCCCGCTGACTCCGGTGCTGTTCGCGGTGGCGACGTCCTCCATGGGACTGGTGAGCGCTGGCGTGAACGGCCTTGTCCTCCATTGCCATGACCCGAAGCGTGGGCTCAGCCAGCATGGCGCCCGTTGGCGTCGGCTTCAGCGGGGCCGTCGCCCCAGCAGGAAGACCACCGCCATCGCCAGATAGCCCAGGGCCCAGGGGGTGCCGCTGCCCCAGCCGGGGTCGAGAACCGTGTCGGCCAGGGTGAAGCTCCAGGCGTGGATCAGGCCCAGCCAGGAGGCGGCCGCCGCCACCAGGGCGCAGGCGGCGGCGGCGCGGAAGCGCTGCTCGATCACGTACACGAGCATCGCGGCCAGCAGCATCGCCGCCAGGATCTGGCCCTGTTCGAGGGCAAAGGCGCCCGCAGCCCACACGTCCGCCTGCTGCAGCGGCAGCAGCAGCTGGGGACCGAAGGGGTTGGCCGGGGTGCCGCTGCCTCCGGCCCGCAGCCCCGCCTTCAGCATCAGGGAGCCCCAGCCGGCCAGGCCGGGCAGCAGCCCCAGGGCGACGGCGGGGGCATGGGCCGGGGGGGTGGCCTGGAAGGCCTGGGCCGCCATCACCAGGGCGATGTAGAGCACGATCGCCATGCCGGCCTCGATCGGCACCAGCTGGCCCACCACGCCGAACAGCCCCAGCAAGCAACCCAGGCCCATCACCAGGCCGTTGAGCCAGGAGTAGCCGATGCGGGCACCCATGCCCTTCCAACCGGGGTGGCCGATGTAGATGGTGGTGGGGAAGCAGGACCCCAGCAGGGCGGCAGCCACCGTGCCGATGCCGTTGATCAGCAGGGAGCTTTTCACCGGGTAGGCATCGCCCGCCGCCTCGGCGCTCTCCAGGTTCTGCAGCGACCCCAGCAGGTTGAACAGACCCATGGGCACGGTGACCCCCAACCAGGGCAACAGCGCATCGCGGCCGGCCCAGAGGGCGCCGACCTGGGGCACGGGCAGGTGCAGCCCCACCTGGGCGAGGTTGGTCTGCCAGGTGGGGCCATCCAGCCGCAGCAGGCCCGTGGCCGCCGCCAGGGCGATGCCCACCAGCACCGCCAGCACGCCGCCCGGCAGGGGCAGCCGGGCCTGGCCGAAGTAGGCCAGCAGGATCACCGCCAGCACCGCCAGCCCCACCACGGGTACGGCGTAGGTGCGCAGCAGAAACCCCAGCCCGATGTAACCGAGGGCAATGCCGGCCAGGGTGGAGAGCAGGGCCGCCCGGGGCAGCCAGTGCCGCAGGGGGGCCACCAGGAAGGCGCCGCCCGCTTCGATCAGCCCCGATCCCAGGCAGGCCAGCAGGCCGGCGCGCCAGGACAGCAAGGCGGCCTCCTGGGGATCCAGGCCCTGGCCGGTGGCCGCCAGCTTCACCGGCAGCATCACCAGAAACACATAGGCGAACAGGCTGACCGTGTTGATGCCGTAGGGCAGGGCGGTGCGGTCATCGCGTCCCTCGCGCCGGCCCAGGCGGTGGGCCTGGACGGCATAGGCCACGTTGCCCACCACCAGGCTGACGCCGGTGGCCGGCAGGATCGTGGCGAAGATCAGCTCATCGGGGTAGCCCAAAACGCCGCGGCAGAGACCCACAATCAGCAGGATCTGGATGAGGTTGTCGAGGCCGAGGCCCAGGAAGCCGTCCAGGTCTCCGCGCACCCACCAGCGGGGGGAGGCTCCGGAGAGTTCAGCCACGGGGTAACCCCGCCGGCATCCGATCCGGAAACAGCACGCCATCGAGGTGGTCGCACTCGTGCTGGACCACCCGGGCATGGAAGCCCTCCACCTGCCGCTCAAAGGGACGCCCGGCGGGGTCAAAGGCCCGGTAGTGCAGACAGCGCCAGCGGGGCACCAGGGCCCGCCAGCCCGGCACGCTCAAACAGCCCTCCCAGGCGCCGTCGTCGATCTCCTCACCGAGGGGGGTGAGCTCCGGATTGATCAGCACCGTCTCCGGGATGGGCGCGGCCTCCGGGTAGCGGGGGTTGTGGGTGAGGCCGAAGATCACGACCCGCAGGGGCACGCTGATCTGGGGGGCCGCCAGGCCGGCGCCGTTGGTGGCGGCCATGGTGTCGCGCAGATCCTGCAGCAGGGCCGGCAGGGCGGGGTCGTCAAACCGCTGCACCGGCGCGCTCACCAGCCGCAGGCGGGGGTCTCCGATCGTCAGGACGTCGCGGACAGCCATGGGCGGCTCTGGATCGGTCCCACTGTGACGCCTTCGAAGCGCCACGTCCGTACCATCCGCTGATGGTTCTGCATGCGGCGAATCCATGGCCATGAGCTCCCTGCGGGTGGCCGTGCTCTGCTGCGACGGCCTCTACCAGCGCCACCTGGTGCGGCGGGCGGCCGAGGAGTTCACCCTGGTGGGCGTGGTCCTGCAGGTGTCGCCACCGGCCAGCCGCGGAGCGCTCTCCCGGCTGGCGAAGTACCGCCGGCCCCTGCGGCTGCTGCGCCAGCTGATCGCCCGGGTCCTGCTGCGGCCCCACGACCGCCGCGGCGCGGCCCTGCAACGGCAGCTGTTCCACCACAACGGCGCCCCGCCCGAGCTGCCGGAGGGGGTGCCGCTGCTGGTCACCGCCGCCATCAACGAGGAGCGCACCGCCAGCTTCCTGCGCCAGGTCGCCGCCGACATCGTGCTGGTCAACGGCACCCAGCTGCTGCGGGCGCCGGTGCTGGAGCTGATCCCCTCGATCCGCCACGGCCTCATCAACCTGCACACCGGTCTGTCGCCCTATTCCCGGGGGGCCAACTGCAACCTCTACATGCTCATGGAGGGTCACCCGGAGCTGGTGGGGGTCACGGTGCACCACATCGACCCCGGCATCGACAGCGGCGACATCATCCTGTCGGCCCACGTGCCGATGGAGCCTGACGACGACGTCGAGACCATCGACGTGCGCAGCTTCCAGGTGGGCATCGAGCTGCTGATCGAGGCGGCCCGCCGGCTTGAAGCCGGCACCGCCCCCCGGGTGCCCCAGTGGGAGCAGGGCAAGCTGTTCCTGCGGCGCACCGGCTACGTGTACGAGCCCTGGCAGCGGCTGATGGCCAACCGCCGCATCGCCCGGGGCCTGGTGCGGGCCTACCTGGCCGACCAGGTACGCCGCGATGGGGCCGTGCGGGTGGTGCGGGGGGAGCAGCCATGAGTCGCCTGGGGCGCCTCGCCAACCGGGCAGCGGACCTGCTGTTCCTGCCGCCGCTGGATCGCTTCTGGCGCCGGCGCCTGCGGGGGAAGGTGCTGTGTCTGCTGTATCACCGGGTGGACCAGCCGGGCCGGGTGCCCTTCCTGGACCGCTTCGGGGTGCCACCGATCCCCCCTGCCGCGCTGGCCGCGGAACTGGCCTTCCTGCAGCGCCGCGGCGCCCGCTTCCTCACCTACGCCGATCTGCGGGCGGGCCGCTTTCCCGCCGCCGAGGAGTTTGCTGTGATCGTCAGCTTCGATGACGGCCTGCGCAGCAACTACGAAGAGGGGCTGGAGGTGCTCGAAGGGCTGGGCCTGCCTGCCGTGTTCTTCCAGTCCTCCGGGATGCTCTCCGGCGGGGGGCTGGTCTGGGAGCATGCCCTCTATTGGTATGGCGCCCACCCCGTCCTGGCGCCCCAGCTGGCGGCTCTGGCCCAGCAGCGCCTGGCTTTGCCGGCCGAACTGGAGGGCGCGGCCCTGATCGCCCGGCTGCGGGACACCACCCCCATGGCCGAGGTGCGGGAGCTGCTCGCACAGATGGCGGAGCGCTGGGGCACGGCCGGCGAGCTGGCCTCAGCGGCCGATCGCCTTTACCCCAACGAGTCCCACCTGCGCCGGGCCCGGGACGCCGGCCACGAGCTGGGTAGCCACGGCCACCACCACGTCCCCCGGTGCTCCATCAGCGCGGCGGAGTTCGAGCAGGAACTGGATCAATCCAGCGCCGTGCTCAGCCGGGTCCTGGGGGAGGCGCCCCAGGCGTTCTCCTATCCCTTCAACAGCCATCTGCCCGGCGACGCCCAGATCTGCGGACGCCATTTCTGCCAGGTGGCCACCGTCGACGGGGCCCTGCTCACCGCCTCGACGCCGGCCCTGGACCTGCCCCGCTTCACCTGGCCGGGGCCCCACCCCAACCGACTGCGCCGCCGCCGCTGGCTCTGGACCGGAACACTGGCCTGGCCAGGGAGATAGGGTCTGCCTTCCTTCCACCTTGCGATGGCCTGGCCCCTGGCCGTGTTCGACGGGACCATCAGCCTCACCACCCTGGAATCCCTCCTCCACGACTGGGGGTACTGGGTGGTGTTCGGCGCCATGCTGCTGGAGAACGCTGGCGTGCCCCTGCCCGGCGAGACCGTCACCCTGCTGGCGGGCTATGCGGCCGGCAGCGGCCAGCTGCAGGTGCTCGGGGTGATGGGGGCGGCGGCCGGCGGGGCGATCCTGGGGGACAACCTCGGCTACTGGGTGGGCCGCCGGGCGGGCTGGGGGCTGCTGCTGCGGGCGGGACGGCTGCTGGGCCGCAGTCCGGAGCAGATGGAGGCCCTGCGAGAACGCTTCCTGCGCCACGCCGGCAAGTCGGTGCTGCTGGGGAGGTTCGTGGCGGTGCTGCGGGTGCTCGCCGGCCCGATCGCCGGGGCGGTGCGCATGCCCTACCGCCGTTTCCTGCTGTTCAACATGCTCGGGGCCGTGCTCTGGGCCTCGACGATGGTGGGCCTGGCCTGGCTCGGCGGACGTTGGATCCCCTTCGATCAGATGGTGAAGGGCGTCGTCGAGTTCGGCCTCGGCGCCCTGGTGTTGCTGGTGATCGTGCTGGTGGTGCCGAAGCTGGTGGCCCGCTTCGAGGCGCGTCAGCTGGAAGATGAGGCAGAAGAGAGCCCCCCTTGATGCGATATCTGCGCTATCTGCTGGTGCCCCTGGCGTGCTGCGCCGGGGGGCTCGCGATCGTGCTCGGCCTGCATGGCCTGGAGGCGGCCTGGATCACCCTGGTGCTCCTGCTTCTGGAGATCTCACTCTCCTTCGACAATGCGGTGGTGAACGCCAGGGTGCTCGATCGACTCACCCCCGGTCAGCAGCGCTTCTTTCTCACCTGGGGCTTGGTGATTCCCGTCTTCGGCGTTCGCTTTGCGGGCCCCCTGGTGATGGTGTCCCTGGCCGGTGGCGTCGGCATGGGCACCGCCCTCGATGCGGCCCTGCACCACCCGCAGCGCTACCGGGAGCTGCTGGAGCTGGCGGAACCCAGAATCCTCGCCTTCGGCGGACTGTTTCTGCTGATGGTGTTTCTGCGCTATTTCTTCGACGAAGCCAAGACCCTTCATTGGTTCCGCCCCCTGGAACGCCGCCTCAGCGCCGCCGGACGGGTGGAGTCACTGGAAGTGGCCCTCGCCCTCATCCTGCTGCTGCTGCTCGTCGCCGTTCTGCCTGCGGGCCTGCGGGCCGAGGTGATGATCAGCGGCGTGATCGGCCTGGTGCTGCAGCTGCTGAGCACCTCCCTGGCCGAGGCCTTCGGTGATGAGGAGCAGGCGGGGTTGCGGCTGGCCGCAGGGGGGGGGCTGGCCAGCCTGCTCTATCTGGAGCTTCTCGATGCCTCCTTCAGCCTCGATGGCACCATCGGGGCCTTCGCTATCACCCAGAACCTGGGCCTGATCCTCACCGGCCTGGGGCTCGGAGCCCTTTTCATCCGCTCCCTCACCCTGATGCTGAGCCGGGAGAAGGCACTCGATCAGCTGGTGTTCCTGGAGCATGGCGCCCATTACGCCATCGGCGCCCTTGGGGTTCTGATGCTGTCCAGCATCGTGCTGGCCCAGCACGATCTCCATCTGCCTGAATGGTTCACGGGCCTGATCGGCATCGGGATGCTGCTGCTCTCCCTAGGCGATTCACTGCGGCAACGGGGTGGCCTGCGGCGCACGCCCTGAACCCGCCGGTGCCTGCAGGAGCTACAGGCCGAAGTGCCGGCAGATCAGCCAGGGCACCACAAGCGCCAGCCCGAATGTGAGGGGCGCCCCGTAGCGGGCCATGTCCAGAAAGCGATAGCGGCCGGGGCCGAACACCATCAGGTTGGTCTGGTAGCCGATCGGGGTGAGGAAGCTCTGGCTAGCGGCGAAGGTGATCGCGAAGATGAAGGCCATCGGCGGCATCGCCAGCCCCTTGGCCAGTTCGGTGGCGATCGGGATCAGCAGCACCACGGTGGTGCCGTTGCTGAGGGCTTCGGTGAAGACCTGTCCCAGCACGAACACCACGAGCAGTACCCCATAGGCGGGCCAGCCCTGGAGGGAGCGCAGCAGATCGGTGGCCAGGGCCTCCGCCAGACCGGTCTTCTGCATCGCCACGCTGAAGCAGGACAGGGAGCCCAGCAACAGGATCACGTCCCAGCGGATGGAGCGCAGCAATTCTCCGGAGCGCAGGCAGCCCGTGGCCACCATCGCCACCATCGCCAGCAGCACCGACGCCATCAACGGCAGGATCTTGAGCATCGGCAGCAGGATCATCAGCGCCGCGATCACCATGGCGACAAGCTTGCGATCGGTGGTGGGCAAGTCCTTCTCGAGCTCGTCAAGCAGCACCAGGTCGTTGTTGGCCTGCATGCCGCGAATGGCATCCACCGGCGCCTGCAACAGCAGCACGTCGCCGGCCTGCAGCACCACCCGGCCCAGCAGCTCGCGCAGCACCTGGTTCCCCCGCCGCACTGCCAGCAGGGTGGCGTTGTAGCGCTGGCGAAAGCGCATGTCCCGCACGCTCGCCCCGGCCAGGGTGGAACCGTTGGGCAGCAGCACCTCCACCACCCGCTGGGGGGAGGTCGTCTCGCCGGCCAGTTCGCGCAGGTCCTCCTCCTGGTCGCCAATCGGGGCGAGGGTCACCGTGTGCTCCTGCTGGAGACGCAGCAGGTTGTCGCGGTTACAGCGCAGCAGCAGGCGGTCACCAGCCTGCAGGGGCAGGTCGGCCAGGGGCGCGGTGAAGCTGTCCTGGCCGCGGTGCAGCTCCAGCACGTCGACGTCGAAACGCCGCTGCAGGCGGCTGTTGTGCAGCGACTGGCCGATCAGACCCGACTGCTCCGGAATCAGCACGTCCGTGAGGTAGCCGTCGCGGGTAAGGCCGCCGAGCAGGTCCTCATCGCCCTTGCCGCGGTCGGGCAGCAGCCGATCGGAGACCAGCAACATGTACAGCCCCCCCAGCAGCCACACGGGGATGCCGATGGCCGTGAAGCTGAACAGCTCCAGGGAGCCGTAGCCCAGCTGGCGGCTCACATCACTGGCCAGCAGGTTGGTGGAGGTGCCGAGCAGGGAGATGGTGCCGCCCAGCACGGTGGCGAACGACAGGGGCAGCAGCACCTTCGAGGGGGAGACGCCGCGGCGGTGGCACCAGCCCTCGATCACCGGAAGCAGGGTGGCCACGATCGGGGTGTTGGGGATGAAGCCGGAGATGGGGGCGACCACGCCCACCATCAGGGCGATCATCCGCTTGGGGCTGCGGACGGCATCGGAACCGATCAGGGCCCGCAACCGATCCAGGCCGCCGCTGCGGAACAGCCCTGCGGAGACGGCGAACAGACCCATCAGGGTGATCAGGGCCGGGCTGCCGAACCCCTGCACCGCCTCATCGGGATTGAGCACCTGGAAGCTGACCAGCAGGGCCGCCGCCAGCAGACCGGTCACCTCCGGGGCGAGCCAACCGGTGACGAACAGCACCATGGCCCCCACGAACACCGCCAGGGTGATGAGACCCTCCGGGGTGGCGGCGACCGTGAGGAACGCTTGCATCGAGCCGTTCAGAGGTAGAAGCCGACCGTAGTGACGACCCGGGTGCCGCGCTCACGCAGGGCCTGCCGCAGGCGAATCGTCGACTGGTTGTGCAACAGGTTCTCCCAGCGCTGCCGGGTGACGAACACCGGCAACACCACCATGCAGAAGGCCTCGTGATGCTTGCGGTGCAGCGTCTCGAAGCGCCGCACGAAGGCGACCACCGGATCCACCAGGGAGCGGTAGGGGGACTCCAGCACCTCCAGGGGGATGTCCGGCAGCTGGCGACTCCATTGCTCGCGTAAGGCCTGGGCGCGACCGCCGCCGAGATCCACGTGAACGGCCACGAGCTCGCTGGCGTTGCTGCGGGCGAAGCAGAGGGCTTCAAGGCTGCCGCGATGCAGCTGGCCCACCAGCACCACCGTGGGGATGCCGCCACCGGCGGGAGGGGCGGCCGGCAAGGGCAGGGGCCCATCGGTGGCCAGGCGCAGACGCAGGGCCACGTCGTCGTAGTGGGTGCGGATGCGGAGGTACAGCGCCACCAGCAGCGGTATCGCCACCACCACCACCCACGCCCCCTGGGTGAACTTGCTGATCAGAAGAATTACCGCCACCACGGCGGTGATCGCTGCACCGATGCCGTTGATCAGCGCCCGGGACCGCCAGCCACGCTCCCGCAGCTTCCACCAGTGCACCACCATCCCCGCCTGGGACAGGGTGAAGCTGATGAACACCCCTACGGCATAGAGCGGGATCAGGCGGCTGACGCTGCCGTCGACGATCACCAGCAGCAGGCCGGCCAGGCCGCTGAGGGCAAAGATGCCGTTGCTGAACACCAGCCGGTCGCCCAGGGAACAAAGCTGGCGCGGTAGAAATCCGTCCTGGGCGAGGAAGGCCGACAGCCGCGGGAAATCCGCGTAGGCGGTGTTGGCGGCCAGCAGCAGAATCAGCAGCGTGGCGAGCTGCAGTACGAACAGCAGCGGCCCATCGCCGAAGATCCGATCGCCCAGCTGATAAAGCAGCGTGGGTCCGTTGTCCTGCACCACCAGGCCGCCCTGGCTGGCCAGGGCGCTGATGCCACTGAACATCAGGGCCAGCATCAACACCATCACCCCCAGCACCCGACGGGCGTTGCGCCACTCCACCGGCTTGAAGGCGGCGACGCTGTCGCTGATCGCCTCGATCCCGGTGAGGGCGGCGCAGCCGGAGCTGAAGGCCCGCATCAACAGCAGGGGGCCAATGGCCTGCAGACCCTGGCTGCCCTGGTGGGCCGCCGCCAGCAGCCGTTGCTGCTCCGCCAGCGGCAGGGGGGGGAGCTGTCCCAGCCCCATCTTGATGAACCCTGCCACCAGCAGGGTGACGACGGCCCCCATGAACAGGTAGGTGGGCAGGCTCAGGAACCTGGCGCTGGAACTGACCCCCCGCAGATTGGCGAGCATCACCAGCAGCACCGCCAGCAGACACAGGGGTACCCGCGCCGCAGCCAGCCCAGGGAAATAGGACGTGAGGGCGGCGATACCGGCAGCCACGCTCACCGCCACCGTCAGGACATAGTCGATCGAGAGGGAGGCTCCGGCCACCAGGCCAGCGCCCTGACCGAGATTCTGCTGCGAGACCCGGTAGGAGCCGCCCCCCAGCGGATAGGCCTTGATCGTCTGCCGGTAGCTGCTGGCCACGATCAGCATCAGTCCCACGATCAGCACCGTGATCGGCAGGGTGAACGGCAGGGCCGCCGCCCCGCCCATCCCCAGCACCAGCACGATTTCCTGGGTGGCGTAGGCCACCGAGGAGAGGGCGTCGGAGCTCAGGATCGCCAGGGCCTCGGCGTTGCTGTAGCGCTCCTCGTGGTGGGCGCTGGTGGGCAGGGGTGTGCCGATCAGCCGGCGTCGCAGGTTGTCAAGGATGAGCATGCGACTTCGGCTCTTCCGCTGGATGACTTAGGACGCTAGGTCTGCATCCCTTCGGCACCACAACGTGGCTGGGGGGCTTGAATGCCGTCTGGGCGGATTCGTGCCATGGCACACCCTTCACTGCTCAGCACCCTCCTGATCCTGCTGATCGGCGTGCTGCTGGCACGCCTGTCGGAAGGCTGGATGGCCCGCCTGGCGGTTCCGGCGATCGTTCTGGAGCTCGTCATGGGCTTCGTCCTCGGCAACACCGTGGTGCCGTTCAAGGCGATGGAGCCCCTCAGCGGCCTGACGGAGCTGGGGGTGCTCACCCTGTTTTTCCAGGTGGGGCTGGAGGTGCGCGGCGACCTGCTCAGCACCCGCCGTGCCGCGATCCTGCGCACGGTGGCGCTGAGCTTCCTGACGCCGATGCTCGCCTTCTGGCCCCTGAAAAGCGCCTTCGGTCTCTCCACCCCCACCACCCTCCTTTGCCTGGCGGTGCTGAGTGCCACCGGCACCGGCGTGACCCTGCGGCTCCTGGCCCAGCGCGGAGCCCTGCAGACCCCCTCGGGCCGGATGCTGGTGGGGGTGTCAGTCCTCGATGATCTGCCGGCCATCGCTCTGCTGGCGATCGCCACCGCCAGTGCTGGCCTGCGGCTGGGTAGCCAGGGGATGGGCTGGGCCGGACCACTGCTGGGGCTGCTGCTGGCGCTGCTCAGCTGGCTGGCGGTGGCGCACTGGAGCCG
Organism: Synechococcus sp. CS-1332; assembly: GCF_025127995.1. Classification (GTDB taxonomy): domain Bacteria; phylum Cyanobacteriota; class Cyanobacteriia; order PCC-6307; family Cyanobiaceae; genus Cyanobium. The sequence continues at coordinate 50,235 of NZ_JAHLYP010000041.1, read as the reverse complement.
CCACCACAGCCGGCGGCCCACCAGCGCCCTGGCGATCCTGATGCTGCTGATCGGCTCGGCCTGGGTGGGGGAGGCCTGCGGCCTGACCAGCCTGCTGGGGGCCCTCTGGGGAGGGGTGCTGATGGCCCGGCTGGGGCCGGTGGAAGGGGAGGTGCAGCGGGTGCTGACCGTGCTCTCGGAGGTGTTCCTGCCCCTCTATTTCATCAGTGTGGGGATGCGCATCAGCGCCGGCACCCTGCTGCAGCCGGCGGCCTGGAGCCTGGCGGCGGCCCTGATCGTGATGGCGGTGCTGAGCAAGCTGGCCTGTGGCCTGGGCATCCACCGCAACGACAGGCGGGCGGGGGTCGACCGCTGGCTGGTGGTGTTCGGTCTGATCCCCCGTGGCCTGCCGGGGCTGGTGTTCGCCACCACCGCCCTGAACCAGGGCCTGATCGATGCGGTGCAGTTCTCCTCCCTCGTGCTGATGGTGACGTTCACCACGGTGGTGGGCCTGATGCTGCTGGAGCGGCGGCTAAATCGCCTCGAGGCAGTTCCGCAAGGTGTGCACGGCTAACCGGAAGCGCCGCATCCTGTGACTAATGTTTGTGCGATTCGTGAACCGCCGCGTTGAACACCGCCACCACCGCGACCCCCTGGCACGCCCTGGCTCCTGAGGCTTGCCTCGAGGCGCTGGAGGCCAGCACCGACGGCCTGAGCACGGCCCAGTGCGCCGAACGCCTGGCCAGGGTGGGACTGAACCGGCTGGAACTCAAGGCCGGACGCAGCAACCTGCGCATCCTCTGGGATCAGTTCAGCAACGTGATGCTGATCATGCTCCTGGCCGTGGCGGCGGTCTCGGCCGGTGTGGCCTATGCCGCCCAGCGCTTCCCCAAGGATGCGATCGCCATCGTGCTGATCGTGGGCCTCAACGCCCTTCTCGGCTACATGCAGGAAAGCCGCGCCCAGCAGGCGCTCCAGGCCCTGCGCGACATGGCCCAACCCCTGGTGACCGTACGTCGGGACGGCATCTGGGAACGGCTGCCCAGCGAACAGCTGGTGCCCGGGGACCTGATCCGGGTCGAGGCTGGCGACCGGGTACCGGCCGATGCCCGCCTGCTGGAGGTGGCCGAGCTGGGCCTGCGCGAGGCGGCCCTCACCGGCGAGGCCGAAGCGGTGAACAAGCTGGCCATGCTGGTGCTCGAACCCTCCACCCCCGTCCTGGAGCGTCAGAACTGCGTGTTTCAGGGCACCGAAGTGGTGCGTGGCCGCGGTCTGGCCGTGGTCAGCGCCACGGGCATGGACACCGAACTGGGCAAGATCGCCCAGATGATCAACACGGCGGGGGGGGAGACCACACCGCTGCAGGAACGGCTCGACGGTCTCGCCAACGTGCTGGTCGTCTCCGCCCTGGCCTTGGTGGCCGTGGTGGTTCTTCTGGGCTGGCTGCTGGGCCAGCGCCTGCTGGATCTTCTGGAGGTGGCCCTGTCGATGGCGGTGGCGATCGTGCCGGAGGGGCTGCCGGCGGTGATCACGGTGACCCTGGCCATCGGCACCCAGCGGATGGTGCAGCGCGCCGCCCTGATCCGGCGTCTGCCGGCGGTGGAGGCCCTGGGTTCGGTCACGGTGATCTGCACCGACAAGACCGGCACCCTCACCCTCAACCGCCAGGTGGTGCAGGAGCTGCGCAGCGGCACCACGGCGCTTCAGGTGAGCGGCAATGGCTACGACCCCCACGGCGAGTTCCACACCACCGAGCTCACCCCCCCGCCCGGAGCCACCGCCGGTGTGGCGCCAGGCGGCCGCAATCTGCTGCTCCAGGCTGGCGTCCTCTGCAGCGACGCCGAACTCAAGCAGGAGCCGGACGGTCGCTGGGAAATCCTCGGCGATCCCACCGAGGGAGCCCTGGTGGTGGCAGCGGCAAAGGCCGACCTGGATGGTTTCGCCATGCGCAGCCATTACAAGCGCGACGCCGAGATCCCCTTCAGCTCCGAGCGCCAGCTGATGGCGGTGTGGGTCTTGGATCGTGACGGCAGCCTGCAGGCTCCCCTGGGGGACACGGCGGCCGGCTCCAGCACCTTGATGATCAGCAAGGGGGCCCCCGAGGTGATCCTCGGCACCTGTGATCGCTGGCTCGACGCCTCCGGCGTTGCCACCCTCAGCGATGACCAGCGCCAGTGGTGGCTGGAACAGGCCCGGGATCTGGCCGCCTCCGGCCTGCGGGTGCTCGCCTTCGCCTGCGCCCCCCACCACCCCAGCCCCGAGCATGAACTGGAGCACCAGGTGCTGCTGGGGCTGATGGCCCAGCTGGATCCCGCCCGCCCCGAGGTGGCCATGGCGGTGGCCCGCTGCCGGGAAGCTGGCATCCGCCCGGTGATGATCACCGGCGACCACCCCCTCACCGCCCGGGCCATCGGCGTCAACATCGGCCTGGTCGACGCCGGCGCCGAAGTGGTGCTCGGCCGGCAGCTGGAGGAGGCCGATGCCGCCGGCCTGGCCGCGATCGTGGCTCGCTGCAACGTCTATGCCCGGGTGCCGCCCGAGCAGAAGCTGCGCATCGTCAAGGCTCTCCAGGGCCTGGGCCAGGTGGTGGCCATGACCGGCGACGGCGTCAACGACGCCCCGGCCCTCAAGCAGGCCCACATCGGCGTGGCCATGGGCATCACCGGTACTGAGGTGAGCAAGGAGGCCTCCGACATGGTGCTGCTCGACGACAACTTCGCCACGATCGTCAACGCCGTGGAGCAGGGGCGGCTGGTGTACGCCAACATCCGCCGTTTCATCAAGTACATCCTCGGCAGCAACGTGGGTGAACTGATCACGATCGCTTCGGCCCCGCTGCTGGGGCTGGTGGGCGTGCCGATGAGCCCCATCCAGATCCTCTGGATGAACCTGGTCACCGATGGGGTGCCCGCCCTGGCCCTGGCCCTGGAGCCCGGGGAGGCCGGCTTGATGCAACGTCCCCCCGCCGAGCCCGGTGAATCGATCTTCGCCAGAGGGATCGGCAGCTACATCCTGCGCATCGGCGTGGTGTTCGCCGTGATCACGATCACGATGATGGTGCTGGCCTACAGGTCCGGTGGGCCCGATGGTCCCTGGAAGACGATGGTGTTCACGATGCTGTGCCTGGCCCAGATGGGTCACGCCCTGGCGGCCCGCAGCGACCGCCCGCTGGTGCAGGTGAATCCCTTCACCAACCCATGGTTACTGGGAGCGGTGGTGTTCACCACCCTGCTGCAGTTGTCGTTGCTCTACGTCCCCGTCCTCTCGCAGTTCTTTGGCACCGTGCCCCTCTCGGCCCGCGACCTGGGCATCTGTGTCGGCTTCAGTCTGTTGTTCTTCCTTTACCTGGAACTCGAGAAAGTATGGCGGCTCTGGCGCCGCCGCCGCAGCGCCAACGCCTGAAGCCTTTCCCGTCGCACGGCCCAGGGGACGGCTGAGGAGACCACGGCTGACTGATAACGAAAGCTTGCAGTTCCCATAGGACTTTCCGTTTCGGAAAGCCCACCACTCGGCGCCGGGGATCTTAGTCTTCGCCACCACGCGGGCCATCACCGGTCCCGATTGTTCTCCCGCCATGACCCTGTTCTTCGCCCAGACGGCCTGGCTGGTCCCCCTCTACCCCTTGCTGGCGGCATTGGTGTCCCTGGCCTGGTCGCCCGGGTTCATCTGGAAGACGGGACCGCGCCCCTGCGGCTACTTCAACCTGACCATGGTCAGCGTGGCGTTTGCCCACAGCCTCCTGGCCCTGCTGGCGGCCAATGCCCATCCAGAGGCCCTGCCCCTGCACTTCGGCTGGACCTGGCTGGACACCGCCGGCCTCGCGATCGGCTTCGACGGCTCAATCACCCAGCCGGCCCTGATCGCCACCCTGTTCGTCACCGGGGTCCATGTGCTGGCCCAGATCTTCGCCATCGGCTATCTGGAGATGGATTGGGGCTGGCCACGCTTCTTCGGCTCCCTCAGCTTTTTCGAGGCCGGACTGTGTGCCCTTCTGCTCACGGATTCACTGTTCTTCAGCTATGTGATCCTCGAGCTACTCACGCTCGGCACCTATCTGATTGTGGGCACCTGGTACAACCAGTCGCTGGTGGTGAAAGGGGCGCGGGATGCCTTCCTCACCAAGCGCATCGGTGACCTCATCCTGCTGGCTGGCCTGGTGGCGATCCTGCCGGTCACCGGCACCTGGAACTTCGGTGCCCTCGCCACCTGGGCCGCGGCCCAGACCCCGGGAAGCCTGCCCCTGAGCCAGGAGCTGATCCTGCTGGCCCTGGTGGCCGGTCCCATGGGCAAGTGCGCCCAGATCCCTCTGCACCTCTGGCTGGATGAGGCCATGGAGGGTCCGCTTCCCTCCACCGTCCTGCGTAACTCGGTGGTGGTCGCCGGTGGCGCCTGGGTGCTGCTGAAGCTCCAGCCCATGTTGGCCCTCAGCCCCCTGGTGACCACGGTGCTGGTGGTGGTGGGCGGCACCACCGCCCTGGTGGGGGCGCTGATCGCCCTGGCCCAGATCGACATCAAACGGGCCCTGTCCTTCCTGGCCAGCAGCTGGATGGGCCTGCTGTTCCTCGCCGTGGGCCTGGGTGATCCCACCGTGGCGGGTCACCTGCTGCTGGTCTACCCCCTGCCGATGGCGCTGGTGCTCATGGCCGTGGGCACAGTGATCGTCAGCAATGTCACCCAGGACCTCACCCAGCTGGGGGGTCTGTGGAGCCGCCGGCCGCTGGTGGGCCTGGCCTTCCTGACCGGGGCCGGTGGCCTGATGGCCCTGCCGCCCTTCGGGGGCTTCGCCGCCATCCGCGAGCTGCTCGAACTCTGCAGCTCCAGCCCCCAGCCGCTGCTGCTGGGCGGTTTCGTGCTGGTCACCAATGCCCTGATGGCGGCCGGTCTGGTGCGGGTGTTCGGCCTGATCTGGGGCGGGCGCCCCAGCCTCTTCACGATCCGCTCCGCCGAGGTGCTCTGGCTGATGGTGCTGCCCACCCTGGTGCTGATGGGGGTGGTGCTGCACCTGCCGATCCTGTTGGCCCGTTTCGGCGTCTTCGCCGCCTCGCCCTTGCTGGGCTGGGGTCCCCAGGCCGTGCCCCTGTTGCTCTCCACCCTGGTGGGCGGCGGGGTGTCGGCGGTCTTTTACCTGAGGCCCCATCCCCTGGCCCAGCTGCCTTCCGCCCTCGGCGGTCTGCAGCACTGGCTCGCCCATGACATGAACACGGAGAACTTCTACCAGCGCTCCGTGGTGGCGCTGGTGCTCGGCCTGGCCCGGCTGAGTTCCTGGACGGATCGGCAGCTGGTGGATGGCTTCACCGGCGCAACTGGAGAAGCCGCTCTCCAGAGCGCCCGCCGCCTCAGCTTCACCACCTCCGGCCGCACCCAGACCTATGCCCTGACCCTGCTGATCGGCGTTGTGCTGATGGCCGCCTGGCTGCTGACGATCGTGCCCTCCACCCTGCTGCGCTGATGGCCCTCCTCCTGCTCTTGCTTCTGCCGGCCCTTGGGGCCGGGCTTTTACCGCTGCTGCCTGAGCGCCAGGTGCTGCTGCGCCGCGTGGCGCTGGTGACTGCACTGCTCCAGTTGATCATTGGTCTCACCCAGTTGGGCCAGTCCCCCACTGAGCTGCACCAGGTGTGGTTGCCGCGGATTGGCCTCGCCCTCGACCTCGGCCTCGATGGCCTGTCAGCTCCGCTGGCTGTCCTGATCGCCCTGATCGTTCTCGTGACCGTGCTGGCCAGCCCCGCCGACCAGGCCCGGCCGCGGCTGTTCTTCAGCTTGCTGCTGGCCACCGATGTCGGCCTGATGGGGGCAGTGCTGGCCCGCAACGCGCTCCTGTTCCTGCTGGCCTACGAGCTGGTGCTGATCCCCACCACACTGCTGCTGGCCGTCTGGGGTGGCCCGCGCCGCGCCCAGGCGGCCATCCAGTACGTCATGTACGGCGCTGCTTCGGGACTGGCCCTGCTGGGCGGCGTGCTGGCCCTGGGCTGGCTCAACGGCGATGGCTTCAGCTTCGCCTTCGCCGATCTGGCCGCCATGCAGCTCCCCACAGGATCCAGCCACTGGGTGTTCGCCCTGCTGGTGCTGTCCTTCGGCCTCAAGCTGCCGGTGGTCCCCCTGCATGGCTGGCAGCCCCTGGCCTACGGCCAGGCCTCCAGTCCGGTGGCGATCTTGCTCAGCGGTGGGGTCTCCATCCTCGGCGGGTACGGCCTGCTGCGCTTCGCCATCGGCTTCATGCCGGATGAATGGATCCTCTGGTCCCCATGGATCGCCGGGGTCGGCGCCCTCACGGCGGCCTATGGCGCCCTCAACGCCATCGTCCAGAGCGACATCCGTCGCCTGGTGGCCTACGGCTCCCTCGGCCACATGGGGCTGCTGGTGGTGGCCCTGGCAGCCGCCACCCCCCTGAGTCTGCAGGGGGTGGTGGCCCAGCTGCTGGCCCACGGTCTGATCTCGGCCCTGCTGTTCCACCTGGTGGGTCTGATCGAGGCCAAGACCGGCTCCATCCAGATCCCCGAGCTGGCGGGCCTGCTGAATCCCTACCGCGGCCTGCCCTTCACCCTGGGTTTGTTCCTGCTGGCCCTGATGGCCAGTGCAGGCATCCCCGGCCTGGCGGGCTTCGTGCCCGAATTCCTGATGTTCGAGGCCAGCTGGACCCCCTTCCCGGTGGCCACCCTGCTCTGCCTGATCGCCTCGGGGTTCACGGCCGTGTACGCGGTGCGGGTGTTCAACAGGGTCGGCTTCGGCCGTCTCGATAACGACCGTGTCGACTACCCCGTCACCGTATGGAGCGAGCGCTTCCCGGCCGTGCTTCTCGCTGCCCTGGTGCTGGTGGGCGGCCTCTGGCCCGGCCTGCTGGTGGGCTGGAGCGAATCCACCACCACGGCCCTAGCCCTGCGCCGTGAACCGTTCACCGCCCTCGTGGCCATCGCCCCCTCCGCGTCCCCCCGCCAGCTCCCCTCATGACGCCCCCCACCGCCACCGCACCGGAAGCCGTGCGTCAGCCCCTGATCCCCCCGTCGACCCATCGCTACGCCGAAGTGATCCACCGGCTCGAGGCGGGCGGCTCGATGCTGCCGGACACGCCCGAGAACCTGATGCAGATCATCGGCATCTACAAGGCCTACGCCGTGCCGATGGATTTCTACTGGCGTGACCTGCTCTACATCGCCGAGCGGGTGTTCCTCGATCCCCTGCCCGCCTTCAAGTACTTCCCCACCCAGGAGTACCTCGATCTGCCCAACTCCTACCAGGGTGAGCAGTCGAAGCTGCGCATCTGGCGCGGCGGTGAGAAGGCCCACCCGGAACTGCTGGAGTTCATGGCCAAGGGCGAGACGACGGCCATGCCGAAGCTGCTGCATCACCTGTGGCACGACCGCATCAACATGGAGTTCGCCGAGGCCTGCATGGATGCCATGTTCTGGCACCAGGGCATGGGTGGCCGCTTCTACGACTACCTGGAGTGCGACGCCTACAAGGCCAACGCCGATCGGGCGATCAAGGCCTACTTCAAGGGCAATCCCCTGATGCTGGGGCTCTACGCCCTGTTCCCGGAGATGTTCCTGGAGCAGGTGCGCAAGATGAGCTACTACGCCAACCTCGGCCTGTTCTGGGAGGTGATGGCGCCGGTGTTCTTCGAGATGAGTGACATCTACGACGAGGGCGGCTTCTCCGGCGTGCCCGCCGCCATGGATTTCCTGGTCAACGGCATTTTCGCCGTGGCGGGCCGGCCCATCTACCACCATGTTTACATCGGTGGGGAATGCCTCGAGATCATTCCCAAATCGGAAGGGTTCACCTGGCTTTACGAGGCGGCCCTTCCCTATGTGGAAGCCGTGTTCTACCGGACCGCCCCCTTCCGGGGCACCAAGAGCTACAACGCCCAGGCCGGCCAGGTGCCCTCCGAGCAGGCTGATTTCCATTACGGCATCCTCTATGCCGATGTCTTCCCGGTGGGTTCGGCGGGGATCCCCCCCACCCTGCTGATGCAGGACATGCTGCACTTCCTGCCCCCGTACCTCACCGAGCTCTACGCCCAGCACAAACGCGGCGAGGGCGACATCCTCAACCAGCTGGGTGTCACCTTCCAGCGCTCCATGTACAACGTGACCTCGGCGGTGATCCAGGCCCTGCGCTGCGCCCTGCTCTATCCCCTCGATGACACCGACCCCGAGCACCTGATGGCCAACCGGAAGTTTTTCGAGGCCCAGATGGACCGCTTCATCAGGCCCGAGGCCCGCCTGAGCCAGATCCAGACCCAGGACTACCGCTAGGAGATCTCCATGGCCAACATCATCGAAACCGCCAAGGGAGCCGGTGTCTTCGCCACCCTGCTCACCGCCGTCGAGCTGGCCGGTCTCACCGCCGCCCTCGAGAGTCCAGGCCCCTTCACCGTCTTCGCCCCCGTCGACGACGCCTTCGCCGCCCTTCCCCCCGGCACGGTCCAGACCCTGGTGGACAACGTTCCCCAGCTGGCCCGAATCCTCAAATTCCATGTGCTCTCCGGGGCTTACCTGCGGGAGCAACTGGTGGCGCAGCCGGAATGGGAAAGCCTGGAGGGGGCACCGGTGGCGATCCGCCGGGCCGAGCCCTTCGAGGTCAAGAACGCCACCGTCGTGTCCGCCGACATCGTCTGCGACAACGGCATCGTGCATGTGATCGACCGGGTGATCCTGCCCGGATGATCAGGGCGGCGCTGTCCTTTGGCACGGCGGTGACGCTCCTGGCGGCCCTCGGGGCCCTGGTGGGCTGCGCCGCGGGCAACGGGGCCCCCGGCAGCCCCACCATGGCCAAGATCCGCGAACGGGGACGGCTGGTCTGCGCCGTCGACGGCGCGGTGCCGGGGTTCAGCACCGTGGGCCCCGGCGGAGCCTTCGTGGGCATCGACGCCGACTTCTGCCGGGCGGTGGCCGCCGCGGTGCTTGGCGATCCCGGCAAGGTGGAGTTCCGGCCGGTGACGGCCGGCGAGCGCTTCGTGGCCCTCAGCAGCGGCGAGGTGGACCTGCTCTCGATCAGCTCCACCCACACCCTCAGCCGCGACGCCCCGGGCGGCAACGGCCTCAGCTTCGGGCCAGTCTTCTTCTATGACGGCCAGGGGGTGATGGTGCCCAAGGCCAGCGGCATCCGCAGCCTGCGGCAGCTGGCCGGCCAGCCGATCTGCGTGGAGAGCGGCACCAACACCGAGCTCAACCTGGCCGATCGCATGCGGGAGCTGGGCCTGGCCTACCAGCCGCTGCGCTTCCAGTCCGGTGAGCAGGCCTACCCGGCCTATGAGCAGGGCCGCTGCGCCGCCATCACCAGCGACAGCTCCCTGCTGGCGGCCAAGCGCAGCGGCTTCAAGGATCCTGGCGCCCATGGGTTGCTCCCGGAGCTCCTGAGCAAGGAACCCAGCGCCAAGGTGACGGTGCAGGCGGATCCGGCCTGGGCCGATGCGGTGCGCTGGGTCACCTACACCCTGATCCAGGCCGAGGAGAGCGGCCTCACCCAGGCCAACATTGAGGCGAGCCGCGACGCGGCCCAGGCCGACACCAGCCAGGCCGAAGCGCGCCGCTTCCTGGGGATCAAGGGGGATTTCGGCCGTCAGCTGGGCTTGCCCGCCGACTTCACGCTTCAGGTGGTGAAAGCGGTCGGCAACTACGGCGAGCTGTTCGAGCGCCACCTGGGCCCTGCCACCCCCCTGGGCCTCGAGCGGGGCTTCAACCGGCTCTGGAGCCGCGGCGGCCTGCACATCGCCCCGCCCTTCCGCTGAGGAGGTTCCGGGCGGCCTACCTGCGCCGGCCCGCACCTGCAACAATGCGGCCACCTTAATGACGCAAGCATGTTCTGGAACCGGACCCTCACCCTTGGGGCCTCCCTGTTGGCCGCCGGCCTGCTCGCCGGTTGTGCTGGGGATGATGGCGGCGTGCAGAGCCAGAAGCTCTCCACCATCACGGGACGGGGCAAGCTGATCTGCGGGGTGGAGGGTAAGCTGCCCGGCTTCAGCTTCGTGGGGCCCGACGGCAAGTATCTGGGCCTGGACGTGGACGTCTGCAAGGCGGTGGCCGCCGCGGTGCTGGGGGATCCCGAGAAAGTGGAATTCCGGGATCTGAACTCCAGCGAGCGCTTCGCCGCCCTGGCCAGCGGAGAGGTGGATCTGCTCTCGCGCAACACCACCATGACCCTGAGCCGCGATGCGGCCGGCGGCAACGGCCTCAGCTTCGCCCCCACCACCTTCTATGACGGTCAGGGCGTGCTGGTGCCCGTGGCCAGCGGCATCAAGGACCTCAAGGGGCTCGCCGGCAAACCGATCTGCGTGGAGAGCGGCACCACCACCGAGCTCAACCTGGCCGACCGGATGCGGGAGCAGAACATCCCTTACACGCCGCTGAAATTCCAGACCAGCGACCAGACCTTCGCCGCCTATCTCGGTGACCGCTGCGTGGCCGTCACCAGCGACCGCTCCCAGCTGGCCGGCAAGCGCACCAGCTTCCCCAAACCGGACGCCCACACCCTGCTGCCGGTGGTGATGAGCAAGGAGCCCCTCACCCCCGCCACCACCAACGGCGATCCCGCCTGGGCCGATGCCGTGCGCTGGATCGTCTTCGGCCTGATGCAGGCCGAGGAGAGCGGCATCACCCAGGCGAATGTGGACGCCAAGCTGGCCGAGGCGAAGGCCAACACCAACCAGGCCGACCTGCGCCGCTTCCTTGGGGTGGAAGGTGATTTCGGCAAGCTGCTCGGCCTGCCGCCCGACTTCGTGGTCAAGGCCGTGAAGGCCGTGGGCAACTACGGCGAGATCTTTGATCGCAACGTGGGCCCCGCCTCCGCCCTCAAGCTCGACCGCGGCCTCAACCGCCAGTGGAAGGATGGCGGGCTGATCTACTCCCCGCCCTTCCGTTGATGGCGCCGGTCCCCCCCGCCAAACCGACCCCATCGTCCCTGCCTGCCCCCAAGCCGCCCTGGTGGCGCGACCGCCGCGTCGTTCCCTGGGTGGTGCAGGCCGTGGTGGGTCTGCTGGTGCTGCTGCTGATCGCCTTTCTTCTGGGCAATCTGATCCGCAACCTGACAGCGGCCGGGCTGCTGCTGAGCTGGCGCTGGCTGCAGCAGCCCGCCGGCTTCGACATCTCGGAATCGGTGATTCCCTTCAATGCCCAGCTGCCCTACTGGCGCGCCCTGGCGGCCGGGTTGGTCAACACGATCCGGGCAGTGCTGGTGGGTCTGGTGGGAGCCACCTTGATGGGCTGCCTGGTGGGGATGGCCTCCTTCAGCCACAACGGCCTGCTGCGGCGTCTGGCGCGGGTCTACGTGGAGGTGGTGCGCAACATCCCCCTGCTGCTGCAGCTGGTGTTCTGGTATTTCGTGGTGTTCCTCACCCTGCCTAACGGCGTCGCGGCGATCCAGCTCCCCGGGGTGGTGCTGGCCAAATCGGGGCTGTATATCGCCGGGCTGGGCGAGGGGCTGCGCTGGATGGGTCCGACGCTGGTGAACGGGGTGTGGCAGGCACCGGTGCGCCTGAGCGTCGAATTCGGCGCCCTGCTCACCGGCCTGATCGTGTATTCGGGGGCCTTCATCGCCGAAGTGGTGCGGGGCGGCATCGCGGCGGTGCCGAAGGGGCAGTGGGAGGCGGCCTCCTCCCTGGGACTGAGCTGGTTCGCCACCCTGCGCCGCATCGTCCTGCCCCAGTCGCTGCGGGTGATCGTGCCGGGGCTCAACACCCAGTACATCTCCCTGGCCAAGAACTCCTCCCTGGCGGTGGCGGTGGGCTACACCGACCTCTATTCGGTGGCCGAAACCACCCTCAACCAGACCGGCCGGGCGGTGGAGGTGATCCTGGTGCTGCTGGCGGCCTATCTCACCCTTGACCTGCTGATCTCCGCTCTGATGAACGGTCTCAACCATCTGGTCCAGATCCGGGAGCGCTGAAATGAAACGCCTCCTGCGGCGGCTGCGCGCCGAACTCTTCGCCACCCGCACCGACGCGGTGCTGAGCGTGGTGTTGATCAGCTTGATCAGCCTGGCGGCCTTCGGAGTCCTGCGCTGGGCCTTCACCCAGGCCCAGTGGGCCGTGATCCGGGTCAACAGCACCCTTTTCGCGGTGGGCCGCTACCCGGTGGAGCAGCAGTGGCGCGTCTGGTTGCTCACCGCTCTGCTGGTCGCGGCCAGCGGTGCCACCTGGGGCCTGCTGCGGGCCCACCCCCGCCCCGACCGCACCGGTGTGCTCTGGCCTCGCAACGACCGGATCGCGGCAACGCTTCTGGTGGTGCTGGGACTGTGGAGGCCCTGGGCCATGGGGCTGACCGTCTCCATTCAGGCCCGCTGGTGGGGTCTGGTGGCCCTGCTGCTGCTGGTCCGCTGGCTGGCCGGACGCTTCGGTCGCCGCTTCGGCCCCACGGGCTTGCGGTTGGTGGCCCTGATGTGGCCGGTCCTCTATTTGGTGGGCATGGTGCTGATCAGCGGCGGCCTGGGCCTGGTGACCGTCTCCCCTTCCGAATGGGGCGGACTGATGCTCACCCTGCTGGCCTCCAGCTTCGCCATCCTGCTGTGCTTCCCGATCGGTGTGCTGTTGGCGCTCGGTCGCCGCAGCGACCTCCCCCTGCTGCGTTGGGGTTCGGTGCTGTACATCGAGTTCATCCGGGGGGCCCCCCTGATCACCCTGCTGTTCCTCGGCCAGAACATCCTCGGCTTCCTGCTGCCCGGCGGCCTGGCGCCGGAGCGGGTCTGGCGGGCGGCCTGGGTGCTCACCTTCTTCGCCGCCGCCTACCTGGCGGAGGCGGTGCGCTCCGGCCTGGCGGCCGTACCCCAGGGCCAGCTGGAAGCCGCCCGCTCCCTCGGCCTGTCCCATCCAAAAGCGCTCCAGCACGTGGTGCTGCCCCAGGCCCTGAGGGTGGCCCTGCCGGCGATGGTGGGGCAGTTCATCTCGCTCCTGCAGGACACCACCCTGCTGTCACTGATCGGATTGCTGGAACTGCTCGGCACGGCCCGAACTGTGATGGCCAACCCGGCTTTTCTAGGCAGGAACGGTGAGGTCTACCTCACCCTGGCCGTGCTGTTCTGGGGCTGCTGTGCCGCCCTCGGACTGGGCAGCCGGGCCCTGGAGCGGCGCCTCGATCCCCACGCGGTGCCCACCGCCACCTGAGCAGTTTCCCCCTTCCCACGCTCCGTTCCCGTTTCCCGCCCCATGAGCCAACCCAGCAGCGAACTGATGATCGAGGCGCGGGCCGTCGAGAAGTGGTACCCCAACGGATTTCAGGCGTTGCGTGGGGCCAGCCTGACGGTGAGGCGCGGTGAGGTGGTGGTGATCATGGGCCCCTCGGGCTCGGGCAAGAGCACCTTCATCCGCACCTTCAATGCACTGGAGGATTTCCAGAAGGGCAGCATCACCGTCGATGGCATCGTCCTCTCCAACGACCTGCGCAACATCGACGCCGTCCGCCGGGAGGTGGGGATGGTGTTCCAGCAGTTCAACCTCTTCCCCCACCTCTCTGTTCTCGACAACCTCACCCTGGCTCCGGTGCTGGTCCGCAAGCGCCCGAAGGCCGAGGTGGAGAAACAGGCCTGGGCCCTGCTGGAACGGGTGGGCATCGCCGAGCAGGCGGGCAAGTATCCCGGCCAGCTCTCGGGGGGCCAGCAGCAGCGGGTGGCGATTGCCCGGGCCCTCTGCATGGAGCCCCGCATCCTGCTGTTCGATGAACCGACCAGCTCGCTTGACCCGGAGATGGTGCGCGAAGTCCTGGAGGTGATGCAGAACCTCGCCGCCGACGACATCACCATGGTGGTGGTGACCCACGAGGTGAAATTCGCCCGCCATGTGGCCCACCGGGTGGTGCTGATGGCCGACGGCGAAGTGGTGGAGGAGGCCGAGCCCGAGGTGTTCTTCACCAACCCTTCCCACCAGCGCACCCGACGCTTCCTGGATCAGATCCTCTGAATCGCCCTAGGTGTGCTTTCCCACCAGGTTGTTCATGCCTGCAGCTGAGCGAGCCGCTGCTGGGGGGTGAGTCCACCCAGGGCCATGTGGCACCTGCGGCCGTTATCGATCCGCAAGTAGGCCGGCAGCCGCTCATTGCGCGCCGCTGATGTGCTGTAGGGCATCACGTAGGCCCATTCCTCCAGCAACGTCTTGATGTAGACGAAGTCGGCCGGAGGCCATACCGCTCGGCCTTGCCATTGGTACGAGGGGTGTAGGGCCTGGTCTTCTTCACCTTCAATCCCATGGCGTGGCAGGCATTTCGCCACCCATGTGACTTGTAGGCCGAGCCGTTGTCGCTGAGCACCCGGCGGCATTCGATCCCCTGGACGTTGAACCAGGCCACCGCTCGGCTCAGGAAGCCCACCGTGGTCGGCCCCTTCTCGTCGTCCAACACCTCGGCATGGTCAGCGAAGCGCACCTTCCGGTGCGACGGACAGGCGGGTGGCGTCATCCACGGCCACATGGACCTTCTCATAGCCCACGCCGGGGGAGCTCCTAAGGCAAACTTTGTAGGGGTCAGATCAGAGATCGGCACCTACAAACCATGGGAAAAAGACCATCGGCGATTCCTCCTTGGGCTGGGATGAAAGCGGAACTGAATGAAAACCGCTAGGGAACCTCTGATCAAGACGGCATAATTCAGACAATCTAGTCACATTCTCGTCAATGAGACATGCCCGGCGGATTTTGCCCGCTTTTCGCTCAGAGCAGCCCTCGTGTATGCGTTGAGACAGTTTCCACCATACGTTCCGCTTGATTTCTGGATGATTTTCGATCTTTGGACACACCAAGCCCTTGTATCACGCTGGATCAGGTATCCGTTCCCGTACCATCCAGAGGTATGCCAGGGCAAAGAGTAACTTCAGTTTGAGGTCGTTCTTGCGGATGCCTCGATAGAAGACCTTCCGGAAGCCGAACTGATATTTGATGATCCGAAAGGGATGCTCCACTATGGCGTGGAAGTGGGCCTTCGCCGTCTCAATCAGATCCAGACGCCTGCCCTCTGGTGTCTCTGGAAGCACTCTGCGTTGGCCGGGTTTCATGGCAATCCTGAGCTCTGCCTTGCAGTCTTGGAATTCGTTTCGTTTCTCGATGCCGATGTGGCAACGGATCCCCAAAAACCACTGCTTGCCTTTGGCTACCGAGTGCATTTTCAGGATCTCTCTCCTTTGCCTTGTTCTTGGTGGAGCAGGGGGCATTCATGATCGTGGCATCAAGGATTGTGCCTTCTCTCAGAATCACTCCTTTCTCGCTCAGCATCTGCTTCACCCCCTCCAGGATCTGCTCGGCGATGCGGTGCTCCTCCAGCAGATGGCGGAAGTTGAGGATCGTGGTCTCATCGGGGATTCTCCCTTCCATCGACCCGATTCCGGCAAAGCGACGGAAGCAGGGCGTATCCATCAGCATCTCCTCCATCAGAGGATCGGACGGCGTGAACCACTGCTGCAGCAGGTGGATCCGCAACATCACTTCCAAAGGAATCGGCGGGCGACCTCCCTTGCTGGAGTGCTTGTGATAGACGGGCTCGATCAAGGCCAGGAAGGCTTCCCAGGGAACCGTGGCCTCCACTCATCCAAGAAGCGCTGGCGACGCGTGCTCTTTTTGGCGTGAATTTGCTCGTCGTCCGAAAAGCCCAGCTGGAGGGGGGCGGCGATCCGTTCCAGTCTCAGTCTTGGATCTCGATTGATTTTAGTACGTTTTTCAGATGTTCCCTAGGGTTAAATGCTGCTGGCTCGCTACAACTGTAGTCCGCCGTCATTTGCGCTCAATGGTTCATGCTGAACTTATGGAGCTAACGATGGAGGTCCCTGCGACCCTCCCGTCGAATCAGCTAGACATTCACTTTCAACCAATCGTCTCCCTCAAGCAAGCCTCCGTGGTGGGCTTGGAGGCCCTCGCGCGCCCGACGCACATGGGTGTCGGACAGCAGTTCGACAAGGCCCGCAAGGCTGGGAAGCTGCTGGAGCTGGATCGCCGCTGCCGCATCCGGGCCATGGAGGCCTACCGGGATCTCAACTTGCCCCGGTCCATGCGCCCCTTTCTGTTTCTCAACTTTGAAACTTCATTGATCGACGAGGGAGTTGAAGGCTCGGGAGCCTTGCTCGAGGCCACCGAGGCCACGGGTCTGGAACCCAGAGACATCGTGATCGAGCTCAACGAAACCAAGGTTCAGGACACGATGACCCTGAAACGCTTCGTGGAGCGCCATCGTGAATTGGGTTTCCTGATCGCAATTGACGACTTGGGATCCGGCCACAGCAACCTGCCACGCATCGCCGAATTGCGGCCCCACATCATCAAGCTCGACCGCAGTCTCATCGCCGGAGTCGACCGGGACTTTTTCAAGCAGGAAATGATGAAGTCGCTGGTCTTACTTGGAAAGACCATCGGCACTCTGGTGCTGGCTGAAGGGGTGGAAACCCAGGCAGAGCTGGACACCTGCGCCGCCCTCGGAGCAGAGTTCTTCCAGGGCTATCACTTTGCGCGCCCCAAGCCAGCGGCCAACCTGCACTTGGCAGCCCTGCACCCAGTGCTGATGGAAGCCGCCCGCCGGCAACGGGTCAAAGCCGTGGCCGCCATCCAGGCCCGCCACATGGAGGGCCTCGATCTGATCAATCTGGCCCGCGCAGGGTGTGAAGGCCTACGTCACATCGCTGCCCAAACGTTCGACGGCGGCCTTGCCAACTGGGTAGGCACCAACACCATGATCGAAGCGGCCTACGTGCTCGATGGCGACGGACTGCAGATCAGCAACACGCACCTGGGCCAGCGTCTCCCCCCGTCGAGGAACCGCCTGTTCACACCCGCCACGCGGGGCACCGACCACGCCAACAAGGAGTATTTCTTCAGCCTGATTGACACGGGTCTCCATCAGCACATCACCGACACCTACATCAGCCTGGCCACCGGCCAGCCCTGCCGCACCGTGGCCACGAGGTTGGAGCACGCCAGCGGCGCTTCCTTCGTGCTCTGTATTGATCAGCGCCTCAAACCCTGATCTGATCGCCAATACCACCAGTCCACGGTCCTGCTGATTCAACGGTCGACTCCAGAGCGCGAGGCCGCGATCGAGCGGGCCCGGGCCAGCCACTTGTAGGCGCAGCGCAGGTTGATCCCGGCTTGCGCCGCAAGGGTCTTGAGCTGCACGCCCTCATCGAGATGCCGACGAATCAGGCGTTCCCGACTGATCGGCGTCAGACGGACCAGTGGGTGGCTATGCATGGGGTGTGAGGTCTTGAGAGGGGCGGTGACACCCCGACCCTGGCGACCTCACACCCAATCGTCAGCTGAACAACCTGGTGGGACTACACACCTAGGCGCGCGTCGCCCAGTCGGCCGCGTTCAGCTCCGGGAACAGCCCGTCCTCCCGCTGCACCCCCACCAGCCATTCCTGGGGCGGGTCGGTGCCGTGCTCGAGGGCATCGATCAGGCGCCAGAACCGGTCGAGGTGGCGACGGATCCGCTCGCGGGCCAGGCCGGTGGTGGTGCCGGCCCGCAGGATGAAGCTCCAGTCCGAGCTCTGGGCCAGCAGCAGTTCGCGACCCGCCTGGGTGAGCAGGGTGCGCTGGTCGGTGCTGCCCACCCCCCGGTTCACCCGTTGCACCATGGCCCGGGAGGCGCGCTGCCACTCGGCCACGACCCAGGCGTTGGTGTCGTTCAGCCAGTAGTCGTGGTAGCCCCCCTGGCCCCAGCTGGAGGGGGCCGGCCGGCAGACCTGCAGCGACCGACTCTGGCTGAGCACGTCGCGCAGGTGGGTGAAGCGCACATCCATCGCGGGGCCCTGGCGGAACAGCTCGGCCAGGAACTGGGGCCCTTCAAACCACCAGTGGCCGAACAGTTCGGCGTCGAAGGGCGCCACCAGCAGCGGTGGCGGCTCGATCGTGGCAGCCAGATGGGCCATCTGCTCGGAGCGGCCGCGAAGAAAGGCCCCCGCGTGCTCCTTGACCTTGTCCGCCGCCCGCTCCGGGTCGTAGGGCTGCTTCAACTCCAGGGGACAGCCCTGGGCGCTGACCCGGTGCAACTTGAGTCCCAGGGGGCGCCGATCGCGAATGCCCAGGGCGCCCAGCGCCTCTTCCGGCAGGTCCCAGCCCAGGTCGCGGTGGAACTCCCGGTAGGCGCCGTCGCCTGGATAGCCCTGGCTGGCACTCCACACCGGCAGGGTGGACTCACTGTCACGGGCGAAGAAGGCCACCCCGGCGGTGGAACAGATCGGGGCATACACCCCGTAGCGCGGGCGGGGCAGGCCATGGAGCAGCCCGTGGCCGTCGAGCAGGGAATAGCGCAGGCCGCACTCCGCCAGGAGCCGGTCGAGATCTTCGTAGTAGGCGCACTCCGGCAGCCAGATCCCCAGGGGGCGCTGGCCAAGCAGCCGCTGATGTTCCCGCACGGCGGTGAGCAGCTGGGCCCGCACCGCCTCCGGCGACTCCCGCAGCAGGGGCAGATAGCCATGGGTGGCGCCGCAGGTGATCAGATCCAGGACCCCCTGCTCCTGCAGGCGCTGGAACCGGGGCAGCAGATTCCCCTCCATCTGCCGCCACTGGACCTCGATGGCCGAGAGCGTGAGCTGCAGCTGGCGGGCTGGCAACTCCAGGTCCTGATCCGCCTGGTCAAGCAAGGTCCGGCGCAGGGCCAGCCAGCCAGGGAAACGGCCGTTCAGGGCCCTGTCGCTCAGCAGGGACAGCAGGGTGGGGGAGAGGCCAAGGGTGAGTTTCGGCCGTTGTTCTGGATCGGCGGCCGCCCGCTCCAGCACGGCCAGCAGGGGCAGATAGCATTCCTGCAGCGCCTGGAAGTACCAGTCCTCCTCCAGCGACCCGGGTTCTCCCGACCGGACGTAGGGGAGGTGGGCATGCAACACCAGGGCCAGATCGCCTGCGGCCATGGGGAAACCTCTGGGGCGCCACTCTGGGGCGTCACTGTACGTTCCGCTCCAGGAGCAGGGCCTCCGGCCCCTAGAGTGGCCCTAACTCATAGCTGTTCCGCCTAAACCCCCATGGCCCGCGATCCCGGCCGGGTATTGATCTTCGATACCACCCTCCGCGACGGGGAACAGTCCCCTGGCGCCAGCCTCAACCTTGAGGAGAAGCTCGCGATCGCCCAGCAGCTGGCCCGCCTGGGGGTGGACATCATTGAGGCCGGCTTCCCCTTCGCCAGCAGTGGCGATTTTCACGCCGTTCAAAAGATCGCCGCGACCGTGGGGACTGCGGATGGTCCCGTGATCTGCGGGCTGGCCCGGGCGGCCAGCGGCGACATCAAAGCCTGCGCCGAAGCCGTGGCCCCGGCGGCCCACCGGCGCATCCACACCTTCATCGCCACCAGCGACATCCACCTGGAGCACAAGCTGCGCAAGAGCCGCGCCGAGGTGCTCGCCATCACCGAGGAGATGGTGGCCTATGCCCGCTCCCTGGTGGAGGACGTGGAGTTCTCCTGCGAGGACGCCGGCCGCAGCGACCCGGCCTTTATGCACGAGGTGATCGAAGCGGCGATCAAGGCCGGGGCCACCACTATCAACATCCCCGACACCGTGGGTTACACCACGCCGGCCGAATTCGGTGAAATCATCGCCGGCATCAACCGCTCGGTGCCCAACATCGACCAGGCGGTGATTTCGGTGCATGGGCACAACGATCTGGGGCTGGCCGTCGCCAACTTCCTCGAGGCCGTCAAGCACGGTGCCCGCCAGCTGGAGTGCACCATCAACGGCATCGGCGAACGGGCCGGCAATGCCTCCCTTGAAGAGTTGGTGATGGCGCTGCACGTCCGCCGCAGCTACTTCAATCCGTTCCTGGGCCGGCCGGCCGAGCAGCGCGATCCGCTCACCAACGTGCGCACCGAGGAAATCACCAAGACCTCCCGGCTGGTGTCCAATCTCACCGGCATGGCGGTGCAGCCCAACAAGGCGATCGTGGGTGCCAATGCCTTCGCCCACGAGTCCGGTATCCACCAGGACGGCGTGCTCAAGAACCGGCTCACCTACGAGATCATCGATGCCCGCACCGTCGGCCTGGCCGACAACCGCCTCTCCCTCGGCAAACTCTCGGGCCGCAGCGCCTTCCGCGCCCGGCTCGAGGAGCTCGGCTACACCCTGGAGCGCAACGACCTCGACGACGCCTTCGCCCGCTTCAAGGAGCTGGCCGACCGCAAGCGCGAGATCACCGACCGGGATCTGGAGGCGATCGTCAGTGAACAGGTGCAGCAGCAGGACGGCCCCCGCTATGCCCTGCAATCGGTGCAGGTGAGTTGCGGCACCAACCTGCAGCCCACCGCCACGGTCACCCTGCGGGACGGAGACGGCATCGACCTGACCGAGGCGGCCATCGGCACCGGTCCGGTGGATGCGGTCTGCCAGGCCCTCAACCACCTGGCCCAGGTGCCGAACGAGCTGGTGGAATTCAGCATCAAGTCCGTCACCGAAGGCATCGACGCCATGGGCGAGGTGACCATCCGCCTGCGCCACCAGGGGGTGCTCTATTCGGGCCATGCCGCCGACACCGACATCGTCGTGGCCGCGGCCCAGGCCTTCGTCAACGCCCTCAACCGGCTGGTGTCGGGCAGCCAGCGCGCCCCGCTCCATCCCCAGAAGACCCCCCTTCCGGTGGCGGAACTGCCGCGGCTGTGAACGCCCCCAACCGCTCCTCGCTGGCCACGGGCCTGCAACTCGCCGTGCTGCTGTTGGTGGCCGTGCTGCTGCTGCTGCCCCTGCTGTGGCTGGTAAGCACCTCCCTGAAGGGGCCGGCGGAGGACATCTTCACCAGCCCTCCCGCCCTGCTGCCGAGTCAGCCCAGCCTGGAGGCCTACGGGCGCCTGTTCGCCGCCAATCCCATGGGCACCTACCTGCTCAACAGCACGATCGTCAGCGCCCTGGCGGTGCTGGCCAACCTGCTGTTCTGTTCCCTGGCGGCCTATCCCCTGGCGCGGATGCGCTTCCGCGGCCGCGGGCTGGTGCTGGCCCTGGTGGTGGCCACGATCCTGATCCCCTTCCAGGTGGTAATGATCCCCCTCTACCTGCTGATGGTGCAGATCGGCCTGCGCAACACGCTCTGGGCCCTGATCGTGCCCCAGGCCGCCACCGCCTTCGGCATCTTCCTGCTGCGCCAGAGCTTCCTGGCGGTGCCGGTGGAACTGGAGGAGGCGGCCCGGATCGACGGCTGCACGCCGGTCGGGGAATGGTGGAACGTGATGCTGCCGGCGGCGCGGGCCGATCTGATCACCCTGGCGATGTTCGTGTTCATCGGCACCTGGAGTGATTTCCTCTGGCCGCTGATCATTCTCGACGACCCCAATCTCTACACCTTGCCCCTGGGCCTGCAGCAGCTGGCCAGCAGTTTCTCCCTCGACTGGCGCCTGGTGGCGGCGGGGTCGGTGGTCTCGATCCTGCCGGTGCTGCTGCTGTTCGTGCTGCTGCAGCGCTACATCCTTCCCAGCGCCAGCGGCGATGCGGTGAAGGGCTGAGACGGGGCCCTTCAGGGGTTGCCGGGGGCTGGGGGGCGCAGAACGCCGCCATCACTGCGGTCGGCCGGTGCTGGGCCGGAGCGCCCACCAGGGCCTGACGATGGCATCGGCGAGACAGGGAAAGGATCCGCATCCGCCGGCGGGCGCCGCACCGCCCGGCCCTGTATGTCGGCCAGGGCCGCACGCCATTGCTCCTGTTGCCGCTCGAGGGCTTCGAGCCGCTGGGCACCGGCTTCCAGGGTCTGCAGGCGGCCCACCATCGCCCGCTGCTGTTCCTCCAGCACGGAGGTGCGATCGAGGGCCCGACTGTTCTCCAGTCCCTGCAGGCGCTGCTCCAGCCGCATCAGCCGCTGGCTCTGCTCCCGCGACTTCGTCAGCATCACCAGGAACAGCACCGCCAGCATGGTGCTCAGGCCGATCTGCAGCCAGCCGGTCCAGACCGGCGGCCCACTGGGAGCCGCCGGTGGTGGCCTGAGGCCATCGTCGTCGCGGTCGGTGATCGAGACCATGCCGCCCCCTGTGCTGCCCCATCCTGCCCTGCATGGACCTGACCGTCAGGCCCCACTGCGGGCGCTGGCACCGGCCAGCAGCTCCGCCACCGTGGATCGGTAGACGGCCGAGGCCTGCTCCGGATCGCGGCCGATGCAGGTCATGCCCAGCTTGCCGAACTCAGAAAGGCAGCCCAACAGGTGAAAGACGCTGCCATGCAACCGGGCGGGGTCGTAGTGCAGGCCGGCCTCGGCGACGATGTCGATCAGGTCGAGCGGCATCAGGCCCCGCAGACGGGGGTCGCTGTGGTTGTCGGTGGCGCGGTAGTGCAGCGGTTGGCCGGTGGGGGAGAGGAAGCGGCCCGTGGCGGGCTCGAGGCTGCCGGCGGTGATTGCCCGCAGGGCCATGAAGGGATGGGTGGTGCCGCCCTGGCGCAGGTTCACCTCGATGGCCTGGAGATCCCACGTTTCGCCAAAGCGGCGGGCGATGAAATCGACCCCGTAGCGCTCCAGGGCCCCTTCGGCGGCGAGGGCCTGGCCGACGGCCCGGCCGTGCTCCATCAGGGCCACCCGGTAGGGCTCGGCGGCGGGGAAGCAGCAGCCGAGGTAGGTCTGGCCGCCAGGGCCACCGAGGATCTGCTCGTGGGTGGAGAGCACCTCCACCAGCCCCCCCGGATGGATCGTGCCCTGCACACTTGGGGAACGGAGCTCGGCACCACCCTCCAGCCAGGCCTCGGCCAGCGCCCCCTGCTGGGCCATCAGCCCCCTCCAGGCCGCCGCCGGCATCGGCAGGGCCTCCAGGGCCTCAGCGAGCCGGGCGACCCGCTCCCGCCTGGAGCGACCGGCCAGGGCCAGGGGGGTGAACTCCAGCCGGGCATTGCCTTCGCCGCTGAAGCCCTCGTTCAACTTGATCACGCAACCACCCAACTCGGGGTGGGCGTCCCAGAGATCGGCCACCGCCTCCGCCAGATCCTCGAGACCATGGGCCAGGCCGGTGCCGGGGGGATGGGGAACGCTGCAGCGGGCAAACAGCTCCCGACTGCCCGCCTTGGTGCCCCAGTAACCCAGGGCCGGATCGGTGCCCAGCAGCGGCACCTGCAGGCGTTCGGAGAGTGTCTTCTCCAGCGGCGTCACCACGTAGCAGTTGATGAAGCTGCGGCCGGGCCGGAGCCGTGCCCGGATCCTCTCCAGCAGGGCCGGACGCTCCAGCAGCTTCTGGGTGAGCGGTCGGGCGGAGCCGTCGTCGGTGTCGAACAGGTGCAGCCGCCGGCGGGCATGGGAGGTGGGGACCCCGGGCATCAGCTCCAGCACGGCGTCCACCACCAGCTCCGGCAACAACTTGCTGGTCACGTACACCACCTGCACCCCGGGATTGCGGAGCCGCATCAGGGAGAACAGCTGCCGTTCCTCGTAGTGGTGGGCTCCCGTGACCAGGGCCAGCTGGGAGGGATCCATGGTGAGGGAGGGCACCATCAGCAGATCGAAGTCCGCACCGGCCCCACTGCCACCGGCACCAGTACCACTGGCCTCGCCATGCTCCCGGCCCCAGGGGGCCTGCAGCTGCCCCTGCAGTTCGCGGAAGCTCAGGACCACGGCGGAATGGGCGGAATATCGTCATGCTGCTCCCAACAGACGCCAGCGCCAATGGAGTCCTTCGCGGTGAGTGCCCTCGGTTATGGGGCTGCCTCGTTGACCACCCTCAGCCTGTTCCCGCAGGCCGTGAAGACCGTGCGCAGTGGCGACACCAGCGCCATTTCCCTGCGGATGTATGGCCTGTTCACCCTGGGGATCCTGGCCTGGGCCGCCTACGGACTGCTCAAGGCCGATGGCCCAGTGATCATCGCCAACCTGGTCACCCTGGTGCCGGCGACGGTGGTGCTGGAACGCAAGCTACGGGCGCTGCTGGAGGGGCGAGAACCCTGGGGCCGTGGTCCCCGGGGGAAGGGCTGAGATGGCGGCAGCCTTCAGCAACGAGGCCCTGTTCGTCGCCATCGGAGCGGTACCGGGGGCCTGGTTGCGCTTCCGGGTCGTCAACCATTTCGAGCCGATGCTGCCCCGCAAGCACTGGGGCACCTTCGGTGTGAATCTGATCGCCTGTTTCGCCCTCGGCCTGCTGGTGAGTCTGCAGACCAGCTGCGGGTTGGCGGCGGGCCGCACCCTGTTGCTCCTGGGCACGGGATTCCTGGGCAGCTTCAGCACCTTCTCCACCTGGATCGCCGAACTGCACGAAACCCTGCAGCGGCAGCAGCGCCGGGAGGCTCTCCTCCTCTGTGGCGGCTCGGTGCTGGGTGGGCTGCTGGCCGTGGGCGCCGGCCTGGCCCTGGGCAGCTCCTAGGCACGCCATGGCACCGTCCCCGACCGAAGGCCCTCCAGCCCTGCGCCGCGAAGTGCGGGACCTGTTGCTGGTGGCCGCCGGGGCGGTGCCCGGTGCCCTGCTGCGCTGGCGCCTGGAGGACCTGGGCAAGGGGCTGGTGGGAGGCCACGCCGGCCTGATCGAGTCCGATCTGGTGGCCAACATGCTCGGCACGTTCCTGATCGGCGTGATCGCGGCCCAACCAGCCCCCCGGCCGCGGCTGATGCTGCTGGGGGGCATCGGCTTCTGCGGATCGCTCACCACCTTCAGCAGCTGGATGCTGCAGATCAGCCTGGCCCTGCGCCGCGGGCGCCCCGATGAAGCCCTGGCGGTGGTGCTGATCAGCTTGTTGGGGGGTCTGGTGGCGGTGAGCGTGGGTCTGGTGCTGGGGCGTTGGCTCGGCCGCTGGCTGGGCCACGGGCGCCTCAGGCGCTGAAGGCCTTGCGGGGGGAGATGGGATAGGGAATGCGCCGGTGGCGCATGCGCCGCCAGACCCGCACGAAGGCCCGGATCACCAACTCCAGCTCCGCGCGCGAAATGCCACTGCCGTCGAGCTGGCCATCGTTCTGCCGGGCTTCGACGAGGCGTCGCACCATCGCCTGGGCCTCGGCCTCCGTGGTGCCCGGCGGCAGGGATCGCAGGGCCGCCTCACAACCATCGGCCATCATCAGGATCGCCGTCTCCCGGCTGCGGGGGGCGGGTCCGCGATAGCGGAACTGCTCTTCCCTGACAGAAGGATCGCGCTCCTTGGCCTGATGCAGGAAGTACCCCATCTTGAGCCGGCCCTGGTGCTCGGGGATGAAATCCGCCAGGGGGCGTGGAAGCCGGTACCGACGGGCCAATTTGAGCCCCTCGTCGACATGGGCCTGGAGGATCGCGGCGCTGGCGAAGGGATCGTCGAGTTCGTCGTGGGGATTGGCGTCGTTCTCCTGGTTCTCGATGAACCAGTGGGGGCCATGCAACTTGCCGACGTCGTGATAGAGGGCCCCCGTGCGGATCAGATCCACATCGGCCTGGATGGCACGGGCCCCCTCCTCAGCCAGGCCACAGATCATCAGGGTGTGCTCGAAGGTGCCCGGCGCCTCCATCGATAACCGCCGCAGCAGGGGGCGTTCCAGATCGGCCAGTTCCATCAGCCGGGCCCGGGTGAGCAGGCCGAAAAAGCTCTCCACCAAGGGCGCCAGCAGCAGGCCCGCCATCAGCAGTCCGGCCATCAGCAGGGCCTCCTGGAGGAGGTCGCTGCCGCTGAACGGTCCCTGGGAAGCCTCCAGGTCGCGGAGGTTGAACACCTGGATCAACAGCCACTGGAGCAGCACGGCGCCGACGGGAAGCAACAGGGCCAGTTGCAGCAGCTGGGCCCGATTGCGCTGACGACCGGCGAGCACGGCCGAGATGGCCGCCACCAGGGCCGCCACCCCCAGCTGGGGCACCAGCAGGCCCTGCACCGGCACCGGCCAGAGCATGGCGGCAACGGCCAGCCAGGCGAGGCCGGCGGCCGTGCCCAGGCCCTGGGACAGGAGCAGGGTGGGGGGGACCAGCAAGGCCAGGGGGCTCACCTGGTTGCCCAGCCAGAGCTTGCATCCCTGCACCAGTACCAACATCGCCAGCGCCAGCAGGGCCTGGCGGGGCTCCAGGCTGGCCCGCCAACGGCGCATCACCAGCAGCATCACGCCGCAGGCGGCAAGGGCCTCACTGAAGCGGACCAGCCAGGCCAGGGGGCGGGGGCGATGGTTGACCAGGTCGAAGTGCTCCAGCACATCAAACGACTGGGGGCTGATCGCCTCCCCCTGACGGGTGATCAGGTCGTTCCTGCTGACCCGGATCGTCGGCAGCCCCTGACGGGTGAGCAGGTCCTCGATCCGGCGCTGGCTGAGGAAGCTGTCGCTGCGCAGATTGGTACGACCCTGCAGGCTGCTGGCCAGCAGACGGCTGCCCAGGCTGCGGGCGGGCGGTGGAAGGTTGTCGAGCTGAAGCACCGCGGCCTGCAGCAGCTGGCCCTCCGAAAGGCTCGCCACGACCCCCTGGCTGAGCATGCGCTGTTGGGCCTGGCGCAGGGACACCTTCCAGGCCACCAGCCGGGGGGGTGTCAGCCCCGTGAGCCAGCGGCGCTCGTCTTCGGTGAGGTTGAGGGAATCGGGGCGGGGCTGGTCATCGGCCACCTTCTCGCGCACCTTCTGCAACCGCTGCTCCAGCCGCTGCACCATGGCCTCGCTGGCCTGGGGATCGACCACCTGGACCTGGCTGCGGGGCAGCATCTGGTTGCGGCGCTGCTCCAGGTCGGTGCTGTCGATCACCGTCGCATCGGCGGGTGCGCGGACGGTGAAGGGGGCCGCCATGCCGGGACGAAGGCTCGGCTCCACCAGCCAGGGCCAGCTGGAGAGCAGGGCCACCAGAAGGCAGAGCAGCAGCACAAGCAGCGCGCCTCCGCTCCGCCAGGCCACCAGGGCCTGGCGGGGACGCTCGAGCCGCAGCAGCTGGCGCCAGAGTCCCCTGATCCGCCGCAGCCCCAATCTCATGTCCCCACGCTAGCCAATACACGAGATCGCTCCATCAGGGAGTTGTCGGTGCATGCTGGGTCAGGCAACGCTTTCTTCTGATGGCCACCCTTCTCGACGGCCGAAGACTGGCAGCGGAGATCGAACGGCGCCTCAGCGCCGTGATCGCCGAAGGCCTGGCGGTGGCAGGTCGGGCTCCCGGACTGGCGGTGCTGCGGGTGGGTGACGATCCGGCCAGCGGCGTCTACGTCGCCAACAAGGAAAAGGCCTGCAGCCGGGTGGGCATCAGCAGCCATGGCGGCCATCTGGCGGCGGACACCCCAGCCGAGGCGGTGCTGGCCCAGATCCGGCGCCTCAATGCCGACCCGACGGTCGACGGCATCCTGCTGCAGCTGCCGCTGCCGCAGGGTCTGGCTGAAGAACCGCTGCTGGCAGCGATCGACCCGGACAAGGATGCCGATGGCCTGCACACCCTCAATCTGGGTCGCCTGCTGAAGGGGGAGCGGGGCCCGCGCAGCTGCACGCCGGCCGGGGTGATGGCCCTGCTGCGCAGCGCCGACGTGCCGATCGCCGGTGCCCAGGCGGTGGTGGTCGGCCGCAGCATCCTGGTGGGCAAGCCGATGGCCCTGATGCTCCAGGCCGCCGATGCCACCGTCACCGTGGCCCATTCCCGCACCCATCACCTGGCCGAGGTGACCCGGCAGGCCGATCTGCTGGTGGCGGCGGCCGGCCGCCCCCATCTGATCGGTGCGGTCCACATCAAGCCAGGGGCGGTGGTGGTGGATGTGGGCATCCACCGGCTGGACGGGAAACTCTGCGGCGATGTGGATTACGAGACGGTGGAGCCCCTGGCGGCGGCGATCACGCCGGTACCAGGTGGGGTGGGGCCGATGACCGTGGCCATGCTGCTGGTGAACACCGTGGTGGCCTGGTGTGATCGCCACGGGCTGGACCATCCCCTAGCTGATCTGCTCCCCTGAGGCCTCTACAGGGAGGGTGAAGGGGACGGGGGTCTTGAGGAACTCCAGGAAGGCCGCCTGGGGCAGGGGCCTGCTCAGCAGGTAACCCTGAACCTCATCGCAGCCCAGGGCGCGGAGCAGGGCCAGCTGCTCGGGGGTTTCCACCCCTTCGGCGATCGTGCGCATGCCCATCGAGCGGGCCAGGTTGATGATCGTCACCACGATGGCGCGATCATCTTCGCTGGTCACCAGCTCGCGGATGAAGGATTGGTCGATCTTGAGCCGATGGGAATGGATCTTCTTCAGATAGCTCAAGGAGGAATAGCCGGTGCCGAAGTCATCGATGGCCAGTCGGATGCCATGGGCATAGAGCTTCTCCATCTGGGCCAGAGCCTTCTCCGGATCCGCGAGCGTCACCGACTCGGTGAGCTCCAACTCCAATCGCTCGGGCGGGAACCCTTCAGCGTGAAGCTCTTCGATCACCATGCTGACAAGATCGCCATGGTCGAACTGCACCGCGGAGATGTTGACGGAGACGGTCAACGGTGTCGATCCAAGCTCCGTCCAGGCGCTGGCGTCCTGGAGGGCGACGCACATCACCCACTGGCTGATCGGCAAGATCAGGCCACACACTTCGGCCAGGGGAATGAATTCGGCCGGCGATACCGGACCCAGATTGGGATGGGTCCAGCGGACCAGGGCTTCGGCCCCGAAGATGCGGTTGCTGCTGAGCTCGAATTGGGGTTGGTATTCCACGCTGAGTTCGCCACGCTGGATGGCCTGGTGCAGGGCGTTGGTGAGCCGCAGGGCGCGGATGCTCCTTTCCTGAACGTTGGGCGTGAAGAACTGGAGGCCGTTGCGGCCGGCGATCTTGACCTGATGGAGTGCCATGTTCGCGTTGCACATCAGCTGCTCCGCTGTGGTGCCATCGTCGGGGAAGATGGCAATGCCCACCGAAGCGGTGAGGTAGAGGGGCTCGGCGCCGAGGCTGAAGGCCATGGCAATCGATTTCCGCAACCGATCCGTTTTCGCCAGGGTGGCCGTGTTGTCCGAATCGGGCAGCACCACCACGAATTCGTCGCCACTGGTGTGGGCCAGGGTGTCGGCGTCCGCCATGTTGGCCTTCAGGCGCTTGGCCATCTCAAGGAGCACCCGGTCGCCGATGGCATGGCCCAGGTTGTCGTTGACGTGCTTGAAGTTGTCGAGATCGAGGACCAGCAGGGCCAGGGGCAGGTTGGAACGCCTGGCCACCTCAAGGCCGTTGCGGATCCGATCCTGCAGCAGGGTGCGGTTGGCCAGGCCCGTGAGGGGGTCAAAAAAGGCCAGCCGCTCGATCTGCTCCTTGGCGAACTTGCGCTCGGTGATGTCACGGGTCACCCCGTGGAGCTCCACCCGGCCGGTGCGTTTGTTGCGCACCATCTTGGAGACCGATTCGGTCCAGACCGTCGAGCCGTCCTTGCTCAGGAGTTCGCTCTCGTCGATCGAGACGATGTCGCTGCTGCGCAATCCGGCGCTGAACTGGGCCAGCTCTTGGCTGATCTGCCCTTTCAGCCGCTCGGCGGCCTGCCCACCGAAGGCCTCACCGAACGGCCTGGCCATCACCTCCTCGGCCGTGTAGCCCTGCAGCCGCCGCACGGAGGGGCTCACATAGAGGTAGCGAAGCGTCTCGGGATCCAATGACCAGATCACTTCGTGGGTGGACTCGGTGATCTCACGGAACTTCTCCTCGCTGTCCTTGACCGCGTCCTCGAGCGCCCCGTGGGCAGCCTCGAGGCTGAGCCGATCGAGGGCGACGTCGATGTCACCGACCATGTCGAGCAGCAACTGCTGGCTCTTGACATCGAATCGATCGATTTCATTGGCATAGATCCCCAGACCACCGATCACGACGCCGTCGCGGTGCAGGGGCAGGAAGGCGGCGGCCCCCCAGCCGTAGGGGAGTGCCTGCTCGTGCCAGGGCACGCACGAGGCCTCCGTCATGAAATCTCTGATCCAGCAGGGGTGGTTCTCCCGCAGGGCGATCGCGAAGGGGCCCTGCCCCTTCGGGTCTTCCGGATCGAGGTTGATCTCCAATCCATCCAGATAGGCGCTGTCGTTGCCGAACCAGGCCACCGGCCTGATGCGGAGGCTGAGCGGTTCGATCATCCCCACCCAGGCCAGTCGCATCTCCCCCGAGGTGACCGCCAGGCGGCAGATCTGCCCCAGCATCTCCTCAGAGTCCCGACCACTGGCCACCACTTTGTTAGCGGCACTCAAGGTGGCGTAGAGCCGATTCAGGCGCAGAATCCCGGCTTCGTGATGTTTGCGCTCGGTGATGTCCCGGCAGAGCATCAGGTAGTGGGGGCCGTCGCCGTTCTTGTGTTCCCGTCGAGCGATCGAGAGCTCGAACCAGTCGACGCCCCCGGGCTTGGCCACCTCGATCTGTTGACAAGGGGGCCTACTGCCGTCAGTCGAAGCTTCCGCCTTCGCCAGTGCTGCCTTCATCATGGTGGCGGCCGCGGGGGAGAGCACATCTTCCAGACGACTCAGTCCATCGGACTGTTGGGGCAGGTGGAACAGCCCCCGTTCGGCACTGTGGATCGCCAGGATCTCGCCGTCAGCAGAGAGCTCGACCAGGGGATCGGGAATCGAGTTGATGGTGGTGTTGAGGTCCATCTGAACCCGCTGCAGCTCCGCGGTCCGCCGGCGCACCACCACCTGCACGCTGGCCATCCAGAGGGCGATCAGGCCCACCACGGCCAGGACGCTGGCCACGAGAACCGAGGCCTCTTGGCCGGGAGGCGAGGTGGCAATCACGGGCGCCGAATGACATCGCCGGCGCTGCCGTCACTCCTGAGGCGTCTCATGAGGAGAACTGGCCGAGGTCAATAAGAAAACCTAGTGAGGCTTTCCGGAGCAATTCCGCTTCTGCCCCGAATCCGCTGCACCAATTCCAAACTGTTGCGCGGATCCAGCAACTGTTGCGAGGATCCGGCCGCTGCCACCATCGGCCTGAGAGAATCCGCCCCAACCCTCAGGACCCCATGACCTCGGCGGTGAGCACGGCATTCGACTTCACCGCCTACCTGGAGGCGGCCCGCTGGCGGGTGGAGGCCGCCCTGGACAGCTCCCTGGGCCCGGAGCGCCCGGAGTCGCTGCGGGAGGCGATGCGCTACTCGCTGCTGGCCGGCGGCAAGCGCCTGCGGCCGATCCTCACCCTGGCGGCCTGTGAGCTGGCCGGTGGTGACGCCGATCTGGCCATGCCCACGGCGGTGGCGATGGAGATGATCCATACGATGTCGCTCATCCATGACGACCTGCCCGCCATGGACAACGACGACCTGCGCCGCGGCCGGCCGACCAACCACAAGGTCTATGGCGAGGCCAAGGCGATCCTGGCCGGCGATGCCCTGCTGACCCGTGCCTTCGAGATGGTGGCCTTGCGCAGCCCCGGGGTGCCGCCCGAGCGGCTGCTGCAGGTGGTCGGCGAGCTGGCCCTGGCCTCCGGTGCCCCAGGCCTGGTGGGCGGCCAGGTGGTGGACCTGGAGTGCGAGGCCCGGCAGGTGGATCTCGACACCCTCGAATACATCCACCTGCACAAGACCGGCGCCCTGCTGCGGGCCTGCGTGATCTCCGGCGCCCTGATCGCCGGGGCCTCAGAGGAGCTGCTGGCGGCCCTGCGCACCTACGCCCGCGGCATCGGCCTGGCCTTCCAGATCATCGACGACATCCTTGACGTCACCGCCAGCAGCGACGTGCTGGGCAAGACGGCCGGCAAGGACCTGGCCGCCGACAAGACCACCTATCCAAAATTGCTGGGCCTGGAGGAATCCCGCCGCCGGGCCGACTCCCTGGTGAGCGAGGCCAAGGCGGTACTGGCCCCCTGGAGCGCCCAGGCCGCACCCCTGCTGGCCCTGGCTGACTACATCACCAGTCGCGACCGATGAGCGAAGCCGTCGGCGCGCTCGATGCCCTGGGTGAACTCCTGGCCAACGGTGTGCTCGCCTGGGGTCTGGCCGCCTGCGGCGTGGCCCAGCTCTCCAAGCTGGTGATCGAACTGGTGGTGCATCGCCGCTGGCGGCCGGCGGTGCTGGTCGAGACCGGAGGCATGCCGTCGAGCCATTCCGCCCTGATGACGGGCACGGCCGCGGGCCTTGGGTGGGAACTGGGCTTTGCCGATCCCCTGTTTGCCCTGGCGGCCGTGCTCTGCTTTGTCGTCCTCTACGACGCCAGCGGCGTCCGGCGCGCCGCCGGGCTGATGGCCCAGCGGGTGAACGGCCTCCCCGATGGCCTCTGGGACACGCAGGCTGAGGAAGGTGGCAGCAGCAGCGAGCCCGTGCTCCGTCCCCTCAAGGAGAACCTGGGCCACACCCGCACCGAGGTGCTGGTTGGCAGCGTGATGGGCCCCCTGGTGGCCCTGCCGGGGCTGGCCCTGCTGGGTTCGCCCTGGCAGATCGCCCAGGGCGCCGGCTGGTTGCCGCTGGGGTGAGCGATCTCTCCGGCCTGAGCGACGACCAGCAGAACGCCGCGACCGCCTTCGCCGCCTGGCTGTCGGCCCCGGCCGACGGCGTGCCGTTCGTGCTGGAGGGCTATGCCGGCACCGGCAAGACGTTCCTGTCGATGCGCTTCCTGGCCCAGGCGGAGCGGGCCGGCCTCTGCTGGACCGTGGTCGCCCCCACCCACAAGGCGGTGGGCGTGCTGCGCCACCACCTCGCCCTGGCGGGCCTGCAACCCACCTGGTATCCCTCCACCATCCACCGGCTGCTGCGGTTGAAGCTGAAGCGGGAGGGAGATCGGGAACGCTGCGAGGAAACGGCGCAGACCGCCCTGGCGCTCGAGAACCTGGGCCTGGTCCTGGTCGACGAGGCCTCCATGGTGGATGGCAGCCTGCTGGAGATCACCCTCCGCTGCGCCCAGGCCTACCGCACCCGTCTGGTGTTCGTGGGGGATCCGGCCCAGTTGCCGCCGGTGGGCGAGGAGCAGAGTCCGGTGTTCGCCCTGGGCCGGGCCCAGCGGGTGGCCCTGACCCACGTGGTTCGCCACCAGGGACCGGTGCTGCGGCTGGCCGGCGGCCTGCGGCAGGGGAACCTCCCTTGCCGCAGGCCGCCCGTGCTGGCGCCGGTGCGCACCGCCACGGGTCGGGTGTCGCTGCTGGAACGCGGCGACTGGCTGGCGGCCGCCCAGGAGGGCCTGCGCCGGAGCGCCGCCGCCGACGATCCCGACCTGGCCCGGATCCTCTGCTACACCAACCGTTCCCTGGAGCGGCTGGTGCCGATCGCCCGCCGCGCCTTGCACGGCGCCATGGCCGACCAGCTGCCCGTGCTCCCCGGCGAAGTGCTGATCACCCGCACGGCCGTGATGGCGCCGGCCTGCCGCGAAGGGGACGCCGCCGCCGAGGAGCCCGACCTGCTCCTTGGCAGCAACCGGGAACTGGTGGTGCGCGACGTGCGACCCGAACGCTGCGATCTGGCCGAGTTCGGCGTGGAGGCCTCCTTAGGCGCCCCCGTGATCGACACCCTCACCGCCACCGTGGAGGCGGGGGAAGCCCAGCTGAACCTGCGGCTGCTGCCGCCCCTGGGCAGCGGTCCCCGGGCCAGCCTGGACGGGGTGATGGAGGGGCTGCGGCAGCAGGCCCGCGAGGCGGGCAAAAAAGATGGCAAACCCTTCTGGCGCCGCTACTTCCTGGTGCGTGACGCCTTCGCCTCCCTGGGGCCGGCGGCCGTGCTCACCGTCCACCGCAGCCAGGGCAGCACCTTCGGCGAGGTCTTCATCGACGAGGACGTCTTCTGGCCCCGGGACCTGCTGCTGCGGCAGCGGCTGGTGTACGTGGCGGTGAGCCGGGCCAGCCAGGCGGTGACGCTGATGGCCGGGGCCGGGGATGACGCCGAGCGGGAGCACTGGGGACGCTGGTTGCGGGAGGCCGACAGCATCACATCGGCCCCATGAGCTGGACCCACCCGAGCACAGCGCCTACCCTCCATCCATAGGTTCCTGTCTGGATCGCACCCTGAATCCTCTCCTCGGCCTGACACCGTCCCCGACGAATCCGGTGGCTCTGCTCGGCACCGCCCCAGCGGTGGGTAAGGACGCGGAACGTCCAGGGGTGGCCAGTGCATCCGGGGGCGGCGGGGAGCTGACCAGCGAGGTGGGAGCCTTGCTCGTCGCTGCGGTCCTGGTGGGGGTGATCGTGCTGGTGCGGCGCTGGCTGAGGCTGCGCTCACGGCCGTCGATGCCGGGACTGCCACGGGAGCGGGTGTTGCGCGTCTCCCGGCACGGCACCCTTCACGATCCCAAGTATCTCGGCCGGATCCTCGACGCTGAGGACCCCCCGGCCGGCCCCTGAGCTCAGCCGGCCCGCAGCCCCTCGATCCCCTGCCAGCCGAGGTAGGCGGCCAGGCCGAAGCAGATGGCCGCCACGATCAGCTCGGCGTTGGCAAACAGCCAGCCCTTGCCCGCCTGCAGCACGGGCAACAGGCGTTCCTGGCCCACCAGCGCCAGCCCCGCCAGGGGCAACAGCAGCAGGATGCCGGTGAAGAGGCTGAACACCCCCGTGGTGAGCACCTCCCGGGGGCGGCTCAACCCAGCCTCCAGCAGGCTGGCGGCGGTCTTGGCGTACAGGAACAGATCATCCGGGCTCGACACCTGCACAGCGGCGCTGAGGCCCAGCAGCAGCGGCAGGGGCAGGGCGCAGAAGCCATCCAGTCGGCGGGTCCAGCCGGGGGGGCCAGCCTCCTCGCGGCTGCCCAGCAGACCCTTGAGGCCCAGGGCCAGCAGCCCCCCCGCCCCCAGCAGGTCGAGGCCGGTGCGCTGATCGGTGCCCTGTTCCATGGTGAGCAGCAGCCCATGGCCCACGCTCAGCAGCAAACCGATCGCCGCCGCGGAGGTGAGCAGCCACCCCAGAACGAACCAGCTCCCCCGGCGCAGCGGACTGGGACCCACCAGGATCAGCAGCAGCAGGCCGATGTGCAACGGGCTGAAGCTGATCGCCAGGCCGAATCCGAACAGTTCACGCCAGAGGCTGGTGGTCGGCATCGTTGGGATCGTCGATGCCCCATTGTCCGGTGCCGTGCTGTCGGTGCCAGGGCGCAGTGGGGGTTTGGGGGCCGCGCCAGAGTGGGGTGTTGGTTGCATCCCCGTCCCGATGGCCCGTCTCCAGGAAGCCCTGCGCTCGCTTCGCACCCTGCGGCTGCTGGGGGACATCGGCCGCAGCGGCGGATCCCTGACCAGCGTGGCCGATCTGGTGGACAACTTCGCCGGCAGCCAGCAGATGGCCCTTTGTCTCGAGCGCTTTCTGGCCCTGCCCGGTGGCCCGGAGCTGCTGGCCCTGGCCCCAGCGCCGCTGCAGCTGGATCTGGACTCCCTGGCGCAACTGCCACGGGGCAGCCTGGGCCACAGCGTCGCCGCGGTGCTGCTGCGGCTCGGCTACGACCCGGACTTCGCCCGGCCCCGGCCGGTGGCAACGCCGGAGCAGTGGCTGATCCAGCGCCTCGCCACCACCCATGACATCCACCACGTGGTGAGCGGCTTCGCCACCGTCGGCGAAGGGGAGAACGGAGTGCTGGCGATCACGGCCGTGCAGATCGGGTTCCCCGCCTTCGTCATCCTCAACACCGCGGCAGCCTTCGGCAGCTTCCGTTTCCAGCCCGAGCGCTACGGCCTGGTGAGCCAGGCGATCGCCCGGGGCACGGCCATGGGACTGGCCAGCGCCCCCTTCTGCGTGCAGCGCTGGGAGGAGGGCTGGGAGCGCCCCCTGGCCGACTGGCGGCGGCAGCTGGGGGTGCTGGATCCCCTGCAGGAGGAGACCTATGCGATGCGGCGGATGCTGGCCGATCTCGACGCGGAGCTTTGAGCGGGGACCGGGTATGGGCTCCCCGCGCATTCAGGCGCGGATCTCAAACCAGTCGGTGCCCGCTACGGCCACCTGGGCGCTGGTGACGCCGCTCACCTGGGAGCCCTGGGGCCCCTTTTCACACCAGAGCCGCAGCTCCACCAGCCGATCGGGAAGCCCTTCGGCCTCCAGTTCCACCGAACCGTCAGGGCGGTTGCGCACCCAGCCGCTGAGTCCGAGGTCGATGGCCTTCTGGCGGCAGCTCACCCGGTACCCCACCCCCTGCACCAGCCCTCGCACGTTCATGCGCCAGCGTTCATGGGGGGTGGCACTCACCCGGAGAGAGGGCTGCACGAAACGGCGTTCCTCGGCAGCGGCACGGCGCTGGCGGCGGCTCTCGCCAGTCTCAAGGGAATCGCCGGGCATCCAGCCCAGTGGAGGTGCAGCCAGCTGGCGTGAACGGTCGGGGTGGTCCATCCTTCGATCCTTGCTGGTGTTCCCCAGCCATCAAGTTGCCACAGGCCCTCCCCCTCTGCCAACGCATCGCCCAGGGCCGGTTGGGGCACGAGCTGCCAGCGGTGGAACTCATGGCCGCAGAGGCCTTCACCGCGGCGCACCAGCAGCCCATCGGCGGCCGGCAGGGCCTGGCGGTAGCCGAGGCTGAGGCCACCCCGGCGGGCGCTGAAGGGGAGCAGGCCAGCCATGGGATGGCGACGACCGTCCCCATCCTCCAGCTCCCGGCCCAGCAGCAGCAAGCCGCCGCATTCGGCCACGATCGGCAGACCGGCGCGGGCGACGGCGGCAAGGGATCCCAGGCTGCGCCGGCTGGCCGCCAGCTGGGCGGCATGCAGTTCCGGGTAGCCCCCGGGCAGCAGCACCGCCCGGCAATCCGGGGGAAGGGCCTCGTCGGCCAGGGGACTCCAGGGCACCGGCCGCAGGCCGCAGGCTGAGAGCAGCTCCTGGGCTTCGGGATAACGGAAGTGGAAGGCGGCGTCGCTGGCGATCGCCACGGGCAGGGGGCCGGGGGCCGCTGCGGAGGTGGCTGTGGAGGGGACGGTGGAGGTGGCCGGCTCCGGCGGGGCCTGCTCCAGGCACCAGCGAATCGGATCCAGCCGATCCGGAGCCGGGGCCGGAGGGGCCAGCAGGGGCCAGAGCCGGCCCAGATCAAGGTGCTCCTCGGCCAGCCGGGCCCAGATCCGCTGGCGCTCGCCCAGGTCGCCCAGCTCCCCCGGGGTGAGCAGGCCCAGGTGGCGGGAGGGCAGTTCCAGGCTGGGATGGCTGGGCAGCACCCCCAGCAGGGGAACCTCAATGGCCTCAAGGGCTTCGGCCAGCAGGAGGAGGTGCCGATCGCTGCCGACCCGGTTGAGCACCACCCCGGCCAGGGCCACCCGGGGCGGGCCGTGGTCGCGGAAACCGCGCACCAGGGCCGCCAGGCTGCCGGCCTGGCGCGACGCCTCCACCACCAGCACCACCGGCAGTCCCAGCAGATCGGCCACGGCGGCGGAACTGCCCTCACTGCCGGAGCCACGGCCATCGAACAGGCCCATGACCCCCTCCACCAGCACGCGCCCGGCCCGGCCACCATGCCAGCGGTAGCAACGCCGCACCCACTCCTCGCCGCAGAGCAGGGGGTCAAGGTTGCGGCAGGGGCGCCCCGCCACCGCCCCCAGCAACTGGGGATCGAGGTAGTCGGGCCCCACCTTGAAGGGCTGGATGGTCTCCCCCCGCGCCCGCGCCACGGCCGCCAGGGTGAGGCTGAGCAGGGTCTTGCCGCTGCCGCTGCAGGGGGCGGCGATCAGGCAACTCATGCGGTGAGTGGCTTAGCCGGGGAAGGGGGGCGCTTCAGGCTGGCAGAAGGCTGGCCGCCATCGGCACGGCCGCCGCCAGCAGCGGAGCGGTGGAGTCGTGGCCGCCGGAGAGCAGGCGGGCCATTTCCATCTCCTCGCTCTCCTCGGGCAGGGGAACCACCCCCTCCGCGAGATCGATGCTGGCCATGCCGCCGGATTCCAGCCGCATGCAGCCTCCCGATTCCGAACAGAGAATCACGCACAGAGGTGGTCGCTGCTGGGGTTCACAGATCAGTCGCATCCCGACGATGGCGCCGGGATGGGTCTTGGGTACGCCCATGGGCACCGGCATCAGGGTGAACTGGACCCCCACCCCGTCGGTGCGTTCGAATTCCGCCGTGATGCCCTGGCCCGGTCCGTCCACCTCCATCGCATAGCTGCTCACCAGGTGCCAGCCCAGGCGGTCGGCGATCCAGGCGGCCAGCAGCAACCCCTTCACCGGGTGGTCCCCCTCCACGTCGATGTCGAGCTGCACCACATGGCCGAGGGCGTCCCGACGGGAGGGGGGATCGAACACCATCGCCAGGGACTCGCGCCAGGTGCGCAGCCGCAGCCAGTTGAGATCGTTGACAGCCTGACCGGCGCTGATCCGGGCCAGCATCAGATCGAGGCAGCGGCGCGGTTCCCCGAGGGAACTGTCGATCACCAGACGCCGGGGGACCGGTGCCAGCGCCTCCAGCATTTCGGAGGGTTCATCCAGGCTGCTGTTCCACCACACCCAGCAGGGCAGGCTTTCGTCCACCAGGGTCTGGAACAGGTCGAGGCTCTGCTGCAGGGCTCCCATGCCGCCGCGCAGCACCACCACATCCCCGCAGGCGGCGCCAGCGCCACCATCCTCCGGCAGCGGGCAGTAGGCAGCCACCAGGGTCTCGAGGGGATGGCCGGGGTCGAGGGTGGGGGCCAGGGTGATCAACCGCCGCGGCATGTGGGCGCTGATGGCGCTTTCCACGAACTGGCCGCGCAGGTCCTGGCTCTTGTGGTCACCATCCTTCTGGCCGATGGCCCAGGCCAGCCGGGGATCCATGGGCGCCGTGCTGAGGGGCAGGTCGGTGTCCGGCAGGGCCAGGCGGGCCGCCTCGAGAAGCTCCTGGCGCAGCAGGCCGGTGATCGGCCCGTCGACCCGGCCGATGCGCACCATCTGCTGCTCCAGCCAGGAGGGTTCCCAGACCACCAGGGTGAAGGTGGCAGCCCCAATGGACCCCTCCAGGTCATGGGTCCAGAGGCGCTGGAGGTAGGGATGGACCTCCTCGGGCGGCAGATCAAGGGGGGCCTGGAGGGTGAGCTGGGGAGCCATTGGGACGCGGGAGGGGGCGGAGATCGCTGGTCGGCGGAGCTGGAGGGTGGTGGGGGGGCTGACCCGTGCCTCAGGGGCGGCGCCAGATCAGGCCGTCATCGGCCAGGAGGCCATCGGCGGCGGCCGGCCCCCAGGTGCGGGCTTCGTAGGGGTGGACCGGCAGCTGCCAGGGGGATTCCTCGATCAGGGCCAGCAGCGGCGTGTAGAGCCGCCAGGCCGCCTCCACCTCATCGCTGCGGGTGAACAGGGTGGGATCGCCGAGCATGGCGTCGGCCAGCAGCCGGACGTAGCCCTCATCGGAGGGTTCACCGAAGGATTCGTCGTAGCTGAAGGCCATGTCGACGGGCCGGCTGCGCATCCCCGATCCGGGGGCCTTCACCTCGAACTTGAACTCGGCGCCCTCGTCGGGCTGGATGCGCAGGATCAGCTGGTTGGGGGTGGGGGCGCCACCGGCGGCGTCGAAGAGGTGCACCGGGGCCTCCCGGAAGGTGAG
Organism: Synechococcus sp. CS-1332; assembly: GCF_025127995.1. Classification (GTDB taxonomy): domain Bacteria; phylum Cyanobacteriota; class Cyanobacteriia; order PCC-6307; family Cyanobiaceae; genus Cyanobium. Next base: position 11,144 of record NZ_JAHLYP010000041.1, on the reverse strand, counting down.
CACCACCTCGCTGAGGCGCTTCGGCAACCGCTTGCCGGTGCGCAGATAGAAGGGAACGCCCTGCCAGCGCCAGTTGTTGATGGCCACCTTCATGGCCACGTAGGTCTCGGTGGTGCTGTTGGCGTTCACCCCCGGCTCCTGGCGGTAGCCGGGCAACGGCTGGAGCAGGGTGCCGCCGGCGGCGTACTGGCCCCGCACGCAGCACTTCCAGGCCTCCTCCTCGTTGGCCAGGCGGGCCGACTGCAGCACCTTGGCCTTCTCGTTGCGGATCGCCTCCGGATCGAAGCGGCCGGGGGCCTCCATGGCCGTGAGGGCCAGGATCTGGGTGAGGTGGTTCTGCACCATGTCCCGCAGGGCGCCGGAGGATTCGTAGTAACCGGCCCGTTCCTCCACCCCGACGGTTTCGGCGGCCGTGATCTGGACGCTGGAGATGTAGTTGCGGTTCCAGATCGGCTCGAAGATCGTGTTGGCGAAGCGCAGAACCAGGATGTTCTGGACCGTCTCCTTGCCCAGGTAATGGTCGATGCGGAACACCTGGCTTTCCTTGGCGCAGGCCTGGACCACCTTGTTGAGGGCCTGGGCGCTGGCGTAGTCACGGCCGAAGGGCTTCTCGATCACCACCCGGCTGCGTTCCGGATCGGCCAGCAGGCCGGCCCCGGCCAGGGCACGGCAGCCGCTGCCATAGAACTCAGGCGACACCGAGAGATAGAAGGTGCGGTTACCGCGGGTGGCCCGCAACCGGTCGATGCCTTCGAGCCGCTGGCCAAGGCGCACCAGGTGGTCGGGCTGCTGCAGATCCACCGGCTCATAGAAGAGCCCCTGGGCGAACTGGTCCCAGGCGGTGCGATGGGCGGCGATCTCATCGGACAGCGCCGCGCCCATCTTGTCGCGGAACTCCTCGTCGCTCCAGGGGCGACGGGCGCAGCCGAGCACCGCGAACTCGCTGGGCAGCCGGCGCTGGCGGAACAGCTCGAACAGCGCCGGGATCAGCTTGCGGTGGGTGAGATCGCCACTGGCCCCGAAGATGACGATGCACTGGGGCGAGATCACCCGCTCCTGGCGCAGACCCACCCGCAGGGGATTGGTGAGGATGGCGGTCATGGAAGCAGCGTCCGGTCACCCTGGTTTAACGGCTGCTCCGACATCCCGCTGCATCGCCGCCGCGGGGAGCCCGCCGGTGTGTGCATTCTCGGATCGTCGCCCATGAAAAAGCCCGCCGGAGGCGGGCCTTGGGAGCGATGGAAGGGGCTGAGCTGCCGCTGGGGTCAGTAGGTCTCGACGTGCCAGCGGTCGGCCTTCTTGAGCTGGGGCCGCAGTTCGCTCCAGTTGAGATCCTTGGCGGCGGCGGCGGCGGTCATGGCCTCGTCGATGCCGGGCTCCATGCCGCGCAGACCACACATGTACACGTGGGTCTTGGGGTCCTCGATCAGGGAGAAGATCTCATCGGCGTGCTCAGTGACCCGGTCCTGGATGTACATGCGGCCGCCGCCGGGGTTCTGCTGCTCACGGCTGATCGCCTTGGTGTAGCGGAAGTTCTCCGGGTACTCGGCCAGATAGCGCTGGAAGTCGTCTTCGTAGAGCAGGTTGGGGGTCTTGGGGACGCCCATGATCAGCCAGGCCTTGCCGCGGAACTGGTACTCGGGGTTCTTGGCGCGCTCGGTCGGCTCGAACATGCGGCGCAGGTAGGCCCGCATCGGGGCGATGCCCGTGCCGGTGGCCAGCATGATCACGTTGGCGTCTTCATCAGGGGGTAGGAGCATCTCCTTGCCCACCGGCCCGGTGATCTTCACCTTGGCGCCGGGTTCGATGTCGCAGAGGAAACTGGAGCAGACGCCGTTGATGGTGCTGCCGTCCTTCTCGTACTGGAGCTGGCGGACGCAGAGGGAGACCGTGCCGCCCTCGCAGTTGTCGCCATGGCGGGTGCTGGCGATCGAATAGAGACGAAGTTTGTGGGGCTTGCCGTTGGCGTCCTCGCCATCGGGAATGATGCCGATGCTCTGGCCTTCGACGTAGTGCAGGTTGCCCTCCGAGAGGTCGAAGGTGATGTGGTTCACACGGCCGATGGCCCCCTCGACCAGGAGGCTGTAGTTGCCGGTGACCGTGCCGATGAAGGGGTCCTTGGGCTTGTAGAGGTTGACCGGAACGTCGGCGTGGCTCACGGGGGCTTTCCTGGCGGGGGTGGGGGTGGCGGCCGGGGCCTCGGCTGCGGCGTCGCTGGCCTGGGGTTCGGACCCTGCAGGGACCTCCTCGGCGTTGATGGCCCGAATCCGACCACCCTGAAGGGCGATGGTCTGCATCAGGCGCTGCAGTTGGCTGAACGGCACGGTGAGGCGACGTTCTGCCCGCCGCTGCAGACCGACGCCGAAACCTTCGACGACAACCGTGAACATGCGGCCGTCGGACTGGGTGGCTTTGCCGGTGGAAACGCGCATGCGGGCAACGGTGCCGAAAATCGGGCCGATCATAGAGAACTCGCCCCACACCCCTCGCAGCGGACGCTTTGACCGGAAAGCGGAAACCAGGGCTAGTTTGTGTTCCGTCGCACCTTGACCGGTGCCGACCGCTGCCACCCTCCCCCAAGCCCCGAGCGAGCTCCGATCCGTCTTGGCACAGCTTCTGGCGTTGTTTCCCAGCTCCGTGACCCTCCCGTCCCCCGAGGCCATGGGCGCCAGAGAGGCCAGCTGTGCCCTCGACACCATCCAGCAGGAGATGGAGCGGCTCCCCCAGGGCACGCGCCGTCTGGCCGTGCAGCTGCGGCTCAACCTCGCCCCGGACTGGATCTGGTCGGTGCTCACCGACTACGACCATCTCGACCGTTTCATCCCCAACCTGGCCAGTTCCCGCCAGCTCTGGCGCCGCGGCAACCAGGTGGCCTTGGAGCAGGTGGGCACCCAGCAGTTCTGCGGTCTGCGTTTCAGTGCCCGCGTGCAGCTGGAGCTCAATGAAGACCCTGAGCAGGGCCGCCTCGCCTTCCGCATGCTGGAAGGCGATTTCCGCTGCTTCCAGGGCCTCTGGCAGGTGGGCATCGACGACACCAGCACCTGGCTTCTGTACGACCTCACCGTGCAGGGCAAACCCGGCATGCCGATCGGTCTGATCGAGCAGCGCCTCAAGGAGGACCTGGCCAGCAATCTCCGCGGCGTGCAGCGGGAAGCCCAGCGGCGTTACGAGCAGGGCTGACGCTGACGCTGCACCCCAGAGGGCATCGCTGACTGAAGCCAGCTTGTGGCCGCGGCATGACCGCCTCGGACCCTGAACCGATGGATACCCCCAAGGGGATTCGAACCCCTGTCGCCTCCGTGAAAGGGAGGTGTCCTAGGCCTCTAGACGATGGGGGCGAGGCCACAGCCGGCTTGCGGCCGGTCTGATGTGATGGACGCTACGGGCCGGAGGGACCCTTCGTCAAGAAAGGTCGCTGGCGGCAGGCCAGGCGGCGGCGGTGCGATCGGGCTCGGGGGAGCTTTGGCCGGTCCAGACCGGCACCGTGACGTTGAAGCAGGCGCCCTCACCGGGTTCGGACACCACCCAGATACGGCCCCCGTGCACTTCGGCGATCCGGCGGCACACGGACAGGCCCACGCCGAAGCCGGAGGTGGTGCCGGAGGTCTGGGGCAGCCGCACCCGGTCCTGGAAGATGCGGTGCTGCTCCTGGCGGGGAATGCCCGGGCCGCTGTCACAGATGCTCACCTGCACCCACTGGCTGGTGCGGTGCATGAGGCTGAGGCTCACCTTGCCGCCATCGGGGGTGAATTTCAGGGCGTTCTCCAGCAGGTTGAGCATCACCTGCCGCATGCGCCGCTGGTCGGCATGGACATCGGGCAGGTCGGCGGGGATGTCGGTGACCAGCCTCAGCCCCCGACCCACCCAGAGCTTCTCCAGCTCCAGGATGGCTTCGGCCGCCACCTGACTCAGGTCGAGCCGCTGGGGATTGAACAGGGCCTCCCAGCGGGTGGTGCCCACCTCCAGCAGGTCGCCGGAGAGGGCCTCGATGTCGTCGAGCCTGCGGTTGAGCACGTCGCGGAAGCGGCTCTCGTCGATCTGGCCCAGGGCGTGGCTCTGCAGGGCCAGCTTGGCGGCGGTGAGGGGGGTGCGCAGCTCATGGGCCACCATGCGCAGCAGCCGCTCCTGGACACCGAGCCGCTCGATCAGAGTTTCGTTCTCCTGCCGCAGCACCAGCAGCTGGTCCTCGAGCTGCACCTCCCGCTGGCTGCGGCTGCCGTCGATCTCCGGCGGCCTCAGGCTGAGCCCCAGGCTGGTGACCACCTCCATCTGCTGCCAGCGGGGCAGCCAGGTGCGCAGCTGCACCGCCAGAGTGTTGCCGGCAAAGACCTGCTTCGGCAGGGGGTCGAGCTTGATCAGGGCCGGTGTGGCCACCAGCCGGTGCAGTTCGAGCAGCTCGGGATGGTCGGCCGGATCGGCCACCTGCAGCGACACCTTGTAGGTGCACTCCTCGGAATTCATGAAGCCGAGCAGGGCCCGCAGGTCGGCCGACGCCATGTGATGACGCGCCGCCACCAGCAGGAGCTGCAGCGGTTTCTGGGCCACAGCGCCGGCGGCGCTGGCTTCGGCGGTGGCGGCTGGCACCGCTGACATCGGGAACTCTGGCTCCCCCAGGACCGGCAACGGCAGGCAGGCGGCAATGCCACCAACCTTATGGGCTTTTGGGCACATTCCCATAAACGTCGCTAGGACTTCAGGGATCGTCCGTCTGTGCCGGGGTGGGCCAGCCATGACCACGCCAACCCAGCCGGACCTTGCCAGGGGAGCTCCCGTGCAGAGCCGCATCCGCCTCGACACCAGCCTGAGGCGTTGGTTCGCCCGCAACCTGGGGCTCTGGCGGTCGCGCCGCACCTACTTCTTCACCGAGGACGATGTGGTGCTGCGGGTCGACATGAACCTGCGCATCGAGGTCCACGCCGAGAGGGTGGACGGGGATGAGGGCTACCGCTTCACCTGGTGGCCGGAAGGGGATCAGCCGTTCTTCCAGATCAAACCCGACTACAGGCCGGAGGGCACCATGGAGGCCAGGCTGTGCGGTCACCAGCTGCGGCGCAGCAGCGGCGACCTGGCGGGGGCCCCAACCATCAGCCAGATCCGCCAGATCGATGAGCACACCATGGCGTTCCAGTCCCACGACGACGACCGGGAGGTGCTCGAGCAGATCCGCCTGGTGGATCAGGACAACTACTGCTCCCGCTCGATCCACACCTGGCGCCACGGCAGCCTCGAACTGGTGGAGTTCCACCACGAAATCCGGCTGGAGCCCGCGGGAGAACCGATCGCTTAAGCGCTGGCGGCGCCGGGGCCCCGGCGGCGGGGACGCCTCGCGGAGCGGACTCTGAGGCGGCTGTGGCGACTGCTGTGATGCATCACGATGGGGGTTCACGACGTCCTACCCCTTTGTCTCTCCTGCTTCGCCGCACCCGGCCGCTGCTGGTGGCCCCCCTGGTGGCCATGCCGTTGCTGCTGGCACCCGTGGCGGCCCATGCCGCACCCGCCACCGCCGCTGAGATGGCTCTCTACACCCGCATCGGCGCCGTCAACGTCTGCATCTCCCGCGCCGCCGGCATCGACTTCGAGAAATCGGTGGGCATCGCCGGCGAAACCATCGCCCAGCTGATCCTCGGCCAGCACAAGGGGGAAATCCAACAGGTGGGCACCAAGGCCCTCACCATTGAGGAACTGCGCCGTGGCGCCATCAACTCGGCCGTGCTCGGTGCCGCCGAAATCTGCCCCAAGGAAGTGCCTGCCGACGTGATGAAGAAGGTCCAGGACGCCATCAAGCAGCAGGGCGCCGCCAAGCCAGCCCCCAAGTGAGCCACTGATGGCCGTCGTGCACCTCGCCGACTACCGGCCGGCGCCCTATCTCCTCGAGCGCACCGATCTGACGGTGCGCCTGTTCGCCGACCATGCCCTGGTGGAGGCGCGACTGGCGTTCCTGCCCGGGCCTGGCGCCGACGGGCCGCAGGGGACCATCGCGCCGCTGGAGTTGAGGGGCGTGGATCTGGAGCTTCGCTCCCTGGAGCTCGATGGCGTCCCCCTGTCTCCCGAGGCCATCCGGCTGGAGGAGGATCGACTGCTGGTGCTGCAACCGCCCCAGGGGCCCTTCGTGATCACCAGCACGGTGTGGCTCGATCCGCGGGCCAACACCAGCCTCGAAGGGCTCTACGTGAGCGGGGGGATGGTCACCACCCAGTGCGAGGCGGAAGGGTTCCGCCGCATCACCTACCACCCCGATCGCCCCGACCTGCTCAGCCGCTTCCGGGTGCGGATCGAGGCCGACCGTCAGGCCGCCCCGGTGCTGCTCTCGAACGGAAACAGCCTCGAGAGCGGCGACCTGCCGCCCGGACCCAACGGGGAAGCCCGTCACTACGCCGTCTGGGACGACCCGTTCCCCAAACCCTCCTATCTGTTCGCCCTGGTGGCGGGCCGGCTGGAGGAGATTCGCGGCAGCTTCGTCACCGCCAGCGGCCGGACGGTGCAGCTGCGCCTGCATGTGGAGCCGGGCGATGCCCCCTTCACCGCCCACGCCATGGCGTCCCTGAAACGGGCGATGGCATGGGACGAGCGCGTCTACGGCCTGGAGTACGACCTCGACGAGTACAACATCGTTGCCGTGCGCCACTTCAACATGGGCGCGATGGAGAACAAGAGCCTCAACATCTTCAACTCCAAGCTGGTGCTGGCCGATGCCGCCACGGCCACCGATGGTGAGCTGGAGCGCATCGAAAGTGTGATCGCCCATGAGTACTTCCACAACTGGACGGGCAACCGCATCACCTGCCGCGACTGGTTCCAGCTGTCGCTGAAGGAGGGGCTCACCGTGTTTCGCGACCAGTGCTTCTCGGCTGATCTGCACGGCCATGCCCTCAACAGGATCGAGAACGTGGCGATGCTGCGCAACACCCAGTTCCGGGAAGATGCGGGTCCGACCGCCCATCCGGTGCAACCGGATCAGTACCAGGCGATCGATAATTTCTATACCACCACGATCTACGAAAAGGGATCGGAGGTGATCCGGGTGCTGCACACCCTGCTGGGGGAAGAGACCTTCCAGCGGGGCATGGCGCTCTATGTGAAGCGCCACGACGGCACCGCCGCCACCTGCGAGGACTTCGTGATGGCGATGCAGGACGCGGCCGGCGCGGTGGCGGGCAGCTGCCGCCTGCCGCCCTTCGATTTCGCCCAGTTCCGGCGTTGGTATCACCAGGCGGGCACACCCGTGCTGAAGCTGCGGCGCCGCTGGCACAAGGCGGCCGGGATCCTGGAGCTGTTCGTGCGCCAGTCGACCCCAGCCACCCCCGGTCAGCCCGACAAGCAACCCCTGGTGATCCCGCTGGCGGTGGGGCTGGTGAGCCAGGCCGGCCAGCCCCTGCCGATGCAGCTGGTGGCCGAAGACCCCGACCACGGCGCCGCCCCGCTGCTGCCACGGCGCTGGGGGGCGGGCACGCGCCTGCTGCTGATCGATCAGGAGGAGCAGGTCTTCCGCTTCGAGGGGCTGCCGGCCCAGGCACCGCCGCCGGCCCTCTCCCTGCTGCGTCAGTTCTCGGCGCCGGTGAAGGTGGAACTGGGGCGGCCCTGCAGCGAGCTGGTGCGCCTGCTGGCGGCCGACAGCGACCCCTTCGCCCGCTGGGACGCGGGCCAGCTGCTGCTGCGCCGGGCCGTGCTGCGCCGGGCCGCCGGCCGGGTGGACGAGGGCCTGGAAGAGGCGCTGATCGCCGCCTTTGAACGGATCCTGGCCGATCCCTCCCTCTCGGAGGCCAGCCGCAGCCTGCTGCTGGCCCTGCCGGGCCTGGCCGAACTGGAGGATGCCGCCCCCCAGCCCGATCCCCCGGCCCTGTTCGCCGCCCTGCAGGCCCTGCGCGGCCGCTTCGGGGAGGCCCTGGCCGAACCGCTGCAGCGGGCCCTGCAGCGCTGCAGCAACCAATGGTCCCTGGCCTGGCCGGAGGGGGTGGGCGACCGGATGCTGACGGCCTCGATCTGGAGCTGGCGGGTGGCCGCCGGCGACGCGTCGGTGATCGCCGCCGCCCGCTCGGCAGTGGACGGCCCCTCGATGACCCTGGCCCGGGCGGGCCTGCGGGCGCTGCAGGATCACCCGATCGCTGCGCGCCAGGAGGCGGTGGAGGCCTTCTATGCCCGCTGGGAGCAGAAGCCGGTGATCCTCGATTCCTGGTTCGCCCTGGAGGCCTCAGCCCCCTTCGCCGATGGCCTTGAGCGGGTGCAGCGGCTGCTCGACCATCCCCGCTTCGATCCTGCGGCGCCCAATTCTGTGCGGGCCGTGCTGGGGGGGCTGGCGGGCAATCCATCGGTGTTCCATGCCGCCGATGGCAGCGGCTACCGCTTCATGGCCGACCAGATCGCCGCCCTGGACCAGCGCAATCCGATCACGGCCTCGCGCCTGGCCAAGGTGTTCAGCCGCTGGCAGAGCTACGGCCCCGGGAGGCGGGAGCGGATGCGGGAGGCCCTCGACCAGCTGGCGGCGGCCGAACTCTCCACCAACACCCGCGAGGTGGTGGGGCAGTGCCTCGGCGCGGCTGCCGAGAACGACTAGCGGTTGCCGAACACCTCTTTGTTGAGGCGCCGGAAGGCGGCCTGCCGGACGGCGGCCCCCTCCGGCCCGGCGTGCTGGCCCCAGAGCCCCTCCCAGTAGAAGAAGATCACGCCGTGGCCCCGGGCGGCGGAGAGGCGCACCTTCTGCTCGAGGGTGGCCATGTCGGGGGTGCGGCCGCCGAAGCCGGACAGGATGCCGATCTCCACCGGCATGCCCCAGCGACGGGCCTTGACCAGCGCCGGCTGGTCGAGGTCGCGCTCGAAGCCCTTCACCGAATAGGCGTAGTTCTGCACGATCAGGTCGTCGACCAGTTCGCCCAGGGCCCAGAGCTCCCAGTCCTGCAGCCAGTGGTTGTAGGCGAAGCGGAAGGGACCGGGCGAGAGGCTGATCACCGTGCGCCGCGGACCACCCACCTCCTGCAGGGTGCCCCGCAGTTCGCGCAGCAGGGCTGTGAGCTGCTGGCGGCGCCACTTCATCCAGTAGCGGTCGTTGAAGTTGGTGGGCGGCTCCCGGCCGGTGTCCGCCAGATAGCGGGAGCGGGTGTAGGGGTCGTAGCCCAGTTCCACGGGCCAGGCGAAGTGGTCATCGAGCTGGATGCCGTCCACGCCGCAGCGCTGGACGATCTCGCTGATCAGGCCGATGAAGCGGGCCCGCACACCCGGATGGGCCGGATTCAGCCACACCCGCAGGTCCTTGAGCGGGGAGGTTTTCAGGTTGGCGCCGTGCATGGCGTAGAGCGCGCTGCCGTCGGCGCGACGCAGCACCCACTCCGGGTTCCGCTGGACCACATCGGCATCGGCCGGCTCCATCAGGCCGTACTCGAACCAGGGGATCACCTGCATGCCGCGGCGATGGGCCGCCTTGGTGAAGCGGCAGATCGGGTCGAGGCCGGGGTTGGAACGGGCCAGGGCGGGCTCCAGCGGCGCCCAGCGGCTGCGGTGGAAGGTGGCGCCCCGGCTCCAGACGTTGGGGTAGAGGGTGTTGAAGCCAGCGGCGTCGAGCTGCGCCACGGCGGTCTCGATGCGTTTGGCGTCGTAGTAGAGGGGGCTGGGGCTGTTGGTGAGCCAGACGCCGATGCGGCGCTCGAACCCCTTCGGCAGGCGTCCCTCGGCGGCGGCGGGACCGGGCGCCCCCACGGTCAGGGCGAGCAGGGCCGTGACCAGCACGGTGAGCGGCACCGGCAGGTGGCGCTTGAGATGGGCGAAGCGCTTGAGCGGCACCCGCTGGACGGGCGGTGGGGCGGCGGGCATGACGGTGCCGCTCAGCGGAACATCGAGCTGACCGAGCTCTCCTGGTGGATGCGCCAGATCGTTTCACCCAGCATGTTGGCGATCGAGAGTACCCGCAGCTGGGGAAAGTGAAGGTCGGGGGGCAGGGGGATGCTGTTGGTGACCACCACCTCCTCGAACAGGCCCGGGGTGGAGAGGCGCTCAACGGCGGGGGGGGAGAACACGGCGTGGGTGGCGCAGGCCAGCACCCGGGCCGCCCCCCGGGCCCGCAGCAGCTGGGCGCCCTGGAAGATGGTGCCGCCGGTGTCGATCATGTCGTCGATCAGGATCGCCGTCTTGCCGACCACATCGCCGATCACGGTGAGGCTTTCGGCCACGTTGTGGCCGGAGCGGCGCTTGTCGATGATGGCCAGGGGTGCGTCCTTCATCTGCTTGGCGAAGGCACGGGCCCGGGCCACACCGCCCACGTCGGGGGAGACCACCACCACTTCGCCCAGGTCCCGTGTGGAGAGGTAGTCGACCAGCACCGGCGAGCCGTAGATGTGGTCGCAGGGGATGTCGAAGTAGCCCTGGATCTGGGAGGAGTGCAGGTCCATGGCCAGCACCCGTTCGACGCCGGACTTGACCAGCAGGTTGGCCACCAGTTTGGCCGTGATCGATTCCCGTCCGGCCGTCTTGCGGTCGGCCCTGGCGTAGCCGTAGTAAGGGATGACGGCCGTAATCTGGCGCGCCGAGGCCCGCCGGCAGGCATCCACCATGATCAGCAGCTCCATGAGGTGATCGTTCACCGGAGCGCAGGTGGGCTGGATCAGGAAGACGTCGCAGCCACGGATCGACTCCTGGATCTGGATGTAGAGCTCGCCATCGGCGAAACGCTTGATCACCCTCGGGCCGTCGGGCACTCCGAGATAGGCGCCGATTTCCCGGGCCAGGTCAGGGTTGGCGTTGCCGCAGAACAACCGCAACCGGCGAGGGTCGTGGCTGGTGAGGGGCGGCTGGCCGCTCTGCTCCACCCGTTCAGCGGTCGAGAAAGTGGACAAGGGCGCAGGCGGTGTTGCTTCGCAGCACGATGGTAGAAGCGAGCCGGCCCGGACAGTGCAAACAACCATGTCGGTTTCAGGGGCCGAAACGCAGTACCGCGGTGGACTGCTGCTGGTGGGACTGGGGTTACGGCAGGAGCTGGAGGGCCTGGCGGCGGTGGCAGCGCGGCTGGCCGCCGCCGAGGGCGTGTCCCTGCGGAAACTGGCCGAGACCGACGATCCCGATGCCGGCCTGGCGGCCCTGGCGGCCGAGGCGGCGGGCCCGTGGCTGGCCGGCCTGCCCCTCGATCCGGGCCTGCCGCTGGCGCGGGGCGGCAGTTGGGC
>NZ_JAHLYP010000040.1 GCF_025127995.1 Synechococcus sp. CS-1332 | reverse complement strand
GGCCGCCCCGGCCGCTGCCGTCGTGGAGCACCCGGGCGCCGGCCAGGGCGGCCAGCCGTGGGGTGCCATCGCGGCTGCCGCCATCCACCACCAGCACCTCCCGCACCAGCTCCGGTGCCGTGGCCAGATCCGCCAGCAGGGCCGGCAGGCCGCGGGCCTCGTTGCGGGCGGCGATCACCACGCTCACGGGCGGCCTCATCGCCAGGGGGCCAGGTCGGCGGGGCGGTCGAGGTCGTGGCGCTCCGCCAACAGGGCCGCGTCCAGGCCAGCCTGCCCGGCCAGTTGCAGGGTCTGCGCCAGCACCCGGTCGCTGCCCCAGTCGATGCCCGTGAACAGCTGGGGGGTGGCCTGGCGCCGGCCGATCAGCCAGTAGCCCCCGTCGCCGGCGGGGCCCAGCACGAGGGCGTTGTGCTCCAGCGCCCGGAACGCCTCCAGCAGATCCTCGGCCGCCAGAGCCGGCAGGTCACTGCCGATCAGCACCACGGCCGAAGCCCCCTCTCGGCAGCCGCGCAGCAGCTGACGCTGCAGCCGCAACCCCAGGCTGCCGGTCCCCTGGGCCACCACCCGGTCGACCCCGAGGCGGCGGCCCCAGCGCGCCGCGGCCCCGGGACCCAGGCCGCTCGCCGCCAGCACCAGTTCGAGTCCGCCCCCTCGGCCCCCAGCGGCTCCGGCTACCGCCATGGCCCTGCGGGCTTCGGCCGCAGCCGCCAGCCCGTGCTGGGTGAGGCGAGCCTGGATCGCGGCGGCCCTGGCCCTGCCCACCCCAGGGACGAGGCGGCTTTTGCAGCGGCCCGGAGCCGGCCAGCGGGCCAGCATCACCAGCTGCGGTGGTCCGGTCCCCCGGCCCCTCGGTGGCCTCAACCCTCGCGCGGCAGTTCGGCGGGGCGGACGGTGAGGTTCTGCCTGGAGCCGTCGCGCAGCACCGTGATCGTCAGCGGATCGCCCACCTTGCCCCGGTCGACGCCCAGTTGGACCTCCGAGGCGTTGCGGACGGTCTTGTCGCCCACCTTCTCGATCAGGTCACAGGGCTTGAGCCCGCCCCGGGCCGCCGGGCTGTTCGCCATCACCTCGACCACCACCACGCCGTTCACCTCCGGCAGGCGGCATTCACTGGTGGTGGCGTTGATCTCCTTGGCCAGCTGGGGGGTGAGGGCCTGCAGGCGCACACCGATGTAGGGGTGGCTGGCATAGCCGCGCTCGAGGATCTGGGCGGCGATCTGCCGGGCCGTGTTGATCGGGATCGCGAAGCTCAGACCGGCGCCTGGCGCCTGGCGGATGGCGGTGTTGATGCCGATCACCTGGCCGCGGTCGTTGATCAGGGGCCCGCCACTGTTGCCGGGGTTCACGGCCGCGTCGGTCTGGATGTAAGGCACGCGCTGGCCCTCACCCACGGCGTTGGTGCGCTGGATGGCGCTGATGATCCCGGCCGTCACCGTGTTGTCGAGGCCGAGGGGGTTGCCGATGGCAATCGCCCATTCCCCCGGCCGCACCTTGTTGGAATCGCCCAGGGTGGCGACCGGCAGCTTGGAGGCCACCACCTTCACCACCGCCACGTCGGTCAGGGGATCGGCCCCCAGCACTTTGCCGGTGAAGCTGCGGCCGTCGGGCAGGGTCACGCTCACCTCGCTGGCCCCCTCGACCACGTGGGCGTTGGTCAGCAGCACCCCGTCGGAGCGGGTGATGAAGCCCGATCCCTGGCCCTGCTGCTGCTGGATGGCCGGACCCCGGCCGAAGATCCCCCCCAGGGGGTTCACGGTGCGCTTGACCGTGTCGATGCGCACCACGGCCGGGCCGGCCTTCTCGACCGCATCCACGATCACGGAACTGCTGGGCTGCAGCGTTGGCGCCGGTGCCGCATCGCTGATGGGGGGCTGCTCGGGCTTCGGCAGGCCCGGCAGGCCCGGCAAGGCCAGACGGGTGCCGGTGCAGGAGGTCAGCAGGCCTGCTGTGGCCGCCAGGAGGCTGAGGCGGGACAGGAAACGGGGCTGAACCATCGGGGGCGGACGGGCGTCGCTGAAGGATTCATTAAAGACGAACCTCCGGGCACGGGATGCCTATATTCGGCCATCGCGTCGTGGGCTCCTGGTGCAGCAGGGTGATCAGCTGTGGCAGCGGGTGAGCCAGGATCTTCAGGGCAGGCTCAGCAAACCGACCTACGAGACCTGGATCCGTCAGGCTCGCTGCCGCGACTACGCCGACGGTTTGCTGCGTCTTGAGGCCCCCAACAGCTTCGCCTGCGGCTGGCTGCGCAAGAACTACCTGGTGATGATCGCCGCGGTGGCCAGCGAGCACGCCGGACGGCAGGTGCGGGTGGAGGTGGAGGTGGCCCCGGATGCCGAACCCCTGGCCGGGCCGCTGGAGGTTGTCGGCGAGAACGGCGGCGCGCCGCCGCTGCCAGGGGTCGAGGCCCCCGTGCGTCCAGCGGCGGCAGGCCCGACCGGTGGTGCGGGGGGGGGCACCAGGACGGTGCCGGCGCCCCTGCGCCTCGGAGCGGGCCTGAACACCCGCTACGTGTTCAACCGCTTCGTGGTGGGGGCCAACAGCCGCATGGCCCATGCCGCTTCTCTTGCGGTGGCTGAGGCCCCCGGCCGGGAGTTCAATCCCCTGTTCATCTGTGGCGGGGTGGGGTTGGGCAAGACCCACCTGATGCAGGCCATCGGCCACTACCGATTGGAGATCGATCCAGACGCCCGCGTTTTCTATGTCTCCACCGAGACCTTCACCAATGACCTGATCCAGGCGATTCGCAAGGACGGCATGCAGGCCTTCCGCGATCGCTACCGGGCGGCCGACCTGATCCTGGTGGACGACATCCAGTTCATCGAGGGCAAGGAATACACCCAGGAGGAGTTCTTCCACACCTTCAACGCCCTGCACGAGGCCGGCCGCCAGATTGTGATCGCCAGCGACCGGCCCCCCAGCCAGATTCCCAAGCTCCAGGAGCGGCTGATTTCCCGCTTCTCGATGGGGCTGATTGCCGATATCCAGATCCCCGACCTGGAGACCCGCATGGCGATCCTGCACAAGAAGGCCGAGGCAGAACAGGTGTCCCTGCCCCGGGAACTGATCCAGTACATCGCCGGGCGCTTCACCTCCAACATCCGTGAACTGGAAGGCGCCCTCACCCGGGCGGTGGCCTTCGCCTCGATCACCGGTCTGCCGATGACCGTGGAATCGCTCGCGCCCATGCTCGATCCGGTCGGCAATGAGGTGGCGGTCACCCCCCAGCAGGTGCTGGAGAAGGTGTCCGAAGTGTTTGAGGTGCGCATCGATGAGATGCTCAGCCCCAGCCGCAAACGGGCCGTCAGCCAGTCGAGGCAGGTGGGGATGTACCTGATGCGTCAGAACACCAACCTGTCGCTGCCCCGCATCGGCGAAGCCTTTGGCGGCAAGGATCACTCCACCGTGATGTACGCCGTGGAGCAGGTGGAGAAGAAGCTCAGCAGCGACCCCGCCTTGGCCCGGCGGGTGCAGCAGGTGCGGGACCTGCTGCAGATCGCCTGCCGCCAGCGGCGCTGACCCTCAGCCGGCGCCGGTCAGGGGCCGGGCCGGATCCAGCCCCTCAACTTCCCCGTGGAACACCCGGCTGGCGATGATGTCGTCGGCCTCGATCGTCATCAGGTCGATTTTGGTGAGGGCCTGGCCCATGCCACTGAACAGCCGGTTGGCCTGGCGCATGCGGGCCCGGTCGATGGCGTTGCGAATCGACCGGGCATTGGCGAAGAAGGGCAACTGCATGCGGCGCTGGATGTAATCGGCGAAGGCCGCGCCCGCCTCCGGGCTGAAGCGGTAGTTCTCCGCTGCCAGGATCAGCTGGGCGATCGCCAGGAGTTCCGTGGCGGTGTAATCGGGAAAGTCGATATGGTTGGCCACCCGCGAGGAGAGCCCAGGATTGCTCTGGTAGAAGATGTCCATCCGCTCCTTGTAGCCGGCGAAGATCACCACCAGATCGTTGCGGTTGTTCTCCATCACCTGCAGCAGGATCTCAATCGCCTCGGCGCCGTAGTCCCGTTCGTTTTCGGGCCTGTAGAGGTAGTAGGCCTCGTCTATGAACAGCACGCCGCCCATCGCTTTTTTGAGCATCTCCCTGGTCTTGGGGGCGGTGTGGCCGATGTACTGGCCCACCAGATCGTCGCGGGTGGCCGTCACCACATGGCCCTTGCGTACGTAGCCGAGCCCGTGCAGGATCTTCGACATGCGCGCCGCCACCGTCGTCTTGCCGGTGCCGGGCCGGCCGGTGAACGACATGTGCAGGCTGGGGGGAGCTGTGTCGAGCCCCACCTGGGTGCGGGCCCGGTTGATCACCAGCAGGGCGGCGATCTCCCGGATCCGGGCCTTCACCGGGCGCAGGCCGATCAGTTCCCGGTCGAGCTGGTCGAGACCCTCCTTGATTCCGGCGGCGTCGTAGGCCGCCCGCAGGTCCACCAGCGTCGATTCCTGGGAGTCGGCCACCCCAGCTGGGTCGGCAGCGTCGTCGCTAGAGGAGACCATCAATGGCCTTGGCGAAGGTTTCCTCCGGTTCGCCGATCGGGTCCTCGTCGGCTTCGGCGCGCAGCGTGAGGTTCACGTAGGTGCGCCCGAAGCTGATGTCGGGGAAGCGGCCCTCCTGCTCCGAGAGGCCGTTCAGGCGCTCCAGGAAGGTGCGGGTGCGTTCGTAGTCGTCGAACTCGATGCGGCGCTCGAGCCGATCGGGTCGGGGCCGCCGGGTCCAGGGCTGATCCATGGATCTGACCCTAGATCAGCCCGGAGCGTCGAGACAGTCGGTGCGGGCCACGCAGAGCCGGGCGGCCCAGGCGGCGGCGTAGGCCCGGTTGGCTGCCTGCTCCGCTGGGACGTCGCTGCTGAGTGAGTGGGGGAACGTGCCGGCGATGGCCGCGTTGGTGACGCAGAACATCGCCTTCTGGAACGTCATGCAGATCTTCACGCGCACGTCCCCTGAGCCGCGGATGCCGGCCAGGTAGGTCTGGTGCAGGCGGTCCGGCAGGTGCCGGTACATGTCCTGCATCAGCAGGCTGGGCGGGATGCCCGAGCCCATGGTGGGGAGCGGGTCGGCGTAGAGGGCGCCATACATGAACTGGGCCTGGTCGGGGGAGATCTGCTGGGCCTGGGCGTTGAAGGACACGGTGCCCAGGAACGGGGTGCCGCGCAGAAACACCGCTTCGACATAGGGAACCGCCACATCCATCAGGAAGGTGAGGCCCGCCTCGGGGGGCAGCACCCAGAAGCGGGTGCCTGCGATCTCCACCGCGTAGGTGATCGGGGCCCCCGCTGCTGCCACCAGACCGTCCTTGATGAAGCTGACCACCGCGGCGATCGAGTCCACCCGCCCGTCCCGCTCGGCCCTGGCCAGATCGATGAACAGATCGCTCATCACCCGCCAGAACTGGCCGAGGGCATGGGTGGTGGCCGCCGAGCGGATCAGTTCACTCAGGAACTGCGGAAACAATGGGTTGAGGACCGCCAGCAGGGGGTCGCGGCGGGTCTTGTGGGCCACGATGGCGGCACAGTTGGCCGCAAAGGCGTCGCTGTCGAGGTAGGCATCGAGGCCACCGGTGCCGTGCCAGAGCATCGACTTCTGGCAGTACTCCGCATATTCGAAGTTGATCCGGTCGTGCAGCAGATGGCGCCAGATCTTCGCCGGGCTGTGGTCACCATCGAGGAAGCGGAACACCGGGAAGGGATTCAGGAACTGCTTCTCGGCCTGGTAGATCAGATTGATGCTGTAGGCATCCAGCACCTCCCCGTAGCTCTCCAGCACGTCCACCACCTGGCTCAGGTGATCGGGGGACTCGTCCAGCAGGGTGCGTCCGGCCAGCAGGGATTCCACCAGATCATTGGCGGAGGGCAGGCCGCCCCTGAACGTGAGGGGCGGTTTGGGGGAACGGGGGATCGGTCTCATGACAGCAGCCCTCCGCCCTGGATCGCCGCCACCAGGGCCGGCAACTGGGCCATGGCGGTGGTGGCCTGTTCGCTCAGCTTGCCCAGTCCCCAGGGCAGCACCCCCAGGACCACGACGCCGCTGGCCAGCGCCAGGGCGGGCAGGGTTTCGCGCAGGGCCACGGCCGGCAGGCGCACCTCCAGGCGGGAGTCGGCCACCGGATCGCCGCTGGGGGGGGTCACCGCCAGCCGGCCGAAGAAGGCCCGGTTCACCAGTAGCAGGAAGTACACCGCCGTGAGGCCGGAGCCCACCATGCACAGCAGGGTGGCCACCGGGAAGGCGGCGAGGCTGCCGCGGAACACCAGGAACTCGGAGATGAAACCCGCCATGCCGGGCATGCCCGCACTGGCCATCACCCCCAGGATCATCAGCGTTCCGGTGAAGGGCAGGCCCCGCTCGGGGTTGAGCAGGCCGCGCAGCACTTCCAGGTCCCGGGTGCGGGTCTTGCGGTAGACCACGCCCACCAGCAGGAACAGCAGGGCGGAGATCAGGCCGTGGCTGACCATCTGGAAGACGGCCCCGAGCAGGCTGACGGGGGTGGCAGCGGCCGCCGCCAGCAGGATGTAGCCCATGTGGCCCACGGAGCTGTAGGCGACCATCCGCTTCATGTCCCGCTGGGCGATGGCCGCCAGGGAGCCATACAGCACCGACACCGCCGCCCAGCCCGCCAGCCAGGGAGCGAGCAACGCCCAGGCCTCCGGGAATATCCCCAGGCAGAAACGCAGCAGGCCGTAGGTGCCCAGTTTCAGCAGCACACCGGCCAGCAGCACCGACACCGGCGTGGAGGCCTCGGTGTGGGCATCCGGGAGCCAGGTGTGGAAGGGCACCAGGGGGATCTTGATGGCAAACCCGATCAACAGCGCCCCCAGCAGCACCAGCTGGGTGCCCATGCCCAGCTGGGCCGTGGTCACCGCGTGGATGCCGAAATCGGCCTGGCCGGTGACCAGGGCGAGGCCCAGGAAGGCCCCCAGGATCAGGAAGCCTGAGATGGCCGTGAAGATCAGGAACTTGGTGGCGGCATAGCCCCGGTTGGCGCCGCCCCAGATCGAGATCAGCAGCCAGAGGGGAATCAGCTCCAGCTCATAGAAGAGGAAAAACAGCAGCAGGTTTTCTGACAGGAAGGCCCCGTTCACCGCGCCGCTGATCCCGAGCAGCAGGGCGAAGTAGAGGCGGGGACGCTGGCTGAGGTCGCGGGTACAGATCGCCGACACCAGGGTGAGGGCGGCGTTGACCAGCACCAGGGGCATGGCCAGGCCATCGACACCCAGCCGGTAATCGAGGCCGATGCTGTCCACCCAGGCAAAGGACTCCTGCAATTGCAGGCCCGGATCGTTGAAGTCGAAGGCCAGCAGCACCCGCAGGCTCCAGAGCAGCTGCAGAACCAGCAGGGCGAGGGCGGTGCGGCGGATGCGCTCGGTGGACAGCTCGCCTGGCCAGCAGAGCAGGCCGAGGGCGCCGGCGAAGGGAATCAGCAGCAGGGCGCTCAGCATGGTTCCGTCTCAGCTCCCCAGCCAGGAAAGGCTGCCGATCAGCACCACGATCGCCGCCACCACGGTGAAGACGTAGGTCTGCAGCCGGCCGCTCACCCCAAGTTTGAGGCTTTCGGCCGAGGCCATCGAGACGTCGGCGATGCGGTTGACCAGCCCGTTCACCACCAGCTGGTCGAAGCCATTGGTGATCCTGGCCAGGCCGGCCACGAAGGCCACGATCGTGGCCCGGTAGATGCGGTCGGTGTAGAAGTCGAAGGCCAGCAGATCCTGCAGGACGCGCAGCGGTTGGCGAACGGAGCGGGACCAGAAGGTGTCCAGGGGGACCAGGCTGCCGGCCAGCAGACCGGCCAGACCGCTGCCCACGAGCACCAGGGCGGTGAGGCTCGAGAAGGCCCCGATGCCGGGAACCCGGTCGATGCGGGCCATCACCAGGGGCGTCACCAGCACCAGTACCGCAACGGTCACCATCGGCAGGGCCATCAGCCAGTTCACCTCGGGGGTGCGGCGGGTCTTGGGGTGGGGGGCTCCCATGAACACCTGGCGATAGACCCGTGTCAGGTTCAGGACCGTCAGTCCATTGGTGAGCAGCACCACGGCGGCGAAGAATGGGGCCCTGGAGCTCAGCCCCTCCACCATCAGGCCGAAGCTCCAGAAACAGCCCAGGGGCAGCAAGCCGGTCAGACCGGCCGCCCCCACCAGGAATCCGGTGGTGGTGGCGGGCATCCGGGAGCCCAGGCCACCCAGTTCGGTGAGGTCCTGGCAGTTGGTGGTGGCGATGACGCTGCCCACGCTCATGAACAGCACGGCCTTGGCCAGGGCATGGGAGAAGAGCAGCAACAGGGCGATGAAGGGCTGCTGCAGGGCGATGGCCACGAACACCAGCCCCAGATAGGAGGTGGTGGAGTAAGAGCAGGCCCGCTTCAGGTCGACCTGGGAGATGGCCACCAGGGCACCGCCCAGCGCACTGATGGTGCCCACCGCCAGCAGCACATCGATCACCACCGGCGAGATCAACAGCAGAGGCATCACCTTCAGCAGCACCACGGCGCCACAGGTCACCACCACGGAATTGCGCAGGATCGAGGCCGGGTTCGGACCCTCCATGGCCTCATCCAGCCAGAGGTGCATCGGGAACTGGGCGCATTTGCCCATCGGCCCGGCGATCAGCCCCAGGCCCAGCAGGGTGGCCCCAAGGGCGGGCAGGGTCTGGTTAGCCGACCAGGCATAGAGATCGTTGAATTCCAGTGATCCGGCCAAGGCCGACAGCGCCACCACGCCCATCAGCAGCAGCACATCCCCCACCCGCTTGGTGAGGAAGGCGTCGCGGGCGGCGGTCACCACCAGGGGCTGGGCGTACCAGAAACCCACCAGCAGATAGGTGGAGAGGGTGAGCATCTCCAGCAGGAAATAACTCATGAACAGGTTGCTGCTCAACACCACCCCGGCCATGGCCCCTTCGAAGAACCCGACCAGGGCGTAGAAGCGGGCCAGGGACCATTCCTTGTCGAGATAGCCCAGGGCGAACACCTGCCCCACCAGGCTCATGAAGGTGACCAGTTCGAGGGCCGCCAGGTTGGTGAGGGAGAGATCGAAGCCGATGCGCAGATCCAGGTCCGCCGCCGCGAACCAGGCGATGTCGAGGTGCTGGGGGCCGAGGGCCAGCACGGCGCGCAGCACAAGGCTGCCGTGCAGCACCGCCAGCAGGGTGACCAGCAGGTTGAGGTAGGCGGCCGGACGGGGGCCATTGCGTTTGATCCAGCCCGTCGCCCAGGGCAGCGACAGCAGCATGCCGCTGAATCCGTAGAGGGGGATCAGCCAGCTGAGCTGGATCGACAGGGGAAGGGTGTCCGGCAATGGGAGGGACGTCAGAAGGTGGCCCTTTGCAGGGACCGGGACTGGGCATTGCCCAGGCTGTCCAGCCAGGCCGCCAGCGCTTCCCCATGCTGCTGTTCTTCGTCCCTCAGGGTGCGGAAGAAGGCTTCATTGTTGCGATCGCCGATCAGCAGACAGAAGCGCGTGGCTTCGTCGTAGTGCTGGATCAGATCCTGCTCCAGGACTGCATTGAGGCGCAGCAGACCCACCAGATCGGCGGCGTGGCCCACGGGCCGCAGCTGGGACGCGGCCGGGGCCACCCCCAGCTGGAGCATGCGCTGCACCAGCCGTTCGGCATGCCGCAATTCCTCGACCGTTTCCTGGCGGAAGCGTTCGGCGGCGTCGGCCTCGCCCCAGAGCTCCACGAGGGAGGCCTGGGTCATGTACTGCTGCACCGCAGACAGTTCCAGGCTCAGCGCGCGGCCCAGGTAGCCGAGGACGCGCGGATGGGCGGCGTCCATGGGGATCAGCCCCTGCGGCCGATGCCGGAGGCCGCCAGGGCAGGCTCCACTTCGCTGTGGGGACGGGCGATGATGTGGGCGGCCACCAGGCCGTCGCCCACCCGCTCGCAGGCATCGGCGCCGGCGCGGACGGCCGCGTTCACTGCACCGGTCTCGCCGCGCACCATCACGGTGACGTAGCCGCCGCCGACGAACTCACGCGCGATCAGGGTGACTTCCGCTGCTTTGGTCATGGCGTCCGCCGCCTCGATCGCCGGCACCAGGCCACGGGTTTCAATCAGGCCGAGGGCAATGCCGTGGATGGTGGGGGCCATGGGGGAGGTACGGGGAGTGGGGGTCGTGGGGGGGGTGCCGGCAGCACCGCTGCCGCTGGCGCGGCGGCTGGGGATGGAGGCGCTGGAGCGGGCCGTGGTCGCCGTGGCTGGGGTCCGGCGGGGCTGGCGGGCCGGAGCGGTGGCGCGAGCCGCTCGGGGGGCCTTGGTGGCGGCCGCCGGTTTGGGATCCGCCGGCTTGGTTGCCGCAGCCGGTGGCAGCGCCGGGGGGCTACCGCCGCCGGCTGGCACCGTGGTGGTGCTGGCCGCCGGCGACGGAACGGTCGCCGGCGTCGCCGGGGTGGGAGTGGCGTCGGGACCGGTGCGGGGGGTGCGGCTGGCCATGGGACGGGCGCGGGGAGGAGGAACTGGAGTGGAGACGATGGAAGGAGGCAGGCCGCCCGGTGGCGGGGCCCCCCGGCGCCTACCCGTCCGGCTCCCAGAAATCGATGATGCCGGCGATGGTGAGATCAATCTGCGACTCAGGGTTGCCACAGGCGAAGCGGGCGGCCGAACCGCTGGCCGTGAACACCCAGTTGCCTGGTGAGGCGCCAACGGGATCCACCGCGACGCTGAGCTTGCCTTTGGGGCTGCGCAGCACCCGCAGGTTCCAGTGCTCCAGACCGGGAACCCTCTGGGAGCAGACCAGGGAGCCGGTGACCTGCAGGATTTCCATCAGGCCGTGCCCCCCGGGGTGGCCGGGGCGCCGCTGGGGGGCGGACTGGCCTTGCCGGCTTCTGGATCCCAGTGGTCGATGATCCCCACGATCGTGAGATCGCTGGGATAGGACTTGCTCCCTGCCGCTTCCCGGGCCGCCGAGCTGCCCACGCAGATCACCCAGTCGCCGGGGATGCAGCCGACCGCGTCGACGGCCACCTTCTGGGTGCTGCCGTCCTGAACCACCTGGAGGTGTTTGTGCTCGAAATCGGGGATGCGATTGGTCGAGACCAGGGGTTTGACCACCTTGCAGATCAACATGGTCAGTGCCCTCCTGCGTTAGTGAGGCTGATGGTGGAACCTACCGCCTCGGCGGGCGTGTGGCGTTCCTGGTCGCGCACGGTGAGCAAGGCATGCAGCAGGCCCTGGGAGAAAAGATCGGCGTAACGGTTCTCGATCGCTTCCTGAACCCGCTGGGCATGGCGCACCGCCCGCTCCCGGGCGCCCGGCACCTTGCCGTTGTAGTCGAAGCGCACCACCACGGGCACCGGCAGGCCGCGGGAGACGTTGAGGCCCTTGAAGATCTTCACCCCCACGTCCATGTCGGGGGCCCCCTCCTCGACGGTGTCCATGTAGGCGAAGTAGGTGAGGTTGCGCAAGTGGATCTCCTTGAAGCCGATGCCCACGCCGATGAAGCGCTCGGCATGGCCGGCATCGGCGTAGTGCCCGTGGTGGTACTGGCGCACGTAGTCGATCTGGGAGATGTTGTGCTCCAGCAACCGGGCGATCAGGCGCACCATGCCCGGATCGGGGCTGCTGGCCGCGGCCGCTTCTACCAGTTCAGCGATCCGGAGCCGGGCCTCCTCGGGATGGAGGTGGCGCGTCGCCTCATACACCGTGGCGGCATCCAGCCAGTGGTCCAGGCGGGTGCTGCCGTCCATGCCCGGCACGTGCACCCGGATGGCGTCAGTGTCGGTGTCGATGCCCAGCAGCAGCAGGTCGACGGAGGCGCCGCAGCAGAAGCTGTTCTCCACCGCTTGCTGGAACTCCATCAGCCGCTCTCGGCCGCAGCTGGCCGCCAGGGTGTCGTCACTGCCGTGGGCGGCGCAACCCTCGTGGGAGGGATCGCGGGAACTGAAGTGGTAGAGCACCACCTTCAGGTAACGGGTGTCGTCGTGGGCGGGGTTGGGAATGCCCTCCCGGTAGCGGCGATGTTCGGTCTTGACCCAGCGATTGACCGTGTTCTCCACATCGAACAGGGCACCGGCGTGGGGCCGGCGGCGCACCGAGCTGAACGGCAACCGCAGAGCGAAGGCGATGGCATGGGCCAAGCGGCCGTCGGCGCAGGGGGTGGCATCCAGCAGGTGGAAGCCGCAGGAGAGCAGGAAGGCGTTGAATTCCTCCGCCGCCGGGCTGCCGGGCTGGCCATGCAGGGGATCGTCGCGGAAGAAACCGTCGCTGGTCTGCTCGTAGGTTTCGAAAACGCACCAGGCGAACAGGCTGCGCATGTCGAGCTGGCTGACCCAGGCCTTCTCCAGGATCGGCAGGGGCAGGCTGAAGCCAAGCTCCGCCTGGGCCAGGCCCTGGGCGCGCTCCACGAAGTCATCCTCGTGCTGCAGGGCCGACAGGCGCTTGAGCACGGGCACGATCCGGTCGAAGGCGTCCTTGACACCGCGGTCGTAGGTCTGCAGGGCTGCGTTGGCGGCGCTGTCCGTCAGCGGATGGAGGCCGGACGCCCCCTGACCGAGCCGTACGGCTGCCAGACGCCTGGAGAGATCGACGCCACCGGGAGCCTCACTCCGGCGCCGGGGGGCGCTGGGGGCAAGGGCACGGATCGCTGGGGCCGGGCGGCGGGGCATCAGAGATTAGCCGCGGGCTCCGCCGGAGACCGTGATCAGGGAACCGGAGTTGGTGCTGCCGCTGGATCCGGTGATCTTGTTGGTGGGCTCGGGCAGGTCCTCGTTGCGCTTGCTCTGGAAGCCGGGCATGGCCGCCATCGGACCGACCCTGCTGGGGTTGCGGCGACGGGCCGAGGCCCCCTCGGTACCGGTCACGTGCTTGCCACGACCCCAGTCATCACCGGTGATGTTCAGGCCGGCGGAGAGGCCTTCGCCGGTGATACGGGAGGTGGGACGGGCATCTTCGTCCACGGTCACCGGCGCGGCCGGTTGGCGCTGCCGGACCGCTCCGGGGGGTTGCGTCGATCGCTGCCGGACCGGCGCCGGGCCGCGCCGGTCGAAGCGGAACTGTTCGGTGCCGGTCACCTTGTCGGCGGCCATGTCGAAGGGGCCGGTGATGCGGTTGCCCTGTTCGTAGCTGTTGCCAGTGACGCCACCAGGGCGCTGGCGGGCGGTCTGGGCCGTATGGGCGGCACGGGCTGGGGACTGGACGCTGAACTGCTGCCAGGGTTGACCCGTGAGGGGCTGGGGGAAATCCGCGTCCTGGGTTGCGGCGGCGCCGCAGGCTTCAGCCAGCTGGTCGCCACCGATGTAGGGGGTGCCGGTGATGTCCTCGCAGGCGCCATGCTCGGCACCGGTCATGACACCGCCGATGCCGGGCTGCAGGCCGCTGAGACGCGGTCCCGGGGTGCCCATGCGGGCGGGGGTGCGCTGGCGGATCTCGGCCACCCGGTCGGAGGCGCACCAGGTGCCGGCCTGCTCCATGCCGGCGTAGGGGGTGCCGGTGACGGCCTTGCAGGTGCCGGGTTCATCGCCGGTGACCTTCTCGGAACGGCCGGTTCGAGTGCCGCTCACCACCAGTGCCTTGTTGGTGACGCTGAACCCGACCTTGGCGGCTTCCGGTGCTGGTTTGGTGCCGCAGAACTGCTCGAACTGCTGGGTGCCGATGTACTCGTCGCCGGTGACCATTCGGCAGGAGCCCGGCTCGTCGCCGGTGACGTGCTCGCTGCGGCCCACATGGGTGCCGGTGATGCCGGTGCCGCGCAGGGTGTGCAGGCTGCTGACCTTGGCTGGAGCGCGCCCTGGCACCTCCGACTGGTCACCCACGTACTGGGTCCCGGTGAGCTGGCGATTGGCGCCGGGCTCGTTGCCGGTGACCCGCTCGGAGCGCTCCACGATCACCCCGGAAACAGGCCGGCCGGCGGTGGTGCGGGTGAGCCCCACCTTGCGGGGGGAGGGGCTGGTGGTGCCGCACCAGGCGGCGCTCTGGTTGGCGGAGATGTATTCGGTGCCGGTGATGGTCTTGCAGGTGCCGGGTTCGTCGCCGGTGACTTTTTCAGAGCGGCCCACTTCGTTGCCCGTGACCCGGTTGCCGTGGCTGGTGGCGCTCACCCGCACCTTGGCGGGCTGCAGCGGAGTGGGGTCGCTCTGGCAGAAGGTGCGGAAGATTTCGGCGCCCAGGTACTCGGTGCCGGTGACCGGCCGGCAGGTGCTGGCCTCGTTGCCGGTGGTCTTGAGGGAACGGTTGGCCTGGGTGCCGGTGACGACCTGGCCCCGGACCGTCTCGCTCACGCCAACTTTCCAATGGGCATCGGCGGTGGCATCAATCTTGGCCTGGCCCCGGCGGGGGCCGGTGGGACGGGAGCCACCGCTGCGGGAGCTGCCGGCGGAGCCCACCTTGCACTTCAGTTCGCGCACCTTCTGGGCCAGCTCGCGGCTGCTCATATCGGGGTTCGCCTGGCGCGCCACCGAGGCGGCGACGGCGCTGGTGGGGGCGCTGGCGGATTTGCCGCGCTTGGAGAGGGCCTCACGGCGGGCCATGACGATCGCCCGGCTGGGGTTGTGCTGGGCGGTGCGCTTGGCGACGCCACGGCGCTCGCCAGTGCCGTTGCGAGCGCTGCGATTAGCCAGGGACGCCCCCAGGCCGGTGGAGCTGCTGGGGCTGGCGGCCGCTGCCGCCTTGGCGTCCTTGCAGCCACAGGGGCGATCGCTTGCCACCGCGGAGCTGGCGGGGGTGGTGTTGGATTTGGAGGCGCTCATCACCTCCTGACGGGTGCGATCGCGGGAGGTGTCAGCGCGCTTGCCACGGCGGGAGAGGGCTTCACGGCGCTCCAGCACCAGGTTGCGGCTGGGGTTCGCCAACGGCTTGGCGTTGCTGCGATGGCCGGAACTGGAAGGGGAGGTCAGCGAGGTGGAGGCACGGCGTGGTGCGGCGCTGCTGCGTGGTGCGACCTCGGCAGGGGCTGACGCAGGACTCGCTACTTCGGTGCGGCTGCGCTGGGCATCGGCGGCCGTGCGCACCCGTCCCGGGGAGGACATGAACTGGGCGGTGGCTTTCTTGCCGCCGTTGGTGAGGGCCTTGCGGCGCTCCAGAGCTGCTTCCCGACTGGTGGTCCTGGCCATGTCCGCCCCGTGAATGGATGATCAAAAGTGATGGACCCCGACCGCCGGCCGGGATCCGCTGGGACCGCTGGATCAGCGGCCTTCGAACACGACGAAGCAGGCACCCTGACTCTGGGTGTAGGCGTCGTAGCCCACGAGGCGCACGTGATGGTCCGGGTAGGCCCTGTGGCAGGACTCCAGTTCGTTCACGATCACGCCGAGATCCTTCTCACCGAAGAAGGGCAGCTTCCAGAAGGACCAGTAGGTGGCCATGGAGCGGCTGGGGTGGACGTGCTCGACCAGGGGGCTCCAGCCCTGGGCAATGATGTAGGCGATCTGGTCATAGATCTCGTCCTGGGTCATCGGCGGGAGGAAGCCGAAGGTCTCCAGGGTGGCGACTGTTTGATAGTCACCCACGGTGCTCTTGAAGGGCATGGGGATCCTTGAGGGGAATGGGATGGGAAGCCCAGCTCCGCTGACCGGTGGTTGAACCGTCGGTCAGCGGTGGCAAGGCATGGGGCCGGGTGTCGGCTCAGCCGACGTCGAGTTTGTCGACGGTGTCGAACTCGAACTTGATTTCCTTCCAGGTCTCGAGGGCGATGGCCAGCTCGGGGCTGTGCTTGGCGGCTTCCAGGAGGATGTCGCGGCCTTCCTTCTCGATTTCGCGGCCGGCGTTGCGGGCCTTGACGCAGGCTTCCAGGGCCACCCGGTTGGCGGCGGCGCCGGCGGCCGAACCCCAGGGGTGACCGTGGGTGCCACCACCGAACTGGAGCACGGAGTCGTCACCGAAGATGGCAACCAGGGCGGGCATGTGCCACACGTGGATGCCGCCGGAGGCCACGGCGAAGACGCCGGGCATCGAACCCCAGTCCTGATCGAAGAAGTTGCCGCGGGTGCGATCTTCGGGAATGAAGGATTCACGCAGCTGGTCGATGAAGCCCAGGGTGGTCTGACGGTCACCCTCGAGCTTGCCCACCACGGTGCCGGTGTGCAGCTGGTCGCCACCGGAGAGGCGCAGGCACTTGGCCAGCACCCGGAAGTGGATGCCGTGCTTGGGATGGCGGTCGATCACCGCGTGCATGGCCCGGTGAATGTGGAGCAGCATGCCGTTCTTGCGGCACCACTTCGACAGACCGGTGTTGGCCGTGAAGCCACCGGTGATGTAGTCGTGCATGATGATCGGCTGTCCGAGTTCCTTGGCGAACTCGGCCCGCTCGTACATCTCCTCAGGAGTGGCGGCGGTGCAGTTGAGGTAGTGCCCCTTCTTCTCGCCGGTTTCTTCCTGGGCGAGTTCCACGGCTTCGGCCACGAACTCGAAACGGTTCTGCCAACGCTGGAAGGGCTGGGAGTTGATGTTCTCGTCGTCCTTGGTGAAGTCGAGGCCGCCGCGGAGGCATTCGTAGACCACCCGGCCGTAGTTCTTGCCGGAGAGGCCGAGCTTCGGCTTGATGGTGCAACCCAGCAGGGGACGGCCGTACTTGTTCATCCGGTCGCGTTCGACGCAGATGCCGTTCGGCGGGCCGGGGCAGGTCTTGATGAAGGCCATCGGGAAGCGGATGTCTTCCAGACGCAGGTGACGCAGGGCCTTGAAGCCGAACACGTTGCCCACCAGGGAGGTGAGCACGTTGGTCACCGAGCCTTCCTCGAACAGGTCGAGGGGGTAGGCGATGAAGGCATAGAACGACTCCTTGTCACCAGGGACGTCTTCGATGCGGTAGCAGCGGCCCTTGTAAAAGTCGAGATCGGTGAGGAGCTCGGACCACACAGTGGACCAGGTGCCGGTGGAGGACTCGGCGGCCACGGCGGCAGCCACTTCTTCCTTGGGCACACCTTCCTGGCCGGTGCACTTGAAGCAGGCCAGCAGGTCGGTGTCGAGGGGGACGTAATCGGGAGTCCAGTAAGTGTCGCGGTACTCCTTGACCCCGGCGTCGTACTTCTTGCTCATGGGATTGTTCGGATGGGTTCGGATGAAAAATCAGAGGGTCGGCTTGACCGCTCAGTCCTTCGATCCCAGGCCGAAGCTGCTGTTCAGCGCCGGCTCCACTTCACGGTGGGGACGGGCGATGATGTGGGCGGCCACCAGGCCGTCACCCACGCGCTCGCAGGCGTCGGCGCCGGCGCGGACGGCGGCGTTGACGGCACCGGTTTCACCCCGCACCAGGACGGTCACGTAGCCGCCTCCGACGAATTCGCGACCGATGAGGCGCACTTCGGCGGCTTTGGTCATGGCGTCAGCCGCTTCGATGGCGGGGACCAGACCGCGTGTCTCGATCATGCCGAGGGCGATGCCCATGGTTTCGTTTGCCATTACCTGCTCCTGGAGGAGGGGGGTGGAATGTTCGTGTGCAACCTTGCTCCTCCGTCAAACCCTCCGTCAAGCGATTGGCAGCCCGGCGGCCATCAAGGTTTTGCGATCGGTTGATAAGGACGGCTGATCAGTGCAACATAAAATGCAAGCTTTGCTTGATCGCTGCTTCCGGCGCGGTTGCTGCGGGACCGCCAGCCTGGTTCAGAGGGGCTCGGCGCTCGAGACGAAGCCCACCCCGCCATAGCGCTTCAGCAGGGGCTTCAGGGCCTTGCCCACGGCCGCCAGCACGGCGTCCTCGACGAACACGATCACGTGGGCATTGGCCCCCAGCCCGCTGAAATCCATCCCTTCGGAGATCTCCCCGGACGGCCCCATGCCCGTGACGTGCCGCATCACCGAATAGCCCTTGGCTCCGGCCGCGGTGATGGCCTTGCAGACCCGGTTCAACTCCCGTTCGCTGAGAAACAGATCGATTCGTTTCATGGTGTCGGGGCAAAGGTTTGGCGAGGGGATGGCGTGGGGCCTGGGCTCAGCCGACCGGGATGAAGTGTCGGGTCAGCGCCATGTACAGAGGAATTCCGATCACCACATTGAAGGGGAAGGTGAGACCCAGGGCTGTGGAGATGTACAGGCTCGGGTTGGCCTGGGGAACGGTCATGCGCATCGCCGCCGGCACGGCGATGTACGAGGCGCTGGCGCAGAGCACCATGAACAGCAGGGTGTTGCCCTGGCTCAGGCCCAGCAGGGCACTGACCAGCAGTCCCACCAAGGCGTGCACGGGGGGGGCCAGCAGGGAGAAGCCGATCAGGAAGGCCCCCGTCTGGCGCAGGTCCCGCAGCCGTTGCGCCGCCACGATGCCCATGTCGAGCAGGAAGAAACAGAGGGCTCCGTAGAACAGTTTTTCGGTGAAGGGATCCATCTTCTCCAGCCCCGCCGGGCTGAAGGCCGCCACCACATAGCCGATCACCAGACTGCCGATCAACAGGTACACCGAACCGTTGAGAAAGGCCTCCTGGAGCACTTCCCGCCAGCGCAGACCCCCCCCCCCGTTCTCCTGATCACCGCGGTTCTCCTGGTCCCCGGCGGACTCCCGATCCTCGGCCGGGGCCGAGAGCTTGGCCAGGATCACCCCCACCACGATCGCCGGCGATTCCATCAGGGCCAGGGCCGCCACCATGAAGCCGTCGAAGTTCACCTCCAGAACATTGAGGAAGCTCTCGGCCGTGATGAAGGTCACGGCGCTGATCGAGCCATAGGAGGCCGCGATGGCGGCGGCGTTATAGCCATCCAGGCGCAGCCGCAACAGCAGGAAGCTCGTCAGGGGCACCAGCAGGGACATCACCACCGCCGCTCCGATCGTCAGCAGCACCTGGGGACCGAGGCCGCTGTGGGCCAGCTCCATGCCTCCCTTGAAGCCGATCGCCAGCAGCAGGTACAGGGAGAACAGCTTGGGCAGCGGGGAGGGGATCTCCAGGTCGGAGCCCACCAGTACGCCGAGGATGCCCAGAAAGAAGAAGAGCACCGGCGCTGAGAGCAGGTTCTGTAGGACCAGGCTCGACTCCATCGCCCTCCGGCGCCCAAAGGGTGCTGGCAACCTAAGGGCGAATCTCTCCGTCGCCCGTCAGCGGTCGCGCAACGTTGACTGCTCGCTTCGTCCGATCGGTGGCGAATTCCCTATCGTCCGCCCCGGGGCAGGAACCCTGGAGTTTTCCGGGGGTGGAATGTTCAACCCGTCCTGCCCCACCCCTTCAGCGCCCGCCACACCGCTCTGCACCACAATGGGTCCCCCCGTGGGCCCGGCTTGACCCTCTCCCCTTCTCGCCCGGTGCTGGTGATCGCCAGCGGCAACTCCCACAAGGTGGCCGAGATCACGGCCATGCTTGAGGGGGTAGGTCCGGAGGTGGGACTGGAGGTGCGGCAGCAGCCAAAGGATCTGGAGATCGAGGAGACGGGCCTCACCTATGCGGAGAACGCGCGCCTGAAGGCCTCCACCGCGGCCACCCTCACCGGCTGTTGGGCCCTGGCCGACGACTCGGGACTGGAGGTGGATGCCCTCGATGGCCGCCCGGGTCTGCATTCGGCCCGCTATGCCCCCACCGACCACGAGAAAATCCACCGGCTGCTCAAGGAGCTGGCAGATTCCCTCTACCGCGGCGGCACCTTCGTGAGCGCCATGGCCCTGGCCGACCCCTCCGGCCAGGTCGTGCTGGAGTCCGAAGGGGTCTGCCGGGGGCTGATCCTGCGGGAACCCTCGGGCCATGGCGGCGGCTACGACCCGCTCTTCTTCGTGCGCTCAGCGGGTTGCAGCTATGCCGCTATGGGGGAGCACCTCAAGAGCCGCCTGGGCAGCCGCGGCAAGGCCGCCCGGGCCATGGCACCGGGTCTGAAACGTCTGCTGGGCCTGGACTGAGCGGTACCAGAAGCGATCAGGCCCTGGAACCGGCGTTGATCTGGGCCACGGCGCGCATCGCGGCGGCGGCGGCCTCCTCCACATCGCCCTCCTTGCCCGCCAGGGTGAGGCGGCCGAAGGCGCCGACGGCCTTGACGTCGACCACGGTGATGTTGGAGCCCTTCTCTGCTTCGTTGGCGGCGATCAGCACGTAGCCGGCCGGCTCGGTCTCGAGGATGAACATGCTCATCCCGGCCTGGATCATCGAGCCGCGGCGGTTCTGGCGGTTGATCAGCACGGCATGGTCGGGGGTGATCGCCCGGATGATCTCGGTCCAGGTGACCTCACAACGGCTGCGCAGCTCCACCCGGCTGCCGATGGCCTCCAGGACCACGTCACCGGAGTGGAGGACGTTGCTCTGATCGCGGTGGTACAGAGCCAGGGAACCGAAGGCCCGCTCCACCACCATCTGGCCGAGCCGCACCGTGCTGGCTTTCAGGGCGATGTCGGTGACCCGGTGCACGGCCATCCCCGGTGACACCTCCAGCCACAGGCAGGCATCGCCGGGAATCGGCAGGAAGCCATGGGACACCGTGCCCATGTACGACGCCAGCTGGGGCTGGAGCGAATCCAGGAAGACGTAGGTGCGCAGCTCGATCGACTGCACGTGGCTCGACTGGCGCGCCAGACGCCGGCCTTCGCTGTCGGTGGTGATCACGCAGCTGGGGCCGGAGCTCTCGCCACTGACATCGGTGCCGGTGATGCGCAGGTTCGCCGCCCGTCGTCTGGCGTCCGACCGGTCGTCGCGAAGGAAAGAACGGGCGGGCTGCGAATCCATCACGGCGCCAGGCGCCAACTCCCGGAGAAGACGGTCGTGTCGATCACCGGGGGGGTTGAAGCGCCGGGATCCCTGGCCGCCACCAGGGGCTGTCCAGGACTGGAGGGTACTCCCGGGTGGTTCGCCGCCATAGGTGTTCCGCCCTAGAGGCTGCTCGCGGCAAGATTGTCGGCGGCACAGACCCGGTCACGGCCGGCTCCTTTGGCGGCATAGAGCGCCTGATCGGCCAGGCCCATCACCTGGGAGAAGTCAGATGTCAGCAGGGCTGATTTGGTGCTCACCCCCAGGCTGACCGTGATGCGCCCTCCGGGGGCATCCCCCTTGAGATCGAGCTGCCGCACCGATAACCGGATACGTTCGGCCACCTGAAGGGCCGTGCCCTCGTCGGCCTCAGGCAGCACCACCAGGAACTCCTCACCGCCGAGGCGGTAGGTGTGGTCCTGTTGCCGCACCGACTCCTGCAGCACCCGGGCAAGCGCCTTGAGCACCCGGTCGCCGGCGTCGTGGCCGCAAGCGTCGTTCACGTCCTTGAAATGGTCGAGATCCAGTTCAATCAGGGAATAGCTTCCCGCCAGCTTCTCCGCTTCAAGGGCACGCCGGTTGGCCAGTCCCGTGAGCGGATCGGAGAAAGCCGCGGTGTTGAGGGCGGCCATCTCCTTCGCGTCTGATTGATCCTGCAGAAGGTTGTCCACCCAGGGGCGCATGGATTCGGCGAAGTCCCTCAGCATCCGCTCCATGTCGGGATCAAAGGGATGCTCCGTGCCATCGCCCCGCAGGGCCAGCACCATGGCAGGACGGCCCAGCAGGCAGATGTGGTGCCAGTCGGGGTTCGGCTCCCGTTGCTCGGGATGGCCGTCGCCTGCGCACCAGGTGGTCCAGCCGTCGACGGGCATGTTCACCCCCAGTTCGCAGTCACTGGCCTCACCGGAGGATTCCAGAATGGTGCCCATGGCCCTGACCATGCCCAGGGGACTGCTTTGGTGCATCAGGGCTTCGGTCAGCCGCTTGCGGGCTTCGGCGATGTGGAGCAGGCGCTTCAGGTTCGTGTCCGCATCGGCCAGGCAGTAGACGCCGCAGTCCATGGCACCCAGCCCCTTGAACACCTCATCGACGATCGAGGCGGCCACGATGTGGCCATGTTGGGGAGCGATCCGGCTGATCTCAGGCCAGCGGGAGCGGATGCGGGCAAGACCGGCACTGAGCAGCTCCCGGCTGGGCATGTAGTGCTGGTGGAACGGCCTGGCGTTCTCGATGATGTAGGCGGCGTCGTCCGACTCCAGGATGTTGCTGTCAGGCACGAATCCTCCGAACAGGTCGGAGGAGAACAGGGTGCGACTGAAGGTGTCGTAAGAGACCATGGCCCCCGGGAAGTGCAGGTAGGGCGTCAGCTGGAATTCCAGCCTTCGATCGCCCTGCAGCGGCAGGCACCAGCCGTGCTCCTCCACCAGAAAAGGCTGGAAGCGGTGGCCGTAGTGGCGGATCAGAGCGTTGCCGCGCCATTCGCTCACCATCTGCACGTCGGGGCGTTTCAGCTCCTCCGACAGCCTGGGCAGGGCGGCGCAGATGTCGGGGTCGGGGTGGTGGCAGACGATCCAGCGGATCGCGTCGAGATCAGTGATCCGCCTGAGTTTGGCCAGGGTGCCGTCGATGGTGAGTGGTGAACCCGGGTCGATCAGCACCCCTTCGGATCCATTGGCGATGAAGTAGGCGTGGCACTGAAAATGATCGTGGGCCAGCCGTACCCCCACCCACCAGACGCCGGGGGCGATCTCCACGGGCTCCTCTTGCGCGGCCTCATTGGCGAACGGGGACAGAAGGTCAGAACGTCCGGAAGCCGATAGAGGCGAGCGATCCATGGATGCATCCAGCAACGGCCTGGGGGTGGGAAAGATGCCTCCTTCCCTCTTCACTGTGATGCCATGGAGACCCTTGCGACGCGGAAGGTAACCGATACCGTCCAGGGCACTCCCCGCCTGCGCGATCATG
This sequence comes from Synechococcus sp. CS-1332, assembly GCF_025127995.1. GTDB lineage: Bacteria > Cyanobacteriota > Cyanobacteriia > PCC-6307 > Cyanobiaceae > Cyanobium. The sequence continues at coordinate 53,721 of NZ_JAHLYP010000040.1, read as the reverse complement.
GCCTCCCGGCGCAACGCAACCGCTCCCTCCGCCAACGGATCGTCCCCCGCCGGATCCTCCGAGCAGAGGGCCCCGGCCCCGGGGGCCGCGAGCGAGACCCAGCCCCTGCGGACGTCCCTGGACCAGGACAGCGTCTCAGAATGGATCACCAGGGCGCTGGATGAGGGGGTGAGGCCGGAGCAGGCCCTCGCCTTCATCGGTCTGGGCCTGATGCGGCGCCTTGGCACTGTCGGCGACGACATCCCCGGCGACTGGCACGAGGGAGGTGAGACCGAAAGCCCGGTCGATCTGACGGGCCTGCGGCAGCGGCTCGAGATCACCGACCTGGCCATCCGCACCGGCGCGCCCCTGAGCACCGCCGAAGTGGCCCAGCTGATGGGGGCCCGGCCGGGGGCATCGGTGGTGGAGCGGGGTGGACTCAGGGCCCGTCGCCTGGGACGCAACGTCTGGAAGCTCAGCCGCAGCGCCGATGGGGATCGCGACGAGCGCAGCGCCGGTTTCAGCGAGGGTTTCCGCCGCCGCCTCTGAGCGCTGGAATCCGGACACGATCCCGAAAAGATGTAACGCAGTCGGGCAGCGACCCCGTCCGCCCCGCTAACCCATGGAAGCTCCATACCTGGCGATCCCCTCCATGGGTGTGTCCGCTCCACCGGTTCAGCCTTCTCCCCCGGACATCCTCAAGGAGAGCGGCCAGCGGGAAGTGTTCTGCGGCCTCACGTCCATCGTCTGGCTGCACCGCCGCATGCCCGACGCTTTTTTCCTGGTGGTGGGCTCGCGCACCTGCGCCCACCTGATCCAGTCGGCGGCCGGGGTGATGATCTTCGCCGAGCCCCGCTTCGGCACGGCCATCCTGGGCGAGAAGGATCTGGCGGGCCTGGCGGATGCCAACGAGGAACTCGACCGTCTGGTGAAGGATCTGCTGGAGCGCCGACCCGAGATCCGCACCCTCTTCCTGGTGGGCTCCTGTCCCAGCGAGGTGATCAAGCTCGACCTGGCCAAGGCGGCGGAGCGGCTCAGCACCCAGCTGCTGGGCCGGGTGCGGGTGCTGAACTACTCCGGCAGCGGCATCGAGACCACTTTCACCCAGGGGGAGGACAACGCCCTGCTGTCCATGCTCCCCCTGCTGCCCCGCTCCGACGAGGAGCAGCTGCTGATCGTGGGCACCCTGGCCGATGCGGTGGAGGATCGTTTCCGGCTGATCTTCGAGCGGCTTGGCATCAGCACGGTCCGCAGCCTGCCGCCGCGCCGCTCCACCGATCTGCCCCCCGTCGGCAAGGGGACGCGGGTGCTGCTCGCCCAGCCCTTCCTGAGCGCAACGGCCCGGGCCCTGCAGCACCGGGGCGCCACCCTGCTGAGCGCCCCCTATCCCTTCGGCGTGGAGGGCAGCCGCGACTGGATGGCCGCCGCCGCCACCGCCTTCGGCGTACCCACGGCCCACTTCAACGCGGTGCTCGACCCCCTCGTGGAGCGGGGTCGCCTGGCCCTGGCTCCCCATCGGGAAGTGCTCGCCGGCAAGCGGCTGTTCCTGCTCCCCGATTCCCAGATGGAGATTCCCCTGGCCCGGTTCCTCAGCCGTGAATGCGGCATGGAGCTGGTGGAGGTGGGCACCCCCTACCTCGATCGCCAGTTGATGGCCGCCGACCTGGCCCTGCTCCCCCCCGAGACCCAGCTCAGCGAGGGCCAGGACGTGGACCTGCAGCTGGAGCGGGTGCGGGCCGCCCGCCCCGACCTGGTGCTCTGCGGCCTGGGCCTGGCCAATCCCCTCGAGGCCGAAGGCATCGCCACCAAGTGGTCGATCGAACTGGTGTTCAGCCCGATCCACGGCTGCGACCAGGCTGGTGAACTGGCCGAACTCTTTGCCCGCCCCCTGCGGCGCCGGGCCCTGCTGCAGCTCTCCTGAAACCCCCATGGAACTGACCCTCTGGACCTACGAAGGCCCCCCCCACGTGGGTGCCATGCGCATCGCCACCTCCATGGAGGGGGTGCACTACGTGCTCCATGCCCCCCAGGGCGACACCTACGCCGACCTGCTGTTCACGATGATCGAGCGGCGGGGCCTGCGTCCCCCCGTCACCTACACCACGTTCCAGGCCAGGGATCTGGGCGGTGACACCGCCGAACTGGTGCAGCGCTCGATCCGCCAGGCCGTTGAGCGTTTCCAGCCCGAGGCGCTGCTGGTGGGTGAAAGCTGCACCGCCGAGCTGATCCAGGACCAGCCCGGCGCCCTGGCCGGGGGGATGAACCTGGGGGTGCCGCTGGTGAACCTGGAGCTGCCCGCCTATTCCAAGAAGGAGAACTGGGGAGCGGCCGAAACCTTCTACCAGCTGGTCCGCACCCTGCTCAAGGGCGAGATGCCGGCTCCGGGCACCCCCAAGCCCTCCCCGTCCCGCTGGCGCCAGGAGGGCCGCCGTCCCCGGGTCAACCTGCTGGGCCCCAGCCTGCTGGGCTTCCGCTGCCGCGACGACGTGCTGGAGATCACCCGGCTGCTGGCCGAGCACGGCATCGATGTGGCGGTGGTGGCTCCGCTCGGGGCCCGGCCCGCCGATCTGATCCGCATCCCCACGGCCGATGCCAACGTCTGCCTCTACCCCGAGGTGGCGGGCCCAGTGTGCAGCTGGCTGGAGCGCAGCTTCGGCCAGCCGGTGGTGCGCACGGTGCCGATCGGCATCGGCGCCACCGCCGCCTTCCTGCGGGAGCTCCATGGCGTGCTCGACCTGGCGCTTCCGGCCGACCTGCAGGAGGTGGAGGGGCAACCGAGCGAGGCCGAGCGCCGTTCCCGGCTGCCCTGGTATTCCCGCTCCGTCGATTCCACCTACCTCACCGGCAAGCGGGTGTTCATCTTCGCCGATGCGACCCACGCCATCGCCGCCGCCCGGATCGCCTCAAAGGAACTGGGCTTCCAGGTGGTGGGCCTGGGCAGCTACAGCCGGGAGCAGGCCAGGGAGGTGCGGGCCGCCGCCGCCGAGCTGGGCCTTGAGGCCCTGATCACCGACGACTACCTGGTGGTGGAGAAGGCCATGGGCGAGGCGGCGGCAGAGCTGGTGCTCGGTACCCAGATGGAACGCCACAGCGCCAAGCGGCTCGGTCTTCCCTGTGCGGTGATCAGCGCCCCCCTGCACGTCCAGGACGTGCCTGCCCGTTACTCCCCCCAGATGGGCTGGGAGGGGGCCAATGTGATCTTCGATTCCTGGGTGCACCCGCTGATGATGGGCCTGGAGGAGCACCTGATCGGCATGTTCCGCCACGACTTCGAATTCGTCGACGGCCATCGCAGCCACCTGGGCGACGGCGCCCCGACGGCGGCGGGGACAGGGGAACCCGAGGCTGCTCCTGCCACCCCGGCCCCCGCTCCCGGTACCATCACGGCCGCCGCCGCCGTGCGCGAGGCACTCGAGAGCCTCTGGACAGCCGACGGGGAGGCGGAACTCGCCAAGATTCCCTTCTTCGTGCGGGGCAAGGTGCGCAAGAACACCGAAGCCTTCGCCCGCGAACGGGGCCTGGAGCGCATTGATGCCGAAGCCCTCTACGACGCCAAGGCCCACTTCAGCCGTTGAGGGCCTCTCTGGCGATGTTTCGGTTTGCGTGATCCCCCGCCAGCCGGGATCCGATCTGAGCAGGCTGTTTCCTTACGAGTGATCTGCCGGTGCGCCGGCTTCCCCTTGTTCTCCCTATGACCACCACACTCACGGCTCCCTCGAGCACCACCGCGAACCCCCGCGACGATGGCGAGGGCAGCCTGCAGGTGCATCAGGACGCGTCGATGGCCATCGAGGAGGGGGCGCTGGTGATCGCCGTCTACGGCAAGGGCGGGATCGGCAAATCCACCACCTCCTCGAATCTCTCCGCCGCCTTCTCCAAGCTGGGCAAGCGGGTGTTGCAGATCGGTTGTGACCCCAAGCACGATTCCACCTTCACCCTCACCAAGAAGATGGTGCCGACGGTGATCGACATCCTCGAGACCGTCGACTTCCACACCGAGGAACTGCGGCCCGAAGACTTCGTCTTCGAGGGCTACAACGGCGTGATGTGCGTCGAGTCCGGTGGCCCCCCGGCCGGCACCGGCTGCGGTGGCTACGTGACCGGCCAGACGGTCAAGCTGCTCAAGGAGCACCACCTGCTGGAAGACACCGATGTGGTGATCTTTGACGTGCTGGGTGACGTGGTCTGCGGTGGCTTCGCCGCGCCGCTCCAGCATGCGGACTACTGCCTGATCGTGACCGCCAACGATTTCGATTCGATTTTTGCCATGAATCGGATCATGCAGGCCATCAATGCCAAGGCCAAGAATTACAAGGTGCGCCTTGGCGGGGTGATTGCCAACCGCTCGGAGGAGACCGACGAAATCGACAAGTTCAACGAGCGCACCGGATTGCGCACCATGGCCCACTTCAAGACCGTCGATGCGATTCGCAAATCACGGCTCAAGAAGTGCACCATCTTCGAGATGGAGAGCACACCGGAAGTGGAGGCCGTGCAGCAGGAATACCTGAACCTGGCCCAAAAGATGCTCACCGACGTGGAGCCTCTGGAGGCCATATCCCTCAAGGATCGGGAGATCTTCGACCTGCTCGGGTTCGACTGAACGCGCTGCCTTTCTGAGTCAGCCAGGAACCCCTCCCAGGAGCTGTCGCTAGGCTGAGGCGAGATGCACCTGCGGAATGATCCTGGAGCTACTGCTGTTTACGGCGGTGCTGAGTGTGGATTCGTTCTCGGCGGCCATCGCCCTGGGATTCCGGCACTTCTCCTGGCGACGGGCGTTGTTCTTTGCCCTCAGCTCCGGCCTCTCGGAAGGGCTGGCCACGGCGATCGGGTTTCTGCTCGGCCGCGTCGCCCGCAACCTGATCATGGATGTCGACCACTGGGTGGCCTTTGCGCTGCTGGTGGCGGTGGGGGGCCACATGTGTTGGACGGCCTACAGGGATCAACACGACGGAGGTGGTCAGGAACAGGAGCTGAAAGTGCACGGACCCTGGCGGATCCTGTTTGTCTCCGCCGTCACCAGCATTGATTCGCTGGGAGTTGGTGTATCTCTCGGCATCGTGAATAAGCCCATCGGTATCTACTCCATGGCCATCGGTGTGGGGGCTTTCGTCTCCACCTACCTGGGCCTATTCCTGGCCCGCCGGCTCTCCGGACGGCTGGGCAGCAAGGTGGAAATGCTGGCCGGTTTGGTGCTGATTGCGCTGGGGATCAAGATGCTGTCGATCTAGAGGCTGTCTTCGCACAGCACAGCGCTACCCCCAGCCATCCTCAGATTTCCGCGGCGGCCCGCTCCACCAGTCGGCGGGCCACCGCCTGCACCCCCGTGTGCTTGTAAGTGTCAGTGAAGGCATCGAGGAAGGTGGCCATCTGCTTGAAGCCCCCCTGCCAGGGGCCCAGGGTGCTCTCCAGGGCCTGCACGGCTTTCTGGCCGCTGAGCCCCAGCTGGCTGCTGAAGCCTCCAGCCCAGCCCAGCCATTGGTCCACGCCCCGGCGCAGGAAGGTCAGGTGGGCCTCGTCGCCGCGCCCCGGCAGCATCGAGGCCAGGCCGGCATAGGCAGGGAGCTGGCGCAGCTCCCGCTTGCCAACCCCCCCCAGCAGACCATCCAGGCGCTGCAAGGCCTGGTCGCCCAGGGGCAACAGGGCATCGAAACAGATCAACGCGGCCATCCGGACCCTGGCCTCACCGGCGTACTCGCCCAAGGAGGCGGCGAAATCTCCGAAGCTGTCGCCCGGCAGGCCATTCACCTGGGTGAAGGCCAGCATTTCGGCGGCCACTTTCAGACTCAGATCCGCCGCCTGCAGGGTTTCGCTGGTGGGGGTGAGGTCGGCGACGCGTTTGACCAACGGCAGGGCGCCGCCGACGTTGGCCAGCAGACGCAGCCCACCGGCAGCCTTCTGCGACCGGTTGACGGCGTCGTACAGGCTCAGGGCACGGCCATAGCCTTCGTGGCGGGCCTGGCTCAAGGCGTCGGCCCGGGTTCGCACCTGGCGGATCAGCTCTGGATCGCTGCTGCCCAGCACGTCGCTGATCAGCTCCTCGGCACGGGTGATGTTGTGCCAGCCACCGGGGACAAGGGTGCTGATGCCCTTGATGGCGAGCACCGTCAGATTGCGGCGGGGCAGGCGGTCGAGGCGCTCGAGAACAGAGCTCATGTGACGGGCTCCAGGGCCGCCAGGCCCCTGATGTTGAATCGGCCGATCAGGGCCTGACGCTGCTCGGCGTTCAGCCCCTCACCCTGGCCGATCACCTTGACCTGGAAGCGGTCGGCCACCAGCAGGGCCGTGGCCTGCTGGCCCTGCTCCACCAGCGGCCAGCCCTGCAGCCGGCTATCGCTGATCTCGAACTTGCGGCGTGCCTCCGGTGCGGTGGTGACATCGGAGATGGCGAGCAGGGCTTTCACCTGATCGCCGTGCTTGAGCCTGGCCTCACTGAAGCCACGCTTTTCCTGGGTGAACACCAGTTGGTCCCCGGCGTCCGGCTCGGGAAACAGGCGGTTGAACGCCGTGCCATTCACCACCTGACTGGTGGGAACATCCGCCACCGTGCCGCCAGGTAACCAGGTGCGGAAGGGCAGAAGCAGGAACGCACCGATCGTCAGGCTGACGACCAGCAGCAGCCCTACTCCCCAGCGCAGCGTGCGGGCCATCGACTCCGGAGGTGGTACTGAGTGTCGTCCTAGCGGCTTCAGCCTTGACTGCGTCTGAATTGGCAGATTCCGACGCATTGCCGCCGGGCTGGCGATCGCCTCAGGCAAGTCCGACCAGTTGCAGGGAAAGGTCCCACATCCGCTGGGCAGTGAGCGGGTTGCTCGCCTTTTCCGAGAGCTCCTGACTGAACTGCTTGCCCCCCTTCGTCTGGCGGTTCCCCCAGCTCCAGTGCACGCCGGAGCTGGCGAAGTCCGGATCCGCCGTCACCTGGGCCACACGCTCTCCCGCCAGGGCCTGGCTCACGTAGCCGCCGGTGATGTTCTTCTGGAACCAGGGGAAGATCGTCTGAAAGGCCCGCGGGGTATGCCGGAACAGGGGGGTATCGGCCACGCAGCCTGGATAGAGGGAGGTGAACACGATGCCGGTGGCGTCATGCAGGCGCCGATGCAGTTCCTGGGTCGTGATCATGTTGCAGAGCTTGCTGTCCTTGTAGGCCTTGCCGGGCTTGAAGCTCTTGCCGTTTGCCATGGCGATCGGGGCCTTGAATCCGGCGGCGAAGCCGGAGAGATCGCCCAGGTCGGCGGGGGCGGGGATGGGGATCTTGCCCCCCAGCTCCTTGGAGTTGGCGGTGACGGTGCCCAGGATCACCAGCCGGCGGGAGGGGTGGCTGGAGCGCTTGAGGTCGTCCAGCAGCAGGTGGATCAGCAGGAAATGGCCGAAGTGATTCGTGGCCATCGAGATTTCGTAGCCCTGGGGAGAGCGTTCCGGATGCTTCAGCCGCGGCAGGTAGACCGCCGCATTGCAGACCAGGGCATCCAGGGGGCGACCGGTGGCATGGAAGGCATCGACGAGGGCGCGCACCCCATCGAGGTCCGCCAGATCCACTTTCAGGTGCGTGACCGCGGCATCGGCAATGGCCAGGGCGGCCTGGGCCCGGCGGGCCTTGTCCGTGTCCCTGCAGGCCATCACCACGTGCCAGCCCCGATCCACCAGGGCCTTGGTGGCGAACAGACCGACACCGGAGGAGGCGCCGGTGATCAGGGCGGTTCCGGGAACGCTGCTGCGGGAGGGAGTCAGGGCGGTGTCACCGGAAGGGGTCACCATGGCGTGGATGGTCCGGGTGCGAGAGGGGGCCCCAACCTACGGACGGGCGCCTTGGTTTCCGGAACCGGACGCGGGGGATTCAACAGTTGGAAACGGACGGTTCGACTGCCAGATCACCCGTAGGCGATTCGGGGCGATCCACTGGCTTTGTTCCCGGATCAGGCGCTGCTCTCCTTCCACCATGAACAGGGTGTCGAAACGCTCCCTGGCCTTGATCAACTTGGCGTTCTCGATCTCCAGAACGGCCGAGATCTCCCCCTGGCTCTCCATGCGCTGCTGATAAGCGCCGGCAAGTTGGAACAGGCTCACACCCGTGAGGCCGATGAGCCCCAGCTTCACGGCCAGGCCGATGAGGCTGCAGACCAGCTCCTGTCGCTCGGCGGAGAGGGAAAGCAACTGACTCTCCAGGCCGCAACCCCCGGCTTCGGCCAGGGAACGGGGGGCCTCGATCGAGAGCCCGGCTCCATCCGGACGGCCCTTGGGGCTGGGGGCCGCATGGAGGGCCGAGGAACGCCGCGGACGGCCCGTGGAGCTGCGTGCAGCGGAAGGCTGGCGCCGTGAAGGCTGGGGCTGGGTCTGGCGCACCTGAGGGAAGGCTGCGAGCCCCCCGCTTGTAGCAGCCTCCTCGCCCCTTGCCAAGGGAGCAGCCCCGGCTGCTTCAGGCTTTGTAGAGGCTGAAGCAGAGACGCACGGCCAGCACGCCGGCATGGGCTGCCACGACGAGGGCGATCAGCACTTCGGCCTGGTTGATCGGGGTGACCATGTCCTTGTCGGTGGATGGAGTTTGACCGACCCATTCTTCGGCCATCGCGAGCTACGGTCCAGCCTGCGGCCCTGCCCTGTCACAGCTCTTGATGGCGCTTTCACCCTGCCCCGAGCCCCTGAAGGTGTCCGCCAACCAGGTGGGCGGGCTCGATCTCTCCCCCCTGGGGGGCCTGGCGTCGCTGGCACCGGCCGCGCTGCTCACCGCCGCCAGCGGACTGCAGATCGACTTCGACTGGCCCCGGGACGCAGAAGACCCACGCGAACTCTCGGAGATCGCCGAGCTGCGGTTGTGGAGTCTGCGGGCCGATGCGCTGCATCCCTGGCTGCCCCTGGTGCTGGAGCGCAGCGGGGGGCAGCTCACCCGCCATGTGGCGATGCTGCTCCCCCATGGCTTCAGCCCTACCGAGGGGATTCGCTTCGGCCCTGAGAGCCTGGAGCTCTGGATCACCCAACGCCTGTTTCTCCTCGACCACTGGGCCGCTGCGGGAGGGATCGAGTGCCGCGCCAATCTGGGCCAGATGGCCGCCGTCCTCGGCTACGAGCTAGACCCCGGTTTCTGGAGCGTGATCCCCTGAGCCTCGAACCACAGGCCCACGGCGCGGCGGCCGCTGTCCAGCGCCAGCACCAGGGTGATGGCCCGCAGCATCCAGACCAGCCGTTGCTCCGGGACCCGCTCGAGTCGGCTGGCGGACCACTGGGCCGCCAGGGCCGCGGTGCCCCCCAGCACCAGTCCGATCAGCGGATTCGCCCTGCCGTCGGCCAGAAAGGCCACCGAGGCGCTGCTGGAGGAAGCCAGCACCGCCAGCGTGCTGTACCGAATCGCCCCATGGACCGGCATCCCCAGTCCCCCCACCATCACCGGCACCATCACCAGGCCGCCGCCCACCCCCAGCAGGCCGGCCGCCACCCCTGCCAGGGCCCCCACCAGGGCGAGGGGGAGGGGTTGGGGCTCCTGCTCCGGGGCCGCCAGGGCCAGCTGGCTGCGGGGCTTGACCATGACGGTGAGCAGGACGTACAGCCCCGCCTGCAGGCTCATCAGCTGCCAGCCAGCGAGGCCCCCACCCAGGTGGCTGAACAGGCCTCCGCTGATGGCGGCACCGGCCGCGATCGCCACCGTCCCCGACCAGGTGAGCCTGCCGCTGCGGACGTGGGCGATGCTGCCACCGAGCGTGGTGGGCACGATCGCCAGGGTGCTGGTGGCCAGGGCCTGGTGGGGGGTGAGGCCCAGCAGCAGCAGCACGGGGGAGAAGATCAGCCCACCGCCGATGCCCAGCAGCCCCGAGAGCAGGCCGGCCACCAGTCCAAGGGGCAGCAGGGGCAGCAGACTCCAGATCAGGGTCGTTGCCTTCGGCTGGGCGGGCAAACGTCATGACAGCGCAGGCCGTTCCATCCGTCCAGCCGGCAGCACCGGTTTGCTGGATACAGCCGTGCGGCCTTGATGGGGCCTGGCAGATGGCCATCGATGCCTGGCTGCTGGATGGCCAGGGGGCGGTGGATTCCGCCGCCGCAGCGGTTCCCGCGCCGGCCTTTCGTCTCTACCGCTGGTTGCGGCCGACGCTGTCCCTGGGCTGGCACCAACGGCACCTGGAGCCCCACTGGTGGGATCTGGCCCGGCAGGGGCGCCTTGATCTGGTGCGCCGGCCCAGTGGCGGCCGGGCCGTGCTCCACGGCGGTGATCTCACCTACGCCCTGGTGTGGCCCCGGCCGCAGGGAACCCGCGCCCAGGTCTATGGCCAGGCCCTCGCCTGGCTCATTGAGGCGTTTGCGGCCATGGGCCAGCCGCTTCTGGGTGGCAGCCAGGCGGCCAGCCTGCAGCGCAGCAGCTGCTTTGCCACCAGCACCGCCGCCGATTTGGTGCATGCCAACGGCGCCAAGCGGGTGGGCAGTGCCCAGTTGTGGCGCGCCGGCCATCTGCTGCAGCACGGCTCGATTCAGCTGGATCCCTGTCCTGTCCTCTGGAGGGAGGTGTTCGGCGACAATCCCCCTGACCTCGATCCCCTGCCGCTGGCCGCAGAGAACCTGGAGCAGCATCTCTATCGCTCGGCGGGGCGCTGGCTGCCCCCGCTGGAGGGAAACGTCGGTGAGCGAATGCCCCTCAGCCCCGCGGCCCTGGCCACGATCGCCCCGCACCTGGAGCGTTATCGGGTGACCTTGTCGGTGAGCGGGGACACCTCCCCTGAGCTGACCATGCCGCGGGCCACCTGACCCAGGGCCATACCCAGCGGGTAGCCGTTCTCACGCCGGGCGGCGGAGAGCAGATTGGCGGGCAGCCGCAGGCCAAGTTTCTTCAGCACCGCCTCTCCCAGCTCAGGTCGCTCCACGGTGCCGTAGGGCAATCCGGCGGGACTCAGCACCAGGAGCCGTTGGTGATTGCCGTCCTCGAGCTGGAGGGCCGCCTGCCACAGCGGGGCGGATTCCGGGATGGCGGGCAGGCTCGAGAGGGGCTGGAGGTGGTCCCCCACCCGCTCCCTGTCCCAGCACTGCACCGGCAGGGCCTGGAGAGGGGCGTCATCAATGACACCCTGCCAGCGGCCCCTGTCGCAGACAAGCAGCCAGTCGGCTGGGCCGTTGGTGTCCTTGTCGGCGGGGGGGGTGCCTTCGCCGGCCTCCGCGATCGGCGGAGCGGTGCCTAGGCGGATCCGGCTGAGCTCCCGCAGGCTGGTGTCGGCCTCCAGCACCCGGAAGCGGCGCTGGGCCACGTCCTTGACCTTGAGATCCTTGAGGGCCTGCTGGACGACCAGCATCTGCTTCTGGTTGCGGGCGGCCCCCAGGCCGAACCAACCGAGCAGGATCAGCCAGGCCCCGCCGATGCCGCCACCCCGCAGCAGCAGCACCGTCCCCAGCCCCACGGCGAACAGGGACAGGAACCGGCCGCAGGCATTGGCCACCTCCACGCCCCGCCGCTGGCTGCCGGAGAACTCCCAGACCAGGGCCTTGACGATCAGCCCCCCATCCAGGGGCAGTCCGGGCAGCAGGTTGAACAGCCCCAGGATCAGGTTGAGGGCGCCAAGCCGTTCCACCACCTGCCCCAGCACGGGGGTGAAGTGGCTGGCGGCGTGGGTGGAGGCCAGCAGGCCGATGCCCAGCACCAGGCTCACTGCCGGACCGGCCGCCGCCACCATCAGGGCGCCGCGGGCGGTGGAGCATTCCCGCTCCACGCTTGCCACACCCCCCAGCAGGAAGAGGGTGATGGATTTCACCTTCACGCCTTGCCGCAGGGCCACCAGGGAATGGCCCAGCTCGTGCAGCAGCACGGAGACGAACAGGGCCAGGGAGGTGACCAGGGCCACGGCCCAGAGCGCCGCCGGGGTGAGCTGGCCGCGGAGGCTGAGGGCGTATTGCTGCTGGAACCCCAGGGTGGCCAGGAGCAGGATCACGAACCAGCTCGGGTGGATGCGCAGGGGAATGCCGCGGATCGTCAGCAGTTGCCAGCCTTCACCCACGGGCACCGTCCGGGCAGAGATCCGGCGAGTGCCGGGTTGTCGCGCCCATCCTAGAAAGGCAGCCCGGCCGACCCGCTTCTGGTTTCCTCACCGCTGCTGAAGATCTGTGGGCTCATGAAGCCGGCCCAGGCGACCGCCATCGCTGCGTTGGGGGTCGATGCGATCGGCGTCATCGCCGTGCCCAGCTCGCCGCGCTTCGTGCCGCCGGCGCAGCGGCCCGACCTGTTCGCGGCCATGGCTGCCGGCGGCGGCTGTTTCGGTGTTCTGGTGGTGGCCGATCCCTGCGATGACCAGCTGGAGGAGCTGGCCGTGGGCCGGGGCCACGCGGTGCTCCAGTTGCATGGGGACGAAAGCGTGGAGCGCTGCCGTGAGCTGGCCCAGCGGCTGGATGTGCGCCTCTGGAAGGCCCTGCGGGTGCGTTCCCCCGAGGATCTGGAGACGGCGGCCCGCTATGCCGAGGTGGTGGAGGCCCTGCTGCTCGATGCCTGGCAGCCCGGCCAGCTGGGGGGCACCGGGCACCGGATCCCCATCGACTGGCTGGAGGGATTCCAGTCAGACGTTCCCTGGTGGCTGGCCGGCGGCGTCGGCCCCGAAACGGTGTCCGAACTGCTGGCCAGGCTCCACCCCGATGGTCTCGATGCCTCCAGTTCTCTGGAGGATCGCCCCGGCGTCAAGAACCTGGCCCGGGTCGCGGCCCTGCTGGCAGCGGTGCGTGGGTCCCCCACCGGTTGATTGGCGTTTGGCGCTGCCGGGTGCAGGATCGGAGCAGTCCGACCCCTGAGCCTCTTTTGTCCTTCCTTCGTCGCGCCCTCGCTGCCCCCGCCGCCCTCCCCCTGGGCCTGCTGCTCGTGATCGGGCCAGGGGCCGGCCTCAAGGCCCAGGACCTGGTGGGCTGCCAGCTGGTGCAGGGGACGCTGCAGTGTGTGCCGGGGATCACGGCCGACCCCCAGCGGCAGATCCAGCTGCTGCGTCAGGAGATCGCCGGCGATCAGCAGATCGAAGGGGCGGTGGAGCAGCGGATCACCGGACTCAACCAGCTGCTGCTGCAGGGGGAGGCCCGCCAGGGGGCGCTGCTGCAGGCCACGGCCACGGCGGATCTTCTGGCTGCCCTGCCACCCAGTGCCTTCCACTGGTACCGCCTGGCCCCCGGCCGTCGCAACTGGCAGCTCATCCAGGGGGCCAGCGGCCCCACCTATGCCCTGACGCCGGCAGATGTGGCCTACCAGGTGATGGTGGTGGTGGCGGTGCCCACCTCCAACGGCAGCCAGCGCAGCGTTTCCCAGGTGGTGGGGCCGGTCTTGGCCCGACCCGGGTCGTGAGGGGCAACCGCCGGCTCAGTTGCCGAGCATCGACTCCTGCTGACGCACGAGTTCGAAGAACTCCTGCTTGAGGCTGGGGTCGTGGCGGAAATCACCGCGCACGACGGAGTTGACCATGCTGGTCTGGGGCTCCTTCACGCCGCGCCACTTCATGCAGTAGTGCTGGGCTTTCACAAGGATCGCCAGGCCGAGGGGCTCACACAGTCGTTCGATCTCATCGGCGAGGATGATCACGGCCTCTTCCTGGATGTGGGGCCGTGAGAAGACCCAGTCGGCCACCCGGGAAAACTTCGACAGCCCAATCACCCGTTCGCCAGGCTTGATCCCGATCCAGCAGTTGCCCAGGATCGGCACTAAATGGTGGGAACAGGCGGAGCGGATGGAGATCGGACCGACGGTGTAGATCTCATCGAGGTGCTTCACATTCGGGAAGCTGGCAATCTTGGGCTGCTCGTGGTAGCGGCCTTTGAACACCTCGTGGAGATACATTTTGGCCACCCGTTCGGCCGTTTCCTCGGTGTTGTGGTCGTTCTCGATATCGATCACCAGGCTGCGCAGCAACTCGCGCACCTTGCCGGCCACTTCAATCTCCAACTGGTCGAGCTCACCGTCGCGCAAGTGCTCTGAAATGTTGTCGTTGGCCAGGAATGGCACCCCTTCCTTCTGCAGTCGCTCGCGAATTCGCAGACTGACGGGAATGGGGGTCGTGACCGAAGCGGCCTGACGGGCGCTGAGGCCGTTGGGGAGGGTGGATGTCATGAGGGGGGTTAGAAGGCTCCGGCGGCAGGCATCAGGGTGAGGTCCTCAACCGTCTGGCAATGGGGTTGCCGCGCTAGGTAGAGCAGGGAATCAGCCACCTGCTCCGCTGAAAGCATGGCACGTCGGTCGAAGGAACTGTGGACGGTTTCACTGTCCCAGAGAGGTGTATTCACCGCCCCGAGGGTGAGGGTGCTCACCATGATGCCGGCGGAGCGTTCCTCCGCCTCGAGGCAGCGGCTGAAGGAGGCCAGGGCGGCCTTGCTGACGCAGTAGGCCCCCCATTCGGGGAAGGCATTCCGGGCGGCATGGCTGCTGACGTTGATGATCCGACCGCCCCCGGCCTGGCGCAGGCCGGGCAGCGCCGCCATGCAGACCTGGAAGACACTGGTGAGGTTGAGCTGCAGGAGCCACTGCCAGCGCTCGATGGGCATGGCCGCCAGGGGACCGGTCCAGGCGGCACCGGCGTTGTTGATCACCACCGAAGGCGCCAGCCCCCGGCCGAGCAGCTCTGCCATGGCCGCGGGGATGGCCTCCGAGTGGGCCAGGTCGAGAGCAAGGGTTTCAACGCGGCGACCCATCCCCCGCAGGTCCTCGGCCAGCCCCTCAAGGTCGTCACGGCCTCGGGCCACCAGCAGCAGGTCGTAGCCCTCGTCGGCAAAGCGGCGGGCGGCGGCGGCGCCGATGCCGCGGGAGGCACCGGTGATCAGGGCGGCGGGCAACGGGCAGCCAGGCAACGCTTCAACCCTACGGCGCGTAAGCGGGATCCGTCGCCGCCCCCTCGAGAACCTGGCCCATGCGCCGGTACTTGGCGTAGCGGGCCTCCAGCAGGGCGGATTCGCTGCAGATCTGCAGCTCGGCGAGCTGGCCCAGCAGGGCCGTACGGAGAGTCTCGGCGGCCTGCATCGGCGCCCAGTGGTTTCCCCCCGAGGGTTCCTTCAGCAGGGCATCCACCAGCCCCAGCTGCAGCAGGTCGGCAGCGGTGATGCGCAGGGCCTCGGCGGCGGCGGGCGCCTTGGCCGCATCGCGCCAGAGGATCGAAGCGCAGGCTTCGGGGCTGGCCACGGTGTAGACGCTGTGCTCGAACATCAGCAGCCGATCGGCCACCCCGATGCCGAGGGCGCCGCCGGAGCCCCCCTCACCGATCACCACGGCGATGATGGGCACCCGCAGGCGGAACATCTCACGCAGGTTGACGGCGATCGCCTCGCCCTGGCCCTCCTCCTCGGCCTTGACCCCGGCGTAGGCCCCGGGGGTGTCGATGAAGCTCAGGATCGGCAGACGGAAGCGGTCGGCGTGGTCCATCAGCCGCATCGCCTTGCGGTAGCCACCGGGTGAGGCCATGCCGAAGTTGCGCGCCACGTTCTCCTTCATGTCCCTGCCCTTCTGGTGGCCGAGCAGCACCACGGCCTGGTCACCGATCCGGCCGACTCCGCCCACCAGGGCGCGGTCGTCGTTGCCGCGGCGGTCGCCGTGCAGCTCGATCCACTCGTCGGTGATGACCTGGATGTAATCGAGGGTGCTGGGCCGCTGGGGGTGGCGGGCCACCTGGATCTTCTGGGCCGGGCTGAGGGAGCTGAAGATCTCCTCGCGGCGCCGGGTGGCGAGGGTTTCCAGCTGAAGCAGCTGCTGGCTCACATCGACTTCGGAATCGCGGGCCAGCTGGCGGATCTGCTCGATCTGCTCCTCCAGCTCCACCAGTGGTTTCTCGAAGTCCAGCAGGACGCGGCGGGCCATGGTCGAGGAGGGGGGGATCAGGTGGAGGAGAGGCTGGGGACTGGGGCTGGAATGTCCAGGCTCAGGGCCTGGAACCCGTGGCGAATGGAGGCGCCGCCGATCAGATCCATCTTCTCGAGGGTGATGTTGTTGCGGCCCCAGCTGAAGTTGGTGTGCAGACCTTCGAACTCCAGAAGCATCGCTTCGGCGAAGCAGGCGAACATCTGGCGCTGGGGGTTGGCCATCTCCGCCGCTTCCATCATCTGCCAGCCGATGTCGGAGCCGAATTCGACGATGCCGCCCTTGAGCACATGGATGCCATCGCCAGCGGCCCTTGTGTCCAGGTTCTTGGGATAGCCACCATCAATCATCAGGCAGGGACGGCGCAGGCGGCTGGGATCGAGGCTGCTGGCCTGGGCCAGGCTGGCGACCCACACCACCACGTCCGCCTCCGCCAAGGCGTCGTCCACCGAAAGGATGCGGCCACCGCCCAGCTCCTGCTGCAGATCGGCCAGCGGCTGGGGACGGCGGGCCACCAGCAGCAGCTCCTGAACGCCGGTGCGCTGGGAGAGCCAACGGCAGACGGCACTGCCGATGTCACCGGTGGCTCCCACCACGGCCACCTTCGCCCGCCGCAGGTCGATGCCCAGCCGTGGGGCGTTCTCTTCCACCTGGCGGCAGATCACCCAGGCGGTGTGGGTGTTGCCGGTGGTGAACCGCTGCCAGTCCAGGGTGGTGGCACGCACCTGCTGCTCCCTGAGCAGCTTGAAATCCTCGAAAATGATCGAGGTGAAGCCCCCCAGGGCGGTGATGTCGATGCCGTTCTTCTGGGCCAGCTCCATGGCATTCAGCACCTTGCGCTTCGCCGTCTTGAAGCGGCTCAGCATCTCGGGTACAAACACCGAATCGATGTAGGCCCCTTCAATGCGCTTGCCCGTGGGGCTGGTGACGCTGATCCTCTCCACCAGCTGGGGGGGAGCACTGCACCACATGTCCAGATCCCCATCGGCGTACTCCTCAAAACCGAGGCTTCGCGCCAGGTTGCGCGCCGACTCGAAGCTGGTGGAATGACCGATGAGGCCGAACATGCAGGGACAGGAAAGCGGCGGCGGACATGGGGCCGGATGTCGCCGACGCTACATCCTCTCCCGGTGAGCTTGAGCCGTTGGCTCAGCCCACCAAGGCCGCGGCAGCCATGCGGGCGATCTCCCGAGGGGTGAAGCCGATGTCCGTGAGGGCGTCCTGGTAGGCAATCAGGAAATCCTCGATCAGGTCTTCCTTCTCCATGTGCAGGACGGCGGCATCGGCGGCCACCCGATCAAGCATGCGACGCACATGGGGCAGGTTGTCGCGGTTGGCCTGCTCCAGCTCGGCGCGGGACTCCTCAAGGTGGGCCTTGAGCCACTCCTGGCCGTAGTTGAGGTGGGTGTACTCATCCTTGACGACCCCCTCGGTGATCTTGCGGGCGAAAGGATCAGCCACAGGGATATAGATGTGATACGCCGAGATGGCGAAAGCTTCGATCAGAAGCGCCTGGATCAGCAGGCAGGTGACCACCTTGCCGTCCTTGAGGGCCGCCTGGAAGTTGTTGCGCAGGGGGGAGAAGAACTCCTGGGCGAAGGGCATGTCGGCGGTGACGCCCAGGTTGTTGGCACAGGCTGTGAACCCCTTCATGTGCTTCAGCTCCATGCGGGCCAGGCGGGCCAGCTCCTCGGCCTGGTCGGGTAGCAACGTCCCCAGGGACATGTAGTTGTCATGGGCTTCCTGCTCGCCCTCGATCACGATCGCGTTGATGCGGCTGTAGGCGTCCTTGTAGGTGGCGGTGGTGAAGTCGGGAAGTTCGCTCCCCTCGAAAGGGCCTGATGAGGGATCCAGCGCGGAATCAACGGACGTGGTGGTTTCGAGGGTGGGCATGGGAACCACAGGCTCAGGCAATCAGGCGACTCTAGTCATGGTCTGCCGGAAGTCGGTGGCCACTCGCTGCGCACGAGGGCGTCGAGGCGCCGCTCCCAGCTGCCCACCAGGCGCAGAAAGAGTTTGCGGCCGAGGTCGTCGCTGGCACCGCTGGGATCACCGATGACGCCACTGGCGCTCAGTTCCTGCGTGAGCCAGGCACAGGGGCAGGCCCCCTCCAGGCTCCAGCCGGTGGGGGGTGGAGGACTGGGGGCAAGCCCGTCCGCGGCGGGCAGGGCGCCGACGGTGGCCGGCTCCAGAAACAGCATCAGGCTGGTCTCGGCCAGGCCGGCATGCAGTCCGGAGCTGCGTTCGGGTTCGGGAATCAGTTCCGCCAGGCCATCGGCGCCTCGCCAGAGGAAGCAGGGCAGGACCGCCAGGCCGGGTTCCAGCACCCGCAGCTCCCGTGCCGCCGCCTCCAGCAGACCGATCTGGCCGCCATGGGCGTTGAACAGCACCAACCGCTGGAAGCCCGCCGCCGCAATCCCCTGGCCCACGGAGCGCACCAGCGCGATCACCAGATCGGCCGGCAGGCTGAGGGTCCCAGGGAAACCCAGGTGCTCCGGCGAGAAGCCGATGCTCTGCAGCGGCAGCCGCCAGATCGGCAGGTCGGGGTCGAGCCGCTCGAGCACCGTCTCGGCCACCCGCTCGGCGAACAGGGCATCGGTGCCCAGGGGCAGCAGGGGGCCGTGCTGCTCGATGGCACCGAACGGCCAGACCACCGTGCTTCCCGGACGGGCCGCCTGTTCACGCACCGTCGTCCAGCTGAGATTGGCGAGACGTCGCTCGGTGCTGGGGGACATCGTTGGCGGGAGGACTGGCCTCAGCGGGCAGTTCGTACAGTGTGGAGCCCCGTGCTTCGCTGAGGACCTCCATGGCAGGAACCGGCAACCCCGCGCCGCGTCAGCCCCGGAACCCCGCCCAGCGCCCCATGCCGCCGGCGAGGCCTTCCGGGTCGGCCCCTGTGCCGCTGCGCAAGCCCCCCCAGGTGTTGATGATCAAGAAGGAGGAGGAGGTGGCGGCCGAAGCGCCCCCCACCCCAGCGGCATCGAGCCCGGCAGCAGCCCCGGTGCGGCCGCCGTCGTTCCCCCCGGCGGATGGGACCCGCTTCGACATGGACGGCCTCGAAGGCCTCACCATGGCCGATCTGCTCGGCCCGGCAACCGATCGACGTGGCGGTTCGACCTCCCGCGGATCTGCCGCCGCCGCCGCTGAGGCTGCCCCTGGTGCGGCCTCCCGCCAGGCCCGCACCGTGGATGACTTCGATTTCGATGAGGAGGCCTTCCTCGCCGCCCTCGATGAGAACGCTCCGGTCGGCACCACCGGTGAGGTGGTCAAGGGGGTGGTGATCGGCATGGAAAGCGACGGTGTCTATGTGGACATCGGCGGCAAGGCCCCCGGCTTCATGCCCAAGAGTGAGTGCGGCCTCGGGGTGATCACGAACCTCAAGGAGCGCTTCCCCAAGGGCTTGCCGATCGAGGTGCTCGTCACCCGCGAGCAGAACGCCGATGGCATGGTGACCATCAGCGCCCGAGCCCTCGCCCTGCGCCACAGCTGGGAGAAGGTGCGCCAGCTGGAGAAGGAGGGCAAGGTGGTGCAGGTCAAGGTGAGCGGTTTCAACCGCGGCGGCGTCACCTGCGATCTGGAGGGGCTGCGCGGGTTCATCCCCCGCTCCCAGCTCAACGAAGGCGAGAACCACGAAGCCCTCGTCGGCCAGACCCTGGGGGTCGCCTTCCTGGAGGTCAATGCCGAGACCCGCAAGCTGGTGCTCTCCGAAAAGCGGGCCGCCAGCGCCGCCCGCTTCGCCACCCTGGAGGTGGGCCAGCTGGTGGAAGGGCATGTGGCCTCCATCAAGCCCTACGGCTACTTCATCGACCTGGGCGGCGTCAGCGGCCTGCTGCACCACTCCTGCATCACCGGCGGCGTCCTGCGCGACCTGCGGGAGGCCTTCCAGCAGGGGGAACACATCAAGGCCCTGGTCACGGCCATCGACCCGGCCCGGGGTCGCATCGCCCTGAACACCGCCTTGCTCGAAGGTCCCGCAGGGGAACTGCTGATCGCCAAAGAGACCGTGATGGCCGAGGCCGAGGACCGGGCCCACCGGGCCCGCTCGCTGCTGCGCCAGCAGGAACAGGACGCAGGATGAGCAGAGCGTTGCAGACGCCTGGCCCTGACTGGGAACTCGACTACTACTCCAGGCCGATCCTGGAGGCCGATGGCAAGAAGCGCTGGGAGCTGCTGATCTGCACCACGGCGGGGCTGCAGCCGGCCCCGGTCCCCTTTCGCTGGTCCATGGCGTGCCCGGCCGCCAGCGTCAATTCCCAGTGGTTGCGAGGGGCGATCGAAGCGGCCATCAAGGACGCCGCGGAGCAGGGCTTCGGTCCGCCGCGGCGGCTGCGCTGCTGGCGCGGCTCGATGCGCGCCATGGTGCAGCGGGCCGCCGAAGGGCTGGGCCTGGAGCTGGTGCCGAGCCGGCGCTGCTACGGCCTGGTGGAGTGGCTAAGGGAGCGACAGGCCACCGTCTACCCCCAGGAGCCGGGCTACATGGCCGGTCCCCTGGCCCCCCCCCCGCAACCGATCCCGCCGGTGGCCCTGCCCCTGCCGGAGGCGGCCCGCGGCGACAGCTGGAGCTGGGCCACCCTCAGTGCCGCGACCCTGGCCGAAGCCGGCGGCTGGGAGATCGCCTTCCCCGGCCTGGTGGCCCTGCCTGACGGCGTGGATCCCGCCACCCCCGTTCCCGGGATCCGGCTGTTCAGCCGCCGGCGGGCCCTGGCCATCGCCGGCTGGCTGTCCGGCCTGGAGCCGACGCGGCTGGAGGTCTGCGCCGGTCAGCTGGTGCTGGAGGCCGGGCTGGAGGACCGCTGGATCCTGGCTCGTCTGCCGGAGGAGGAAGCCCGGCTGGCGAGTGGGGCGCTGGCGGAAGCCCGGGAGCAGGCCGGCGGTCTGCAGTTCATCGCCATCCAGGCGAGCGAGGAGGCGCCGACCCTCGAAGGGTTCTGGCTGCTGCGGGACCTGCCGGATGGCTGAGGCGCTCGAGCCCCCCTTCGAGCGGCCCGATGCGGGCTTCAATGACCTGCCCGGCTGGACCTGGGTGGGCACCTACGGCGGCTATTACCTCCAGTGCGACCTGCTGGCCGGTTTCGAGCATGGCTTCTTCACCCGCCAGTGGCAGGGCCGTGAGCCGGAGGAGCTGGCCGGTGAGATCAGTGCGGGTGTGAGCGTGCATCGCACCCGCCAGGTGCATGGCGGCACGGTGCTGGCCGCCGCCGCCACCGAGCGGGCCCCCTGGCCGGAGGCCGATGGACTGCGCAGCGATGGCGGGGGGCAGAGCCTCTGGGTGTGCGGCGCCGACTGCACTCCTGTGCTGATCGTTGACCCCGCCGGCGGCCGGGTGGCGGCCTGCCACGCCGGCTGGCGTGGGGTCGCGGCCCGGATCGTGCCGGCGGCGATCGAGGCGCTGGTGGCGGACGGGGCGTGCCGGGAGCAGCTGCGGGTGGCGCTCGGGCCGGCCGTGGACGGCCTCCGCTACCAGGTGGAGCGCTCCGTGACCTTGCAGGTGGCGGCCGCCATGGAGGCCGACGCCAGTGGCCCGGTGCCCGATAGCGCCCTGGCGGATCTGGAACGCTGCGGTGCCCTGCTGCTGGATCCGGCCCCCGGCCGGGATCGGCTGGACATCCGCCGGGCCACGGCGCTGCAGCTGGAGCGAGACGGTGTGGCGCAGGAGCAGATTGCCCTTTGCCCGCTTTGCACAGTGGCGGAACCGCTGCTGTTCCATTCCTGGCGCCGTGATGGGGTCAGGGCCGTGCAGTGGAGTGGGGTGGTCTCCCAGGGAGCGGCGGCGGACAAAGCCTGAGGGCCACGGCCTCCGCGACCTTGATGCCGTCGATGGCTGCTGAGAGGATGCCGCCCGCATGGCCTCCCCCTTCCCCCGCCGGGAACAGCCCCGGGGTGTTGAGGCTTTCGAGGCGCGTTGGGTGACGCTGCAACCGCAGCGGCGAGGAGGTGCGCGTCTCCACCCCGGTGAGCAGGGCGCCCTCCATCGCGTAGCCAGGGATGCGGCGGGCGAAGACCGGCAGGGCCTCCCGGATCGCCTCGAGCACATAGTCCGGCAGGCAGCCATCGAGGCTGCCGAAGCGGAGTCCGGGTTGGTACGACCCCTCCACCGCTCCCGGGGGCGCCTCCTGGCTGGGGCGACGCTCCAGGAAATCCCCCAGCCACTGGGCCGGTGCCCGGTAGTCGCTGCCGCCGGCGCGGAAGGCCTGCTGTTCCCAGTGGCGCTGGAAGGCCATCCCGGCCAGGGCCTCCCCCCCCGGCTCCCCGTAGGGCGCCAGATCCTCCTGGCTCACGGGAACCACCAGGCCACTGTTGGCATTGCGTTCCCGGCGGGAGTGCTGGCTCATCCCGTTGGTGACAACACAGCCTTCCTCCGAGGTGGCGCCCACCACCAGTCCGCCGGGACACATGCAGAAGCTGTAGACGCTGCGGCCGGCTGTGGCGTCCGCTTTGCAGTGGTGCACCAGCTTGTATTCGGCGGGCCCGAGGCGCGGATGGCCGGCGGCCTCCCCCCAGCGGGCCTGGTCGACCAGGGCCTGGGGATGCTCGATCCGCACGCCGACCGCAAACGGTTTCGGCTCCATGGCCACCTCCAGCTCGTGCAGCATCTGGAAGGTGTCGCGGGCGCTGTGGCCCGGCGCCAGCACCAGATGCCGGGTGGCGATGGCCGTGCCATCGGCCAGGCGCACACCGGCCAGCTGCCGGTCGGCCCCGTCCTCCAGGAGCAGCTCGACCACGTGCTGGCCGAAGCGGACCTCGCCGCCCAGGGCCTCGATCCGGGCCCGCAGCCCCCGCACCACCGTGGCCAGCTTGAAGGTGCCGATGTGGGGGTGGTGCAGCGTGAGGATGTCGGGGTCGGCCCCTGCGGCCACCAGCTCTTCGAGCACCTTGCGGATGTAGGCGGGCTCTTCACTCACCTGGCTGTAGAGCTTGCCGTCGGAGAAGGTGCCCGCACCCCCCTCGCCGAACTGGGCGTTGGAGCCGGGATCGAAGCGGCGCCGTCCCTGCCAGAAGCCGAAGGTGTCCGCCGTGCGCTCCTTCACGACCTTGCCCCGCTCCAGCAGCAGGGGCCGCCAACCCATCTGGGCCAGCAGCAGGGCGGCGAAGTAGCCACAAGGGCCGGCGCCCACCACCACAGGCCGCAGCGCCTCGCTCGCCCCATCGGCCCGGGTCACGGGCCGGTAGCGGCTGTCCGGGGTGGGACGCAGGTGGGGGTCGCCGGCGAAGCGGCGCAGCAGGCGGCGCCTGGCGCCGCCCTCGAGCTCGAGGTCGAGGCAATACACCAGGGCGATGGCCCCGCGCCGCCGGGCATCG
This sequence comes from Synechococcus sp. CS-1332, assembly GCF_025127995.1. Lineage (GTDB taxonomy): Bacteria > Cyanobacteriota > Cyanobacteriia > PCC-6307 > Cyanobiaceae > Cyanobium. Next base: position 30,668 of record NZ_JAHLYP010000040.1, on the reverse strand, counting down.
ACGCTGCGCTTCACCAGATGGTGGCGGCGCAGTTCACCGGGCGCCAGCCGCAGCCGCTGGGTGATGGCCGCCTCCAGATCGGCGGCGCTGTGATCGAGCGGCAGTTTCAGCTCGCTGAGGCGCAGCACGGCCGGAGCAGGCAGGGGGCTGGTGGCGTTCTAGGGCACGGCGCCGCGGAAGGTGCCATGGTGGAGGCTGATCGCGGTTGGGGCCGACGTTCTGATGGGTCTGGCTCACTGTCCCCTCTGCATGGGTCTGGCGGCGCTCTGCGTGGTGCGCTGCAGCGCCCACGCCCTGCTGCTCTGGCGCCTCTGGCCCGGTTCCACTGGCCAGTCCTGGACGCGCCCCGTGGCGCCGCTCAGCGAAGTCCCCTGCTGAGGGGGAGAGCTCCCCCCTCAGGCCTGCCGTTCCATCGCGGCCTGGTCCAGTTCGGCCTCCATGGCGGCGATGGCGATGCGGGTGGGCACCACCGCATCGGGGTTAAGGCTGATCGAGTCGATCCCTTCCTCCACCAGGAATCGGGCGAAATCGGGGTAGTCGCTGGGGGCCTGGCCGCAGATGCCGATCTTGCGGCCGCAGCGCCGCGCCGTGCGGATCGCCAGGCGGATCATCTCCTTGACCGTGGCATGCCGCTCGTCGAACAGGTCCGCCACCAGGGCGGAGTCCCGGTCGAGCCCCAGGGTCAACTGGGTGAGGTCGTTGGAGCCGATCGAGAAGCCATCGAAACGCTCGGCGAAGGCTTCAGCACCGATGACGTTGCTGGGCAGCTCGCACATCACGTACACCTCCAGACCGTCCTTGCCCCGCACCAGTCCTTCGCCGGCCATCACGGCCAGCACCCGGTCCCCCTCTTCGGGGGTCCGGCAGAAGGGGATCATCGGGATCACGTTGCGCAGGCCCATCGACTCCCGCACCCGGCGCAGGGCCTGGCATTCCAGCGCGAAGGCGGCGCGGAAGGCCGGCGCGTAGTAGCGGGACGCCCCCCGCCAGCCGATCATCGGGTTCTCCTCGGACGGCTCGAAGGCCGATCCGCCCAGCAGACGCGCGTACTCGTTGCTCTTGAAGTCGGAGAACCGCAGGATCACCGGCCGGGGATGGAAGGCGGCGGCGATTCGGGCCATCCCCTGGCTCAGCAGGTCCACGTAGTACTCGGCCGGGGTGTCGTACCCCGCGACCAGCTCGGCGATGGCGGCCCGATCGGCCGCCTCCGTCACCCGATCCGGCTGCAGCAACGCCATCGGGTGCACCCGGATGTGGTTGGCGATGATGAACTCCAACCGGGCCAGCCCCACCCCGTCGCAGGGGATTGAGGCCAGGTTGAAGGCCTCTTCGGGGTTGCCCACGTTCATCAGGATCCGGGTGCGGGTGGCGGGCAGATCGCCGATGGCCTGCTCCTCCACCCGGAAGGGCAGGGCCCCCCGATACACGTGGCCCACATCCCCCTCGCAGCAGCTGAGGGTGATGGTGTCGCCATCCACGATGCGGCCGGTGCCGTCGCCCGTGCCGACGATCGCCGTCAGGCCCATCTCCCGGGCGATGATCGCCGCGTGGCAGGTGCGACCCCCCTGGTCGGTGACCACACCGCTGGCTTTCCTCAGGATCGGTTCCCAGTCGGGGTCGGTGCGACGGGTGACCAGCAGGTCGCCGCTGCTGAACCGGGCGATCTCGCTGGGATCGCTGATCACCCTGGCCCGGCCGCTGCTCACCGAGGCACCGATGGCCCGACCACTGGTGATCTCCTCAGCCTGGTGCGGCTCCAGGTGCCAGCTGCGCAGCACTGCCCCGCCCCGTCGGGATTCCACCGTTTCGGGCCGAGCCTGGAGGATGAACAGGGCGCCGCTGAGGCCGTCCTTGGCCCATTCGATGTCCATCGGCGTGGGCACCCCCCGGCGCTCGCCGTAGTGGCGCTCGATCACGCAGGCCCAGCGCGCCAGGGTGAGCGCCTCGCCATCGCTGAGGGCGAAGCGATGGCTGTCCTCCGGGGACACCGCCTCGTTGCGCACCGCCTGGCCATCACCGCCGGAGGGGTCGGCATAGACCATGCGCAGCGACTTGCTGCCCAGCCGCCGGCTGAGGATCGGAGCGAAACCCTGCTCCAGAGTGGGCTTGAAGATCAGCCATTCATCCGGGTTCACGGCGCCCTGCACCACGTTTTCCCCCAGGCCGTAGGCGGCGGTCAGCAGCACGGCGTCACGGAAACCGGTTTCGGTGTCAATGCTGAACATCACCCCGGAGCTGGCCAGGTCGGAGCGCACCATGCGCTGCACCCCGATCGAGAGGGCCACCTCCAGGTGATCGAAGCCGTGCTGCTGCCGGTAGGCGATGGCCCGATCGGTGAACAGGGAGGCGTAGCAACGCCGGCAGGCCGCCAGCAGGGCCGCTTCGCCCTCGACGTGCAGGTAGGTCTCCTGCTGCCCGGCAAAGCTGGCCTCCGGCAGGTCCTCGGCCGTGGCGCTGGAGCGCACCGCCACGGCGGCAGGGACGCCGCTGGCCGCCATCTCGTCGGCCAGCTCCCGGTAGGCCGCCACGATCGCCTCCGCCAGGGGCGTCGGCAGGTCCGCCCCACCCAGCAGCTGGCGGGCCCCCTGGCCCGCCGCCTGCAGGGCCGCCAGGTCATTGGTGTCGAGCCCGTTGAGCAGGGCGGCAAGGGCGGGCCTGAGCCCGTTGGCCGCAATGAACTGGCGGTAGGCGGCGGCCGTGGTGGCGAAGCCCCCCGGCACCTGAACGCCCGCAGGCCCCAACTGCTGGATCATCTCGCCGAGGGAGGCGTTCTTCCCGCCCACTTCGGCGATGGATTCCAGGCCCACCTGTGCCAGGGGCACCACGAGCTGATCGGAGTTGCGCATCCCCTTCGCCCTGACTGCCCCAACTATGGGTCCGGTGGGGGCCGCCACCCACTCCCCGGCCTCAGGGGTCGGAGGGGGGCGGGCCCGGTTCGGGCAGCAGCTGGGCCAGCAGACCCGCTCCCATCAGGATCCCCCCCAGGGTGAGGGCCAGGCCACGGTTGGCGGCGGCCGGTCCCTCCATCCAGGTGCCGGCGGCCAGAAAGGCGCCACCCAGCATCAGGGTGGGCACCAGCACGATGCCCTTGGCGGTGCGGTTGAGGCTCATGGGCAGGCCTCCGGCCGGGCCAGGCCGGCCTCGATCAGGCCGGTGGCGATGTCAGCGCCGCTGGAGAGCAGGCTCACCTGGGCCAGAAGGGTGCCGTCCCGCTGGCCCATGGGGCGCAGATTCACCTTCGTGCGACGAGGCAGGGCCTGGCGCAGCCAGGCGGTCGCCTCCTGTTCCTCGTCTGTCACCAGCTCCATGCAGGCCAGCTCCACGGCGTAGCTGCGATTTCCATCGCCCACCTGCAGCAACCTGCCGCTGCGCACCTGGAACACTTCCGCCGCCGCCGCCGCGCCGGGCCAGGCGATCAGCAGGGCCAGCAGGACCCCGAGCAGGCTCAGAGCTTGGCGCCGCAACTGGGACAGAAGAGGTGGGCGCTGGCTGTGGTGCTGCCGCAGGCGTTGCATTGGCGAATGGTATCGATGGCGAGTTCGGGATGGCTGGGCAAGCCCACCATCTGGGCGTTGCTGGCTCCCGGGGGCACCATCGGGTAGCAGTTCTCGTTGCGCCGGACGCGCACATCCACGAACACCGGACCGGGATGGGCAAGGGCTTCGGCGAGGCCAGAGCGCAGCTTGGCCCGATCGGTGATGCCGATGCCCTTGACCCCGAAGGCCTCCGCCAGGGCGGGGAAGTCCGGCATGCCGCCAGTCATCTCGGAACTGGAATAGCGCTCTTCATAGAAGCTTTCCTGCCACTGGCGCACCATGCCCTGCCAGCCGTTGTTGATCACCACCACCTTCACCGGCAGCTGGTATTGGCTGAGGGTGCCCAGTTCCTGGATGTTCATCAGAATGCTGGCGTCCCCGGCCACGCAGATCACCCGCTCGTCGGGGAAGGCGGTCTGGACGCCCATGGCGGCCGGCATGCCGAAGCCCATGGTGCCCAGGCCGGCGCTGCTGATCCAGCGGCGGGGTCCATTGCGCAGGAACTGGGCCGCCCACATCTGGTGCTGGCCCACATCGGTGGTGAAGAACGCCTCGGGGGCCAGTTCCCGCAGGGCGATGACCACTTCCTGGGGGGCGATCTCCCCGGTGGGCTGGGGGATCACCAGGGGGTAATGGTGTTTCCAGGTGTCGATGCGCTCCAGCCAGGCATCGGTGCGGCGGTTGGAGCTTTCGCCGACGGAGGCCTGCAGCAGGGCCTCGAGGGCCAGGCGGACATCGGAGACGACCGGCACCTCGGGCACCCGGTTCTTGCCCACTTCGGCCGCATCGATGTCGATGTGGATCACCTGGGCCCGGGGGGCGAAGCTGTCCAGCCGGCCGGTGACGCGGTCATCGAAGCGGGCTCCGACGGCGATCAGCAGATCGCATTCGGTGACGGCGAAATTGGCGTAGGCGGTGCCGTGCATGCCCAGCATGCCCACCGCCAGGGGATGGTTCTCGTCGAAGGCCCCCTTGCCCATCAAGGTGGTGGTGACGGGCAGGCGGAAGCGCTCCGCCAGCTGATGCACTTCGCCATGGGCGTCGGAGGCGATGGCGCCGCCCCCCACATACAGGAGGGGCCGCCGGGCCTGGCGGATCAGGGCCAGGGCCGCCTCGATGGCTTCAGGCCTGGGGGCCGGCGGACGCTTGAAGCCGGAGGGGATCGCCGATCCCGGGGCCACCGGCGTGTAGTCGAACTCCTCGGCACCCACATCCTTGGGCACGTCGATCAGCACCGGACCGGGGCGGCCGCTGGCGGCGATCAGGAAGGCCTCCGCCACGATGCGGCCGATGTCGGCAGGGTCGCGCACCACCCAGGAGTGTTTGACGATCGGCAGGGTGATGCCGAAGATGTCAGTTTCCTGGAAGGCATCGGTGCCGATGGCGGCCCGCGGCACCTGCCCGGTGATCACCACCATCGGCACCGAGTCCATCTGGGCGGTGGCGATGCCGGTGACCAGGTTGGTGGCGCCGGGGCCGGAGGTGCCGAAGCAGACCCCCACCTTGCCGGTGGCGCGGGCGTAGGCATCGGCGGCGTGGGTGCCGCCCTGCTCATGGCGCACCAGGATGTGCTTCAGCCAGCCCCGGGACTCGGCCTTGTGGAGCTCGTCATAGATGGGCAGGATCGCGCCGCCCGGATAGCCGAAGATGTGCTTGACCCCGTGGCGGTGCAGGGCATCCATCAGGGCATAGCCCCCGCTCACCCGCATCGGCGCCGACGCCTCAACGCCCACCTCTGCGGCGGCTGGGTGCACTGCGGCGTCTGAGTGCCCTGCGGCGGTTGTGGCGGGAGAAAGGGGCGTGAGCGTCACGGCGGCGGCTAGGGACGGGCGGAGGGAAAATGGAGCCGGGCAATCGGTCTGGAGACCGTCAGCGGAAGACACCCAGGTTAGGTCTCTGCAGGGTGATTGGGTTGCGCTGGCGGCGGCTGTCCGCCATGGCTCGCAAGACGCGGGCCGGGTCCATCCAGGCGCCCCGGTAGCGCATGCCCCAGTGCAGGTGAGGGCCGGTGGTGCTGCCCGTCAGGCCGACGTGGGCGATCACCTGGCCGGTGGCCACCCGCTGGCCCACCCGAAGCAGCACGTTGCCGCTGCGGTAGACGCCATTGCCGGCCTGGCCACTGAGATGGCAATAGATGTGCTCGTAGCTGCCAGAGCGGATCACCAGTCCATTGCCGCAGCCGCCGTCGACGATCACTTCGCTCACGGTTCCTGTCCACCAGCTGCGGATCGGTGACCCCAGGGGGGCGGCAATGTCGATCCCGTAGTGGGGCCTGACGTCACCGCTGAGGGGATGGGAGCGCATGCCGAAACCGCTCGTGTAACCCGCGAAGCTGGCCACCGGGAACGCGCCCCGGCCCCAGAGGCCGGCGTTGCGGGCCTCGGCAGGCAGAGCCTGGCTGCTCAGGCCCAGGGTCGCCGCCATCACCAGCGAGCGGCGCCTAAGACGGTGACGCCGGGGGCGATCAGAGCAGTCCGAGGGCATGAAGCGGGCCTTGACCGGTGAGCAATTCCAGCAGAAAAGCGGAAAATCCGACCATCGCCAGGCGACCATTCCACACCTCGGAGCTGTTGTTCCAGCCCCAGGCCCATTTGTCCTGGGGGTAGAGCTTGATCTTCTTGGGCAGCTGGGCGGCCATGTCGAGGTTCACCTCCGGGCCCGCCATGGCTTCGTGGACCAGGTCGGCGAGGCCCTGGATGAAGGTGGGATCGGTGTCGAGGGCTGGCACCCGACGGAAGTGGGTGATGCCGGCTTCCGTGGCGATCTCCCGGTATTCGATGTCGATCTCCTCGAGGGTCTCGATGTGCTCGCTGACGAAGCTGATCGGCACCACCACCAGCTCCTTGACACCCTGCTCGCCCAGTTCCCGCAGGGCATCCTCGGTGTAGGGCTTGAGCCATTCCACCGGCCCCACCCGGCTCTGGTAGGCGAGGGTGGAGGGGTTGGCATGGCCCAGTAACTCCTCCAGACGCTGCATGACCAGGGCGGCGCAGGCCTGGATCTCCTGCTGGTAGGGATCACCGGCCTCCTCCACGTAGCTCTTTGGCACCCCGTGGGCACTGAAGAAGATGTGGGCCGCGTCCGGCGTGTCGGAGGCGCGGACCTCCCGGGCGATCAGCCCGGCCATGGCATTGATGTAGCCCGGATGGTCGTACCAACTGCGGATGCAGCGGATCGGCAGCCGCCGGAAGGCTGGGTCGGCCTGGCGCAGCCGCTGCAGTTCGCGGAAGCTGGAGCCGCTGGTGCTGATCGAGAAATGGGGGTACAGAGGGAGTACCACCACCTCCTCCACACCGTCGGCCTTGATGTCGCCCACGGCCGATTCGGTGAAGGGATGCCAGTAGCGCATCGCCACATAGCTGGTGGCGTCGACGCCTTGCTGGCGCAGGCGGCTCTGCAGCTCCCTGGCCTGCTGTTCGGTGATGCGCCGCAGGGGGGAGCCGCCGCCGATGGAGCGGTAGGCCTCCTTTGATTTGCCGCTGCGCAGGGTGCTGATCAACCAGGCCAGGGGCTTCTGCAGCGCCGGCGTCGGCAGACGGATGATCTCCGGATCGGAGAACAGGTTGTAGAGGAAAGGCCCGACATCCTCGATCCTTTCGGGACCGCCGAGGTTCAGCAGCAGCACGCCGACCCTGGCCATGCCTTCGATCAGAAAGGCTGAGCGTAACCCCGCCTCCCCGCCAGCGGGCGCCTGCCTGGCCAGCCAACCGCCCCCTGGCGGCCCGGGGATGGCACGGGTAGGTTCCGGCTCAGGTCCCCGCCTGCCGCGCCATCGTCCTGGCCGCCCTGCCATCGCCCGCTGATCCCGAGGCCGGCGCCCTGGTCGACGGCGAGCCGGCGGCTCTGGTGCGGCAGGAAAACCGGCGTCTGGCGGCCTCGGGCACCGGCCTGCGCCTGGAGATCCGCCAGCAGCGGCTGGGTTTGCGCGGGCCCCTGCCTTGCCCGAAGGGCACGGCGGCCCAGCCGGTGCAGCGCATCAGCCTGGGGCTGCCCGCCACCGGAGCTGGTGTCGCCGCCGCCCTCGACCAGCTCGCCCGGGTGCGGCAGGCGGTGGAGCAGGGCACCTTCAGCTGGGAGCCCTGGCGCCGACGGCCGCTTGCGGCGGCGGCCCCGGCTCCGCCCCCAAGGGAGACGCCTCCTGAGGCGGTGGGATTGCGTCCGTTGCTGGCCGGGTTCGAAGCCGCGTTCTTTTCCGATCCCCGCCGCCGCCGCCGGCCCGCGGGCAGCCGCAGCACCTGGAGTGGCGCCTACCGGCCCTACCTGCGGCGTCTCGAGGCGGCGGCTGCAGAGTCCCATGGCGCTTCGGCTGTGGACGCTCCTCTGCTGGAGCGGGTGCTGGAGACCTACCCCCTGGCCAGTCGCAGCCGCCAGCAGTGCGGCATCGCCCTGGGGGCCCTCGCCCGCCACCTGCAGCTGCCCCTGCCGGCCGACTGGAGCGAGCGCAGTGGTGGCTATGGCCTGCACGTGGCCCGCTTCCGGGGCCTGCCCAGCGATGCCCGCATCCTGGAATTGGCGGCGGCCATCCCCAATCCCCGCTGGCGCCTGGCCTACGGCCTGATGGCCACCTACGGACTGCGCAACCACGAGGTCTTCTTCTGTGATCTGTCCGCCCTGGCTTCCGGGGGCGACAGGGTGCTGCGGGTGCTGCCCACCAGCAAGACCGGCGAGCACCAGGTGTGGCCGTTCCAGCCCGACTGGGTGGAGGGCTTCGGCCTGGAGAGCCTGGCCGACGGTGGCGTTGGGCTCCCCCAGGTCTGCACCGACCTGCGTCGCACCACCCTGCAGCAGGTGGGCCGGCGGGTGGCGGAACAGTTCCGCCGCTACGGGCTGCCGATCACCCCCTACGACCTGCGCCACGCCTGGGCCGTGCGCACGATCCACATCGGCCTGCCCGACACGGTGGCGGCCCGGATGATGGGGCACTCCGTGGCGATCCACACCCGCACCTACCACCACTGGATCACGCGGCGGGACCAGCAGCAGGCGGTCGACACCGCCCTGGCCCGCCTGCGGACCTCCTGAGGAGCGGGGCCGCCCGGGGGGACTGGGGTTCCGCCAGAGTGCGCCGGAACCAGCACCGCTTCCGATGACGGCGATCGCCTCCACGACCCCATCCGCCCCAGACGAGGCGCTGGCACTGGATCGCCAGGCCGAGGAGCTGGGCCCGGGGGGTGATCTGGCACCCGAGGTGGACCAGGAGGCCTATCGGCGCCGCATGCAGCGCCGCCGGGAGGTGCAGCAGCAGCGGGTGGGGGAGCGGAACCTGGAGAAAGGTCTGGTGCTCGTCTTCACCGGCGAGGGCAAGGGCAAGACCACGGCCGCCCTGGGCCTGGTGCTGCGCACCCTGGGCCATGGCGAGAACGTGGCGATCGTGCAGTTCATCAAGGGCGGCTGGCAACCGGGGGAGGCCCGGGCCCTGGAGCGCTTCGGCGACGCCCTCCACTGGCATGCCCTGGGCGAGGGGTTCACCTGGGAGACCCAGGACCGGGAACGGGACCGTCAGCTGGTGCAGACGGCCTGGGAGCGCTCCTGTGCCTACCTCGCTGACGCCGACCGCAAGCTGGTGGTGCTCGATGAGATCAACGTGGCCCTCAAGCTGGGCTATCTCGACCCCAACCAGGTGGTGGAAGGTCTCTCCCTGCGCCCGTCGCTCACCCATGTGGCCCTCACGGGCCGCGGCGCCCCGCCGGCCCTGCTGGAGCGGGCCGATCTGGTCACGGAGATGAAGGCGGTGCGTCACCCGTTCCGGGAGCAGGGGGTGAAGGCCCAGCCGGGCATCGAATACTGACCCCAGGTGCGCGGGATCATCCCAGGTCGGCCCGCAGCCGGGCCAGGCTGCACACCAGCACCGACAGCCCGCTGACCAGCAGGGCCCGGTGCACCTCGGGCTCGCCCCAGAACCCGGGGCTGTCTCTGGCCCGATCCATGGCCGAGAGCGTCAGCCGGGCCATCACATCGCTGCTGCGGGGTCCGGGCTGCTCGAAGGCCATGGCGGTGCTCCTTTGGGGCAGTGAAGCGGGTGACGGAGCTGCGGGCAACTGGTGTTGCCGCGGGGAGGGTTGCTACTGTTCGGCCGATCGCATGAGTCGATGGCCTACAGGCGCGTTCTCCTCAAACTCAGCGGTGAAGCGCTGATGGGGGGCCAGGGTTATGGAATCGATCCCGCCATCGTCCAGTCGATCGCCACCGATGTGGTCGAGGTGGTGGCCGGGGGTACCCAGCTGGCGATCGTCGTCGGCGGTGGCAACATCTTCCGGGGCCTGAAGGGGTCGGCGGCGGGGATGGACCGAGCCACGGCTGACTACGTCGGCATGCTGGCCACGGTGATGAATGCCATCACGCTGCAGGACGGGCTTGAGCGTGCCGGTGTGCCCACCCGCGTCCAGAGCGCCATCTCCATGCAGGAGGTCGCCGAGCCGTACATCCGCCGCCGGGCCATTCGTCACCTGGAGAAGGGCCGTGTGGTGATCTTCGGGGCCGGCTGCGGCAATCCCTTCTTCACCACGGACACCACCGCCGCCCTGCGCGCCGCGGAGATCAATGCCGATGTGATCTTCAAGGCCACCAAGGTGGATGGCGTCTACGACAAGGACCCCGCCAAACATGCTGACGCCGTCCGCTACGAGACCCTCACCTTCCTCGATGTGCTCAGCGGTGAGCTTGAGGTGATGGACAGCACTGCCATCGCCCTCTGCAAGGACAACGCCATTCCGATCGTGGTCTTCGACCTGTTCGGTTCGGGCAACATCGCCCGGGCGGTCGCCGGTGAGCCGATCGGCACCAGCATCGTGCCGGCCCCCCCCCGCTGACCCTCCCCCTCCCCGCCTTTCCCCTGCCATGGATCTCGAAGCCAGCATGCGCAAGTCGGTGGATGCCACCCAGCGCACCTTCAACACCATCCGCACCGGCCGGGCCAACCCCTCGCTGCTCGACAAGCTGAGTGTCGAGTACTACGGAGCCGATACACCGCTCAAGTCACTGGCGACGATTTCCACCCCCGACGCCCAGACCATCCAGATCCAGCCCTTCGACCGGGGCTCCATGGCACTGATCGAGAAAGCGATTGCCATGAGCGATCTGGGCCTGACCCCCAACAACGATGGTCGCCTGATCCGCATCAATATCCCGCCCCTCACCGAGGACCGCCGCAAGGAGTTCTGCAAGCTCGCGGCCAAGTACGCCGAAGAGGGCAAGGTGGGCCTGCGCAACCTCCGCCGCGAGGGCGTCGACCGGATCAAGAAGCAGGAAAAAGATGGTGAGCTCTCCGAGGACCAGAGCCATGACGAGCAGGAGAAGATCCAGAAGCTGACCGATCGCTACATCGCCGAGCTGGAGAAGAAGCTGGCGGAGAAGGAAGCCGACATCCTCAAGGTGTGAGCCAGACCGCCCATGCCGATGTGATCGTCGTGGGCGCCGGGGCCGCTGGCGGCGCGGCGGCGTTCCATCTGGCGGCCCGTGGCCGCCGCGTGATCCTGCTGGAGGCCCAGGCTCCAGGGCGTTCCAAACCCTGCGGGGGCGGCATGGCCGCCTCGGTGCAACGCTGGTTTCCCTTCGATCTGGCGCCCACGGTGGATCAGGTGATCCGCCGGGTGCGCTTCACCTGGTGCCTGGAGGATCCGGTGACGGCGGAGCTGCCCGGTGCGGCCCCGTTCTGGATCGTGCGCCGCAGCGTGCTCGATACCTTTCTGGCGGAACAGGCCGTCCAGGCGGGCTGCGACCTGCGCCATGGCTGCAGGGCGGAGCGGATCGAGCGCCGCTCCGATGGCCTCTGGGAGGTGTCGGTGCCAGGCGAGGGGCCACTGCGGGCCAGGGCCGTGGTGATCGCCGATGGCTCCGCGTCCCGTTTCGCGGCGCCCCTCGGTCTGGGCCCGCCCCGTCCCCGCTTCGCGGCCACTGTTTCGGTGGAGGTGGCGGCACAGCCCGACCCTGCCGACATGGCCCGTTTTGAGTTCGGCTTAGTGCACCACGGCTTCTGCTGGGTGTTCCCCCGGCGGGGGGGCTACAGCATCGGGGTGGGCACCTTCGTCGGCCAGCAGGAGGCCGACAGCGAGGCGGTGCTCTCCGCCCTGCTGCCCAGCCTGGGGCTGCCCGAAGCTGCAGGGGAGCGGCGCCGTGGCCAGCTGCGTCTCTGGAACGGTCACCATGCCCTGCACGGGCCGGGTCTGGTGGCGGTCGGCGATGCCGCCTCGCTCTGCGATCCCTTCCTGGCCGAGGGCCTGCGCCCGTCCCTGCTGAGTGGCTGCGAAGCGGCCGCGGCCCTCGACCGTTGGCTGGATGGCGATGGCCAGGCCCTGGAGCACTACAGCCTGCGCATGCGCGAGGCCTGGGGCGACTCAATGGCCTGGGGCAAGCGCATCGCCCAGGTGTTCTACCGGGTGCCCCGGGTGGGCTACCAGCTGGGCATCAAGCGGCCCACCGCCCCCCAGCGCATCGCCCAGATCCTCTCCGGCGAGATGGGCTACGGGGAGATCGCCCAGCGGGTGATCCGGCGGCTGTTGTTCCAGCGGGGCTGAGGCAAGCCCCCAGGCGGCCCAAGCCTCAGTTGCGGGTCACACCCTTGAGGTCCCGCAGGCGCTGGTCGATCGAGCCCAGCAGCTCAATGGCGAACATCGGCGCCTCCTGGACGGCGAACAGAAATTTCTCACGGTTCATCACCAGCAGCTTGCAGGCGGTGAGCGCCGTGGCTTGGCCGTAGCGGCGGTGTTCCGCTGTGACAAGGGCCCCGGCTCCGAAGACGTCGCCGGCCTGAATGTCCTCGTGGCCCGCATCGGCGTTCCAGCTCAGGCGCACCGTTCCCTCCAGCAGACCGAACATGGAGTCGCCGGCTTCACCGGCCTGGAAGATGATGAATCCGGCCTCGACATCCCTCACCTCACCTTTGGCGGCAAGGGCGCGCATCGTGTCGAGGGCATGGACGGTGTGGGCCATTCGTCAGCGGGAAGGGGCCCCATCTTTGCCCATCAAGGTGAACATCCGATCAAGGAATGGGGCGCAGAGCGGACGTTCAGCGGCTGATCGCCAGTGGAGCTCCCAGGCCGCCGCGCACGTCCTCCGGCGCCAGGCGGCCGTCGTTGTCGGTATCGAGGGCATCGAAGACGGCATCGCTGCCGAGCCATTCCTCGCGGGTGATGCAGCCGTCACCGTCGAGGTCGTTGAGCAGGAAGATCTCATGCACGGCGTGGGTGAAGGCGGCCCCGCCCTCGAGCACCGCCAGCCTGTGGGCCAGCTGGCCTTCCAGGGTTTCGATGGCCTTGGAGAAGCCGCGGATGCCTTCGTCCAGCTTCTCGCTGGCCATCGGATCGGACGCCATCATCGTCCGGAAGGTGGCCTCGTCGACGTGGATCTTGGCTTCGGTCGCGCCGGGTTGGTCGGCATCGAGCCGCCGTTCGAGATGGTCCTCGCTCTGACGCAGCTGGTCCATCAGGGCCGGCGAAATCGTCAGCAGGTCGCAGCCCGCCAGTTCGATGATCTCGTCGAGATTGCGGAAGCTGGCCCCCATCACCTCGGTGCCGTAGCCGTGGGTCTTGAAGTAGTTGAAGATCCGCGTGACCGAGAGCACGCCGGGATCCTCCGCCCCGGGGTAGCTCTCGCGACCGGTGGACTTCTTGTACCAGTCGAGGATGCGCCCCACGAAGGGGGAGATCAGGGTGATGCCCGCCTCGGCGCAGGCCACGGCCTGGGAGAAGCCGAACAGCAGGGTGAGGTTGCAGTGGATCCCTTCGCGCTCAAGCGCTTCCGCCGCCTTGATGCCCTCCCAGGTGGAGGCGATCTTGATCAACACGCGGTCGGTGCCGATGCCGGCCTGGGCATAGAGGCCGATCAGCTTGTGGGCCTTGGTGATCGTGGCCTCGGTGTCGTAGCTCAGGCGCGCATCCACCTCCGTGGAGACCCGGCCCGGGACGATCTTGAGAATCTCCTTGCCGAAGGTGACACTGATCTCGTCGAGGGCCTCGCGCACCACGTCCTCGGCGGGGGCCGCCGCGCCGATCACCTCACGGGATTCGCGCAGGGAGCGGTCGATCAGCTCCTGGTAGGCCGGAATCTGGGCCGCCGCCAGGATCAGGGACGGGTTGGTGGTGGCATCCCGCGGGGTGAACTGGCGAATCGCCTCAATGTCGCCGGTGTCGGCCACGACCACGGTCATGGCGGCCAGTTGTTCGAGAAGGTTGGCCATCGTGGAACGGCGTCGGGCGCGATGTCTTCTGGAACCGACGCTAGCCACGGCCCCCCTGGGGAAGGCACCAGGGTTGTGGGAATGAGGACAGGCCCCCCATGGGATGGATGAGGGCCGGCGCTCAGGACGGTGTGGCTGTCCTGGGTCCTCTCACGACCGGCCGGCTGGGGGGAATCTTCTCGATCACGAGCAGGGCTTCGGCAATCTGGCGGGCCACCGGCAGGGCCACCGTGGAGCCGTAGGCATTGCCGCCCTGGGGCTCGTCGACCACGACCAGCACCACATAGCTGGGATCATCCCCGGGCAGGATCGCCACGAAGCTGCAGATCCTGGCCCCGGGGATGTACACCCCGTTGCGGGCTTTCTGGGCGGTCCCTGTCTTGCCGGCGATCCGATAGCCGGGGATCTTCATGCCTTTGCCGTTCTCCACCACCGTTTCCATCCAGTTGACGACGGTGCGGGTGACGGCCGGATCCAGCATCTGCACGCCCGTCGGAGCGGTGGCACTGGCCAGGGCATCACCGGAACGCAGACCGCGGGTGATGTGGGGGCTCACCAGGCGGCCGCCATTGGCGAGCATCCCGTGCAGCTGCAGCAACTTGAGGGGAGTCAGGGAGAAACCCTGGCCGAAAGCGGCGACCGCTGGCTCGATCGGAGCCGAGGTGAATTCGCTGCGGCTCTTGAGCTGGCCGGCCACGGCCCCGGGCAGGTCGGTGTCCGGCATTTCGTCGATACCGAAGGCCCGCAGCCAGTGCCAGAAGCGCTCCCGCTTCACGTGGGACATGGCCTTCACCATGGCCACGTTGCTGGAGACCTGCAGCACGGTGGGGAAATCGATCAGGCCGTTGGCGCGACGGTCATGGTTGAAAATCGGCCAGCCGCCGATGCTGAGCTGCCCCACATCGTTCACCTTGTCGCCGGGGTGGATCGCCTTTTCCTGCAGGGCCAGGGCGAGATTGATCGGCTTGAAGGTGGAGCCGGGCTCGTAGAGATCCTGCACCGACCATTCACGGAACAGGCCGGGGTTGTAGTTCCAGAACTTGTTGGGGTCGTAGCTGGGGGTGGAGGCGAGGGCCAGGATTTCGCCATTGCGGGCATTCATCACAAGGGCCGCGCCCTGCTTGGCCTTCCATTGCTTCACCTGCTTGCCCAGTGCCTGCTGGGCCACCTGCTGCAGCCGGGCATCGAGGGTGAGTTGCAGCCGCAGGTCGTCGCCGTAGAGGGATCCGGCCTGGAGACCATCCGGCAGGGGGGTGCCATCGGCGCCGCGGCGCATGCTCATCGTCACCTCCTGGCGACGCAGATCCCGGTCGCGGCTCTGCTCCAGACCTGCCTGGGCGACCCGCTCCAGGTTGAGGAAGCCCACGACGTTGGCGAACAGCTGACCCTGGGGGTAAACCCGTTGCGGGTAGGCCTCCAGATCGATGCCGCTGATGCCCAGCTCCCGCACCCGATGGGCCGTTTCCGGATCCAGTCCTGTGGCGAGCTTGACGCCGCTGCGGCGGCTGCCGAGGGTCTGCAGCAGCTCACCAGGTGGGCGGGCCAGCACCTTCGACAGCTCCCTGACGACGTCAGCGGGTGGGCGGATCTGCTGGGGTTCGTCGCCAGGCAGGTTGAAGTAACGCGGATGGGCCCAGAGGGTGAAGCGCTCC
Organism: Synechococcus sp. CS-1332; assembly: GCF_025127995.1. Taxonomy (GTDB): domain Bacteria; phylum Cyanobacteriota; class Cyanobacteriia; order PCC-6307; family Cyanobiaceae; genus Cyanobium. The sequence goes on along the minus strand of NZ_JAHLYP010000040.1, from coordinate 15,306 downwards.
TCGTCGAGGGCCACCAGTCGGCCCATCCGGTCGACGATGGTGCGCCTTTTGCCGATGGGGGTGATCGCCTGGGTCTGGATGGCCCTGGCCCTGGCCTGGAGCGCCGGCGCCTGCACCACCTGTAGCCAGGCCAGGCGTCCCGCCAGTCCGACCAGGGCCGCGCAGAGCAGGAGGTAGACCGCCAGCATCCGACCGGTGGGGATCGGCTGGATCTCCACCACCCTTCGTGTCGCCGCCCCCTTGCCCCGGCGTCCGTTCCTGTTGCCGGAGGGGGCCTGGCCGCCGGAGTCGCCGGACCTCGAACGGAACGGGGAAGGCATCAATAGCCAGCCGGAATGGCGCGCAACTGGAAGCCGGCCAGCAGGGGCAGGGCGGCGCGGGGCCGGTTGCTGTGGGGCTCCGGCAGGTGGATGAGTTTTTCGCTGCTGGTGGGCTCCAGCAGCCCAGGCCGCCGCACCAGGCTGAGGTGATGCTGCTCAAGCAGGGCGGAGGACTCCTGCATCCGGTGCTCCAGGGTCTTGGAGGCCTGCAGTTGGGCGAAGCTGTGGGCCCACTGGTTCTGCCAGTGGAGGGTGAGGGCACTCAGACCAAGCATGGTCACGCCCAGTCCCACCAGGGCGCCGCTGCTGATCCGATGCAGGCCGGCCAGCCAGGGCGCCTGACGTTCGATCTTCCGCGCCGAAAGCGACCCCTCGATCAGGTGGAGGGGCCTCAGTCTTGGCAGCGGATTCTGGCTGCGTGGGGCGGGGGAGGCGGCCAATGGACCTGTGGGGCACTGCGCAAGTGAACCACCCCTGGGGGGTGGCAGCAAGCGGTGTCAGTCGGCGAGAAAGAGGAGATTCATGAAGGTCAGCCCGTTCCAGAGGGCATGCATCAGCACGGCGGAGCCCAGGCGGCCGCTGCGCCAGCGCAGCCAGCCGAGGCCGAGGCCAAGCACGAACAACGGCGCCAGCTCCGCCAGGCTCAGGTGGGCGATCGCGAACACGGCCGCACTCAGGATCACCGCACCGGCGCCACCGAGCCTCTGGCCCGCCACCGGCAGCAGCACACCCCGGAAGAGGACCTCCTCGAACAGGGGGGCCACCACCAGGGCGGTGCCGGCAAAACAGGCCAGCGCCAGGGGATCGGCGCTGGTCAGCACGAGCTCCAGCAGTGGATTGCTTCCCCCGGGGTCGCTCCAGAACCGGTCGATCACCCAGCTGGAGGCGGTCACCACCGGCAGCACCATCAACAGGCTGACGAGGGCGCCGCTGAAAGCGGAACGGGCCGGCCGCCACTTCCACTGCAGCCAGCCCCCCGCTGGTCTCGGGGTCCGGCGCGGCAGCATCAGGGCCAGCAGCAGCAGAGGCACGGCCATCAGGGCCGCGTAGAGCACCAGCACCTCAAGACCCTGGCTGAGGGCCCTTGATGCGGAGAGGCGTTGCAGGGCGATCTGGAGCGGTGGCTGCACCACGATCGGGACGACGACTTCGCCGAGCACCACGAAACCGCCGGCGATCAGCAGGGTCACATCGACCGGGCTGAGGGGCGGGCCCAGCAGCGGTGGTGCGGCGGGGAGCCGTTGCCGCCAGGCCATCCAGCCCTGCCGCAGCAGCAGGCCGACCCCCGCCAGCAGAAAGAGCGCCGGCAGCGTGGTCACCGCCAGAAGCATCAGCAGCAGCCGCAACGACCGCTCCTCCGCCGGACAGGCATCCTGGCCCGGCGGCAGCTGTTCGCAGACCAGTTGCTGCACCATCAGCGGCGCCGACCAGGGGGCGAGCAACTGCTGCCGCCGCTGGGCGTCCACGGGCCGTCCCTCGAGAAGCGCTTGGATCAGGGGTCGCCGCACGGCGTCCACCTGGGTCGCCAGTTGCTCCAATTCCGTGTCATCGATCAACGCTGCAGGAGCCGCCTCGGAGCGCTCCAGCAGGGCCAGTTCAAGGCGCCGCAGGGCCAGGGGGGGCTCCTCGGAGGCCTCCATCTGCCGCCTCAGTTCCTGCCTCAGGTCCTGGCGTGGGGCCTCCCCGGTCAGGAGCGGCCGGAGGTCCTGGGGAACGGCCTCGGCCGCCAGGGCCCCCAGTTCGAGCTGCCGCAGGCTGAGGGAATCCACCACCGACGGCCGCTCCAGGCTGTCGATCAGCCCCCCCACCCACAGCAGGGCGCAGAGGGCCAGGCTGAGCAGGGCGAGCAGGCTCTTCCAGCCCTGCGGAGCAGCGGGGGGTCCGGATCGGGAAGGGGTTCCGTTCAACCGGACCACCTCGGCGGCAAGGGCAGCTGATTCTCCCCTGCCCCTGGCCCCCTGCCCTTGGCGTCTGGACGCTCCCATACGATGGCTGGGCCCGCGCCACAAGCACCGTGCCGCTCCGCATCGTGCTGGTCCGCCATGGGCTGAGCAGCTTCAACCTGGAGCACCGCATCCAGGGCCGTGACGACCTGTCCAACCTCACCGAGGAGGGGCAGCTCCAGGCCCGGCGCACGGGAGAGGCCCTGGCGGATCTGGCGTTCCAGGCGGTCTACAGCTCGCCGCTGCAGCGGGCCAGCGCCACGGCGGCGGCCCTGCTGGCCAGCCATGGCGCCCCGCTGAGTCCCCTCTACGACACCGATCTGCTGGAGATCGACCTGGCCCCCTGGAGCGGCCTGCTGCGCAGCGAGGTGCGCGCCCTGGACCCGGAGCAGGAGCGCCGCTGGCGCCAAGCCCCCGAGACCATGGAGCTGCAGCGCGCCGACGGCAGCCGTTTTCTGCCGGTACCCGAACTGCTGGAGCAGGCGGGCCGCTTCGCCGATCGGCTGCTGGCGCACCACGGCGACGACGACACCGTGCTCGTGGTGGCCCACAACGCCATCCTGCGCTGTCTGGTGCTGCATCTGCTCGGGCTGCCGGCCAGTGGTTTCCTGCGCCTGAGACTCGACAACGCCTCCATCTCGGTGTTGAACGTGGTCCGCGGACCGGAGGCCCCCCCGTCGGTGCAGCTGGAGTCCCTCAATGGCACCTCCCACCTGGGGTCCCCGCTGCCGCCCTCCGGTGCGGGCTGCCGGCTGCTGCTGGTGCGCCATGGCGAGACCGACTGGAACCGCGAGGGACGCTTCCAGGGCCAGATCGACATTCCGCTCAATCCCCATGGCCTGGCCCAGGCCGAGGCGGCGCGAGCCTTCCTGGCCCCGATCCCGTTGCAGCGGGCCTACAGCAGCGACATGGCCCGCCCCCTGCGCACCGCCGAGGTGATCCTCAGCTCCCATCCCGGCGTGCCCCTCACCACCCATCGGGGGTTGCGGGAGATCGGCCATGGTCTCTGGGAGGGCCGGCTGGAGAGCGAGATCGCCGCCGGCTGGCCCGATCTCCTGGCCGCCTGGAAACGCAGCCCCGAAACGGTGCAGATGCCCGAGGGCGAGACCATCGGCGAGGTCTGGGACCGGTCGCTGGCCGCCTGGAACCGCATCGCCGCGGGCCTGGGGCCGCAGGAGACCGCCCTGGTGGTCGCCCATGATGCGGTCAACAAGACCATCCTCTGTGCCTTGCTCGGTCTCTCCCCCGCCGACATCTGGACCGTGAAGCAGGGGAACGGCGGTGTCACCGTGATCGACTACCCCAGGGGGGCGGCGGCAACGCCGGTGGTGACCGCCCTTAACTTCACCGCCCATCTGGGGGGAGTGATCGATCGCACCGCCGCCGGCGCCCTCTAGCCGGCCCACCCCCCCGAGGCCCCTGCCATGGTCCGTCAGCTGCTGATCCGCGGGGTGACTCTGCTGGAAGCCCCAGGCCAGCCGCCGCGTCGGGCGGACGTGCTGCTGGAGGAGGGCGTGCTGGCGGCGATCGACCCCGATCCGGCCGCCGTGTCGGGCCTGCCCTGCGCTACGGCCGACGGCGGGGGGTACTGGCTCGGCCCTGCCCTGGTGGATCCCCACAGTGTGCTGGAGGAGCCCCTGCAGGGGAGGGCGGAAACCCTGGCCAGCCTCGGGGAGGTCGCCGCCGCCGGTGGCTATGGAACCGTGGCCCTGCTGCCCTGGTCCCCCACCTGGCGGGACCGGCCTGAGCGCTTGGGATGGAGCTGGCCCGCCCCCCAGCAGCTGCTGGTCTGGGGCAGCTTCAGCCTCGATGGCCTCGACCGGGAGCTGGCGCCCCATGCCGAGCAGCTGGCCGCCGGCGCCTGCGGTCTGGCGGCCGGAAGGACTCTGCCGCCGATCGATCTGCTGGAGCGGGGCCTGAGGCTCGCCGAGATGGGGGATCGGCCTGTGCTGCTGCCGCCACGGGATGGATCCCTGGCCCAGCGTGGGTTCGTGCGGGAGCGGGTGGAGGCCCTGCGGGCCGGATGGCCCCTCGATCCCCCCGGCAGCGAAACCTTCCCCCTCGAGGCGCTCCTTGCCCTCGCCGGCGACTTGCCCGCCCTCAACCTGCGATTGATGAACATCTCCACCGCTGAAGCGGTGGCGCGGCTGCGGCGCCAGACGCTGCCGCCGATGGCCTCGGTGAGCTGGTGGCACCTGGTCGCGGACAGTGGTGTCCTGGATCCCGCCGACGATGGCTGGCTGCTCGAGCCTGCCCTGGGGGGACCGGCCGACCGGCGGGCCCTGATCGAGGCCCTGGCCGATGGGGTCATCGGTGCCGTTGCGGTCCACCACATGGCCCTCGATGCCGAAGAGGAGCTGCTGCCCCTGGATCAGCGACGCCCCGGTGTGGCGGGCCATGGCCTGGTGCTGCCCCTGCTCTGGCAGGAGCTGGTGGTGCGCCAGGGTTGGCGGGCGGAGCAGCTCTGGCAGGCGCTCTGCTGGGGTCCCGCCCGGTTCCTGGGATTGCCGCAGCCGAAGCTGGCCCCTGGCACGCGCCAGTGGCTGTTGTTCGATCCCGGCCACGCCTGGAGCTGGGCCGATGCCGCTTCGGGTTCCCTGGCGGCCAACAGGCCCTGCCGGGAGCGTCAGCTGCAGGGGCGGGTGATCGCCACCGGGCTTACCGATCCGGCTGGCTGGGTTCTGGCAGCGGGCCCGCCGTGTTGAAGGGGAAGAAACGCCAGAAGGCCCGGCCGATCAGCTCGGTTTCGGGCAGCAGCGGCCCGCCGGGCCAGAAGCGGGCATCCCAGCTGTTGGCCCGGTTGTCGCCCATCACCACCAGATGGCCAGGGGGCACCACCACATCAATGGTGCGGCAGGGGCCGACGCCCTGGCGGTCGACGGGGCAGTAATTGCGGACGTAGGGCTCATCAAGGGGACGGCCGTTGATCGAGACCCGGCCGCGGGGATCGGCCACCACCCGTTCCCCGGGCAGCGCGATCACCCGTTTGATGTAGGCGTCGCAGGCCGGCTGCTGCAGGCCTGGCAAGGAACCGATCAGGGGAAGGTTGACCAGCAGGCAGCGCAACCCACCCGGCTTGGTCGGTCCGGTGAGGATCGGATCGAAGTGGTAGGGGGAGCGGAACACCACCACCTCGCCCCGTTTGGGGGGTCGTTGGCGGAAGGTGAGCTTCTCCACCAGCAATCGGTCCTGCAGCTGCAGGCCCGGGAGCATGGAGCCGGAGGGGATATAGCGGGCCTCCAGCAGGAACTGGCGAATGCCCAGGGCCACCGCCAGGGTGATCAGGACGCTGCGCCAGAAGGCCCATGGGCTCTCCTCCCGCATCTCCTGGGAAGACCCCGGCTCGTTGCGGGCGCCGTCGTCGGCCTGTGGATCCGATGGGCTCAAGGGGTTCGTGCGGCAGGTTCCGTGGTCGGGAGGCAGATTAGGCACGCATCCGCCCGCCGCGTCCCCGATGGCACGCCCACGCTGGCACCAGACCCTGCCCCTCCCCTCGAGCGGGCTGGGCCGCCGCTGGGATCGCTTCGTGGCGCTCTGGGCCGCCCTGAATCTGGTGTGGGTGGCCTTCGACGTCACCTACATCCCCCTGCGTACCTTCTGGCTGCAGCGCAACCTCTATCCGCTGCCGTCGGTGCCCCTGGTGCTGCCGCTCACCTTCATCCCCGACATCACCCCCTGGGTGGATCCGATCAAGGGGATCGAACCCCACCGCGAGACCCAGGCCTACCGGGCCCAGTTCGATCGCCTGGATGCGGCCCTGCGTCAGGGACCCCCGGGACAGCTCAGCCCTGCCCAGGACAAGCTCCTGGCGGACCAGGTGCGGCTCACCGCCGAGATGATCGACTCCAACCCGATGCTGGCCTCGGGCACCTCCGGCACCCTGGAGAAGATCAAGAATCGCCTGCGCCAGCGTGCCGACAAGGACTCGGCCAAGCAGGCGGCGGCCGTGCTGCTGAGCCCCGCCTGGCTCAGCTCCCATCCCTGGGAGCAGGAGCGGCTGTTCTGGCGTCAGCAGGTGCTGCCCCTTGTGGCGACCACGTACTGGCGATCGATCGATGAGAACGGCCGGCCCACCGACCATTTCTGGCGCTACGACCTGATCCTGTTCCAGAGCGTCTTCGCCCTGGACATCCTGCTAAGGGCCTACCGCCTGCGCCGCCGCCTGCCGGGCCTGAGCTGGAACCGGGCCCTGCTGCGGCGCTGGATCGATCTGCCCCTGCTGCTGCCCTTCTGGCGCCTGCTACGGGTGGTGCCGGTGCTGGAGCGGCTGCACACCAGCGGGCTGATCACCATCGAGCCGATCCGGGCCGTCATCAGCCGGGGGGTGGTGGCCCTGCTGGCGGTCGAGCTGTTTGAGGTGCTGGCGTTGCAGCTGATCGATGGCCTGCAGCAGCTGATCCGCTCGCGCCGCTGGCCGATGCGGATCCGGGCCCTGCGCAGCCATCAGACGGTGGTGAGCAACGACGAGCGGGAACTGGTGGAACTGGTGCGGATCTGGGGCCCCCTGCTGCTGGTGCGGGTGGCACCGCGCCTGGCCCCCGAACTGCAGGGGGTGCTCGGCCATGCCCTGCAGCAGAGTCTCCAGAACGCCATCGTGCCGCCGGGCCTGCGCCAGCTCCAGCCCCTGCTGCAGATGGAGAAGGGGCTCAGCCGCCAGCTGGCCGGAGGCATGGTGGACAGCCTGCTCGACCTCACCCGCAGCACCGGTGAGCGCCTCAGCCGGCGCGACGACCAGCAATTGGAGCTGCTGCAGCGCTTCATCGACCGCTTCTGGGAGGAGCTGGCCGATGCCCTGGAGAGCGGACCGGCCCTGGAACGCTCCCAGCAGCTGCTCTGCACCTTCCTCGAGGAGTTCAAGGGCACTTACCTGAGCCAGATCAGCCGGGCCGGCATCGAAGGGCTGATCGAGGAGCTCGACCAGCTGATGGTGAAGGGAGCCCAGGGGCCGGGCGAAGGCAACGACCCGACCTAGTCACCGAGCAGCTCCTGCCATTCCTCGGGTCGGAACCCGGTGACGATCCGTCCCGAGGCCGCCGCAAGGAAGGGACGCTTGATCAGGCGTCCGTCGGCGGCAAGGGCCGCCAGGGCGGTAGCCGCGTCCATCGCCTTCACCGTGGCGGCGCCCAGGGCGCGGTAGCTCTGGCCACTGGTGTTGAACAGCCGGCCGACGCCACCCAGCTGTCCGTGGGCCTCGCTGAGCAGCTCCAGGGACGGCGGGCTGCTGGTGATGTCGATGGCTTCGAAGGGAATCTGCCGCTCCCGCATCCAGGCCAGCGCCTTGCGACAGGTGCTGCAGCCGGCGTAATGAAAGAGGCGATGGACCGCCTGATCAGCCATGGAGGCTCACTTGCGGCCGACCAGAGCCTTGAGGGCGCCGACCAGGCTGTTGGAGCCCTTGCCCACCCCGGCGTCAGGCTTGGTGCGGATGGTGACATCCCCGTTGACGGTGGTGCGACAGCTCAGGCGGTAGCTGGAGGGCCGATCCGCCAGGTAGACCTCCTCGACGTCGCTGCGGGGGGAGAGGTTGCGGGCCCCTTCCACCACTTCCACCACACAGGTGCCGCACTGGCCGAGGCCACCGCAGTTGTTGAGGTTGTTGAGACCCGTGTAGGGATTCACCCCGGCATCCAGGGCTGCCTTGCGCAGATTGGCCCCTTCGATGCAACCAACCTGCTGGCCTTCCTTTTCGAAACGGATGGTGGGCACGGTCGATCGGGGGCGAGGGGCGCCGCCCAACTTAGGTCACACCGCGTCCCAGCGATCCCACGTTCGTTGCCTTGGGAAAGGATTCAGAGCGCCGGGAGGGGCTCCCTACGATGGGACGGTTGCCAGCAGCCCTTGCTCTCCTCCGACCCCTCCCAGGCCCGGCAGGGCGCCTACGACCTGGTAGTGCAGCAGCTGATCCCCGGCTACGCCAGCCTCGCTCGCCTGTCGGTGGCGCTGCTGGCCTCTTCTCCTCTGGCGTCGCAGCAGGAGTCGGCGGTGCTGGTGGCGGGCTGTGGCACGGGGGCCGAATTACTCGAGGCCGACGCCCAGCGGCCGGATTGGCAGCTCACCGCCATCGATCCGTCGGCGGAGATGCTGGCGGTGGCGCGGCAGCGGCTGCAGAACCGGGCCCGGATCGACTGGCATCACGCCACGGTGGAGCAGCTGGGAGCCGAGGCTCGTTTCGATGGCGCCCTGTCGGTGCTGGTGTTGCAATCGCTTCCGGACGACGGCACCAAGCTGGCCTTCCTGTCCGCCCTGGCCCGCAGCCTCAAGCCCCAGGGGCAGCTGGTGCTCGTCGATCTGATGCGTCCGGAGCGCTCAGCCCTGTCGCCCCAGGTGGCCGAGGCCTGGCGCTGCTTCCAGCGGGCCAGTGGCGTGGACGGCGAAGCCGTGGATCCCACGGCCCAGATCCAGGGCTTCCATCCCATCGGTATCGCCCGCCTGACGGCCCTGGTGGAGGCCGCGGGCCTCAGCGATCCGGCGCCGTTCTTCCAGGCCCTCGATTTCCAGGGGTTCCTGCTACAGCGACGGGCCTGAAGCTGCTCTCACTGGACTCCTCGGGGCCGCTCAGCAGCTGTCGGTCCATGACGACACCGGCCAAAGGCACCAGGAGCGTCATCACGCCGAGCAGAAAGCCGCCGAGGGCTCCCAAGGGTTGGTCGAAGAAGAAGTCGGCCGTGGCAGCCGGGACAGGGCCAGAAGCCGGAGATCTGGGCCCCGGACTGTCTGGCTCTCCGCTGGCTTCGGTGTCGCCCGTGTCGGGGACCAGTGAAAAGCCGTTGACGTCGCTCCCTGATGAACCGGTACTGCTGAGGGCGCCAGGGACGGCGTGGGCTGGGCTCGTTCCGTGCTGGGAAGCGGAGCGGGGAAAAGGCCGGGCGTGTTGGACGTGATCCATGCGGTCGTGCAACGGAGGAACCCGGTGCACTGGACGGAGAAAAGAAGTGGTTTGGGGGATTCTGACACCGATTGGCCCGAACGGCTGCCTGCCGGAGGGGTCGGACAGGGTTGGCGAACTCAGGCCGCCGGGCGCGCCTGGGAGTGCTGCTGGCGGTGCAGGTGCAGATCGGCGGGGGGGGCCTCGGCCCCGTCGAGCTGGGTACGGATGGCCCGCAACTCCTCCAGGATCGAAGCCAGCAACTGCTGGGTGGCGGTGGAAGGGGAGTTGAGCACCTCCACCGTCACCTCTTTGATCCGCAGCACATCGCGGGCGAAGCGGGCCACTTCGTGGGGGTGGAACACAAGGGGCTCCTTCTGGTCGCTGCGGTACTCGGGGTTGAGTTTGCGGGGATTGAAGGGGGGATTGAGATTGCGTGGATCGGTGTTGGTGTAGCGGTACACCGAGGCGCGGGATCGGTTCAGCGTCCGCTGCACCTCATCGATGCTGATCAAGGTTTCGGCGCCGGCTTCAGCCTGCAGAGCCAGCGGCAAGGCCTGCGAGGGAGCCTCAGGCAGAGCCACCGAAGCCGTCAGAGCCGCTGAAGCCGTGGGGCCGCCCACTGGAGAGCCGGCCTGGGCAGGGTGAACAAGCATTGAGACTGGCGTTGGACACACTGGATTAGCGGCTGACCATAGCAGAGTTTTTCTCCGCTGGCTGGCCCTGCCTCAGGGGTAAGGCCGTTGCGGCGACTCACTCCTCGGCCCCTCCACCGCAAGCCCGAAGGGCCTGCGGTGATAGCGTCCAGCCCCGATCCGGACTTTCTCCATGCGCGTCTCCCGCCTCATGCTGGTGACGCTTCGGGACGACCCGGCCGAAGCCGAAATCACCTCCCACAAGCTGCTGTTGCGGGCGGGCTACATGCGGCGGCTGGCGCCGGGAATCTTCGCCTATCTGCCCCTGCTCTGGCGCGTGCTCCAGAAGGTCTCCGCCATCGTTCGGGAAGAGATGGCCGCCGTCGACGCCCTCGAAACCCTGTTGCCCCAGCTGCAGCCCGCCGATCTCTGGCGCCGCAGCGGCCGCTGGGATGGCTACACCGCCGGGGAGGGAATCATGTTCCACCTGGTCGATCGCCAGGAGCGTTCCCTGGGTCTCGGTCCCACCCATGAAGAGGTGGTCACCGAGCTGGCCTCCGACCTGCTGCGTTCCTACCGCCAGCTGCCGGTCTGCCTCTATCAGATCCAGACCAAGTTCCGCGATGAGATCCGGCCCCGTTTCGGCCTGATGCGGGGGCGCGAATTCATCATGAAAGACGCCTATTCCTTCCACGCCGACGAGGCCTGTCTGCGGCGCACCTATGCGGCCATGGATGGGGCCTACCGGCGCATCTTCGAGCGCTGCGGGCTGCGGGCCGTGGCCGTCGAGGCGGACAGCGGCGCCATCGGCGGCTCCGCCAGCCAGGAGTTCATGGTCACCGCCGAGGCCGGCGAGGACCTGATCCTGGCCAGTCCCGACGGCCGCTACGCCGCCAACCAGGAGCGGGCCGTCTCCTTGCCGGCCCCGCCGGTTCCCCTGGAGGTCAGCGCCTGCCAGCCCCTGGCCACGCCCGCCCAGAAGAGCATCGAGGAGCTCTGCACCGCCCATGGCTTCGACCCCACCCAGACGCTCAAGGTGCTGCTGCTGCTGGCCCGGTTCGCCGCGGCGCCCCCCCGCGGGGTGCTGGTGTGCCTGCGGGGCGACCAGCAGCTCAACGACGTCAAGCTGGCCAACGCCGTGACCGCCCGCTGTCCCGACGCCGGTGCCCTGCTGGAGATCGTGCCGTTGCTGGCCGACCACCTCTGCGACCCCGTGCCCTTCGGCTTCCTGGGCCCCCATCTGGAGGATCCGGCCCTGCGCCAGGGCGAGGCCCGCGTTGCTGCGGCGCCGATGCTGCGCCTGGCGGATCCCTCCGCCGCCGATCTGGAGGCCTTCGTCTGCGGGGCCAACCGCAGCGATGAGCACCTGGTGGGGGCGCGCTGGGGTGAGCTCTGCCCACGGCCCGAGGTGGTGGACCTGCGGGCGGCCCAGCCGGGAGACCGCTGCCTGCACGATCCGTCCCAGCGACTGGAGGCGGCCCGGGGCATCGAGGTGGGCCACATCTTCCAGTTGGGCCGGAAGTACTCCGAGGCCCTGGAGGCCCGCTTCACCAATGAGGCCGGCGGCGAGGAGCCCCTCTGGATGGGCTGCTACGGCATCGGTGTGTCCCGCCTGGCCCAGGCGGCCGTGGAGCAGCACCATGACGCCGATGGCATCCGCTGGCCCGTGGCGATCGCGCCCTACACGGTGATCGTCGTGATCGCCAGCAGCCAGGATCCGGTGCAGGTGGCCCTGGCTGAGGAGCTCTACGAACGGTTGCGGGTGGGGGGGTGCGACGTGCTGCTCGATGACCGCCCCGAGCGTGCCGGGGTGAAGTTCAAGGACGCCGATCTGATCGGCATCCCCTGGCGGCTGGTGGTGGGCCGCGCCGCCGGGGAGCGGAAAGTGGAGCTGGTGGACCGCAGCGGCGACACGGGCAAGCGGGAGCTGGCGGCCGACGCCGCCGTCGAGCAGCTGCTCGGGCTCCCGGGTGCATCCCCGTAGGATTTCGGCAGACGCCGTTCCTCCCTTGGTCGCCTTTCTGCGCAGCAGCCTGCTCCGTCCCCTGCTGGCCATCGGCCTGTGTCTCTGTCTCGGACTGAGCGGTTGCAGCCAGGCCAGCGCCGGTCTCAGCGGGAACTACGTCGATGACACCGTCAGCGTCGCCCAGACCCTGCTGACCACCATCGCCCTGCCCCAGGACGACCCCGCCCACCAGGAGGCGGAGCTGCAGGCCCGTCAGCTGATCATCGGTTACACCGCCCTTTACCGCCCCCGCCAGGACATCCACGGCCTGGCCTCCTTCACCACCATGCAGACCGCGGTGAACTCCCTGGCGGCCCATTACGCCGGCTACGCCAACCGTCCATTGCCCGATGCGCTGCGCAGCCGGCTGGAGAAGGAGCTCAAGAAAGCCGAAGCCTCCGCGGTGCGTGGGGCCTGAACCTTTGACGAAGGGGACCCCGATCTGAGAAGCTCTCCCCTTGTGCTTTGAAGCGGCTACGGGCCGCTGTGTCCTTGGCCAATGTTGTCGTCATCGGTGCGCAATGGGGTGACGAGGGGAAAGGCAAGATCACCGATCTGCTGAGTCGCTCCGCCGATGTCGTGGTCCGCTATCAGGGCGGGGTCAACGCCGGGCACACCATCGTTGTCGAGGACCGGGTCCTCAAGCTGCACCTGATCCCTTCTGGGATCCTCTATCCGGACACGATCTGTTTGATCGGTTCGGGCACGGTGGTCGATCCCAAGGTGATGCTGGGTGAGATCGACACCCTGCTGGAGCTGGAGATCGATGTCTCAGGCCTGAAGCTCGCCTCCACGGCCCACGTGACGATGCCGTACCACCGGCTGCTGGATCTGGCGATGGAGCAGCGCCGGGGCGACCGTCGCATCGGCACAACCGGTCGGGGCATCGGCCCCACCTATGCCGACAAATCCCAGCGCAACGGCATCCGGGTGATCGACCTGCTCGATCCGGACTGTCTGCGCGATCGCCTGCTCGGCCCCCTGGCGGAGAAGAACGACCTGCTTGAAAAGGTCTATGGCATCCCTGCCCTGGATGCGGACGCGGTGATCGAGGAATACGCCGCCTACGGCCGCCGGCTGGCCCCCCACGTGGTGGATTGCACCCGCACCATCCACGAGGCGGCCCGGGCGCGCAAGAACATTCTTTTCGAGGGCGCCCAGGGCACCCTGCTGGACCTCGACCACGGCACCTACCCCTACGTCACCTCCTCCAACCCCGTGTCGGGGGGAGCCTGCATCGGCGCCGGCGTGGGCCCCACCCTGATCGACCGGGTGATCGGCGTGGCCAAGGCCTACACCACCCGGGTCGGCGAAGGCCCCTTCCCCACCGAGCTGGAGGGCAGCCTCAACGACCACCTCTGCGACCGGGGCGGGGAGTTCGGCACCACCACCGGCCGTCGCCGGCGTTGCGGCTGGTTTGATGGGGTCATCGGCCGCTATGCGGTCCAGGTGAACGGCCTCGATTGTCTGGCGATCACCAAGCTCGACGTGCTCGATGAGCTGGACGAGATCCAGGTGTGTGTCGCCTACGAACTCGACGGCCGCCGCATCGACTACTTCCCCAGCAGCTCCGACGAATTCGCCCGCTGCCGTCCCGTGTTCAAGAGCCTGCCTGGCTGGCAGTGCTCCACGGCCGAGTGCCGTGCCCTGGAGGATCTGCCCCCCACGGCCATGGCCTACCTGCGCTTCCTGGCTGAGCTGATGGAGGTTCCGATCGCCATCGTCTCCCTCGGTGCCAAGCGGGATCAGACGATCGTGGTCGAGGATCCGATCCATGGCCCGAAGCGGGCCCTGCTCAGCGTCTGAGCCCAAGCCTCCGCCTCCCCTTCCTTCCGTCACTGATCCCTTTGACCAGTCCCGCTAAGCGCTTCGACGTCGTCGGCATCGGCAATGCCATCGTCGATGTGCTCATCCAGGCCGATGACTCCTTTCTTGAGGCCCACGGCCTCACCAAGGGCACCATGGCCCTGGTGGATGAATCCCAGGCCGAGACGCTCTACGCCAGCGTCGGTGCCGGGCTCGAGACCTCCGGCGGTTCGGCGGCCAACACCCTGGCCGGCATCGCCCAGCTGGGCGGCCAGGCCGGTTTCATCGGCCGGGTCAGGGACGACCAGCTCGGGGCGATCTTCGCCCACGACATCCGGGCCGTGGGGGCCTGTTTCGAGACGCCACCGGCCAGCAGCGGACCCTCCACCGCCCGCTGCCTGATCCTGGTCACCCCCGATGCCCAGCGCACCATGTGCACCTACCTGGGGGCGTCGGTGGGCCTGGATCCCGCCGACCTCGACCTGGAGATGGTCCGCCAGGCGAAGGTGCTGTATCTGGAGGGCTACCTGTGGGACAGCGAGGAGGCCAAGCGCGCCTTCATCGCCGCCGCCGAGGTGATGCGCGCCAGTGGCGGCGAGGTGGCCCTGTCCCTCTCCGACGCCTTCTGCGTCGAGCGTCACCGCCAGAGCTTCCAGGAGCTGGTCGACGGGCACGTCGATGTGCTGTTCGCCAATGAGACCGAGATCACCTCCCTCTACGAGACGGACAGCTTCGAGGCGGCCGCCGATCAGGTGCGGGGCCGTTGCAAGCTGGCGGCCCTCACCCGCAGCGAGCGGGGTTCCCTGCTGCTGAGCGGTGACACCACCGTGGCGATTGAGCCGTTCCAGCTCGGTCCCCTGGTGGACACCACCGGCGCCGGCGACCTCTATGCCTCCGGCTTCCTCTACGGCCACACCAGGGGCGAAAGCCTGGAGCGCTGCGGCCGCCTCGGCTCCCTCTGCGCCGGCCAGGTGGTCACCCAGCTGGGTCCCCGTCCCCAGGCTTCCCTGCCGGAGCTGGTGGCTCGCCACCTGGGCTGAGCGGCAGCTGCTCCAGCAACCACCGGCCATAGGGGCCCTCACTGCTGGCCCGCCAGTGGATCCACTCGGGCGTGTCGTAGCTGTGCAGCTCCCCCAGGGTGCGGCGCAGCGCCTCCAGCCGCTCAGGGCTCGTCTTGAGCAGCAACTGCACCTCCTCGCTCCGCTCCAGCCGCCCCTGCCAGCGGTAGAGCGACACCAGCGGATGCAGGCTGGCGCAGGCCACCAGACCCCGCTCCAGCAGCGCCAGCGCCAGGGCCTCGGCCCGCTCCCGGTCGGCTTCGGTGGTGAGCACCAGGCTCAGGGGGACGGGGTCGGAATCAGCCATGGGGGCCACTCTGGCCCAGGCGTAACAGCAGCTCCTGCAGCGGCAGGGCTTCTGCCTGGTCGGGTTCCGGGGGGCGCTCCAGCAGCAGCAGGCGCAGACCCAGTTCGGCGCAGATCCCATGCCACTGGGCTTCGTTGGCGCCGCCGGAGCGGCGGCAGAGCACCGCTTCGATGCCCCAGTGGCGGCACAGGGCCCGCTCGATGCGGCCGTCGCTGGTGGGCCGCAGCGGGGCCAGTCGCCCCGGCGCCAGTCCGGCGGCCAGGGCCAGGGCCAGGGCGTCGCCATGGGGCAGCAGGCGGGCGTGATGCAGGGCGCCCGGCGCGGCCGCCACGGCGTCGCCTAGGCGGCGGGCACCGATGGCCAGCAG
>NZ_JAHLYP010000039.1 GCF_025127995.1 Synechococcus sp. CS-1332 | reverse complement strand
GCGCGGCGGCGGGCGATCGCCAGCGGCGCGGCGGCCGCATCGAGGCCCAGCACCAGGCCGCCGGGGCGGACGCGGGAGGCCAGCACCAGGGCCAGATCGCCGGTGCCGCAGCAGAGATCCAGCAGGCGCTGGCCGGGACGGGGACGCAACCACAGCACCGCCTGCCGTTTCCAGAGGCGGTGCAACCCCAGGCTGAGCAGATCGTTCAGCTGGTCGTAGCGGGGGGCAATGGCATCGAACAGATCGCTGATCTGCCCGGGGTCAACTCTGGCCAAAGCGGGTGATCATCGAGTCATCCCAGGGCAGCACGATGGCATCCAGGCTGACGCCCGCCGGTTCGAGGTCGGGGGCCGTCAGGCCACGGGCCTCGAGGCGGACCGGGCTGGTGAAGGTGAGCACCATCACGGTGGCCAGGCCGACGGCCGCCGAGCAGACCATGCAGCCGGCCAGCATCAGGGAAAATTCGCGTCGGTCGGTGGCGGCCTGCATCAGCTGCAGCGCCCAGGCCACAAGGGCGATCACCACGACCACCAGCACCAGTGCGATCGCCGTGAACACGGGCGTTGGCAGGAGCAGGAAGGCGTTCACCGATGCACCACGATCCACGAAGGTTCCCAAATGTTACGGCGGATGAAGCACGTGATGCGATCGGCAGCGTCGCTGGCCACCTCAGGCCGTGGGCAGGAGGGCAAGCAGGGGGCGAATCGGCAGGCCCCGCCGCAACAGATCCAGCTTGATCTCCTCCACCGTGAGCACCCCGTCATGGAGCAGGGAGGCCAGCAGGGCCGCCGAGGCCCCGGCCACCTCAAGGGCGGCGGCGATGTGATCGATGCAGCCGGCGCCTCCGGAGGCGATCACCGGCACCTCCACGGCCTCGACCACCGCCCGGGTGAGGGCAAGATCGTATCCCGCCTGGGTGCCGTCGCCGTCCATGGAGGTAAGCAGGATTTCGCCGGCACCGAGCGCCACCACGCGACGGGCCCAGGCCACCGCGTCCAGGCCGGTGTTCTCCCGCCCACCCTTGACGAAAACATCCCAGGCCGGGGGGGCCTCGCCATCGGAAGCACGGCGGCGGGCATCGATCGCCACAACGATGCACTGGCAGCCGAAGAGATCGGCACCGGCCGTCACCAACTCCGGAGTGCGGACCGCGGAGGAATTGAGGCTCACCTTGTCGGCGCCGGCCCGCAGCAGCTCCGTGATGCCGCCGACGCTGACGATGCCACCGCCGACCGTGAAGGGGATCGTCACCGCCTCGGCGGTGCGTTGAACCATCTCGACAAGGGTGGCGCGGCCCTGGTGGCTGGCGGCGATGTCGAGGAAAACCAGTTCATCGGCGCCGGAAGCGCTGTAGCGGCAGGCCAGCTCCACCGGGTCGCCGGCATCCCGCAGACCCACGAAGTTGACGCCCTTCACAACCCTGCCCCCGGCCACGTCCAGGCAGGGGATGATCCGTTTGGCAACCACGTGTTCACTGTTAAGGTTGCGCCACTTTCTACTCGCGCCGGACATGACCCAGGCTGGCATCACCATCGGCTCGAAGGTGCGGGTGACGCGCGTGCGCGATCGGATTCCGGCCGGGTTGGTGGCGGCCCTCAAGGCCGATGCCACCGGCACGGTGAAGGATTTCCGCGTCACCGATGGCACCGGAATCGGCGTGGTGGTGGAGCTGAGCGGCGGCACCACCACCTGGTTCTTCGATGATGAGATCACCCCCGCCTGAGACGGCCCACCCATGAGCCAGAGCCCCGAAACCAACGCCGGATCGCCAGGCGTTTCCGGTGGCGCCCGGCAGCTGCTCGGCATGAAAGGCGCCAGCGGTAGCAGCAACATCTGGAAGATCCGGCTGCAGCTGATGAAGCCCGTCACCTGGATCCCCCTGATCTGGGGAGTGATCTGCGGAGCGGCGGCGTCCGGCAACTTCCACTGGACCCTGCCGGAGGTAGGGGCCTCGGTGGCCTGCATGCTGATGAGCGGCCCCCTGCTGGCGGGCTACACCCAGACGATCAACGACTACTACGACCGCGAGATCGACGCGATCAACGAGCCCTACCGGCCGATTCCCTCCGGTGCGATTCCCCTGGGCCAGGTGCGGCTGCAGATCGTGGTGTTGCTGCTGGCGGGTCTGGCCGTGGCCTGGGGTCTGGATGTCTGGGCCGGCCACAGCACCCCGGTGCTGCTGCTGCTGGCCCTGGGCGGGTCCTTCGTCAGTTACATCTATTCGGCGCCACCGCTGAAGCTGAAGCAGAACGGTTGGCTGGGCAACTACGCCCTGGGCGCCAGCTACATCGCCCTGCCCTGGTGGGCCGGCCAGGCCCTGTTCGGCCAGCTCACCTGGGCCACCGCCCTGCTCACCCTGGCCTACAGCCTGGCCGGGCTGGGGATCGCCGTCGTCAACGACTTCAAGAGCGTCGAAGGCGACCGGACCCTGGGTCTGCAGTCGTTGCCGGTGGTGTTCGGCATCGAGAGGGCCAGCTGGATCAGCGCCGGCATGATCGATCTCTTCCAGCTGGCGATGGTGGCGGTGCTGATCGCCATCGGCCAGCACTTCGCCGCCGTGTTGCTGGTGCTGCTGATCGTCCCCCAGATCACCTTCCAGGACATCTGGCTGCTGCGCGATCCCGTCGCCTTCGATGTGAAGTACCAAGCCAGCGCCCAGCCATTCCTGGTGCTCGGCATGCTCGTGACGGCCCTGGCCATCGGCCACAGCGACCTGACCCTGCCATGACCAAGGTGGGCCCGACCACGGCCACCACCGGCCCCCGTCAACCGGGCGAAGCACCGACCAGCCGTCCCTCGCCACGCTCCAACTGGCGCCTGCTCGGACCGGCCCTGGCCGCGGCCGCCGCCGGTGGCCTGGTGGCCCTGGGCCAGACAACCCTGGTGCGCAGCCTCGACGGATTTCTCCCCGACGCCGGCCGCATCAACAGCTTCAACCGGCCGGGGACGGTCACGATCCTCTCCTCCGACGGCCAGGTGGTGCTCAAGAAGGGTCCGGCCACCCGGGAGAAGCTGCCGGCCGGCAAGATGCCACTGCTGCTCCAGCGCGCCTTCGTGGCCGCCGAGGACCGCCGCTTCTACCAGCACGACGGCATCGATCTGCTCGGCATCAGCCGGGCCATGCTGCGCAACCTGCAGCAGGGTGCGGTTGAGGAGGGCGCCAGCACGATCACCCAGCAGCTGGCCCGCACCGTGTTCCTGAGCCAGGACCGCACGATCGTGCGCAAGCTCAAGGAAGCGGCGCTGGCCGGGAAGATCGAGCGCCAGCTGAGCAAGGCGCAGATTCTCGAGCAGTACCTCAATTACGTGTACCTCGGCTCCAGCGCCTACGGCGTTTCCGATGCCGCCTGGATCTACTTCTCCAAACGTCCCGACCAGCTCACCCTGCCGGAAGCCGCCATGATCGCCGGCCTGCCGCCGGCCCCATCGGTGTATTCACCGCTGGTGAATCCGGAGGTGGCCCTGCGGCGGCGCTCGGTCGTGCTGGGGCGCATGCGGGAGGCGGGTTTCATCGACGACGCCCAGCTGGAGCGGGCCGAGGCCGCCCCCCTGGCGCTGAAGCCGGCCGAACCGAAATTCTTCTACAACCCGGCCCCCTGGTACACCAGCTGGCTGGAGCAGGAGTTGCCCAAGGTGCTCAGCAAGGAGCAGCTGGAGGTGGGGGGCCTCACCATCCGCAGCGGCCTGAATGCGGCCTGGCAGGTGGAGGCGCAGAAAACAATCGACAGCTACGCCACCGGCAGCATGGAGGGGGCCCTGGTCGCCATGGAGCCCGGCACCGGCCTGGTGCGGGCGATGGTGGGCGGCAAGGACTGGGAGAAGACCCAGTTCAACCGGGCCTCCCAGGCGCTGCGCTCGCCGGGATCCACCTTCAAGCTGTTCATCTATCTCACGGCCCTGAAACTGGGCATGAAGCCCGAGGACACGGTGGTCGATTCGGCCCGTTGTTTCGGCAGCTATTGCCCCAAGAACTTCGGCAACCGGTACATGGGCTCGGTGAGTCTGGCCACGGCGTTGCAGAACTCGCTCAACATCGTGGCGGTGGGGCTGCTGCAGAAGCTGGGCTACGACCCGGTGATCGCCACCGCCAAGAGCCTCGGCATCCACCGGGAGCTGGGGCGCTATCTGTCGATGGCGATCGGCTCCAACGACCAGACGGTGCTCGACATGACGGCGGCCTACGCGGCGCTGGTCAACCGGGGGGTGTACATCCAGCCGCTGCCCTTCGAGGAGATCTTCGGACCGGACGGGGAGCTGCTCTGGTCACGCCGGGCCAACGGCCCCCGCGGCACCCGAGCGGTGAGCAGCGACATCGCCGACGCGATGGTGTGGATGCTGCAGCAGGTGGTGCAAGGTGGCACCGGCGGCGGCGCCGCCCTGGCCGACCGGCCAGTGGCCGGCAAAACGGGCACCTCCGAGGGGGCCCGCGACCTCTGGTTCATCGGCTCGATCCCCCAGCTCACCACCGGCGTCTGGCTGGGGTACGACAACAACCAGGGAACCGGCACCACCAGCGTCCTGGCCACCTATGCCTGGCGGACGTTCATGGAACCGGTGACCAAGGGGATGCCGGTGCAGAAGTTCCCGCCCAAGCCCGTGCTCACCGGCAGCTTCAAGCCGGTGCGCAGCCAGAAGCCGTCCCAGGCCGACGCCATTCCCGACTCCGGGGGCGATCGCGGCAGCCAGCGCTGGGAACCACCGCCGCAGGAGCCCAGCCGCACCACCCCCCCCGCCCAGGAGCTCCCCAGCGAACGGCCACCGGCCGACAGCGAGCCAGCGCCACCGGCAGCGCCGAACAATCCCGTGGCCGCCCCCCGCTCCCGCGATGCGGCCATGCCGCCGCCAGCCCCTCCGGCCGACGTGCCCGCTCCCCTGCCGCCACCGCCCCCCGTCGCCGCACCACCACCGCCTTAAGCGGGCGCCTGCAACACCGCCGCATAGAAGCCATCGCCGCCACCGCGTTCCCCCGCCGGGGGTTCCGGCCACCACTGGCGTTCCTCCAGCAGCGACAAGCCGGGGTGGGCCGCCAGCAACGCAGCGATCAGGCCGCCGTTCTCGCGCGGTTCCACCGTGCAGGTGGCGTAGACCAACCGGCCTCCGGGGGCCAGCTGGGGCAGCAGCGCCTCCAGGAGCTGGCGCTGCAGCAGCACCAGGCCGTCGATGGCCTCCGGGGTGATCCGCCAGCGGGCATCCGGATGGCGGGCCAGGGTGCCCAGGCCGGAGCAGGGGGCATCGAGCAGAACGCGATCAAAAGTGCCCTGCCAGTGGGGCTTGGCTTCGGCGGGGGCGGTGGCGTCGAGCGCCAGGGAGCGAATGCAGGTGAGTCCGAGGCGCTCGGCGTTGCGATCCAGGCGCCGCAGGCGGGCTTCGGAGCGATCGAGCGCCCAGAGCTCGCCTTGGTCGCCGATCAGCTCCGCCAGGTGGGTGCTCTTGCCGCCCGGGGCGGCGCAGGCATCGAGGATCCGCTGGCCGGGCTGGGGATCGAGCAGCGGGGCGATGGCCTGGGCGCTGCGGTCCTGCACGCACCAGAGTCCGTCGGCGTAGCCGGGCAGGTCGCGAGGGTCGCCGACCCGCTCCAGCAGTGTGAGGCCGTGGGGCGCGCCGGGCAGGGCGCGGGCGGCCACGCCGGCGGCCGTGAAGCGCTCCAGCAACGCGTCACGAGTGGTGCGCAGGGGGTTGGCGCGCAGGTCGAGGGCCGGCACCGCGTTGCAGGCCAGGGCGAAGGCCTCGGCCCGCTCTGGCGGCAGCCAGCCCAGCAGCTCGGCGCTGAGCCAGGGGGGCAGGGAGCGGCGCAGGGCCAGGGCGGCGGCGGCATCGGCCGGCAACGGCAACCCGTCCCAGGGTTCCGCACCGGCCAGGCTGTCCCGCCGCCGCAGCAGCGAGCGCAGCATCCCGTTCACCACCGGCGCCAGCCGGCCCAGCCCAACGCGCTTGGCCAGCGCCACGGTGGTGCTCACCGCCGCCGCCGCCGGCACCCGATCACTGAACAGCAGCTGGTAGAGACCCACATGCAGCAACCAGCGCAGGGCCGGCGGCTGGCGCAGGGCGGACACCTTGCCGAGGGCGTCGATCCAGCCATCCAGCAGCAGCCGCTGGCGGATGGCGCCATAGGCGATCTCGGTGGCCAGGCCGCGGTCGGCCGCCGAAAGGCCACCGCCCGTGCGGGCCAGGGAAGCCAGCTCCCGCTCCAGGGCGGCATCGGCGTAGGCGCCGGCCGCGACGGCCTGGAGCA
Organism: Synechococcus sp. CS-1332; assembly: GCF_025127995.1. Taxonomy (GTDB): domain Bacteria; phylum Cyanobacteriota; class Cyanobacteriia; order PCC-6307; family Cyanobiaceae; genus Cyanobium. The sequence goes on along the minus strand of NZ_JAHLYP010000039.1, from coordinate 71,083 downwards.
CCTGCCAGGCCAGCTGCCGGGAGGCCAGGCCGGGAATGGTGTCGCCGGGGACGGTGTCGCCGGGAACAGTCTCGCTGGCGTGAATCGGCGGGCTCCCGAGACGGTTCACTCCTTTGTACAGGAGGGCTCGGCAAGCTCCAGCGGGGGACGCCAGCGGTGCCGGGCCAGGGGCAGGCGGCCGTCGGCGGCCACGGCGATGCCTTCGGCCAGCAGCAGCTGCCGCTGCATCCAGTCGCTGCCCTCACGGCCGGGACTCATCGCGATGCGCCCCTGGGCATTCACCACCCGCTGCCAGGGCACCTCCGACGGCAGCGGCAGGCGCCGCAGGGCCCAGCCCACCTGGCGGGCGCAGCCGTAGGCCCCGATCAGCTCAGCCACCTGGCCGTAGGTGGCCAGCTGACCGTGGGGGATGCGCCGCACCATCGCGTAGACGCGGCTGTCAAAGGGACGCTCCGTGACCGCAGCAACCCTGGACATGGCCGTACAGCTGGCAAGGTCGATGATGGCGTTTTACCAGGCCCATGCCGCTGCTGCCCCGCCGCTTCGAGCGCCTGCGCGCGGTGCTCGATCGCCGCATGGGCGATCTGACGGTGCTGCTGGAGCATGTGGACAAGCCCCACAACCTCTCGGCGATCCTGCGCAGCTGCGATGCCGTGGGGGTGCTCGAAGCCCATGCCGTGAGCCTCAAAGGGCGGGTGCCCACCTTCAACCGCACGGCCCTGGGCAGCCAGAAATGGGTGGCGCTGCACCGGCACGAGCGCACCACCGACGCCATCGCGCTGCTGAAGGCCGACGGCTTCCGCCTGTACGGCACCCACCTGGGGGCCGACGCGGTGGACTACCGCGACTGTGATTTCACCGGACCCACGGCCTTCGTGCTGGGGGCGGAGAAGTGGGGGCTGGGCGAGGCCACCGCCGCTGCGATCGATCAGGCGATCGTGATCCCGATGGCGGGGATGGTGCAGTCGCTCAACGTATCGGTGGCGAACGCGATCCTGCTGTTCGAGGCCCTGCGGCAACGGCAGGCGAAGGGCTGCCTGCCCAGCCACGGAGAGGGGCTGGCCCCGGAGCGCTATGGGCCGCTGTTGTTTGAGTGGGCCTACCCCCAGGTAGCCGACTGGTGCCGCCGCGAAGGCCGCCCCTACCCCGCCCTCAGCCCCGAAGGCGCCATCCTCGAGGAGCTTCCACGGGGGGTGCGTCTGCGCTGCTGATCGGACCGCCATCGAAGCGGGCGGCGGTGGGCAACCAGAAGGTGAGCGCCAGGGCCAGGATCTCCAGCAGCAGCTGGCGCCCCCCCAGCAACACCACCAGCACGGCCACGACGGCCAGGAACTTCTGGAAGACACTCCAGACGTCATCCGGGGTGTTGCCGCCCTTGATCCAGAGATAGACGGCCGAGGCCAGCAGGACCAGATCCAACCACCAGGGCATTGCCGGAGCCAGCACTCCGCAAAACGCTACAGGAGAAATCCGATGTCATGGATTCGGCACGCCAGCGTGACGATGGATCTTCAATTCGATTGAATTAGGATCGATTCTGCCTCGCCGGCCGGTCCCGCCGCCTGGGAAGGCTGAAAGAAGCCAAACGATGGCAGCTGAGCCGCCACTGGACACGAACAGCACCGGGACACGACGCCTTTGCCTTCCTTGGCCAGCGATCAGGGCAACCCAGACGAATGCAACGCCCGACAGTCCGTCGTCGCCGAGGGAATTCAGCACCTGAAGGCCAATCAGCTGCCCGAGGCTGAGTCCTGTCTTCGCGCCGCCCTCGGTGAGGCCCCCGAGGATTTGGAGGCGCTGTATTCGCTGGGAAGTCTTTGCTACAGAACAGACCGACTTCGGGAGGCCAGAAGCCTGATCGAAGCGGCGTTGCGCATCGATCCCCACGATGCGCGTGCGCTTTGCGGGCTTGGCGCCATCCACCATCGCCAGGGGAATATCCATGAAGCCATTGACTGCTTGACCCGCTCCACAAGCCTGCAACCAGACAATGCAGATGCGCAAACGAACCTTGGCTTGCTGCTGAAGGAGAACGGACGCTCGGACGAAGCCACCAGCCATCTGGAACTGGCCCTGGAGTTGAACCCACGCAACAGCAGCGCCGCCCGGCTTCTGGGTGTCATCCAGGGGGAAAAGGGCGACTACGCCTCCGCCCTGAAATACCTTCGACTAGCGAGGGACATAGACCCCTTCAATGTGGATTGCCTTCTCGATCTTGGCCTCAATTACTGGATTGCAAAGGATACCAATGGCGCCTATTCCGCATTTACCAGAGTAATTGAACTCGACCCCGAGAATATCCTCGCCCACCTGAATCTTTCCATGGTTCTTCTACAATCAGGAGAAAGGTTTCTTGGCTGGGAATTTTACGAATGGCGCCTGCATGCCAGCCGTCCTTCCCCCCTTTTAATCCAGGCGAACGGGGAGCGATGGGACGGCGCCCCCAACGCTGACATAAAGCTTCTACTGATCAGCGAGCAGGGGCTCGGTGATGTGCTGCAATTCATCCGGCTGGCACCCTTGATACGCAGCCGCGTGGCCAGCGTGGCCCTTTGCGTCCAGCAGAAACTAATCCCCCTGATTGAACAGGCTGGCCTGGTCGATCAGATGTTCGATCCCACCGAGGCCATCGCCCTGGAGGGGTATCACTGGCTGCCGCTGCTCTCGGTGCCCCGTCTGCTTTCGCTGCAGAACAGTCCAGCGGAGAGCTGCAACCAGACCTATCTGCGGGCTGATAAGTCCTGCGCGGAGCGCTGGAAAGCGAAGTTTTCATCAGATGGATCCCTGAAGATCGGTCTTCATTGGCAAGGCAATCCGGAGGCCGAGCAAGGGATCCTTTCCGGCCGCTCCATACCCCTTGAGCTGCTGTCCCCCCTTGCCGAGCTGTCAGGCGTTACTTTCCTCTCCCTGCAAAAGGGAGCCGGGACGGAACAGCTGGAATCCTGCAGCTTTCGCGACTCATTCATTGATCTTCAGGACGAGATCACCTCCACCATGAGCTTCACCGAGACAGCGGCGATCCTCGAAAGCTGTGATCTAGTCATCACCACCGATACCGCCCTCGCCCATCTCTCAGGCGGCCTCGGGAGGCCCACCTGGTTGCTGCTCCATCAGGTGCCCGACTGGCGATGGGGACTGCGCGGGGAACGGACCCACTGGTATCCGAGCATGCGGTTGTTCCGCCAGCGCAGGCCCCACGACTGGCCGGAGGTCATCCGACGGGTCAAACGCTCCCTTATCGGCATGGGTAATCAGTAAACAGCGTAGCTCTTCTCCTCCACCAGGGAAGATCCCATCAGGAGATTGATCTCCTGCTTCAGTTCAGCGCGCAGATCATTCGTGCGGTACACGGCTCGAGCCAGCTGCACAAACTCTGGGCCAAAATCCTGCCGCCGCTCATGGCCGCGGATCGCGTCTTCAATCTCCCAGAGCTGTTCATTCACCCCGGAAAGCCTGGCTTTCAGGCCCATGAGAGAAGCCGTATCCATCAACTTAGACTCCTCAACGATTGGCGCCAGCGATTCGATTTCATTCTGAATATTTCTACGCTTCTGGAGGTCCTTTATGCGGGTCCGCTTGATCTCGAGAATTGTCAGTTTATCGATCAGCTCACCCACGGAAACAGGCACATGAAGAAGCACATTGAAATCCTCGACATCTCACAACCATAACCCCATCAAGTTGACCAAAAGGTCCCGGTGCAGCCTTCCCGGGGCCCACGCGCCAGGTGCTTCATCCGTGAGACACCTCCACCGGAGTTCACCCGCCGCCGATCAACAGCCAGCGGAGGCCTCAGCTCACTGTTCCGCCTTGACGGAGCCACCGCCAGACAACCAGTTCTCCAGGCCCTCACCCAGAAATGAAAGGCCGAGCACCAGCACGAACATGGCAAAGCCTGGGAACAGGGCCGTCCACCAGATGCCGGTTGGCAACGCCGTCAGGGCCTGTTGTAGGTCGCTGCCCCATTCCGGAATGGTCTCCGGCAGTCCGAGCCCGAGAAATCCCAACCCCCCCAGCACCAGCACCGCATCGGCCGCATTGAGGGTGAGCAGGACCGGTACCGAGGTGATCACGTTGCGAAACAAGTAGCGGCGCAGGATCCAGGCGGGGCCGGCCCCCAGGGAGCGAGCCGCCTCGATGAACAGCTCGGCCTTCACCTGGGCCGACTGGTTGCGCACCACGCGGAAGTATTGCGGCACATACACCACGCAGAGGGCGGCGGCAGCGTTGGGCAGGCCCCGGCCAAGCAGAAAGGCGAGCACCACCGAGAGCAGCAGCACCGGCAAGGTGTACAAGGTGTCCATCACCAGCACCAAGACGCGGTCGACCCCTCCGCCGATGTAACCGCTCACCATGCCTAGCGGAACACCGATCACCAGCGCCAGCACCAAGGCGCTGAGCACCACCTGCAGGGCCACACTGCTGCCGGCAAGCGTGCGCACGCAGACATCACGGCCGAGACGGTCGGTGCCGCACCAATGCCCGAAAGAGGGGGGGGCGTAGATGGGATTCTCAAGGCCCGCATTGGGATCGGGCAACAGGCCGCCGTGCACCAGCAGTGGCGTGAGCAGGGCGATCAGGCCATAGAGCGCAACGATGGCGATGCCCCAGCGGGCCATGCGCGCCGAGAGGGTGCGGGCTCCGACCCGACTGGTCACCATGGTGCGTGCGTCAGAGATGCGGTGTGCTCGGACCCATCACGAGTACAACAGATTCGTTATAATAACCAGACTCGCGGAAATTGAGCTTCTGCTCATGTGCAGTGAGGCGGATTGGCGCAACAGTACCGTTGCCTTGGCGCCAATGTGGACACGGGCTGTCCAAGGGGCAAAGATCGGCCAGAAAACTAATACTGGGCAAACGTATGGTCGCGGCCTGACCCCTGTCAAGCCAGCCCATCTCAGCCAGCCTGGGACTGCCTTCACCTGTTTGAACGCGCAGGCGGAAGCAAGCGAGAAGGATTCCCACAAGGTTGCAAGACAATTCTCACGCTGGTATAATGTGAACAGATTGCGCCTCTCAACTCCAGAGAGCCTTCTTTCACTTTGGCCAAGCGTCGTACCGCCCTACCCATCCGATGACCAGCGCCCGCCTGCTGATCGTCGATGACGATCCTGAGATGCGCGGCTTCCTCACCTCCGAGCTTGCCGTTGAGGGGTATGAGTGTGAAGAAGCGGCCTGCGGCCAGCAGGCCCTGGGCAGGATCCGCAGCCAAACCTGGGATCTGGTGCTACTCGATTGGAACCTGCCGGATTTCAGCGGTGTGGAAGTGTGTCGACGGATGCGCAAAGGGGGAATTTCCACTCCCGTGCTGATGCTCACAGCCCGCGATGAGGTGCAGCAACGGGTGGAGGCGCTCGATTCCGGCGCCGACGACTACCTGATCAAGCCGTTCTCGATCGAGGAACTGTTGGCCCGAGTCCGGGCCCGCCTGCGTCGCAGCGGCATCGATGAACAGGAAGGAGGTGTGCTGCGGATGGCCGACCTGGAGGTGAATCCCGCCAGCCGGGAAGTGGCCAGGGGCGGTGAATCGATCCATCTCACGGCCAAGGAGTTCGATCTGTTGATGCATCTGTTGCGTCACCCCAACCAGGTGCAGGAGCGCCGCGCCATCCTCGATGCCCTCTGGGGCGAAAACTGGCTGGGCGACGACAACCTCCTGGATGTGTACGTGCGCTACTTGCGCCGCAAACTCGAGCCGGCGGGCCAGCCCACCCTGATCCAAACGGTGCGTGGCGTCGGCTTCATGCTGAAGGAAGGGCCACCCCGCTGACCACATCGCAGCTGCTGATCGTCGAAGACGACCCGCGCATGCGCACCTTCCTGGCCGGCGAACTGAATTGCGAGGGCTACGGCGTCAGCGAAGCCGAAGACGGCCAGGGGGCGCTGCTGCACCTGCGGGACGCCACGACGGATCTGGTGCTGCTCGACTGGACCCTGCCGGATTTCAGCGGCGTCGAGATCTGCCGGAGGCTGCGCTCCAGCGGTGACATCACCCCGGTGTTGATGCTCACCTGCCACGACGACATCCGCGACCGTGTCGAAGCACTCGATTCCGGCGCCGACGATTACATCCTCAAACCCTTCTCGATCGAGGAGCTGCTGGCCCGGATCCGTGCCCAACTGCGTCGCACCGCTTACTGGCGCGGGGTGGCCAACTCCGACCTGCTCAGCTGCGCCGATGTCACGGTGAACACGGCGACCCGTGAGGTGACACGGGCTGGCCAGGCGGTTTCCCTCTCGGTGCGTGAATACGACCTGCTTCTGTGTCTGCTGCGCGGGGCAGGGCGCGTGGTGGGGCGGGAGGAGATACTGAGGGACGTATGGGGCGAGAACCACTTCGGCGACGAGAACCTGCTAGGTGTCTATATCCGTTATCTGCGCCGCAAACTGGAGCCCGAGGGCCTGCCCACCCTGATCCAAACTGTGCGCGGGGTGGGCTTCATGCTCCGAGAAGGGGAGCTGCGCCCTTCAGACGCAACTGGAAATCAGCCCCCCCTTCCGGCCCATCCGCCACCGAAACACTCCCCCCCATCGCCTCCATCAACGCCCTGACCACCGCCAGGCCCACGCCGCTGCCGGGGATGGCGTGGGTCTGGCGCCCTCGACCGAAGCGTTCAAAGATCAGAGCTTTTTCGTTGTCCGGAACGCCAGGGCCGGAATCGATCACATGCACCACCACCCGATCGAGGCTGGCATCGAGCCGCAACTGAATCGGGCCGGCGCCTGGGTCGTATTTCTGAGCGTTTTCAATCAGGTTGGCCAGGCACTGCTCAAAGCGATCGGCCTCCCCCAGGGCGAAGGTGCGTGCCGACTGGGTGGCCCCGGGGCAGATGCGCAAGCGGCCGTAGCAACGCGACCGCAGCCGCTCCGCCACCCGCTCGATCGCCTGGGCCACATCGAAAGGCTCATAGGGCATGAGGGTGCGATGGGCCTCGATGCGGGTGAGCGCGAGCAGGTCCGCCACCAGCCGGCCCATCCGGCCCGCTTCCTCCTCGATCAAGGCCAGTTGCTCGGCCTGCTGATCGGAGAGATCGTGCGAGCGGCGCCGCAGGCTGCTGGCGTAATTGCGGATCAGGCTGATGGGGGTTCGCAGCTCATGGCTCACGCCATTGGCGAAGCCCCGCTGGCGCTCCCAGGAGGCCGAGAGACGATCGAGCAGATCATTGAAGGCCAAGGCGATCGGCACCAGTTCCTTGGGCTGGGAGGCCACCAACACCCGCTGGCTGTCGAGGCTGTCGGAACTTATCGCCTGCATGCGCAGGCCGAGATCATGCAGGGGCGAGAGGCCCCGCACGAGCACGGGCCGCAGCAACAGCCCCGTGAACAGGGTGGCCACACCGGCCGCCGCCGACAGAAGAATCAGCAGCAGCCGCTGCTGGGCCAGTTTCTGGGTAATGTCCTCCAGGAAGCGGAGGCGTACGGTGCGCGCCCCCAGCTGAATCTGCTGCGAACTGGTGAGATAGGTAAATTCTCCAGCCCGCACCACCGCCACCTGTTCAGATCCCCTCTTGAGGCCGGGGAGGCGGGTCAGTGGCAGTCCGGTGGGAATCGAGAACAACCGGATCTGATCGGCAGCGCCAAAGGGAACCCCCTGGTCGGTCTCGACCCAGCCCAGAAAATTGGGGCTGATCAACTGGGCCATGGTGGTGCTGATGGCCTCAAAGGTATGGGGAACAGGCTTGCGCGCAAGCAGCACTCGACGCACGCTGGCCGCAGTGGCACGGTGCTGGCTGCGCCGTTCCTGGCTGGCCAGCAGCGCTGTGGCCACGATCAGCAGGGCATAGCCGCCCAAAACGGCCAGCAGACTGAGTCCCAGAAGCCGCCGCCGGATCGAGAAGGCCTGGGAGGCTGGCCTCAGGGGCCCCAACGACCGAGAGAATGGAGATAGATTCATTAGAGAATCATTAGACCTCGACAAGATCCCACTCGAATTTGATGCTAGTGGACAATGAAAGGTCCTCCAATAACGCTCAGGCTCAGGGCGACGAAGTCCTCAGGATCTCAGTCGCAGCAATGGTTTAGCAGCTTAGACAATCATTACAGCCCCTTCCGGGTAGGAGGGTTCTCCGTCGTGGACGAAAGGCAATTTCATTGCATAAGCTAGGTTTTGTAAAGAGCTCTGAGCTTTCCGATGAACATCTCCCCCAAGACCAAACTCGCCCTGATGCGCAGCCTGCGCGAGAAGAAATCCAAGGTGGCCAAGGGCTTCACCCTGATCGAGCTGATGATCGTGGTGGCGATCGTGGGCATCCTCTCCGCCGTCGCACTGCCCAACTTCCTGGGCGCACGGGCCGCCGCCTCCGCCGGTGCCCGCGTGGGTGAGGTGATCGGCCTGGCCAAGGAATGTGCCACCTTCGTGGCTTCTGGGGGCGTAGGTGCAATACCGACCTCCGCATCTGGTGCCGGGACGACTACTTCCTGCTCTACTACTGGCCAAGGCACTGTATCTGGAGGCTTTACAGCTGGAGCCGCAGGCGTTAGGTGCCTCGGCCAAACCTCCACAACAGGTAGTTCGTCAGTCACCGTCACGGTTGCTTCTGGCACTGGCGCGATGACCTGCACCTTCGGCTGATTTCCGCCTGGGCCTTTCCTGCCCATGGTTCGGTGCTCAAGCAAACAACCAGGCGGGCCCCAGTGCCCGCCATTTTTCGTGGCCACTGGAGTCATCCGTCCGGGCTGGTCCGGTTCCGCCCTGGGATCCGGGATCCGGCCAGCGGTCAGGGAACCCGGGAGAGCATCTGGGTGAAGGAGCGTTCCAGCTCCCTTGCCAGCCCTGCGCCATCGAACAGACAACTAGCAAGCACCTGATCCTGCAAGAGCTTTTTCCCTTGCCGATGCCGACCATGATCAGCCGCCAGCCGCTGGGCAATCCTGCTGAACTCCTGCGGGGTGCTGCTGATCCAATCGGCGTGTCCAATCGCCTTCAGCACGGAGCTGCTCATCCGACCGGAGGTGGCATTGCCACGGATGCCGATCAGGGGTACCCCCATGGAAAGAGTGTCAAAAGCTGTGGTCGCTCCACTCCAAGGCGTTGTGTCAAAGCCAATATCGATGAGATTGAAAGCATCCATGTGCTCCTGCCAGGAGATTGTCTTCCCGAGGAAGGAAACCCGATCTGGATCCACACCAAAGCAGGCCAGAGCCTTGAGAATCTTCTCACGCAGCATCGGCACTACCGTCAGCCGATCCTTGAGAATAAGCAGGCTGCCCGGAACGGCCTGAAGAGCCTCTCCCCAGAAACAAAGCGTCTGGTCGGTGAGCTTCTGAAGGGAACTGAAACTACCAAAGACCGGTCCATCATGGGTAGCTCTCGAGCAGGCGGCCGGCAACCCATCGGAATAGCTTCGGGCCATCCAAGGCCGCGGCAACCTCCATGGTTTCTCCGAAAAGTCCCGGACCAGTTCTGGGGAGAGAAGTTCATCATCACCGATGAAGTAATCGATGGTGTCCAGGCCCGTAGTGGCGTGAAAGCCGATGTAATGGCACTGCACCGGAGCGCAGCGCTCCGCAAGAATGAACAGGCTGGCTGAGTGGGTGTAGCCCGAGGTTTCCAAGATGATATCGTACTGCTGCTGGCGGATGAACTCCCGTGCCTCGATATCATTGAGGCCAGCCAAACGATGAGATGCACTCGCCAACGAACAGAGATAATCAGAACGGGGATCACTCCAATCACGACAGGAGATCAGATCAATTCTGAACTTGTCTCGGTCATAGTTCTCGAGCAAGGGGGTCATGAACATGCCAACGACATGATCCCCAATCTCTGAAGACAGGATGCCGATCTTGATGACATCCTGGCAAGCGTCTGCCGATGGCCCGGCTGACGGAGCCTCCGGCACATGGCTCGAGGACATCACAATAAGAGTGGACTGAGAACCCCGAAATGAACGCCACATATGAGCGGCTACTGCTTTCATTCGAGTCACCTCCGGTTTGCCACAGGTCGACAACAGGGCCAGGAGGAGATAGGACGCCAGGACATTCCCCGGATCATCCGACAACACCTGATCGTAAATACTCCGGGCACGGTCATTATCCCCAAGCCGGAAATACATCTGCGCCATGTTCAGAGACAGAACCTCATGCTCGGGGTTGTGCGGGAAGTTCTTGATGGCCGCTTCATATTCCTGGGCACCCAGATCAGGCCGATCCATCTGCCGCAGGCAATCAGCGAGCGTGATGACGGTATCCACACCATGGTCCCGCTGGGGCAGAGACTTCCTGAAGAAGTCAGCAGCTTGCTCATACTCCTTGAGATTCTTCAGGGCCAGTCCCATCAGATAATTGAAGTCCTTGTGCTCGGAGTCAAAAGAGAAAAGCCCTAACAAGACTTCCAGAGCCTCTTCATTTTTCCCCATTCCGATCATCGCAAGACCACAGCTCGCGTAGATATCGCCCAGGCCGGAAGAGTCCGATCGCTCGACGCCATGATGGAAGAAATCTCCATAGAGGTCAACGGCCTCATCAGGCCGCCCTTGCTCTAACAGGAACGTACCCAGTCGGTAGATCAATGATGTCGACTGAGGGTCCATCGAAAGGGCGTGCCTGAAGGCAGCTTCGGCTTCCTCGGCCTCACCAAGCTCGTAAAGCAGTCCCCCATAGAGGCTCCAGCTTCGCGCCGACAGGTGCCCCTGCGTGATGGCAAAGCCACACGCAACCCTCGCCTGATCCATCTGCTGCAACCGGATCCCAGCCTGCGCGAGGCTCAACCATTCCTCGGGAGTAGCGTGGTTCTGCTCCAGCAATTCAGCCAGAATACTTACTGCGTCCGCTTGATTCTCCGCCTCAAACTGCTCACTAGCTGCTTGAATACGCTCCCTCAGGCTGACTGGAATCTCCAACTGCTCCTGGATGCACCAGGCTGGCTCAGAAGAAACAACAGACAATTGTAGGGGATCGATTAGATTCATCTTACCATCAAACATCTTGGGTTTGTCGACCTCTGATGGCCCCTTAGGTGCCCTGGGCATCCCCGGCTTAATTCTTGGGCGACGTCGCATGAATTGGCCATTACGGAAGAGATTTTTCGCTACACACTGCCCCCATCTCAGAGATTGGATTGCCCCAAAATGGGCGCTGATGCCCGCCGCAGCCGTGAGCAGAGGCGCCTTTCGGGCTGGGCCGCCGTCCCCCGAAGCACCCGATGCAGAAGCGTTAAAACGTGCCGAGCCTTCAGCCGCTCGTCCCCATGCGGGTCTCCGTCTCGATCCTCTGCAGCCCTCCAACCGCGGCCTCGAACTTCTACTGAAGCTGCCGCGCTGCAGCTCGTAGGGCTACTCCCGGCTGACGTCCGCCGCCATGCACTACAGCACCCCCCCCCCACACCAGCAGCCCGAAGCTCACCGCCACCAGCAGTTCCACGAGCGAAAACCCCGCCTACATCATCACGGAACGCGATAGCGCCAAGACACAGCTCCGGTGGATAAGGAGCAAGGCGGAGCACCCCGAGGGGCGGGGTCATTCCCGAACTGCCGAGGCTCTGCCATCAGGAAGCCATACAAGCCCCCATCCCAGGCTGAAGATCCAATCGAAGAAGTTGCCAACGTTGGCGCTGGTGCCATGACGCTTGCACTTCAAGCCGCTCAGAGCGACGCCTTGGCCCCCTTGGCGCAGCCCGCTGACCCGAGCCTCAGCCCCGAGCCATTCGCTGCTATGTGCATCGCCAACCCAGAGGAGGTGAAACCGGTACCCGCAACAGCCATTTGCTGATGCGCCTTCTGGCCAGGCCTAGGCTGTCAGCCGACAGCGCAAACTGAGTGCCCTCAACCAGATTTAAGTCGAACACATGCGGCCGGCGTACAAGTGGTCGACAACGGCATTGGTTGATCAGCCATACACAACTAAAAATCAAGCAAAAAGCTATCGGGAACGAAGAATTCGCAACATATTCACACGGACCGTGCAATTTGAATCTCTGACAAGAGCGTTCAATGTGTTGAATCACAACCCGATCACGCCCCTCGATAAACGTACCACTAAGGCAAGATCAGCTTTTCGCACAAAATGTGAACTCATAATCCGAAATGGCCGACTCCACATCAATCAAATGACAGAGAAGCGGAATGGCAAAGAATTCATTGTATCTGCGATCTCGTGAATACGTCAAACAGCGAGATGGATCATTGTGAATCGTAGAGACGTCAAGCGAAGGATTCCAAAGACTGCAACCATTTGCGACAAGCTGTGCCGCAAAGATGTTCTTGCAACCTGCAATTCCCAACGAATGTCTCACGGTCTCCTTGAGCATCCTGCTGATGCGATGCGTTTTGATGATCCATGTGTCTTGCGACCAGGAGGGATTCTCAATGGATGGCAGCGCGCCATCAAGCTCACGCCTTGTCAAGGCGATCATTGAGATGTTCATGGTCAACCTTGCAGCCGCTTCTGCGATATCGATGCTCATCATTATGTCGTTGTTAGCATATACTGCATGACCATCATCTTCGGCCAACTCTGAAACGCAATCTAGAAAGTCTGCAAATGTAGTCCTGCGGCCAATTTTCATGGTTTTAGCCTCAGGAAAGACTGACAGATCAGCATCATCCTCTAACAAAAGAGTAACCGAATCCAAGATTCCTAGGCTCAAATTAAAATGGAGTGTATCCAGCAACTGGCTGGCCTTAGCAGGCTCACATGGATGGTAATGCCGTGTAATAGAATGAATCATTCCACAAATCCCAAGTTCGATGCAGGGTTTAAGATCAAGAACGTCTTCACCCAGAACAACGTCAGTCCGGCGGGAGGAGTCAGCTGAAATGATCCCCCAGTCTAGAAAGCAAACACGCTTAAATCGAGCACCAAACACGTAGCTACTGCCAAGTCTGAGCTGGATGCCCTTAACTGGAATAGGCATGCCCCATACATCGCCAACCAAGATGGTCGCCAACAATGAAGTTGTCCGATCGGCGACAAGCTCGTTGTCCGTTCGGGATCCCAACTTCAGCCTGGGGATCTCCATTAAACTGGCTTTAAAGCTTGCGCTGGGACCATGATGCTTGCAGCTCCAGATGCCGATGCAATGGCGCCCTTGCACCTGCCTGCTGATCTGCGCCTCAGCCCCGAGCATTTCACCGCTGTGTGCATCGCCAACCCCCAGGCGGTGCTGGAACTCACCGCCGAAGGTCATCTCATCCACATGACGCCCACAGGTGGTGAAACCGGCGCCCGCAACAGCCGTGTGTTGATGCGCTTGCTGGCCTGGGCCGACGGCGTGGGAGGCTGGCGGGTGTTCGACAGTTCCACGGGCTTTCCTCTGCCAGTAGCCGCAAGGCTTCTCCGCAGGAGTTGGCTCGGTGCTCAGTCCCGATGCCTCTCTGGTGCGCCTGGAGCGCTGGCAAGCGCTCACCGCAGAGGAGCGCCTCAGTTTCCCGCCCTTCTGCCCCGATCTGCTGGTCGAACTCGCCAACCCCGGTGACGAAGGCCCCCGTGGCCTCACCGCCCTGCGCCGCAAGATGGCTGCTTACCATGCTAATGGCGCCCAACTGGGCTGGCTGCTGATCCCCGAGCAGCAGGCTTTCGAGATCTGGAGCAGCGTCGCCGATGGCGAGCCCCAGCGCCTCCAAGGGGCAATGACGCTCGAGGGTGGAGAGCGATTCCCCGGGTTGAGCCTGGAGCTGACAGAGATCTGGGAGGCCTGAACGCCGGGTGATGACCCTGCGTGGCTTTTCGCAAGGGTGGCTCACCTTCTGTGAGCGTGGAGAGAGTCTTCGTGGATCTCGACAGTCGACTCACCCATGCCATGACCCATTTTCCAGGCTGTACATTGTGTACAGCCTGGAAAATGGGTCAGAACCTCCTGCACCCTGCCGCTGCTCTCCAGTCTGGAACTTGCTGACAGCCCATGACGCTGGTGCGGGCGCGGATCCTGCCGCTAACTGGCTCGGTGGAGGGGAGAAGTCTCATTCCCTACCCATTCGGAGCATCTCCGCGATTTGTTCCCGCAACAGATGACCTCCACGCTCGCTCGTCAAAGGGTCACGGCCTACGATTAGACCATGTTGTTTACTCGCATCAGCCACGATCCGGCCGTTATGGGCGGCAAGCCTTGCATACGCGGGCTGCGTATCACGGTCAGCACGATCGTTGGGCTGATCGCCAGTGGCAGCAGCCGGGAGAGGATCCTCCAGTCCTACCCGCAGATCGAAGAGGCCGACATCGATGAGTCTCTGGCCTATGCCGCCTGGCGCATGGAAGAGCGGGAAGAGGCACTGGTCCTGAACTGATGGACAGGTTGCTGGTCGACATGAACCTGTCTGTTCGGACGATGCTCGCTCTCAGTAGCGACAACGGACCCAGCATCCTTCAAGTGCGCTGTTTCAACGTGCTGCCAGAAGTGATTGGGCACCTCGTGCTCTCTGTGCTCAAGACCTACGCCGAAGAGATCGAGCAGGGGGCACTGGTTGTTGCCGACGAGCGCCGGGAGCGGGTGCGGATCCTGTTGCTCACCCCCCCGCCCCCATCCGCACGGTCGTTTCGATCCGCTGGATTCCACCCCCGGCAGGCTCGAACTCCTGCCGCAGCTGCAGGCGCAGCAGGCCGTCCGGCTCTGAGGCGGCCTCCAGACCTGGATCGGCGAGCCCATCCAGCAGCACCCTGTTCTGGGCCGCACCCGCGCTTGGTTCGCCGTGCAGCCCGAAGGCCGGGCCGCAGCGCATCAGCACCCGGCCCCGCCAGATGGCGCTGGGGGCGCTGCCCACCGTGTAGGTGATCGGGCCGGCCGGCGTCTGCAGCTGCAGCACCGGATCCCGCCACCCAAGGCCGCAGGCGGCACCGACCCCGTGGGCGAGGTCCACCCGCTCGGCCAGCAGCAGGTCGCCCCGCAGCAGGGCCAGCACCCGCTTCTGTTGGCCCCGCTCCCGCAGCTGGCGCACCATTCGGTCGACCTGGCGGCCATCCGCCACCAGCGCCTGCAGCACAACCCCCCACACCAGCAACCCGAGGCAGGCCGCCAGCAGCAGCTCCACCAACGTGAACCCCGCCGCTCCGGCGGCTGTGATCGTCCTGGAACGCAACAACGCCATGGCGAAACTCCGATGGATAGGGAAAGGACGGCTCAGGGCCGCGGACCCGGCAGGCAGCCGCCCGAGCCCTGCCGTCCCAGGCGTGTCACCCCCAGCGGCAGGGCCACCACCACACAGCGCACCAGGTCGGTGCCCTCGGTGCTGAGCAGCACGGTGCCGCCGTCGATGATCAGCCCGTTGCTGGTGAAGCGCACCACCTGCGGCAGGTTGTGGCTGACGGTTACCTCCGGCCCGCCGCCCAGGCCCTCGCCGAG
Source organism: Synechococcus sp. CS-1332 (assembly GCF_025127995.1). Classification (GTDB taxonomy): domain Bacteria; phylum Cyanobacteriota; class Cyanobacteriia; order PCC-6307; family Cyanobiaceae; genus Cyanobium. The sequence continues at coordinate 55,803 of NZ_JAHLYP010000039.1, read as the reverse complement.
ATCGATGCCTGCTCCTTCGCAGGCGGGCAGGCTGCTGCCCTGGGGCTCCTGCCAGCCGCTGGCGGTGAGCGCCAGGGCGCAGGGCTGGCCAAGGCGCAGGGCAGCATCGCGCCCCCGCTCGAGCCCGACCATCACCCGGCGGCTGGCGCCATCGAGCCGGGCGGCGGCCAGCTCCGTGCTGGCGGAGGACAGCCCCAGCTGGGCCAGCAGGCCCACCAGCACCAGGGCCAGCAGGGTTTCGGGCAGCGTGAAGCCGCCAGGCTCAGGGGTTGCCACCGCTCCCTCCCTGCTGCTGCACGGGCCCGCAGAGCCCCAGAACCGCCGGCACATAGAGCCGCTGGCGCGGTGTGGCCTCCCCCTGCACCACCAACCGCAGCACCACCCCATCGCCGCTGGCCGACGGCTCCAGCACACGCGCCAACCCCTGGGCCAGAGGGTCGGCCGCCAGCACCTGCAGCACCTGGGAGGCGGCCGTTGTGCAGTCGCCGCCGCCTGGGGCGAGGCGGCGCAGGGCCGTTTCGGCTCGCACCAACGCGGCCTCTGCCTGCTCCATCCGCTGCTGCTGACGCTCCTCGGCCACAGCCGCCGCGCCCGCCAGGGCCCAGAGCTGCAGCGAGGAGCTCGCCGCCGCGGCAAACACCGTTGATCCGATCAGCAGTTCCAGCAGGCTCATGGCGCCACCCCCCGCAGCCCCACCAGGCGCACGTCGATGATCTGCGGCTGCGGCTGGGCGGGGGGCTGGGCGGGAAGCAGCTCCACCGCGAAGGCCCCCTGGCGCCTGGGCTCGTTGCCGGCGGCGGCCAGCTCCAGCAGCAACTCGGCCGGGGCCAGCTCCGGGCGCCAGCTCACCAGCCGGTAGGAGCTGCCCAGCACCTGGCCGGCCTTGAGGGAGGCGATCGCCTGGGCGGGAGCGCAGGCCAGCCCCTGGGAGTCCCACTGCGCCAGCGGCAGCGTCAGCAGGCAGGGTTGGCTGCGGTGAAGATCGGCCAGCAGCTGCTGGCCCGCCGAGGCCAACCGGTCTTCCGCCTGGCGCTGCTGCTGCTCCCGGATCCCCTGCAGGCGCACCTGGAGGCTGGCGGTGTGGGCCGAGAGGCTGCCCAGCAGCAGCACCAGGGAGGCCCCCATGGTCAGGGGCAGCACGAACCCCTGCGATCGGGGGGGAAGATGGCGGCAAACCAATAAGGCCATGGCGGTGACAGCAACGTCTCCTTAAGAGTTCCCAGCCGAGGACAGCAGGTAAAGCAAGGAATCCTTGTTTCCGGGCAAAGCCGGCTGCGTCCATGGTCCTTGCCAAGCGCACCAGCAAGAACCAGCTCACCTTGCCCAAGGCCGTGGTGGAGGCTGTCGGGATCGCCGACTACTACGACGTGGCCACCGAGAACGGTCGCATCGTGCTCACACCCGTCCACCCAAATGCTGCCTCCAACGCTCGGACCCGCCTGCAGCAGCTGGGGATCACAGAAGCGGATGTCGCCGCCGCTGTTGCATGGTCTCGCCAGGAGTGACCATCCGCGTTGTTCTCGACACGACTGTGTTGGTGTCGGCGCTGCTGTTTGAGAACGGCCGCCTGGCCTGGCTGCGCCGGACCTGGCAGAGCGCCGCCATCACACCTGTGCTGAGCGAATCCTCCGCCCGCGAACTGATCCGAGTGCTTGCCTACCCCAAGTTTCGGCTCACGCGGCCAGACATCGATCGGCTGCTGGCGGATGTGCTGCCTTGGTGTGAAACTCACGCCGGCCCCATCAAGGCTGGTCAGCTCCAGGTTCGTGATCTGAAGGACCAGGTCTTTCTCGACCTGGCCCTGGCGGCTGGCGTGCCGGTCCTCGTCAGCGGGGATGGCGATCTGCTCAACCTGAAGAACCAGCTGCCCCCTTGTTGATCCTGACACCGGCTGAATTTCAGATCTGGCTTGACGATCCCTGATCCGCGCTTGGCCTGTCAGTGTTGCCAAGGGAATGATGCACCAGCGGCCCATGAACCATCGCCGGCACACGGACACCCGCGATGAGGTCGACAGCATCGTGAATCGCCACCAGCTGGACTATTCCCTGGGCCAGCTGCGGCTGGTGGGGTTGCTGCTGCTGGTACTGGAGTTGAGCACCCTGCTGCTGGCCGGCAGCTTCGCCAGTGTCGATGCTCCCGCCGGCCGGCTCAACGGCCTGATCGGCCTCTCCCCCGCCCTGCCGCTGCTGCCCGTGGGGTTCGGCCTCTACCTGATCGGCGGCGGCCACCGGCGCCACCGCCGGGAGCAGCCCTGGACCGGCGCCCTTCACCGCACCCTGCTGCCCCTGGGGCTGCTGCTCCTGCTGCTGCTGCCGGCGGTCACGATCCATGACGCTGCCACCCTGTTCAGCCAGCGCCAGCTGGCACCCCTCTCCCCCCTCCAGGAGCACCTGCTCAACCCCGTGCGCCTGGTCACCACCCTGCTCCTGCAGGGCATCACCGGCGCCGGGCTGGTCGTGATGCAGCTCCGTGGACGGCGCCAGATGCAGCGGGTGGGGCTCACCCCGGCCCTGTTCTTCCGCACCGACGCCATGGGGCCGGTGCAGGAGCACCGGAGGCGCTCGACGGATTAGGAACGGCCCGGTGGCGGGGTGGAACCGCTGGGCGAGGAAACTGCGCCCCAGAGGTCAGCCTGTGGGCCGGGAAACTCGCTGTCGGCCGGAGGAAGTGGAGGTGTTGCGCGGTGGATGTCCGGGTCTGTACATCCTGTACAGAATCCGTTTTGCGCTGCGGGAGGTCAGGCCGTGCGCTGAAAGTCCTTCCGACCAGGGACAAGCCCTCTGCCGCATGGCCGCACGCAAGCGAGCTGATCCTTTCGATCCCGAACGGCCCCCTTGACCGGCCACTCCTCGCCAGCCACAGGCTTCAGGCCAGGCCCGCAGCTTCAGACCCAGCTCACTGATTCAGCTTCAGCACCGCCATGAAGGCCTCCTGGGGCACCTCCACCCGGCCCATCGCCTTCATGCGCTTCTTGCCCTTGGCCTGCTTCTTGAGCAGCTTCTTCTTGCGGGAGATGTCGCCGCCGTAGCACTTGGCCAGCACGTCCTTACGGATGGCGCTGATGCTTTCGCTGGCGATGATGCGGCTGCCGATCGAGGCCTGGATTGGAATCTTGAACTGCTGCCGTGGGATCAGCTCCTTGAGCTTCTCCACCAGACTCTTGCCCACGTTGTACGACTTATCGCGATGCACGATCGTGGTGAGCGGATCGGCCCGTTCGCCGTTGATCAGCACATCGAGCCGAACCAGTTCGTTGCGGCGGTACCCGATCAGGCTGTACTCCATCGATGCATAGCCCTTGGTGCGGCTCTTCATCTGATCGAAGAAATCGGTCACCACCTCCGCCAGCGGCATCTCGTAGTGGAGCGTCACCCGATCGGTGGTGATGAACTTCATGTCGATGAACTCGCCGCGCCGCTCCTGGCACAGCTCCATCAGGGCGCCGTTGTACACGTTGGGGGTGTAGATCTCCAGCTTCACATAGGGCTCTTCGATCGATTCCCGCTTCTGGGGATCGGGCAGGGTGGCGGGGTTGTCCACCATCAAGGTGCTGCCGTCGATCATGTTCACCTGGTAGATCACCGAAGGGGCGGTGACGATCAGATCAAGGTCGTACTCCCGCTCCAGCCGCTCCTGCACGATCTCCATGTGCAGCAGGCCCAGGAAGCCGCAGCGGAAGCCGAAGCCCATGGCGCTGCTGGTTTCGGGCTCAAACTTCAGCGCCGCATCAGAGAGCTGCAGCTTGTCGAGGGCCTCGCGCAGGTCGGGGTATTGGTCGGCGTCGGTGGGGAACAGGCCGCAGAACACCATCGGTGTGGCTTCGGCATAGCCCGGCAGCGGCTCGGTCGCCGGATTGGCCGCCAGGGTGATCGTGTCGCCGACGCGGGCATCGGCCACCGCCTTGATCGAGGCGGCCAGATAGCCCACCTCGCCCGCATGCAGGCTGTCCACCTGGCGCTGGTCCGGCGCCATCACGCCCACCTCGTCGAGTTCCACCACCTTGCCGCTGGCCATCAGCAGCACCTTGTCCTTGCGGGCAATCACGCCGCTGATCACACGGAAGTAGACGATCACGCCCCGGTAGGGGTCGTAGTAGGAGTCGAAGATCAGGGCCCGCAGCGGTTCATCCGCCTGGTCCTGCGGCGCCGGCACCCGATCCACCACCGCCTGCAGGATCTCGGGCACCCCCAGGCCAGTCTTGGCGGAGCAGTTAATGGCCATCGACGTGTCGAGCCCGATGATCGCCTCGATCTCCGTCTTGATCCGATCGGGATCGGCCCCGGGCAGGTCGATCTTGTTGAGCACCGGAATGATCTCCAGATCGTTCTCCAGCGCCAGATACACGTTGGCCAGCGTCTGGGCCTCCACCCCCTGGCTGGCATCCACCACCAGCAGGGCGCCCTCGCAGGCCAGCAGGCTACGGCTCACCTCATAGGAAAAGTCGACGTGGCCCGGCGTGTCGATCAGGTTGAGGATGTAGGTCTGGCCGTCGGCCGCCTTGTACTCCATGCGGGCGGCCTGGAGCTTGATCGTGATGCCCCGCTCCCGCTCCAGTTCCATATTGTCCAGGAACTGGGCCTGCATGTCCCGGGCCGCCACGGTGCCGGTGTCCTGCAACAACCGATCGGCCAGGGTCGATTTGCCGTGGTCGATGTGGGCGATGATGCAGAAATTACGGATCCGCTGGGCGGGAACGTCGGTCATAGGGGAACAGCAACCGGCGACCCCAAGAGCCACCGCAAGATGGATCGATCCTAGGCAGCGGCGGCAGAGGCGATGCCGAGTCGCCGCAGCAGCGGCAGCCGCTCGCGGGCGAAGGTCTCCCAGAACTCCTGCAGCTGACTCAGGGCCTGCTCAGGGTCCTCGATCGGTTGTCCCTGCTTGTCCTTCACATTGCCGCCGGCCATGGAGATCCCCATCCACACCAGCTGCACCACGTCTTCGGAAGCCAGATCCGCATGGGCAACCTGCAGGAAGAACGCCTCCAGCACGCTGATGGGGATCGGTTGCAGAAGCACCGGCGAGAGCAAGGCCCCGATCTCCTCACCCGCCGTGGTCTGCTCGAGGCCGAGTCGGTTGAAGCCGGCGACGGAACGCTGTAAAGCCTCAGCACCGGCCTGGGCCGGGACACCGACGCCGATCACTCCCGCGCCGATGAGAACGGAGAGCCGCATCAGCAGGTCGTCGAGATCCAGCGAGGCCTGATCCAGGAGCCAGCCCAGGCTCACGGGCCGATCGGCGAGGGTGCCCTTCAAGGCCCCCATGAAGTCGGCATCAACGCCAAGCCGACCGAGACTCGTTGAGAACTCATTGGTGTCCTTCTCCGATGCGGCGCCCAGGTGAAGGGAAAGATCCGCCATGGCCTGGCGACGCCACGGCCGAGAGGGTGGGCAGGGGCCCTTGGCAAAAAGATCGCGCCGGAACGTCTGGTTGATGGCCAGATCCAGCAGCACCTCCCGCATCGACAGATCGACCGCCCCCATCACCTGGGTGCGCCGCTCGTCATCCAGCATGTCCGGGAACATCTCCGGCAGCGTGGCCGAGCCGATGTGGCTGAGGCCATGGGCCGCACAGAGGCGGTGCATAGGGCCCACATACAGGGGTTGATGGGCCGATTGGTATTCCCCCACCAGATACGCCTCCGGCATGGGCTGAAGAGCCTCGACCAGGGCTCTGAGCCCCGGCAGTTCCTTGCCGAGAGGCAAGGTGTTCTCCTCGGTGCCCGTGAAGCCTGTGAGGGTCTGCGCAGCCTTGCGAATGCCCGCCACTGAGGTGCTGCCCCCGGCGCGCAGGGCCTCCTCCACGCTCAGCATCTGCAGGGTGCTGCGCGACAGCCAGCCCGGGTAGGTGTTGTAGGAGCAGTAGAAAATCCCGCCCGGCCGCAGCAGGTTGCCCGCCGCAGCCACAAGAGCGTTCCTCACCGCCTCGCCCACCCAGCTCGCCAGCCCATGGGCGACCACGACGTCATACGCCTCCGGCCAGCTGCAGCAGGGGCCGGTGCTGGGCCGGCCTGCCGCGAAGGTCGTCAGATCCGCCAGGGCGAAGTGCACATTGCTCAGGCCTAGGGCCTCTGCTTTGGCGCTGGCCTCGGCGATGTGGGTGGGGTTCAGATCCAGCCCGTAGAAGCTGGCCTGCGGGTGGGCGGCGGCGTTGAACAGCAGGTTCAAGCCATGGCCGCAGCCGAGATCCAGGTAGCGGAACCCCGTGCTGACCAGGCCGGGATCGAGCCGGTGGCGACCGCCCATGAGCGTCGCCAGCACAAGCCAGGACACCGACAACTCCCGGTGGATGAAGGCCCCATAGGTCTTGTCGATGGGATAGGCGGGCTTGGAATCCATCCCGGCGAGGCAAGCGCTTTGGGCGCAGGATGGCTCAGGAAACGGCCCCTGCCATCTGCGGGGGCCGTTTACTGAGCGTCGACCACCAGCTGGCGCCCCACCAGCCGACCGCGCGCCTCGTCTGATTCGGCCCAGGGCTTCCTAAGCTTCTGGAAAGCTCTCTCCTTAGCGATGACCACCGACGTGACCACCGAGACCGCCAGCCCCGAAACCGGCACCGACCCCCGCGCCCTCACGATCGAGAACGTCGAGCGGGTGCTCGACGAGCTGCGTCCCTACCTGATGGCCGATGGCGGCAACGTCGAAATCGTCGAGATCGACGGACCGGTTGTGAAGGTGCGTCTGCAGGGCGCCTGCGGCTCCTGCCCCAGCAGCACCATGACCCTCAAGATGGGCATCGAGCGAAAAATGCGTGAATCGATTCCGGAAGTGAGCGAAGTGGTGCAGGTTCTTTGAATCCAGTCTGAAAGATGCCGGAGGAAGCCTTCCCACCGGGAAGGCTTTTTTATGACCATTTGTCATCTTTCTCTTCCGCGCCTCCCAGCTGATTCAGCAGAGCACCTCAGGGAGAAAGGCGGTTCTCATCGTAACTTGAAGTTGCCGCAAGAACACTGCTGTTACCAACTTTTTTGGTCTATGGAAGCGGAGGGGGGGGAGCGATGACGAGACACCTACTGCTACGCGCACTCGCTGGCTCGTCCAGACGTGGGGGCGGCCGGCGGCCCTCCGGAACCCGCGGTTCGATGGCGGCCACCTTTCTGATCGTCATGGCGGTGCTGCTGGGAAGCCTGGCGATCTCGAACCGTTCCAGCATGGCCGAGCTGGCCTCTGCTTATCAGAGCCAGGGCCGCGATGCGAAGGCTGCCGCCGACATCGGCATGGCGGCCGTGGTCAGCGAGCTCAATCGCCACCGCAATCGCCAGCTCCTGGTCAACGCCTGCCTGCTGGAGACGGCCACGCCGTCCGCCATCGCCGCCAACAACGCCGTCAAGGTGGTGGATGGGCGGGCCTTCGCCAACATTGGCGCCACCTTCCTCACCAGCACCACGATCCCCACCGCCCAGACGCTCAACGTCGGCGATGGCTCCCAGCAGCAATGGCGACTGGTGGACGTGGACTGCTCCGGCGCCACGGCCGCCCTCGTGCGGCAGGGCACGGTGGCCAACCCCATGAGTGGTGCCGCCGCCGTGCCCCCCACCACCGGGGAGCTCACCCTCACCGTGCGTGGCTTCGCCCTCCGCGGCGGCGCCGTCGTGGCCACCAGCACCCTGCAGCAGACCCTGGAGGTGGTGCCCAAATGCCTCGACCGCAGCCTGCGCGGCCTGGGCAATGCCTTCGGCAACGACATCCGCCGCTGCGCCCTGGCACCGAACTTCGGCTTCGTCGCCGGGGCCGCCGACGACAACACCGGCGATCTGGTGATCTCCGGTGGCTCCTACAACCTCAACGTCGATCCGGTCACCTGCATCGCCACCAGCCCATCGGGTTGCGTCGACGGCCTCTCCAGAACCAGCGTGAACGTGGTCGACATCAACCTGCCTCCCCCCCTGCCCACCGCCAACACCACCTGCCGCAGCGCCACGCCCCCGGCCTCCTGCAACGTCACGGTGAGCAGCGACCTGACCCTGGCCACCCGCAACTTCGCCACCTGGCCGGCCCCCTGGAACACGCTCTGCAGCCGGGAGGATGTCAACGGAGGGGCGTCGCCCCCCGGCACCTTCCAGACCATTTCCTGCAGTCTGAACCGCCTCAGCACCAGCAACAACGTTGAATTGTTCATCGACACCAGCGGCACCACTGCCGCCGAGTCGATTCCCGTGAGGCTTCACTTCCCTAACGCCTCCACCAGTGGCCAGAAGAGCGTCACGCGGGGCAACGGCTCCTCGGGCATCTTCCAGTGCGATTCCGATGTCGGTGCCATCACCTGCACCACCACCACCCAGGGCGCCCCGCGCGCCGCTGACATGGCCCTGTTCGGCTGCCGAACTGGGGCCCCCGCCCCCTGCGGGGCCCAGTTCCTGGATCTCGGCAACGGCAACGGTGCTTCCCAGAGCATGTTCCTGTACTTCCCGCTCGGCAACGTCGAGATGGGTGGCACACCGGATTTCAAGGGGGTGATCTGGACAAACGATTTCAGGGCCAACGGCAACATCACCGTGACAATCTCTCCGAGTGATCTGGAGAGCGTCTGTGGCCTGATGAAGTTCTGCGGCAGCGATGATTCGATGTATGAAACCTTCGCCATTGATTACATCACCAGAGCCGTCAAGCGACACACCTATTCCTGATCCACCGTGAAACGCTCCCCCCCCACCCCCTTCCAGCCGCCGCGCCGGCGCACGCGGGGTTCAGGCGGCTTCTCCCTGGTGGAGCTGATGGTGTCGTCGGTGCTGCTGGTGCTGGCCCTCACCGGCACGTCGGTCCTGTTCGTGGAATCGAACCGGAGTTCAGCGGCGGCCAGCCTGCGCTACCGCCAGCAGGCCTTGGTGGACACGGATCTGGCCCGGGTGCGGCGGCTGAACGACCGCTACACCTGCAGCTCCGGCACCTGCACCAGCCTCGGAACCCTGGAGCTCGGCAAGAACGATTTCTTTCCTTTGCCCACCTCCTCAGCCGCCACGGGCAACAGCACCGCCGGCAACAGCTTCGAAGCCCTGTGCAACTCCACGAGTCTGATCACCCCATTGCTGGCGGACATCGGCGCCGCCCCGTCGGCCCTGACAACGGCCGGCATCACTTACCAGATCGACCCGAACAACCAGGGACAACAGACCATCAGCGAATTCGGTACCAACGTGACCCGCAATCTGCACCGCTACACGATCACCTACACCAACAGCACGAGCGGCGAACTGCTGCGCCGGGTCACCCTCGTGCCCACCACCGTCGCCTGGTGCCCCTGATGAAACACCCCTCCCACGCCGGTTTCAGCCTGGTCGAACTCACCGTGGTGGTGGCTGTGGTGGGCATCCTTTCGGCCGTCGGGATCAACGCCTCCGGCAATGAATGGCGGCGGGAGCGGGTCAACGCGGTGGCCACCGAACTGGCGGGCTGGCTGGAAACGGTGCGGCGCACCTCCCTCAAGGGCAACGCCTGCCAGGTGAGCATCAGCGGCGGCAGCCTGACGCCCGGCGCCACCCTCGCCACCGCCTCGGAATTGATTTCCAACCCCACCATCGCCAACAACTGTCTGACTGGCCAGCCGCTGCAGATCAGCGGAACCATGGGCTCCTCCACCTACGTGATTGCCCCTGGCGGCAACACCAGCTTCAAGTTCACCCCCCGCGGCACGGTCAACGCCGCAGCCGCCAACAGCCAACTCACCAGCCCGATCGTGATCGAGATCTCCCTGACGGGCACCAGCGGCCCCCTGCGTTGCGTGCGCATCTCCGAAGGCCTCGGCCTGATCAGCGTCGGCGCCAGCAACTCCACCGGCGGCACCTGCCCCGACAGCAGCTACGGCGGCACCCTCTGAAGCTATGAAAGACCTCACCACCCGCCTCCGACGTCGCCCCCACTGGCACCGGGGCTTCACCCTGGTCGAACTGCTGATCACCTCGGTGATCATGGGCGTGATCTTCGCCACCGGCAGCAATGTGATGGTGACCCAGATCCGCGTCTCCGCCCAGCAGGAATCGGTCCGGCGCCTGCAGGACCACTGGGGCCGCATCAACCATCTGCTCGACAGTGAGATCACCGAATCGGCCTCGGCGACCGCCGTTGCCAACACCTCCCTCACCCTCACCCTCGCGGGCGGTCAGACGATCACCTACACCCTCAACGACCGCACCCTGACCCGATCGGGCCCGCCCATCAACGACAACGGCACCCTGAATCTCACAGCGGGCACCCCCAATGTGTCCTCAGTGCTGCTCACCAACGTCGATGCCTTCGCGCCCACGATCACCAACAGCCGCGAGCCCGCCTACACCTTGGCCATAGCCGATGGGCTGGGGGCATCGTTCACGGGACTCTCCAGCTCCAGCCGCTCGCGCACCTCCAGCTACCCCTGAACGCCACCCCGATGCGCCGCCGCCATCCCGCCCTGCTGCTGCCTCTGCTGCTGCCCCTGCTGTTGATCGGCTGCCAGCGGAGCCAGGTGGTGGTGAGCGACGAGCAGCGGGCCGCTTGCCGCGGTGAGGCCGAAAGCGCCGCCAGTCCCGAGGAGGCCCTGAAACGCAATGCCGCCTGCCTGGCCGCCGCCCTCAAAGGGCAACGCAAGCCGCCGGCCCCAGCCAGCCCCCCGGCGGTGGTGGCCACGCCACCGGCCGCTGCGCCCATTGATCGCTACCGCTACTGCCGGGTGCACCAGGACGACGTGCGGGCGGCCTCGGCCCGCCTGACCAACGCCGCCAAGCCCCTGATGCTGGCCTCCAAGCGCTATGCCCCCGAAAGCGAGGAGGTCCGCGCCGCCCAGCAGGCCTATGACGCCGCGCTGGCGGAACTGGAACGGCTGCTGCCGCCGGAGATCCGTAACGGCATGGATCTGCTGCCCACCGCGGCTGAGGCCTATGGCCGCTGCGATCGTGAGGTGATCGAACGAACGCCCGGTCCGTAGGCTGCCCAAAAGACGATGGTCTCTCCGTGCTGGATCAGCGCCTGCTGCGCAACGACCCGACGCTGATCACCGCCCCCCTGGCGCGGCGCGGTCTGGCCACCGACCTCTCAGGCCTGCAGCAGCTGGCCCTGCAGGCGCGCGATCTGGAGCAGCAACGCAGCGAGTTGCAGGCGGAGGGCAACCGCATCGGCCGCGAGGTGGGCGAACGCATCCGGGCCGGAGCCGCCCCGGGCGGGGACGAGGTGAAGGAGCTGCGAGAGCAGGGCAACCGCATCAAGCAACAGGTGGCGGAGCTGGAGGAGCAGGAGAAGGGGATCGAGACCCAGCTGCTGGAGCAGTTGATGGTGCTGCCCAACCTGCCCTCGCCCCTCTGCCCCACGGGCCGCAGCGAGGCCGACAACGTCGAGGTGAAGCGCTGGGGCACCCCGAGGCAGGCCGCTGCCGGCGTCGAAAAGCTCCAGGAGCACTGGCAGATCGCCGAGCGGCTGGGCATCGTCGACACCGAGCGCTCGGTGCGCATCGCCCAGAGCCGCTTCGTGACCCTGCTGGGCCAGGGGGCCCGGCTGGAGCGGGCCCTGATCAACTTCATGCTCGATCGCCACGCCGGGCGGGGGTACACCGAGGTGCTGCCGCCGGTCCTGGTGAACACCGCCAGCCTCACCGCCTCGGGCCAGCTGCCCAAGTTCGCCGAGGAAAGCTTCCGCTGCGCCGAGGACGACCTCTGGCTCACCCCCACCGCCGAGGTGCCGGTCACCTCCTTCCACCGCGGCGAGGTGCTCGCCGCCGAAGCCCTGCCGCTGAAGTACGCCGCCTACACCCCCTGCTTCCGCCGCGAAGCCGGCTCCTACGGCCGCGACACCCGGGGCCTGATCCGCCTGCACCAGTTCAACAAGGTGGAGCTCTACTGGTTCTGCCGCCCCGAGGACTCGGAAGCGGCCCACGAGCAGCTCACCGGCGATGCCGAGGCGATCCTCGAGGCCCTGGAACTGCCCTACCGGCGCCTGGAGCTGTGCACCGGCGATCTGGGCTTCTCCGCCGTTCGCACCTACGACCTGGAGGTGTGGCTGGCGGGGGCCGGCACCTACCGGGAGATCTCCAGCTGCAGCAGCTGCGGCGATTTCCAGGCCCGGCGGGCCTCGATCCGCTTCCGTGACGGCAAGACCACCCGCCTGCTGCACACCCTGAACGGCAGTGGTCTGGCGGTGGGCCGCACCATGGCTGCCCTGCTGGAGGCGGGCCAGCAGGCCGATGGCAGCGTGAAGCTGCCCCAGGCGCTGGTGCCCTACTTCGGAGCGGAGGCGATCACGGCCGTCTCCTGAGGCGCCAGCGATTTTGGCAGGGCCCCCAGCCGTTGCAACATGGGCAGCCGCAGGCCGATGAAGTCAGAGGCAATGCGCTCGATGGTGCCGATCTGGGCGTCTGGATCCGCCACAACCGTCTTATCGGCCTCGAGCAGCTGCACACCCATCTGCTCCAGACCCATCAGCACGCAGGTGCTCAGCATCGGTCCCTCCAGACCCTCCACAACGGCCCGGTGGATCAGGACTTCCACCGGGGAGATGGCGCTCACCGTCCCGAGCTGCGGCAACAGCAGGGAGCCGTAGGGCTTGCCCTGCTCGATCAGCCGGAACAGGATGACGTTGACACGCTGGGCCTCCTCGGCCGCCGCCACTCCCACCGCACCGCGATCGAGGCCGATCCGGCCGTCATGGAGCAGCATCGCCACGATCGGCAGCACCCCTTCGGGTGCCTGGCCACTGATGGCCACCAGCTCAGCCAGGGTGCGACGACCCTCCCGCAACGCCGCATCGATTGGCCCGTAGATCTTGGGATCGCCCACCACCTGGCCGAAGGTGGTGGTGAACAGGTAAGGCTCCTCGGCCTTCTGGCCCCCAGGGCCAGGTGGTGTGGTCTCCTGGCCCTGCACCACCAGGGCCGCCAGCCGTTCCTCAGCCTGAAGGCGCGTCAGCGGCAGGGCTCCTTTGACGAACAGATCGCGGCGAAAGGCCTTGTTCGTGGCCAGATCGATCAGGGTCTGGCGGATGAGGGGATTCGCCTCCTCAAAGACGGCTTCCTTCAATGACGGTGCAAGCAGCTCATCGAACAGTTCCGGCAGGGTGGCGCTGCCGAGATGGCGCAACTTGTGCTGACTGCAGCGTTGATGCATGTCAGACACATAGAGCGGCGCCCAGCCCTGGCAGCCGAATTCCCCGCAGAGATAGTCCGGGTTGTCCTGGCTGATCCAGTCGAGCTCCGCTTCCAGTGAGGGAAAAGACCTGCCCATCGGCGTGGGCGACTCGTCGGATCCGATCAGCCGCCGCAGGCTGGCCACGGTTTTGTGGATCGTCGCCATGGGCTGGGAAGGATCACTGCGGTCCAACTCCAGGGAGTAGAGCTTCTGAAACGCCGACCGCGCCAGCCAGCCCGGGTGGGTGTTGTAGGAGCAGTAGAACAGACCACCTGGGATCAGGGCCGCAGCGGCCAGCTCCAGGAGGGCCGCCTGCACGGGTTCGGCGATCCAGGTGGCGATGCCGTGGGCACAGACGTAGTGGTAGAGACCGTTGTGGCCTGGGGTCAGGCCCAGGGGTGAGGCATCCTGCTGCAGCACCACGAAGTCCGCTTCGAGAAAGCGGATGTTGTTCAGGCCCAGCTGATCCGCCAGCCACTGCGAATGGCTGATGTGCTCAGGGTGGAAATCAACGCCGACAAAGGATCCTTCGGGGTAGTTGGCGGCCATAAGACACAGGCCGAAACCCATGCCACTGCCCAGCTCCAGATAGGAGAAAGGGCTACCTTCCGTGGGCCTGGGGGGCGTATGCCCCTTGACCAGGGAGGCGAAATCAAGCCAGATCGGAGACAGTTCCCGGTAGGTGCCGCAGGTATAGGTGGATTGCGAGTAGTAGCCCCGATCCCAGTGCATGCAGGCGCGGGCTAACGGATGAACTGTTCTGCACCTGCCGCCACGCGAATCGTCTGTGGTGGGAAAGTAGCGGTGGTGGTGGGAACGGAAAGGGTCAATACGATCGTCGCCGAGCGGCAATCGTTAGACACCGTGGGGGTGAAGGCGGTGACACCATCAAGTACCACCGAACCGGTCTGGTTGTTGGCCACCGTGGCATCCAGCCGGCCATTGCTGAGAATCCGCGGGCCTGAGCGCAGCACCTGGCCCGTGCCCGCATTGAAGCTGTAGGTAATCACCCGCTCCTCCGGATCATTATTGGCCACGTCCATAGGAACGAGCAGGTTGAAGTTCGTGGCCGGGCCGGTGACAGTCGCACAGCTCACAGGGACTGCAACGGTGCCTGGTGTGCAGACGGTGTCGTTCGCGGGAGGCGTGCCGGATTGCAGCCGGCATGCCTCATTCGCTTCAGAATTCACCAGAAAATTGAACTTGCTGAGGTCGCGTTGCAGCTGCACCGCCCACATCGTGGCATTGGTGGAATTCATGTGCGACACCATCACACTGGCAGCGGCAGCAACAGCGATCCCCCCCAGGGTGATGCCGATCAGCAGTTCCACCATGGTGAAACCACGCGCGCTTGGGAGGTTCCGGCTGGTGGCCAGGGAAAGCCGGGAGGAAGGATGCATCATCTCAACGGACGCTCCAATCGGTGCAGTTCGTGTTGGGGTCGCCGGTGGCGTTGTTGCGACCCATGCGCAGCAGGCCAAGGGTGCCGGAGAGCCGAACACAACGCACCGGCACCGTGCCAGCCACACTGATGCGGACACTGATGTCGGAAACCGTACTCCCTGTGTTGGCGGCTGGGGCGGTGGTGCTGATCGCCCCCCGAGGCGTGAACCACCACTGCGAGGTACCCACAGAAGTCACAGCATTCGCCACGGACACAGCGACCTGAAACGACTGGTTGTTGTTGATGGCCGGAAGCAGAACATTCGACTCGGTGGCGCAGTTGGCGGGGCTGACGGAGGCGAGCACGGCCCCGGAGGCCAGGGTGCCGGTGTTCACGGTCACCTGGCAGCTGGTTCCGTTCTGTTCGGGTGATCTGGAAATCTGATCCAGCCAGGCGGACAACTCGAACGTGGCGGCACTGGCGCGCTCGCGGCGCCAGCTGGATTGGGAAACGTTGAACGCCACGGAACTGACGATGCCGAGCACGGCCACCGTCACCATCAGCTCCACCACAGTGAAGCCAGCAGGGGTGCTTGGGCGGAAGCGGCTCATGGGCACCACCGGGCCATCGGCGGGGTGATGTTGGCCACACGCGTGACGCGCCCATTGACATCATCGTTGAAAATGACGCGAATGGTGTTGTTGGTCTGAATGGAGGCGGTGCGGGTGACACCAGCGATCACGGCCGTTCCATTCACGGCCGTGAGCAGGGGCGTCATGAAGGCGCCGCTCGCGCAAAGCTGATCAACCGCCCGGCGCTCGTCGGCGGTGGCGGGGCTGGTGCCGGCGATCGTGGCGGTGGTGGCGGGATCGTCCCGTTGGGGGAAGAAATAGCGGGGATCCAGGGGGTTGGCGGTGGCGCAGTTGGCCGTGGTTCCAACCACAGTTGGCGTAGCGACGGTGCAGACAGAGGAACAACAGGTGAGCCGGCCGCTGAGCTGCTTGATTTCGGCGAGATTGGAATCAATCTGCTGATTCATCGTCACGACCCGTCTGGATTCGACCGAGGATCGATTGATGCTGGTGAGCACCACCGCCGTTCCAGAGACGACGATGGACAACAGGATGGCCAGCACCAGGGGCTCAATGATGGTGAAACCAACAGCCACCGGCACCCTGGAGTGGAGCAGCAACAGCCGGAACGTCCCGTGGCGGGAGAGGGTGGCCATCAATAGTTACGGGAGGATGTCACGGCCCTCGCCACCCAATCCACGCCCGTCCACTGGACGTAGTCGGGGTTGAAACCGGTGGCGAAGGCCGCGGAGAGGCCTACCGAGGAGGACGGCGGAATGCGGAAGTGGAAGGCGCCGCAGGGGCGGAAGCTGCTCACCCAGACCCTGCCGTTGATGCTCCAGCTGTTGTCACCCAGAAAACCTGCGGGTGTGGCACCAGTGGCACATCCGTCGGAGACAAGCCTCAAGGCCCCCCATGGAAAATAGAACCAAGCTCTTGAGATTCTACCTGTAGTTCCTACCGCAGCCCCTTCCGTACCAATCGCAAGGTATTGAAGAGATGTGCCTCCCGGGTTAGTATCTCTGCCAAAGAAATTCAAACGATCCGGCACACCAACATCAGAATAGGGATCCGAATCAGGGATCGCAGTTGCGCAGGCGTTACTAGCTTGTACTGCACACTTGACATGCTGGATGGTTGCTGCATTGCCCGTTCGCAATAGGGCTGTTGCCGAGGTATTCCCACGGGTGTCGGTGGGTTCGCTGTAATAGAAGCTCAACGGCCCACCTGTTGTGTCCATGATGACGGTGCCGCCCGCACTCAGATCAATCGTCGGCCCCAGGCAAAGGAATCCAGGAGTGCTCGTGACCGGAGCCGTCGCTGAGTATTCACACCAACTATTCAAGCCGCCTCGGGGGGCAACCTGGATGTCATCCAAGGTAATACGTTTAGTGCTTGTCAATGCTGAATTTGATGTGAATCGGATCCGGGTGTTCGTACCGACTTGAGCCGCAGGAATCGTATAAGTCTGCGTGGATGCCGTATTGTTGCCAGCCACCGTGCCCAACGTCACCCAGGCCGTTCCGTTGGCGGAAGCCTCCACGAGTAGCGTGTCCGCTGCTGCCAGGTTGGTTCCTTGGTACCTGAAACTGATTCTTGGATCAGGAGCACCTGTAAAACCGGAGAGATCCAGACCTCTTTGTAGGCGCATGGTATTAGCCGCGCTCGCTGTAGCGTCAGCATTGAAAACTACCGCGTTGGACACGATTCGAACCTTGCCTGTGGAGCTCCCGCCGGAAGTGGGATCTGTTTCTAGCCATGGCCCACCAGCGCTGAAGGGTGACCCCCCCCCAACCCAAGGATTCAAGTTGCCAGAAGTTCCTGTGTAATCGCCTGTGCCGAAGGAATCAGCAATGCGATCGTCAGAAATCACTCTCCAGGACGTGTTTGTACAGGTCGCAGCGGTACAAATTTCAACCCTGGGAGGGGTGGTGTCGTTTCGTGTGCGAATGACTGATCTGTACGCTGTGTTCGTACTTACCAAGGTCTGGTAGGCCGCATTTCCCAAAGGAATTGTGTTGGCGGCCCAACCATTTGGAGTCCAACTGTAGAGATAAGTGGAAACCGGTGGAAGGGTGACTGAGCCGGGGACAATCGGAATACCGGAGATGGATGTTCCGAGCCGATCACTGGCTGTTCCACACCTGTTGCCGGTGAATAACTCAGCCGCAGTGAAGTTACCGCAGCTATTACTGAGAATGTTTGATCTCCAACCTGGGTCAGTGGCCGAATCAAACAAAGGATCTGCGCTTGTACCGGCCGGGCAACCGCTCGTGCCAGAATTCGCGCGGGGGCCGACCCGACAGCTGGCGCGATCAAACACAGTTTGTCCAGGATTGACAATACCAATCATTCCCGAGACGTTCACGACCTGATTCGCCTTATTGACGGTAGTGAAGCGGTCGTTGGCGTAATAGGAGAAATGGGTGCCGCCGTTGATGCCGGTGATCAGGCCGAACTCGACGCCGCAGGCCCGCTTGTCGGCGCCCAGGTTGGTGGCCGCATTCGAGCCGAAGGAGGCCCCGCAGCACTTGGGCAGCACTTCGAATTCCCGGGTCACCGTGGCGGTGGCCACGGCGGTGCCGCCCCGCATCACCCGGCCCTGGACCTCGACGGTGATGAAGCCGCTGTTGGAGCCCGGCTGGAGGGTTGTGACGGTGCCGTCGGGATCGTCGAGGTTGTTCAGGTCGCTGAAGTTGCCGGTGAAGCCTGGTCCCACCGTGGTCACGCCGCCCGTCTTGGTGGAGGACACCGAAATCGCCCGGCGGTTGGTATTGGCGGCGGGACCGGCCGAGTAGGTGACGCGCACCAGGGCGAACTGGCGGTCGCCGGTGTTGGCCTTGGTGGGGTTTTCCACATCGCGAAATTCACCGTCGCCGAAGCTCTTGGCCTGGGTCGTCGGCAGGCCGGTGACCCCCGGCCGGGTGGCCTTGCCGTCGGTGGTGACGCAAGGGCTCTGGAGGTTGGTGGAGCTGGCCCAGGTGCTCATCGCCTGGCCCGACACCAGCAGCTTGCGGTTCTGGGGCTGGTTCCAGGTGGCGATGATCTCGTCGATGCCGGCCTCGGCGGCGCTGCGGGCCTCACTGCTGGAGCCCTGCTCGCGGCTGCCCAGCAAGTTGCTGGACACCAGGCTAGACAGCCCAACGGTGCCGACCACCAAAGCCAGCAGCACCAGGATGCCGGCCACCATGGAGAAACCCGCCTGACCTCGACGTCGTTTCGACGTGGCCGTCAGCAGGTGAAGCAGAAGTCTTGAGTTCACGGCAACAGCACCAGCTGGCTGAACATCCACTCAGCCGATCCCCAAATTCTAGTCACATCGTGCTCCCGGGCATTAGCAGGCTTGTCGTAGCGCATCCAAACCCGTTCAACTGTCGCCGGAGCCCCGCGGCATCAGGGTTCTGTCGAGATACTGATCCAGCATGGTGCCCGGCAATAGGGGGCCTTCGGTGAATACGAGGCCGACGAGCGTGTTGTAGCTACGGGTACTCACCCACTGCACGCGGGCCGACAGGGAAACGTTCTGATGCTGCTCGTAGTCGCTCACGTCGAGAAGCACTTCTTCGTTTTCCACGACCTCCAGATCCCCGCGCCGGACGACGCAGGCCCCAGTCCGGCTGATGTCACCCACCGTGACGTAAACCGTGCGGCCGGAGCTGAGCCGGATGCTGGCGGAGACCCCCGGGGGCAGAGCGTGGCGCAATGAGGTGCGCAGTTCCTCCAGCTGCCCTTCGCCTTCAGTCTGTTCCGGTGACATGCAGGCGGATGTCGGCATCGACACATCCATCGTATCGCGCTGTCCCTCAGGTGCCACTGCCCTGGGCCACACCCCCGCTGCCGGGACGGTTCCCGCAGAATGGACCCCGATTGAATCGGCAGACGGAATGGGTGTACTGACGGCGTTGGCGATCCTGGCGGGACTGATCCTGGTGCACGAAGCCGGCCACTTCTTCGCCGCCACCTGGCAGGGCATCCGGGTCAGTGGCTTCTCGATCGGCTTCGGTCCGGCCCTGATCCAGCGGCGGCGGCGCGGCGTGCTGTTCGCCCTGCGGGCAATCCCCCTGGGGGGGTTCGTCTCCTTCCCCGACGACGAGGAGGACAGCACCATCCCTGCCGATGATCCCGACCTGATGCGCAACCGCCCCCTGGCCCAGCGGGCCCTGGTGATCGCCGCCGGCGTGATCGCCAACCTGCTGCTGGCCTGGAGCGTGCTGCTGGCCCAGGGGCTGGTGCTGGGCATCCCCTCCGGCTTCAGCGCCACCCCCGGCGTGGTGGTGGCCGCCGTGCAGCCGGGCCAGGCAGCCGCCGGCTCCGGCCTCCAGCCCGGCGACCGCATCGTGGCGATCGATGGCACCCCCCTGGCAGGCGGCCAGGAGGCGGTGATGGCCCTGGTGGGCCGCATCAAGGACGCCCCCGGCCGCACCCTGCGCCTGCAGGCCGACCGCAACGGCACCACGGTGACCCTGCCCCTTACCCCCAGCGACAACGGCGGCATCGGCCGCATCGGCGCCCAGCTGCAGCCCAACGGCAGCGAATCCTTCCGGCCCCCCACCAGCCCGCTGGAGCCGATCCTTCAGGCCAACCACGACGTCGTCGCCCTCACGCGCCGCACCGTCGAAGGCTTCGGCACCCTGATCACCCACTTCGGTGAAACCGCTCCCCAGGTGTCGGGCCCGGTGAAGATCGTTGAGATGGGGGCGTCCCTGGCCAGCCAGGGCGGCAGCAGCCTGTTCCTGTTCACCGCCCTGATCTCGATCAACCTGGCGGTGCTCAATGCCCTGCCCCTGCCCTTGCTCGACGGCGGCCAGTTCGCCCTGCTGCTGCTGGAGGGGGTGCGGGGCCGCCCCCTGGCCGACCGCTACCAGATGGCCTTCATGCAGTCGGGGTTCGTGTTCCTGGTGGGCCTCTCCCTGGTGTTGATCGTCAAGGACACCAGCCAGCTGCCGGCGATCCAGCAGCTGCTCAGCCGCTGAGGTGCCCCGCTTTCCCAGCCCCCGGACCCGGGCGCCGCTGATCCTGGATCGGCTCGGCGCCCTGTATCCCCACGCCACCTGCTCCCTCGACTGGCGCACCCCCTACGAGCTGCTGGTGGCCACCATGCTCTCGGCCCAGTGCACCGACGAGCGGGTCAACAAGGTGACGCCGGCCCTGTTCGAGCGCTTCCCCGATGCCGCCGCCGCCGCGGCCGTCGAAAGTGAGGCGGTGGAGCCCTACGTGCAATCCACCGGCTTTTTCCGCAACAAGGCCAAACACATCGTGGCCGCCTCCCGGCTGCTGATGGAACGCCACGGCGGCGCCGTGCCGGCCTCGATGGAGGAGCTGCTGCCCCTGCCGGGGGTGGCCCGAAAGACCGCCAACGTGGTGCTGGCCCACGCCTTCGGCATCAACGCCGGCGTCACGGTGGATACGCACGTGAAACGGCTGTCCAACCGGCTCGGGCTCACCCGCCACGCCGACCCGAAGCGAATCGAACCCGACCTGATGAAGCTGGTGCCCAGACCCGAGTGGGAAACCCTCTCGATCCGGCTGATCTTCCACGGTCGGGCCGTCTGTGTGGCCCGCAAGCCCCGCTGCCAGGGCTGCGGCCTCGCCGACCTCTGCCCCAGCCATCCGGGCCCCGAACCCACTCCGGCCGCGCCAAGAGGTAAGGTGACAGGCTGAAGTTTCCCCCTCCTCCGGCCGCATGGCGAAGAAGTCGATGATCGCGCGTGACGTCAAGCGCCGCAAGATCGTGGAGCGTTTCGCGACGCGCCGTGCCGCCCTCAAGGAGGCCTTCGATGCGGCCGGCGATCCGATGGAGCGCCTGGAGATCCACCGCAAGCTGCAGTCGCTGCCCCGCAACAGCGCCCCCAACCGCATCCGCAACCGCTGCTGGGCCACCGGCAAGCCCCGTGGCTTCTACCGCGATTTCGGTCTCTGCCGCAACCAGCTGCGCGAGCGGGCCCACAAGGGTGAACTCCCGGGCGTGGTGAAGTCGAGCTGGTGAGCACCGGGGCGAAAGCCCCTTGCCGCAACGGCTCTCAGCCGCAGCAGGCGCCCCTGGAGGGCGCCTTCTTCATGGCCGGGCGGGGGCGGATGCGAGAATGGTGCGTGACAACAAAACGGACATAACGCCCAGTGCAAGGACACACTCAGTCGATCTCCTTCGATGGTCGGGAGATCCGGCTGACCAGCGGCCGATTTGCGCCCCAGGCCGGGGGCTCGGTAATGGTGGAATGCGGCGATACGTCGATCCTGGTCACCGCCACCCGCTCGAAAGGCCGGGACGGCATCGATTTCCTTCCCCTGATCTGCGACTACGAAGAGCGTCTCTACGCCGCCGGCCGCATCCCCGGCAGTTTCTTTCGTCGTGAGGCCCGCCCCCCCGAGCGAGCCATCCTCACCTGCCGCCTGATCGACCGGCCGATGCGCCCCCTGTTCCCGGGCTGGCTGCGCGACGACCTCCAGATCGTCGCCACCTGCATGTCCCTGGATGAGCGGGTTCCGCCCGACGTGCTCGCCGTCACCGGTGCCTCGATGGCCACCCTGCTGGCGAAGATCCCCTTCATGGGCCCGATGGCCGCCGTGCGCGTGGGCCTGCTGGGTGACGACTTCGTGCTCAACCCCAGCTTCCGCGAGATCGAGCGCAGCGAACTGGATCTGGTTGTGGCTGGCTCGCCTGCCGGCGTGGTGATGGTGGAAGCGGGCGCCAACCAGCTGCCCGAACAGGATGTGATCGAGGCGATCGATTTCGGCTACGAAGCCGTGGGCGAACTGCTGCGGGCCCAGCTCGAGCTGCTCAAGGAACTCGGCATCGAGCAGGTGCTCCCCGAGGAGCGCAGCGACGACCCCGCCCTGCCCTCGTTCCTGGAACAGGAATGCGCCGGTGGCATCGGTGAGGTGCTCAAGCAATTCAGCCAGACCAAGGGTGAGCGCGACGAGAAGCTCGACGCCATCAAGGCCGACGTCAGCCACAAGATCGCCGCCCTCAAGGAAGACGATCCGATCCGGGTGGCGGTCAGCAGCAACGGCAAGGTTCTTGGCAACACCTACAAGAGCCTGACCAAGAAGCTGATGCGGCAGCAGATCATCACCGAAGGCAAGCGGGTGGATGGCCGCAGCCTCGACGAGGTGCGCCCGATTCAGGCGGCCGTCAGCGTGCTGCCCAAGCGGGTGCATGGCTCGGGCCTGTTCCAGCGGGGGCTCACCCAGGTGCTCTCCTGCGCCACCCTCGGCACCCCGAGCGATGCCCAGGAGATGGACGATCTCAACCCCATCAGCGAGAAGACCTACCTCCACCACTACAACTTCCCCCCCTATTCGGTGGCGGAGACGCGCCCGATGCGCTCCCCCGGTCGCCGCGAGATCGGCCACGGCGCCCTGGCCGAGCGGGCTCTGATCCCCGTGCTGCCCTCCAAGGAGAGCTTCCCCTACGTGCTGCGGGTGGTGTCGGAGTGCCTCAGTTCCAACGGCTCCACCTCGATGGGTTCGGTGTGCGGTAGCACCCTGGCCCTGATGGATGCCGGCGTTCCCCTGGCCGCCCCCGTCAGCGGCGCCGCCATGGGCCTGATCAAGGAGGGCGACGAGGTGCGGATCCTCACCGACATCCAGGGCATCGAGGATTTCCTCGGCGACATGGACTTCAAGGTGGCCGGCACCGAGAAGGGCATCACCGCCCTGCAGATGGACATGAAGATCTCCGGTCTGGCGGTCAAGACCGTTGCCGAAGCGATCAACCAGGCCCGCCCGGCCCGGCTGCACATCCTTGGCAAGATGCTCGAGGCGATCGACAAGCCCCGAGACACCCTCTCGCCCCATGCCCCGCGGCTGCTCAGCTTCCGCATTGATCCGGAACTGATCGGCACCGTGATCGGCCCCGGCGGACGCACCATCAAGGGCATCACCGAGCGCACCAACACCAAGATCGACATCGAGGACGGCGGCATCGTCACGATCGCCAGCCATGACGGCGCCGCCGCCGAAGAGGCCCAGCGCATCATCGAGGGCCTCACCCGTCGCGTCAGCGAAGGCGAAGTGTTCAACGGTTCGGTCACCCGTGTGATCCCGATCGGTGCCTTCGTCGAGATCCTGCCCGGCAAGGAGGGGATGATCCACATCTCCCAGCTGTCGGAATCGCGGGTCGAAAAGGTCGAAGATGTCGTCAACGTCGGCGACCAGGTGACGGTGCGGGTGCGGGAGATCGACAACCGCGGCCGCATCAACCTCACCCTGCGGGGCGTGGAGCAGCAGGAGCCGGCGGCGGTCTGATCGGCACGGGGCCTGGCCAGCCGGCCAGGCCCTCACACCGCAAAGCCCGGATCGATCACCGCCATCGCTCTAGCGGCACGGCGGCAGATCCCGGTATGGGCCGTTCCGTTGCTGGCGATCAGGCAGCCGGCCTGACGCACGTCGCCCGTGTTGTAGAGCAGGGGCCGGCCATCGGCATGGTCGAAGCCGCCACCGGCGGCGCGCAGCACCGCTTCCGGGGCCGCCATGTCCCAGTCCTTGGGGGCACTGCGGCCCGAAAGCGAGATGTAGAGGTCGGCCTCCCCCCGCAGGATCGTGGCCACCTTGCCGCCGACACTGCCGATCGCCAGGCTGCGGGCGGGACGCAGGTCGGCCAGCAACTGCTCCAGGCGGTCGTCGCGGTGGTTGCGACTGGCCACCAGCACCAGATCCTCCCTGCGGCTGCTCAGGGCAGGGGCGAAGCAGTCGCCGGCCCGGTTCTCCCGCCAGGCCTCCCCTGCACCGCTGCCGGCCCCACCGGCGCCCAGCAGCCCGAACCAGAGCTCCTCCGGCTCCGGCAGCAGCACCACCCCCAGCACCGGCCGCTGGCCGTGCACCAGGGCCAGATGGACGGCGTACTCGCCCGTGCCCTGCAGGAAATCCTTGGTGCCATCGAGGGGATCGAGGATCCACAGCCATTCGGCGTCCAGCGGCTGGCCCGGCACCAGCACCTCGGCGGCGGTCTCCTCGCTCAGCAGGGTCCAGCCGGCAGCCGGAAAGGCCGCCGCCAGGCCATCCAGCAGCCAGCGGTTCACCGCCAGGTCGGCCGCCGACACCGGCCCCTCGCCGCCATGGTCGACGCTCAGGGCCAGCGGGAAGCCGAAGGGGGGCTGTTCGCCGCGGGCGTAGGCCCGCAGGATGTCGGCCGCGCCCCAGGCCAGCCGGCGCAGCTCGGCCAGCAGGGGTTCACAGCCGATGCCGTCGGGCAGGGCGAAGGGAGACGGCATCATGGACGCGGGAAACAGGCATTGTGCAGGAACCGGTGCAGGAGCAGGAACCCGCCGCCGGCGTTCTCTATCTGGTGGGCACCCCCATCGGCAACCTCGACGACCTCTCCCCCCGGGCCCGGCGGGTGCTGGCGGGGGCCACCCGGGTCGCCTGCGAGGACACCCGCCGCAGCGGCCTGCTGCTGCATCACCTCGGCCTGCGCGTGCCCCTGCTGAGCTTCCACCAGCACAACCAGACGGCCCGCATCCCCCAGCTGCTGGCGGCCCTGGAGGCGGGCGAAGCGATCGCCCTGATCAGCGATGCCGGCCTGCCGGGGGTGTCCGATCCCGGCCAGGAGCTGGCGGCGGCCGCCCGCGCCGCAGGCCGCCAGGTGATCTGCATCCCCGGCCCCAGCGCCGTCACCACCGCTCTGGTGAGCAGTGGCCTGCCGTCGGGCCGCTTCTGCTTCGAAGGGTTCCTGCCGCCGAAGGGCGGGCCCCGGCGCCAGCGGCTCGAGGCCCTGGCCAGCGAGGAGCGAACGATGGTGCTGTTCGAAGCCCCCCACCGGCTGCTGGCCCTGCTCGAAGACCTGCTGGCGGTGCTGGGCGACCGGCCCCTGCAGGTGGCCCGGGAGCTCACCAAGCGCCACGAGGAACAGGTGGGCCCCAGTGTGGTGGCGGCCCTGGAGCATTTCCAACGCATCCCGCCCCAGGGGGAGTGCACCCTGGTGCTCGGCGGTGCCCCGCCGGCGGCCGCCCCCGTCTGGGACGAAACCGCCCTGCGCCACGCCCTGGCGGAGCTGGTGCGGGGCGGCCTCAGCAATCGGGAGGCCGCCCGCAGCCTGGCGGTCAGCAGCGGCCACAGCCGCCGGGCCCTCTATGCCCTGCTGCACCAGGAGCCGGCCCCGCCGCTCTGAAGCCAGGGCAGACTGGGCCCCAACCCCGCTCCTGCTGCGATGCTTCTGCGCCTGCGCCTCCTGTGCGGCAGCCTGCTCGGCGGCACCCTGCTGCTGGCCCTGCTCTGCCTGGGGGCCCAGAACCTGGAGCAGCGGCCCCAGCTGCGCTTCGGCTTCGCCCGCAGCGCCCCGTTGCCTGCCGGTTTCATCGTGGGCGTGGCCCTGGTCCTGGGGGTCATCAGCGGCGGCGCCAGCGCGGCGCTGCTGCTGCCCGGAAACACTCCCGCCGACGAAGAGGGCTGAGGCCTCAGCTGCCCGGCAGCGCGTAGAGGGCTCCCTCGATCACCACCCGGCTGATGCCCTGGGCCAGGAGGTAAGGGGCCGTGAGCTCGAACACCTTGAGGTCGGGCACCTTGATCACGCGCTGGGTGCGGCCGCACTGGCGTTTGGCCTGGCGAGGATTGAGGAACACCACCAAGGCCTGGCGGTCGAGTTCGGTGGCGGGAAGCCGGCCCAGCTCGGGAAACTCACTAAGCGGCCGGGCCTGCAGTTCCACCGTCTTGTCCACCAGCATGTAGGCGCTGGCTGGCAGCGCGGCGGCCACCAGGGGCTGGAGCCTGCCCTCACCACCGGCCGCAGCGCCGTCGTCGAGCACCACCACGGGGATCGGCTGGAACGGGTTGATCTCCCCGTCGGTGCCGTCCTCGCTGTCGTCGTCCTCGCTCGTCAGCAGGTCGTCGTCGTCGGCGCCGAAGTCGTCGGCATCCTCGATGGCGAGCACGGCGGGGCCGTCTTCCGCCACCACCTCTGCCCTCACCGGGGCCGGCACGGACAGACGGCGGGGGGGATCCGGCAAGACCTTGCGAACGGGCGCGGGTGCGGATGCGGTGTCGGGCTCAGGCTCCTCGGGGGCCAGAGCCTTGATGGGGTCCGGAGTGGGCTCCAGGCCCAACAGTTCCGGGGCGGGTTCGGGACTGGGCTCGGGACTGGGCTCGGGGCTGCTGATCTCCAGCGCTGTCTGCAGAGCCTCGGTGGGCTCGGCCGCCCCCACCGGCGGCCGACTGCGACGACGGGAGCGCTCGGTCTTGACGCGCTCGTACTCCGCCTCCCCCAGCTCCGAGCGCACCACCCGGTTGACCGTGTTGGGGCTGCAGCCGAAACGTTCCGCCAGCTCCTGGCTGCTGGCACCCTCCCGGAAGCTCCCAACCAGTTCGGTTTTCTGGCTGTCGCTGAGCCGGGTGGCGGCCATGGAACGGTTCAAGCGCGGTTGCCCACTGTACGGGTGGCTACCGGAGTGCCCTCGCCACCGAACGCTGGCACAATGCGCTCCGTGCTCCCTTAGCTCAGCTGGATAGAGCAGCTGCCTTCTAAGCAGCCGGTCGATGGTTCGAATCCATCAGGGGGCGTTGACTGAAGCCCAGTCCCAGACAGAGATAGGGCCAGTCAGGACAAGCCTTTTCAGAAATGGCTCTGGCCTCGCCATGGGCGAGAAAGACCCCGAAAATCCCAGAAAGTGCCAGACTTTTACCCAGATTTGACCCGTGGGTAAGCCGTGGCCACTGCCGCTCCCTGGCTCAAGAACCTGAGCCGTGCCTTTAAGGCCCACCGGCTGGGTCGTTCCGGCTGGTTCCTGCAACTGCACCGCGATCGGCTGCGCCTGCTGAGCGCCGAGCTCCCGCCGCGGCCTGGAGATCCGCCAGATCAGGCCCCAACGCAAAGGGCCCTGAGCCTGGCGACCCCTCCCGGCCCGGCAACGTCCACGGCGGCCCTGAGCGAAGCCTGCGCGGTGTTCGATGCCGTTATGGCCGGCACCTGGCGATGGCCCGACCCGAACGCCACTCCCGCGGCCGGCGATGAAAGCCACCTTCTGCCCCAGCACCTGGAGCAGCTGAGCGAACAGCTGCGCTCCCAGCTCGTGGGCGAGCGCATTGCCCCCCGGACCTGGGATCGAACCTGGGCCCCCTACCTGCGCCGGCTGGTGGCCACCGCGGGAGCACAACGCTGGGCCAGTGATTCGGCCCTGCTGGATGTCTACCTGCGCAATTGGCCAGCAAACAGCAGGGCCCGGCAGATGGCATACGACCGGGCCCGGCGACTGTGGAAGGAAGCGGCTTGGCCCTGGCCCGATGAGCTGGCCCAGCTGCGGGGTAACGGCAAGGCCGCGGCCGATCCGGCGGGGGTGCGAGCCTTCACGGATCTGGAGATCGAACGGCTGCGCGAGCGGATCCAAGCGAGCCCCCATTTGCTGGGCGGCGATCTGCTGGCCTGGGACTGTCTGGCGGTGTTCGGTCTGCGGCCGCAGGAATTGATCGGGCTGCAGTTGAAGGCCGGGCCGGACGGGGTGCCGGTGGCGGTGGTCACCCGATCGAAAATCTCAAGCAAGGGAGCCACTCGGCCGCGGCGAGTGCCAGCCGTTCCCCCCGCCGGCTGGCCGGCGGACTGCCACGGCCTGCTCGAACGGTGGCGGGCCCATGAGCTTCCTGGCTGGAGCCAGAAAGCCGCCAGCCCTGGCGAACACATGACCCAGCAGCTGCGTCGGCTCCACATGCCCGACGACCTGAGCTCCTATGGCCTGCGCCATGCCTTCGCGTTGCGGCTGGGCCTGGACCTGGGCCTGCACGTGCGTGAGGCCGCCGAGCTCATGGGCCACTCCCCAGCGGTCCACCTGGCCACTTACGGCCGACGCCTGGACGGGCCGGGGCTGCTGAGCAAGGTGGGGGCGCTGGTGACAGCCAGGGCCGGGGACTGATTCACTGCTCCGTCCGTATCTGCGATCTGGCGGAAATGGTAACGATCGAGAGAACAATACCATTTTTATATCTCTCCAGCGGCACATTTTGGCCATAGAATGACGACGTGGGGCATCAAGTCCCCCCCTGCGTTCACTTTTTATAAAGATGACTTTTTCCTTCACCACTGGTGAGGTGCAGGCCGCGCTGCGTGTGACCAGAAACACGCTGACGCGACTCCGCGCCGCTGACATCCTGCGCCCTGGCGTACATTTCACGGCGCATGGCCTGGGCCTGCGCAAGCCCAATTTGCGATGGGATCTTCCCGCTGTTGAAACCACCCTGGCCAAACGCAGCAAACAGATTCCTCGCCCCAAGGCGGAGGCAGGTCGCTCATGAAAAAGCCCCCATCCGACGGGGGCTTGGAAGCAAGTCTGGCCCCAACTTTAAACACAAGCAGCAGGCGAGCCCTACTGCCGCAGCTGCAGGGCAAAGTCCGCAACAATCTCCTGCTGCAGCCGATAGAGCCGGATGCCCGACCCGCGCCGCCGGACCCAGAACCCGTCCCCAGCGCCTGGCGCGACAGGGCCTTGCAGCCAGGGGTCAGTGGGGCCAGTTCGGCTAAGCCATGTCGAGCGGCGGCCGTTGCCCGAGAGGTGGCGGTGATCTGGAACAAGAAGCCCCCGGGGACACCCAAGCCGCCCTGGCTACGGGAGATATTTCCCTTCCCGGAACCCAACCCGAAGGACTGCCAGAGACACGGCCCCTTCACATTGGCATACACCGTTGACGGCCGCGGCGAAATCGTGAGGGCCTTCCTGATCTCCGATCGAACCCTGAAGGCTTACGACCAGCTGCAACGGATGCGGGAAGGAACGTGCCCGATCGAGGCCGTTGAGATCGGCAGCATCGTTGCCGGCAAGGCTGCATACCCGGCCCACCCAGACCTGGTTGAGCGGCTGGGGTTCGGGCCTGGTGAAGGGGGGCCGCTGCTTTGAGCACCACCTCTAGAAACGAACTTGAACTTCAGCGACAGCTCTGGCGCGTCAAAAACCGGGTCTTGTACCTTCAAGGGATCTGGAACGATCAGGAATGTTACGAAGACGGCGAGGGTCTATCGGCATATGAGGAGATCCGGCTTTCCTCCCTCATTGACGATGCAGAGGCTGAAGAAGCTCGCCTTGAAGAGCAGCTCAACCGGCTTGAAGCCGGGATCAATGATGAGGAGCGGTGATGACTGCTGCATCCTCCCAACCAGGCTGGCCGTTGCCCCAGCTTCCTCTCCTGTGGCTGCCGGGGCTGATACCAGTTGATCGCAACAAACGTCCCTTCAACCCAGTAACGAAAAGCAGCAAAGGGTGGACAGACTGGCCCACCTTCTCAGCTGAGGCCCTCAACCTGGCGCCTGCGGTTGGCCTGCGGCTGGGCCCGATCACCAGCACAATGGCCACCGACTTCGATGGGCCAGATGGTGAACCGACTTTCCAGAAGACCTACGGGCGGCCTAGTTCCGATCTTCCACCTTCGATCGCCTGGACCAGCACCAAGCTTGATCGAAAACAGATTGCGTTCAAGGTGCCGCCCGACCGCTGGGCTGCCCTTGATCACCGCATCGCAACGCTCGGCCCCCTGGAATTTCGGTGGGCTGGCCAGCAGTCCGTGATCCTCGGCGCCCACCCCGAAACAGACGGCTACCGCTGGGTCGAGGGCTGCGCTCCGTGGGAGGTGGAACTAGCCGAGGCACCCGCCTGGCTGCTGGACCAGATGCCACTGAAGGCAGCGCCCCCGCAACCGTCGCCGCTGCTGCAGGCCCACAAAGCACCTCAGCCGGCTACAGGCACCCCCGTGCCGTTCCGGGAGTTCATCAGCAAACCGGCCAAGGACCTGATCGTCACCGGCAGCCGGGAGGGATCCTGCAATGAGGACGGGCTGCGCCTCTCCCTTGAGCTGATCGCCGTGGAAGCCTGGCTGCAGGCCCAGGGTGCAGCAGCAGAAGAAACCGCCCGTGATGCCTTCTCCTGCTACCTCTCCCACTGCCCTGACACCATCGGCGGCGCCGCCTTCGACACCCGTGCCGCCTGGGCCCGCTTCGAGGGGGCAGCCGATCAGCACCCGAGGCCCTCGACACCAGAGCACAAGCTGCTGAACCGGCTGGCGTTCCACCGCAGGGAGACCAGCAACGTGGTTTCGATCAGCTCGAAGCGGCCACGGGTCCAGCAGCCGCCGCTGGTAGCTAAACCGAAGCCGAAAAAACGAAAACCAACCACCCTCAGCCTTTCCCGCCGGCTGGAGTGCTTCCGCCACTGCATCAATGCACTGGTCAGCACCGAACGAAACACCCTTCGGCGCATCGTGCGACTTCGCCATGCAATTGATGCACTGAAACTCAAGGGATCCATCCGCGATAAGGAGATCGGCGCCGAGGTGCTTCAGGCCCTCGACCGACGCGTGGGCAACACTTTCTCGCTGCTCACAGCTGCTGATCGTGATGCCATGCCGAAACCGGTAATCCGCTGGCTGATCCCTGGCCTGATCCCTGCCGGCGACCTGACGATCATCGGCGGCCGTCCCAAGGTCGGAAAATCTCGCCTCGCTGTTGCGGCTGCCCGAGCACTGCTGCTGCAGGAAGACTTCATCAGTTTCGGCAGACCACCGACATTGGCCCCGGTGATCCTGGTCAGCGATGACCAGGGCGACGCCGACACCGCCGAGCAGCTGGAGAAGCTGGCGATCTGGAACCACCCGCGTCTGCTGTGGGTCCGCCGGTTTCGCGTCACTGAACACGATCTAGACCAGCTCCACAGCGCCATCACGGCCAACCCTGGCGCGGTGGTGATCGTTGATTCGTTGCGGTCCATCACCCGATCCTGTCCTTTCGGGGAGAACGACCCCGAGATCGGCGCCCTGCTCTACGACATCAAACAAGGCGTCATGGATGCCGGCGGATCCCTGGTACTGATCCATCACTGCAACAAGAGCACCGACGGCACCGGCACCGAAGCCCTGAGCGGCCACAGCGCCATCGCCGGCGCGGCCAACAGCATCATCACGTTGCACTACCTGAACGCGGGCAAGGTCGGCAGCCTGCCCATGAAGGACATCCCTGAGCGGCGTCTGGCCATGGAAGGCCGCAGCAGCCGAGGCTGTGACCTTGTGATCAGCCTGGACGGTGGTACTGGCCAGTGGATCCGCCTTGCCGAGCACGCGGCATGGCAGAAGCAGCGGAAGACCGAAGCGAAGCAGACCGAAGTCCCCAACTCCGAGCAGCAGACCCAGGTGCTGGAAACCATTGGCGGGCTGGCATCACCGAAAGGCTCGGCCGTGCGGGAGATCGCTGAGGTGATCTACGGCGCCAACCCTGAACAGTCGCAGATGGTTGGGGTTCGGAAGCAGTGCGAATCGCTGGTGATCCAAGGATTCCTCAAGAGGATCCGCGACTCACGGCCGACCCTTTATCTGGTTGATGAGGGTTGAAAGGTGGGTTCTTGGGTTCATTCCAGTCACTGCAAGGGGTTTGGTGGGTTCAAGATTGGGTTCTTGCTGGGTTCAGGGTGGATTCTTTGGGTTCAGGCGGATGTCGGCAAAGAACTCAGTGAACCCAGTGTTGAACCCATCAGATTCGTTCCCCTGCATGGGGAGAACCCAAGAACCCACCAAAACGGAGAGTTTCATGCGAGATCGCTACCTTTGGCTCCAGTGCAGAGCCCTGCCTCGGTCTCCATGAATCGACGTGAGATGGCACCTCAATCAGGGCATCCTCCATCGCTGGTCGCTGAGTAAATCCCAACGCGGCATCAAGGGGATCCATAACACGGTGGCCATCGGATGGCCGGGGCGTCCTCCTTTGGAGCTGGGTACAGCACAGTGGGGGTTCAGACGCCGATC
This sequence comes from Synechococcus sp. CS-1332, assembly GCF_025127995.1. GTDB lineage: Bacteria > Cyanobacteriota > Cyanobacteriia > PCC-6307 > Cyanobiaceae > Cyanobium. Next base: position 24,059 of record NZ_JAHLYP010000039.1, on the reverse strand, counting down.
CGAGGATTGAGCATCTTGTTGCGTGATGTGAAGCCAAGCATTGCGGTCATGCCGATACTGCAAGGATTGGTTATGCACTCTAGTAAGTGCCTGCAAATTATTTCTATCAGTTGAGGAATAAGGGAGATGGCTTCATACCGGATAAAACTTGATACCATACGATGCTTGCAGTCTCGAAATGCGGGCGATTACCACGACACGTTGAACGTTGCTTTCTGGATCGCTCCAGCGGGTCAAGTTCCGACTCCAGACATGAGGCTCTCTTCGCCTCTAGGTATTACCAACGGCCCGCGGATTGATCCCCACTTTGGTCCCGGCGATAGCTTTGCGCTCATTCGTGACGACAACGCCTGGGGCTACGGACGAAATATTGATTGGGAACTGGTTGTGGACTTGCCAGATGATTCGCTCGCCAATTGGGATGTTTCAATAACGCTTTGGAATATCCGTGGTGTAGACGACCCATATGCAGTTACCAAACTTGTCACAGCGCTTGGGGTTGCGGCTGCCGGTGGCGCAGCGGGATTAGCCCTAGGTGGGGAACAAACCAAGAATTTCGCTGCCTATGTAGCAGCTGCGGCGAAGGGGCTTGGCGGCGAAGCCATCAAAAAGATCATATCTTCTTTCTTTGCAGACTGGCCGAAGTGTACTGGGATAGTTTTCAGAAAGACCTTAACTTGGAACCGAGATAACTTTGGCCAATCGACCGCAGTAGGCTCGCTAACACTAGAGTCCGAACCGATTGATGAGGTACCTGAAGGTTGCCACCAGCCACGGTACCAGATGGATATCACCGTCACTTCGGAATCAATGCCCCAATTTGGCACCTCCGAGAAGCTTCGAAAAAGGCGGTATCACGCCGTTCAGGTGCCTGCCAGGCGAGAGTGGATTGGAACTTGGTTTGATTCAATGTCATCGCCTTTCACTGCGGTCACGATTCGGCCCTCGCCTCAAGGTGGACCGAGTTTGTACAGCGTGGAGATCAAAGAGGAGGCGCACTACCCGAATGGCTCTCGTGAACTTATTATCCAAAACACCTACGATCCAGTCACGGAGCTAGATTGGCGCGATGGCTTTTACTCAGGGAAAATAATAGTGGCAAAGGCTACAGGCATGACCAATGCCACGGTGCAGACTGAACTCACCGAGCATCTTCTTCAAGACAACGAGACGGCCGCGCTTTGGAAAGGCGCTGCATCGGTGTCCAATCTCACTGGCTCGGTCAGCGATGTGCTGCTTGGCAGCAGCAGTCAACATTCTGACATTTTCGAGTTGGTTAGAACAGGACAAGCCAAGAAGACGTTCACAAGCGAAACCAGAGTGAATCGAAGGGTTGTCGCTGAGGTGGTCTTCTCCGCTGTTACAGAAGGGGGTGCCACTCTGTACATTGAGGAGTATGGAATCACGTTGCGCTTATACACAGTTGAGGACATCATGGAGTCTGGGGAGGTCCGGCGTTGGGGCCCAATCCTGCGCTACTACCGCAAGCCTCGTATCGAGGCGACCGTCGCCGACGTACAACTTGGAAAGTACACACTTCTTATCTGAGTTAAAAACCCATTTATCGAAGTTTATGGTGCTTTGCACCAATGCGCGTTCCGGCGCGTAGATCTCGTTTACATGTGTTTCGTTCCAGATTCCTGGCTTTGCTTTAATTCTATGTTGTCTATTGTGTTGCGGCAGAGTAAATCCCCGCCAAGAAGTGAATCTACTTCAATGACTCGAGGGAAGTAGCATACAATTTGATGACACCAGCCCTTGGTGGAGCGACTCATAATGGCCCGGCAGTTAAGACGGGGACGTGCTCTCCGGTAAGGATGTCGATGCGTTCGAGAGGCCAGCCGTCGGCGTCGAGTTGCCATAGGTAGCGGGGCATGGTTGTGGAGCGGCTGGCTACAGGCTCCCCGCAGGCGGACAGTGGCACAGTGACGTGAAGGCCATGATGCTCTAGACGCATGTGCTGATTCGAGGTCCGCGTCGGATGATATGTACAGCGAACCTACCTTGGCAATGTGAACATCTAGTTCTCGGACCCGGCTAAGTTCTCGTCAGCGTAATCACAACACCAGCAAGGGCATTACGCTGGAAGAGATTAGAGTTGCCGACCAGGAGATCTTATCCCACCCAAGGCCTTGGGATGAGGGTTGGCAACGGACTCGCCAAAGCACAGTTGGGCAAAAAAATCATTTACTGAACCTTAACCTGTAGCAGAGAGGCTCTATAGGTAAAGGACTGCTTAAGCCTTTAGAGTAATACGTCTTATGAAAGAACGCCCCACCATTATCGACGCAATGTATGCTCTTTAAGTTCCATATTTGACACTTTCATGTCTGAAGTTCCTGGTTTTGATAAGGAAAAATTTGATGCCTTATGGACTCGGTATGAGAATCAGGATTTAGCATTGGGTGAAGACTTCTCCCCAGAGGTCTTTTCACTTTTAGCAGAATGCATTTCCCTAGCAGTTGAAAACGGCAAAGTTTGCGTTGAACTCCCCTTAAAGATTGGGAAGAAGTGTATTGATGTGCCTGACTGGGTGCCAAATGGCAGCATTGCCAAGGCATGTCTGGAAGTTAAATATAAAACAGTATTAGGAGTAAAGATCCCGATTGGCATTGACGTATGTGTCTATGTCGCAGATCAGAAAGTGGCTTGTGCATACTTCGGTATCTAGGGCCGAGCTCACTTAAGTCTCCATCATTACCTTTAAGCTAAAAGGCCCTAGATTAGCCAAGAGTTAACAACAGCAAGTGGGGCATGAGATTCATGCCCCTTCCTTGATCTCAGATTTCCATTGCGGAAGCCATTAAGCAACCAAGCGCATTTTCTATTCTCATGGATTAAGGTCATGCCCACATCATTCAAATGCAAGAGATGGGGGGCTTCCCCGCTTGCCTAGATAAGACCCTGCCCGATTCTGATCTTGGCGTTAGGCAAGGTCTGGACAACTTCCCAGTGCGAGAGTATTCCCCAAGCTAGGAACATGAGTCCTGCGCCTTGGCTCAGACGAATAATTTGGTTGCCTAGACCCACCCTAGATGAACTTCAAGAAGATTAAAACAATCTTGATTCGGCCAGTTCATACAAGCCAAAGCTTGCCTAAAATTGACGATTGTCCGGAGCATCCATCTTCTGGCATATCCCCGAATCATGGATTTCATTATGTATGGGGCTCAGCAACCTCATTGATGTTTTTCCCTGGTGACCTGTCGATTGTGTATGTCCACCAAGTGCCAGATATGCTGGACTCTGCCATCTCGATCGTCTCAGGCTGAACAAGTACGCTCACGGGGAAAGGATATTGTCCATTGGCATATCTCATTATCCCAGTGGCCGAGCTGGCACTCATCGACAAAGTGACTACATTGCTTGGGTCTTTTGAAGCTGCTGACGGTACTGGCTACCAGCAGTCCAGATGGGGTGTTGTGAACTCTTGGACAGCAGGATAAGTTGCGATCAAGGGTCTTCACTGTTCCTAAAGTAGGCTTTATGTTTTGCCGAACTATGTTGGTGTGACAGTACTATCGGCATTTTCGGACTCGCAGAAGAAGCCTGGGCTTGGAGGCTCCCACCAAAGCGCCATCGCCATGAGAGGGATTTCACATTGTTGCCTTCAGTATCAAGCGCTCATATGCTGTTAGCGAAGCGGTCATGAGTTGTTGTGCGGGTCTGCCCACCCATGAGTTTGGCTTCGTAATCACCATTCTCTTACGACAGCTGCCTTATACTGCCGCCATTCCATCTCACTACTCAACCTCTGCAGAGGCCAAGGAGCGACCTTATGAACAGTGACGACTTTTTCAGAGGCGTTGACTTAAAGCTCTCTTCCATCGCGACTGCGAGCGAGTTGGCTATCAAGGAGAAGGCTGAGAACCTTGACTTTCTAAAAGAGGTTCTGAGTCGACTAGCACCAATGGCCAATTCCTACAAGGAGAAACTTAGGGTGCGAGATGTCCACGCCGAAGTGAATAGCGATCCCTCAGGGATTACCTTCACTTTGCGACGCAAAGATGGGGCACGCCGTCAGTTGCAACTCATAGGACGAAGAGAGGATTGCCGCATCGAAATAACGAAGAGTTTTACTGGCGATGATGGGAAGGACTTCCAGACCACGGATGGAAAGACCTACGATAAAAGTACTTGGAAAGATTGGATGTTCGAGGACAAGCTTCAAGAGGTAGTCAATGATTTCCTGAATTCTACGACCAAGCAGGTAAAAGCTTAGTTTAGCTGCCTGCCATTACCACTCCTCATGGCTAAGTCCTAGGCTCATATGAATGACTTCTGGACAGCGTTCTCTGCACTTGTGGCGGCGTTAGCGATAATTGGTGGCGCTTACGCTTTTGGTAGAACTAACGGCTACCGTCAAGCGAAGGTAGATCTAAATAATGAACGACAAGCCAAGCGCTTCACAGAGATATATGCCCCGCTAGTCGGACTCTTCACTACGTGCCACATTACTACTACTAGTGCCCTCGGCGCGCCACATCTCAATCATCGGATTTACAATGCTTGGCGCTGTCTGCTAAGCGGAAATCTATTGAGCGCGATGCGAGCAGTCTTTGACATGAAGGATTTTGGATCAACTGCAGAGGTTGAGTTTGGAGATCCTTTTCCTAGAGCGAAGATCACAGAACATCTTAAAGGACGCGAACAGTTTTCAGACGACAAACTGATATTATTATTGGCCCGAGCCAATCGAGCGCAGTACGAGGAACACCCGAACAGTGCAGATCTCACGGCTGCTGATCTCGCGCTATTCCGGCATGTCTGCCGGCAACACGAAAAACTCTCCGCACGTTTCGTCGGGTCCTAGGGAAGGTCTGGCCAACCCCGTCATTCCTCGCAAACAGCTTGTGAGTCACACGTCCCTGTCTTGTTGTGTTTTTTCACTGAGCACTTATTCAGACATTTCACAGAGAACTTGCTTGCTGTAGAGCTTGGGGGGAGTCTCCTCAAACGACGCGATGACTGCGGCCGGGAACACTGACAGCAGCTTCATTCAATCCCATGACCTTCTCGCCAGCTGACATCTCCATCCAGCTGCTGATGGACACGACCAACACCCTGCAGGAGATCGAGAGCCGCATGACCGCCCGCGCATTCGGTGCAGTCCACGACCCTGAGAAGGGACCAGCGGTGCGGAAGGTACTGTCTGAGCTTCTGAAGGTTCTGGATGCCAGCAGTCCTTACGGGCTTATTTGAGATGTCGGGTTTCGTTCCCTGCCTGTGCCCTGGCTACTGCTGTGCCTTCCTCTGCTAGGGCGTAACGAATTCTGGGCGGTGTTGGATGGCCTCTACCTTAAAATTCCGGCAAGCTTACTAGCGGGGCCAACGGCAAGGTTAGAAAAGGTCGGTCTCGATGCCGCTTCTTTCCTTCAATTCTGCCAGCGACTGCACTTCCATCCGAGCAGTAAACCAGTTTTCATGGGTGCCTGGCACGAGGCCGACTTCCTTCCGAAGCCACTTCTTGAATCTAATCTCAGTCGCTAGGACAATTTCACCAGGGAAGGGGCCAATCATCTCTATCAGCACCCAACCGTTTAGGTAATGCTCATAGACGCGACCTTCCCTTCGGTTGGTGATGCCTAGCTGTTGTTCACCTGGCCGTTCAAGCAAGTAGAACCAAGCTGGCAGTTCTCGCTTGAAACCAAACTCGGCACACTCTGGGCAGCCACTACTATTCCCAGTGCGGTTAACTACAGTCGCATTCCATGTGTGGCCTTTCTTGCAACGCCAAGGCATCATCTTGCTTGATTTTCCAGCCACTGAAGCGGGGTCCCATTTATCTGCTTGATTAGCTACCTCAGGAAACAAGGTTGCTAAATCATTAAATCCAGCAAGTACTTGTTTGCCTGCGCAAAATGGACACCCTGAGTTTCTAGGCGGGGTCCTACTGCCGATGCTGGCACGATAAGTGTGTCCAAGCCAGCATCGCCAAAGATGCTTTTGCTTGCTGCCACGGGTGACCGTTGATGGATCCCACCCGTCAGCTTGCGCTGCTATCTCAGGGAACAGCGTGGCCAGGTCATTAAAGCCAGGAAGCACTTGATGCCCCGAACAGATTGGACAACCAAGCCCTTGGGGTGGAGTTCTATTCCCAACTTGTGCAACCCAGAAATGCCCCTCTCTACACCGCCAGGTCAGCTTTTTGCAGCTGCCTGCAGAAACTGTTTTAGGGTCCCACCCATATGCCTGTGCAGCAATATCTGGATAGACTGTCGCAAGATCATTAAAGCCTGCAAGAACTTTATTGCCAGAGCAATATGGGCAACCAGCACTTATTGGAGGAGTTCTAGTTGATACAGTTGCTTCCCACTCATGCCCACGCACACAACGCCAACGAAGCTTCAAGTGGGATTTAGAGGTAACTGTCGTCGGATCCCAGCCATAGGCTTCTGCCGCAATGTTAGGGTAACGGGTTGCTAGGTCATTGAAGCCTGCCTGCACTTGCCTGCCTTTGCAGACAGGGCAGCCAGTATTTGCCGGTGGTGTTCTGTCAGAAACTGTCGCACGCCAAGTATGACCAACTGCACATCGCCAAGCCACTTTGCGCTGGCTACCAGGCGTAACTGTCGATGGATTCCAGTCATCTGCCTGTGCCGCAATCATAGGGTAGAGGGTTCCCAAATCGTTGAAACCTGGAAGAACTTGTCTCCCCGAACAAATGGGACAACCGCTACTACTGGGTGGGGTCCTTTCAGAAACTGGAGAATGCCATGAGTGACCCCTAACACATCGCCACCACTGCCTCTTGCCGGACTTGACAGTCACAGTACATGGGTCCCAACCATCAGCCTCTGCTGCTATCTCTGGATAGATGCTTGCCAAGTCGTTGAAGCCTGCAAGAACTCTCCTGCCTGAACAGACTGGACAGCCAGTGGACGTAGGTGGTGTCCTGTTTGAAACAACCGCTTCCCATATATGCCCTCTACTGCAAAGCCAAGGGAGTTTCCGCACACTGCTGGCATTGACCTTGCTCGGATCCCAGCCATAAGCCTGTTTAGCAACTTTAGGGAAATGTGCAGCAAGATCGTTGTAACCCTCTAGTAGCTTTCGTCCACGACAGACAGGACAACCTGTGCTCGACGGTGGTGTCCTATTTAATACCGTCGCAACCCATTTGTGTCCCTTTTCACAGCTCCATGTCAGCTTCTTCACGCTGCCAACGGTGACCATCCTCGGGTCCCAACCGTCTGCTTCCTTTGCTACATCTGGGTACAACGTGGCAAGATCGTTAAAGCCTTCCAGTACTCGATTGCCAGAGCAATAGGGGCATCCGCAACTAGATGGTGGAGTCCTACGCGATACCACAGTCTCCCATTTATGACCACGTACACAACGCCAGCCAAGCCGCTTTCCACTCTTAGCGGTGACCGTTGTTGGATCCCACCCGTCAGCCTGTGCAGCAATCTCAGGGAACAGCGTTGCAAGGTCGTTGACTCCTGGAACTAGTTTGGCCACAACTTCCTAGTCTTGTTCACGACAGTGCTATGAGTCCAAGGTAGAGCCAGACTGGCTGAATGGCTGAAACTGAAAGCTTCCAATGTTAAATTTTCTCTGAACTTTATTCACCAGCCGCCCCAGCTGCCGCGCCAGTTCAGTCCAGTGGTGATTCCACGGAGGGACCGCTCCAACCAAGACAGCGTGCGGGCGCCCTAGCTGACGGGTGGGAAGACGGTTTTCCACTCATCCCGGCCCAACTACCAGCGACCATGCCTCCCTGACCTGATCGAGCAGGTCACTGGTTCCGCTCAGCGGAGTCGGTGGGATGTCCGGCAGATCGAGCCTGGAACCACCCCAGCTGGTGTTGTAGCTGGAGGCGGACCTGGCCGCGATGGGTCCGGAGGTTGCCGCCTGGGTGGAGCGGATGAGGGCGGATGAACAGCGATGGCAGGCCGAGCAGTGGGCCTGGCGGCGGCGGCATTTCAGGGCCTGCTGGGGCGAATTCGCACGGGATACTGGCGGGCGACCCGCCTGAGCGGCGAGCCATCGCCTTAGCGCCTACGTGAAGGACATTCTCCCCCTTGTCGTGGAGGCGCGTGTGAGCTACGACTGGCACTAATGAAACGGTCAAGAACCATGGACGACCCATCACCATTGCCCGACATTCTTGGGGACGGAATCCTCTACAAGGATTGGCATATCTCAGTTACACCTGTTCCTGGTTATGGGTATATGTATGAGATTACTGAGCCCGAGCAAGAACCCACAGGAATACTGCCTGGCCTTCCGTTTAAAACACTCGATGAATGCGTGGAGAGGGCAAAGCTGGTAATTGACAGCAAGATTGAGCAGAAGGGGGGTGCCGGCGTCCGATCGGGCTGACTTGGCACCTGAACACCAACAGATCTCTGACCGCCCCCGGGAACCCTGAGGGGAGCTTCTGCCCCTCGATGCCTGCCCCCCTCGCCTTGGATCTGCTGCTGCACGCCCTCACCGATGAGCACTGCCGCCGCCGGCTTATCGGCCGTCTCTGGTCCCGGATGGTGGCTGGGCCGCCCACACCCGACCGTCCGCCTGAGCCGCCGTTACCGCGGAGATCAGCGAGAGCCGCGCCGCCAGCCATCGCGAAGCCTCCAAAGGTTCCTGCGGAATCAGGAGATGCAAGTCCGCCGGCTGGAGCGCCTCACCGCCCTGATTTAGGGGGCCGCCGTCCGAACGTTGCTCCGAATGGCGAAGCGCCACGAGCAAACCCCGGCCCAGGTTCTGGGGTCGTTCGTGACGGCAGTGGCCAGGATAGACGGATCTGCCAGCAACGCATACGCCGAGCTGCTGGGCCTGCACCAGCTGATGGAGCTGCTCCCCGGGGCGACGGCTTTCGGCGACCACCTGCTGGAGCCGGGCTCTTGAGTGCAGAATGTAGACCACATTGCTAGAAACCAGTGGAATCGGAGTGCGACCTCGATTACCTCACTGACCTGACCGGACCTGATGAAAAGTTCTGGTGGAAGTTTAGAGATCCTCTACAAGAAAGCAAGTTTGATTCCATTGAGGCTTTTCTGCGCGGTGAAATGCGAGATGCTACGTCTGAATCCGTGCTATATCTAGCACGGATGAGAAACTATCCAGGGTTCGTCAAGATTGGGATCGCACAACTCAAGACGCGAATCATACGAGCCATGAATCCTGAGATCGGAGAATTCGTATGGGAATCGTGTCATTTTGAAGATCTAGTGGTAAATCGAGGCAACCTCACCAGAGCAGAAGCTTGGATCTCAGAGCAGTTTTCTCTTCATGTGGGACAGCGGTGGCGGCAGGCTGTGCCAAAGCTTCAAGAGCGTCGATGGGGGGGCTATACAGAAACCTTTTTTGTACCAACACCTGAAGAAGAGAACGAGCTTATTGAGCTAGTAGAGGGTTCTGTTTGTATGTTCTGCTTAATGGGCATGGCAGGACTTGAGCTTGGGATCAAGCACCTTGCATTGAGTGACGAGGCGCGTGGGCTATACCAAGCTAGAGTTCAGCAAATAATTGAGCATCTTTTGGCTACCGCTGAGGATGAGCTTGCTGCAGCAATTGCTATTAGTGACAAACAAAAGATCCAATACTGGCAACAGCGCGTTAAGGTAGCAGAGTACTACTTGAAACACGGAAGCTTCACCCTTCGTCTTCCAGAAGACTTACGTTTCTCAGGAGAGCCCTAAAGACGCCAACGCTCGTGTTTCGGGTTGGACAGGAACAACCTTGCATTGCATGAGGCCCGCTCTGAGCATCCAGAACCTGAACCGCCCCCGGTTGAGGTTGTCCTCAACCTCGACGACCCGAGGAGCCCCAACCGTCAGACCGTAGCGCCGGTGAACATCTTGATCACCGAAGGCGACGCCGACCACTGCATCTGTCCATAACCTCCACAGGATCTATATGAGGCGATGGCGTACCCCCGCGCCCAGCGCCCTTCGTCTCGGCCCTGCCGCAGCATCCAGGTCGCAAGGTTGTCGCCGGCCACCCTGGAGCGCCAGCGGAGCGGGTGGAACATGGACAGCGCCCCCCAGGTTCGCCTGGTCTTGATATGTTCGAAGTGTGCCGCGGCCCTGACCATCCCGGCGCCTACGGCATGCTGTCCTTCCAGGATCCCATCGGCGTCGAGCTGGCCCTCGACCTCCACGACTGCGACCGCCTGCCTGGGTCGGCCGGGGCGAAATACGGATCGCTGACCTCCAAGGCGGTCTGCAGGATCGCCAGACTCCACAGACAGCCCTGACGGCGGTGACGGCAGGACCGGCAGCGTCGCCCAGTCCGCCGAGGCTGGCCCCTTCCCGGCCTGCCTGGAGGCCGCCTAGCGAGCGATCCGGTCAGGGCTGGGTCTAAGCACCGCCGAAACCGCCTGGATCCTTGGGGTCAGGCCCGGATCCTCGCCCCTCACCCGTGGCGGGATCACGGCGACCCGTACCGGCTGGAACTGCTGGCGGCTGCAGTCCGCGGACTCTGCCGACTCCGCCAGACGCTGATCCGATTGTCAGTGTCTGCAGCGTCGCCAGACTCCCCAGACGATTCTCAATAACGGCCCCGTGAGTCGCGCCCTCCCGCCGCAGTCGCCGCGACCACACCACCGCAGGCGATCTGGGCAGAGTTGCGCCTTTTGTCTAGAAGACGCATAATAGGAGGAGCCCGATCACCCGCCCCATGGCCGCCGCCTCCCGCCGTTCCGCCGAACGTGCCCTCCTCAGGGACAAGGCGCCGAAGTCCACCGCCGTGAAGCGGGCCGCCGTGCTGGATGCCGACGAGATCACCGCGATGATCGAGGCCGCCGGTCCCCGTGACTCGGCCCTGATCGCCCTGATGACAGCCGGGGCCATGCGCGTGGGTGAGGTCACCCTGCTGACGTGGGATGACGTTGACGGCTACAACGTGGCAATCCCTGGTCAGATCACGAAGACAGGAGTCGGGCGTGGCCTGACCTTGCCGCCCGTGGCCTGCCGCCTGCTGCAGGCATGGCGCGAAGTGTGCCCCACCTCGAAGCGGGGATGGATCTTTCCCGGCATCGCTGGCCAGCCGCTCAGTGTCAGAGGTGCTCAGGCAGCGATCGCCCGCCTCGCCGCTGTCGTTGGTGTCGGTGGCGTCTCCAGCCATAGCTTCCGCCGAAGCGCCGCCACTGCCGCCCATGCCGCCGGGCTGAGCCTGCGCGAGGTGGCCGCCATGACCGGCCACCAGAGCCTGGCCGCCCTGGAGCGGTACCTCGATCAGGATGCCGCCAAGGAACGGGCCGAGGGTGCCCGTGGCCTGCTGCTGAGGTGACCGGATGAGCACCTGGCCGCCTGCCTGACCAGCCCCAGAGGCTGGCCTGAGCCTGCCTAACTTTCCGTGTGGATGCAGCGGCTTCAGTGGTTTATGGAACTGGCATTGATCCCCGCCACGTCGATCCGCGTCGATGCACAGCGTTTCCAGTTCAAGCTCCATACAAGCCGCGCCGGTACAACACCGGTCCTGCAAGATGCCGCCCGCTGGAATCCTGACCTGGCCGGTGTTCTGACTGTTTGGCGTGATCTGTCAGACCCAAGCCCTGGTCCGTTCGTTGTCAACGGCCACCACCGACTGGCCCTTGCCCTGCGCTGTGGTGTTGAGCTGGTGGCGGTGCGGTTTCTATCTGCAGCAACCGCCATCGAGGCCCGCACCATCGGCGCCCTCCAGAACATTGCAGAGGAGCGTGGCACCGCAATCGACGCCGCCAAGCTATTCAGGGATACCGCTATGGGCCCTGGGGAGCTGGCCGCCTACGGGGTGCCGAGGGACGGCCGAACGACACGAACGGCGCTGGAGCTGGTTCACCTACCGCCTGATCTGTTCCAGGCCGCGGCGATCGGGAAGCTGCCCCTGGATGTGGCGGCCGCCATCGGCAGCAGCCAGGCCCCGGCCACGATCCAACGGCAGCTGGCCCAGCTGGCCCTCCGCAACGACTGGACCGCCGCCAAGGCCAGGGAAGCCGCCGAGATCGCCCGCCTTGCACACCTTCGCCCCTTCACCGAGAACTGCCTGCCTGGTTGTGAGGACCTACTGGAGAGCAGCGACCTGGAGCCGATGCTGGAGATTCGCGCCGCCATTCGTGCCCGGTTGCGCTCCGAGATCAGGGACCTCTCTGCTGCAGCGTTCCCAAAGGGGGCAAGCGTGCTGGCCGCGGCAGGGAATGTGATCGACACCGAAGGAAGCCGGCAGGCAAGGGCCCAGGTGCAAACCAGCGCCGCCTACTTCGGAGAGTTGGTGAATCACCCTGGCCCCTTGGCCGATCTGGTGGGGCTGCTGGCTGGTGAGATCACCCCGAAGCGGCCCGCGAACGTGATCGTGAACGAGAACCTGGAGCTGCTGAGGGAGTCGATCGCCGCGCTAATCGGTTGATGGCTGGAGCTGGCCCATTCGAGATACCTAGCCTGAAGGGTGCTCTTTGGTGGCCTCTTTGGATCCTTTCGTATTGCCAGACATGCGCCGGCCTGGTGAGCCGATGGTTTCGGTCCCGCTGAAGCTGCCGGCACCGATGGCGACTGAGCTGCAGGAGTGGGCGGATCGAATGCGCTGCCCCCGCGCTGCCCTGGCCCGTGCCCTGCTGGCCCAGGGCCTAGAGCGGTTAGGCAGTCGTGCTCCGCTGGCGTGAGAGTGCGGGTCCCTTTGAGCGCTGCATAGAGGGGATTGATTCTATCCGCACTCATTGTTTATTTAGCTCACCAGAAGTATGAGACATGAGGATACAAACAACTCAGAAAAGCCATGCCAACCCCTACCCCGTGTTCCATTAACAACCTAAGAGTTACCTGCAAATGACAGCACATTCAATTTCAGAAGCAGCTTTGCGTATCGGCCGCAACAGGAGCCAGCTTTACCGTTTGATCACAGATGGAAGCCTCAGGGACTACCTGCGATCCAGCCCAACAGGGAAGCGCCTCCTGGAACTGGCCCCAGCAGGTTTGCCCCCACTGGCCGACCGTGTGGCTGCCTGCACTCGGCTTCGAATTAACAGCTCCTCACGCCCTGAACCCAAGCCTGTTGACATCGTGGCCACGTTGTGGGCCCCCATGACGCCAATCGTTAATCGTGAGCTGGCTGCTCAGGGCTGGCCGCCGCTGGAGCCTGCTCAGCTGCTGGCCGTTCAATGCGCGGTCGAAACTGTGATTACCCGTGATTTCCCAGTCCATGACCCCACCAGCATGGAGTGGTGGGCCGACTGGCTCGAAAACGAAGGCGAAGACCCCTGGCGCTGTGGGCACTGTGGGGAGCCTTGGAATCCACAACACCCGGAGTATCGCCGGCCTGCTGCTGACGAGCCGAGGTGTCGGGCTGCGGCGAACGTCCAGAACCTGAGCAGATCGGAGGCGATCTAGGCCCTGGTGGTCGATCGCTTAGTGCAGCTGGCGGCTGGGTTCAGAAGGGCCGATGTTCGCTACAAGCTGACTCATCCTATCAATAGGTTCCAATGGTCAGCCACACCTTGACCGGATGATGCCAGCGTGGCCCTTGATGCAGAAGCCAATATCTCATGGCCGAAAGAGACCCATGCTTGAGGGTCAGGTACAATCCAAATAACTTCTGGTTAGTCGGACTTCATGAAAGACATGAGTGCACTCCCAGCTGTACTGACAAAGAGGTATCTGGCCATAGTCGAGAACCCTCCTGACTGGCTTAGGGCTGGCGGAAAGGCTTCATTGTTTGTCCCAAGTGTAGAAGAAATATCGGGGATTGCCATAGAATTTCAAGGAATCAAATCAGGGCTCAATGAACTGAGGAATGACTGGATGCCAAGCGAACGAAGAATAGAACTCAACATATTGCTCCAGCTCAGCCTTGCTGAGTTCATGACTAGGCCTATAGCGATGTCTTTGGAGCAAGACTTCATTGACGCTTCATTAGACAGTGAGTTTATGAATTGTACTTATTTGAAGTACCTGTCAGAAGAGCAGAAGAATAGTCACGAAGGAGAAGTCGGTCCCTGGGATGATAATTTATCAGATAGAGCAGATGAGAGGCTCACTGCATTCAAAGAGCATTTCGCAGCGCTTGATTTTTTGCTCCAGTCTCTTTACTGGAATACATTTGAGCTAGATGGCATTGGTTTTGGCGAACAAGTGTGGGCCCTTGATTTTTGGCGAAAGTCAGTTAGAGGAAAAGTTGAAGATGCCAATAATGAGCTTTTGTTGGCCAATAAAAAGACAAAACCCTCCCTTAGGGAATGGCTCGAACTAGGGCTGCAAGAAATGGGATATCACGGAGAGTCGCCAGACTCTTTCCCAGAGATTAAGAAGGCTTGGAATAGTGGTCAATCCCAAGACCTTCCTGCAAGGCTAAGGACGCAGTATCTGGACTTTTTTGTCAGGGAGTATGAGGTTTGTTCAACCCGTAATCGCTCGCTGCGACAGAAGTATATGCACCCTGAAGATCATGAACGCTGGGATCAGTGGCAACGCAGTTACTTTCAAAACAGATTAGTTAGGGAGGAATATGTTTCCAATCTCCTTGAAGCACTTAGGATGCTCGAAGAGTCAAGCGGTCCACCAAATGATCACCCCCATACCGGCGCTCATGGATTTGTTTATCTTGTCAGAAATGGAGATTTGTTTAAGATTGGAGTAACTCAAAATCTACTCAGTCGGATGAGCCAATTAAGACCAGATGAGGTTCTCAATGTCGCGCGATGTGCTAACTACCGTGAAATCGAAAGGGTGCTTCATTCAGAGTTTAAAGCAGTTCGTATCCCTCAGTCAGAATATTTCCGCCTTTCCTTGGAACAGGTTGAGCATGTGCACAGGTTGCTCACTGATCAAGCCAAATATTCATAAGATGGCAGCTCCAGGATGAATAATCACGACTTCTCAGCCCAGCTGTTTAATGAGTTCTTCTTGAATCTTGTTGGGATCTAATGTTGGCGGCCGCCAGGCGCCACCGCTGCGCAAGACGATACTGTCTCGAACCAAATCCAGGTCGATTCCAAATACTTCTGCATCTTCAAGAGTTCGATCGAAGCGCCATGAATTTGTTTGTGGGTCCCGGTAGAGCGCCCCGATTTCAAGTTGCTTGGTTTCAGGATTAAACAGCACCCACCCACCCAGCTGGTTAATCCTTAGCTGGGAAGCCACAAGGTCTGGATCAATCAGTGGCTCTACAAGCCGGAAGCGCCATTCGGACCCCTTGGGGGGTCTTCCAACTCTTTGCGTGTCTGGCTTGATCTGCATAATGGCCACCCGATGGCGATCGGCAAGAGTCACTGGGGCGCCGTCAGACTGGCAGAGCAAAGGAAAAGGTCCTTGCTTGCGGTTCTGAATCGTGGTGCCCTCGGCACTTCTGCGGGCCCAATTGCGAATTGTTCGAGCTGGTTCAAACTTCCATGACCCGCCCCCAACTGCTTGAGCGTGGTTTACCAGTTCATTTGTCGTGAGGGGCTTGCCTGTCAGTTCTCGGGGGAACACGAAATGGGGGCTCTTAGCCTGCGCCAACTGCCAACCCCAAAAGGCCCTCTAATGGTAAGAACGTCCCACAAGGGGCCGAGAACTTACCCATTTTAGACCCCGCGAGACTTTCCGCCAATAGAAATCCTTTCGTAGAAAGCATTCTCAGCTGTGACCGTCTGCCTTCTAAGCAGCCGGTCGATGGTTCGAATCCATCAGGGGGCGTTGGTGGAAATGGGTGGGGATCCATGGCTCGAAGCACAACCAGCAGATGTAGAGTCGCGTATCTACAGCGCGTCGGCATCGGCCGAGCTGGACGCCTTGACGCCTTCCCAGGCCAATCAACCCCAGCCCATTCGCCGACCGGAGGATCCTGTCCGGCACTTCCAGCAGGCGATCCGCCGATGGGGCAACAGTCTTGCTGTCCGGATCCCTGCCGAGTGCCTGCGTCAAGCCGGGCTACGGGAAGGTGACCCGATCGAGATCGTCGTTGGGCCCGGCGGCCGACTGAGCCTGGAGCCCCTGCAACGACTGGATCGCACCGCGCTTGCCGCCGAGCTGCGCCAGCTGCAGGCCACCATGCCCCTCACCGCTTCGGTGATGGAAGCGTGCCGGGGCCAGGAGCGCTGGTGAGGCAGGGCCACCGGTGATCTACCTGGACACCAGCGTCGTGGTCGCCCTGCTGACCCCGGAAGCGCTCAGCCCACGGGCGCTGGCGTGGCTGGAGCAGTGCCGCGGCACCCTGATCAGCAGCGACTGGCTGATCACCGAGACCCGCAGCGCCCTCGGCATCAAGCAGCGCCACCACGGCCTCAGCCCGGAGGCCCGTATGGCTGCCGGAGAGCATTTCGAGCGTCTGCTGCTGGGCGGGGTGGAACTGCGCTCCCTCGACCGGGACCGTTTCCGCCAGGCGGCCGAGCTGCTTCAGGATCCAGCTCTCGGATTGCGGGCCGGTGATGCCCTTCACCTGGCGGTGGCCCTGCACAGCCGCTGCTCCCATCTGGCCAGCTTCGACGGCCGGATGCGACAGGCCGCCGCGGCCCTGGGCCTGGCTCCAGCACTGGATTAGCGCCGCACCGGCACCACCTGCAGGCCGATCGGGGCCAGGGCGATCAGGGCCAGCTTGATGTGCTGGATGCCGAAGGGGATGCCCACGATCGTCACGAAACAGGCCACCGCTGCGCTGAGATGGCCGATCGCCAGCCACCAGCCGGCCAGCAGGAACCAGATCACGTTGCCGATCAGCCCCAGAGGTCCGGTGCCGAAATCCATGCGGCCGGTGAGCTCCCGGCGGCTGACAGCCTCGTAGCCGAACGGCCAGAAGGAGAAGTTGCCGATCACGAAGCAGGCCCGGGCCCAGGGGATCCCCACGATCGTGACCGCCGCCACCAGTCCGGCCAGCCACCAGCCCAGACCCATCACGAAGCCCCCGAGCACGAACCAGAGGAGATTGAGCAGGAAGCGCAGCATGGGGAGAGCCGGTGCTGCGCCCCAGCATGGCGCCGCCCGGACCCTCAGCAGCAGGGCTGGGCCGGGGCGGTGCAGCTGGCCGCCAGGTCAGCGAGCCAGGCCCGCAGGCGCTCCAGGGCGTCGGGTTGCAGGCGGTAATACACCCAGCGGCCGCTCTGGCGGTCAGCCAGCAGGCCCGTGTCCTTGAGCACCTTGAGGTGAAACGAGAGCTTCGACTGGGCCAGGCCCAGCTCACCGGTGAGGTCGCAGACGCAGCGTTCGCCGTCGCCCAGGGCCTCGATCACCTGCAGACGGATCGGATCGGCCAGGGCCCGCAGCAGCAGGCGCGCCTCATCGGCCTGCAGGGGGGCCGGCTCACAGAGAGCCGAGGAGGAGCGGGCCGTCCTTAATCCGGCCATAAATCCATCAACTGTGGCTGATGTGACGATAGGGAGATGTCGCGGCAGGCGCTGTGAAGATCGGCATCAACGGCTTCGGGCGGATCGGACGGCTGGTGTTCCGTGCCCTCTGGGGCCGGCCGGGCATCGAGCTGGTGCACGTCAACGACAACGCCGGCGACGCCGCCACCGCGGCCCACCTGCTGGAGTTCGACTCGGTGCATGGCCGCTGGAGCCGGCCGGCCGTGGCCGATGGCGATGGTTTCACGGTGGACGAAACCCGGGTGGGATGGTCGCGGCAGAGCGATCCGGCGCAGGTGCCCTGGCAGGCGGCGGGGGTGGAACTGGTGCTCGAGTGCAGCGGCAAATTCAAGACCCCCGAGACCCTCGCCCCCTACCTGCAACAGGCCGGCGTTCGACGGGTGATCGTGGCCTGCCCCGTGAAGGGCGAGCTGGACGGCATCGAAATCCCCAACATCGTCTTCGGCATCAACCACGGCACCTACCGGCCGGAACGGCACCGGATCCTCACCGCCGCCTCCTGCACCACCAACTGCCTGGCGCCGGTGGTTCAGGTGGTGCAGCAGAGCTTCGGCATCCGCCATGGCTCGATCACCACCCTGCACAACATCACCAACACCCAGGTGGTGATCGACAGCTTCAAGAGCGATCTGCGCCGGGCCCGCTCCTGCATGCAGAGCCTGATTCCCACCACCACCGGCTCGGCCAAGGCCATCGGCCTGATCTTCCCGGAGCTGCAGGGCAAGCTCAACGGCCACGCCGTGCGCGTGCCCCTGCTCAATGCCTCGCTCACCGATGCGGTGTTCGAGCTGGAGCGCGCCGTGACGGTGGAGGAGGTGAACGGCGCTTTCGCGGCGGCGGCGGAGGGCCCGCTGCTGGGCATCCTGGGCTATGAGGAGCGGCCCCTGGTGTCGGTCGACTACCTCAACGACTGCCGCAGTTCGATCGTCGATGCGCTCTCCACGATGGTGATCAATGGCACCCAGCTGAAGGTCTACGCCTGGTACGACAACGAATGGGGCTACAGCTGCCGGATGGCGGATCTGGCCTGCCATGTGGTCGGCCTGGATGGGCCCGTGGGGGCGTGATCGGGCCATGAAACTGCACGGATTAGGCCATTCGCTCACGGCCCTGCAGCAGTACGGCGTCGTCACGGCCAACTACTGGTGCTTCACCCTCACCGACGGCGCCTTGCGCATGCTGGTGGTGTTCCACTTCCGGGAGCTGGGCTACAGCACCCTGGAGATCGCCTTTCTGTTTCTCTTCTACGAATTCTTCGGCATCATCACCAACCTCTACGGCGGTTGGCTGGGGGCCCGTTTCGGCCTGCGCCTCACCCTCTGGGCCGGCACCTTGATGCAGGTGGCGGCCCTGCTGATGCTGGTGCCCGTCGCCGACAGCTGGCCGAAATGGTGGAGCGTGGCCTACGTGATGGTGGCCCAGGCCCTCAGTGGCATCGCCAAGGATCTCAACAAGATGAGCGCCAAAAGTGCCATCAAGTCCGTGGTTCCGGAAACCCCCGACGACCACAGTAAGGGCGAGAATCAGCTGTTCCAGTGGGTGGCGATCCTCACCGGCTCCAAGAACGCCCTCAAAGGGGTGGGGTTCTTCCTCGGCGGCCTGCTGCTCGCCACGATTGGATTCAATGCCGCCGTCGGTGCCATGGCGGCCGGCCTGTTCCTGGCCTTCCTGCTCACCCTGGTGCTGCCCGGGGAGATCGGCAGGATGAAGGAAAAGCCCGCCTTCACAGCGTTGTTCTCCAAGTCCCGCGGCATCAACGTGATCTCGCTGGCCCGGTTCTTCCTTTTCGGCGCCAGGGATGTGTGGTTTGTCGTGGCCCTGCCGGTGTTCCTGCAGACCACGCTCGGCTGGCGCTACTGGGAGGTGGGGGGCTTCATGGGCCTGTGGGTGATGGGTTATGGCGTGGTGCAGGGGTCGGCTCCAGCCCTGCGGCGCAGTTGGGGCCAGAGCGCTCCTCCAGGTGTCTCCGCCGTGACATTCTGGAGCGGTCTGCTCACCGCCATTCCGGCCCTGATCGCCATCGCCCTCTGGCGCGAGGTGGGGAATCCCGGTGTGGCGGTGGTGGTGGGATTGGCGGCCTTCGGCGTGGTGTTCGCCATGAATTCCTCCATCCACAGCTACATGATCCTGGCCTATACGGATGCCGAATCGGTGAGCATGAATGTCGGCTTTTACTACATGGCCAATGCCGGTGGCCGCCTGCTCGGCACGGTGCTCTCGGGCGGGCTCTTCCTTGTGGGAGGTCTGCAGGCTTGCCTGTGGAGCTCCGCCTTGCTGGTGGGGCTGGCCTGGCTGGTGAGCACCCGTCTGCCTGCGCCGCCGAGGCAGCAACCCCAACCCCCGGCGCACTCCTAAACCGGGTAGGAAGGCGTGGCGCCTAGCTCCATGGTGATGGCCCCGCATCGGAGCCTGGTCGCCGGAGTGAAACGTGGTGTGAACAAAGCACTCACAGCCTAAAAGGGCGGCTAAGATCACATGATTTTCCGCATTACCCAGCCGTGTTGCTGCGGTCGCGATCCGGCAGCATCTGCCGTCGTGACTGCCGTTGGCCGCTGGCAGAGATGGGCTATGCAAAAGCGGCAATCAACTCAGATATTGAGGAAACGCACCATCAGGCGCCGCTATCGGCTCTTCACGCTCGCCGAAGACAGCCATCCCCTTTACAGGATTTCTGGAGTGGAGGTCCTGGGTGTGCTGATTTTGGTACTCATCGTGGCCTATTTCGTTTAATCGTTTTGAGTTGTCTTGCCTACGGCTCAGAACACAATCAGCCCAACCGGCCAGATTCATTCGCGGTGCGCCGGATAATGGCAAGCCCCATGGGCGGGTAGTCCCCGTCAGCCACGTCTCGCTGGCCGGGTTGATGTCGCCATGCTGGGGGCCTTCCCCCCTGCCATCCATGACGTTGAGCGCCCCACCCCGACAGAGGTTGATGGAGGTGAACGGTGGCTGCTGGGAGGGACTGTTCGCCCGCCTGGGCCCCGATGGCCGCGAGATCGAACGTTTCCCCACCCGCCTGCTGGTCACCGACCAGGACGGCACCATCGAAGCCGCCCTCACCTACCTCAGCTCCGGGCGCACCGTGCCGATGCGCTTCAGCGAGCCGCCCGCGGCCATGCAGATCAGTACCGCCGGCCACTGGAGCCTGGGCATCGATCGCACCGGCCCCTGGCCCTGGATCGCCGAGCTGTGCGTCGCCCACGGCGACCGCCGCCGCCGGATCGTGCTGCGCCATGGCGTCGACAGCGTCGACAGCCTCACCTATGCCAGGGAATGGCGGCCGGGCGTCACGGATTCCGGCCCCGACGCGCCACTGATCGCCAGCCTGCAGTCCATGGAGGTGGACGGTGAATCCGCCACCTGCTGGAGCCTGGACGGCAACGTGGAGGTGGTGATCGTTCATCACCCAACCCAGCCAGGGCCCGTGCAGGTGTCGCTCACCTGGCAGGTTGACGCCGATGTCCGCTGCCGGATCGAACGTCACTACTCCCCCTATGGCCTGCTGGAGCCGCTCCCAGCCACCTGACGACTCGCCGACCTGTCACGTCCGGTCACAGGTGGCCCCCACGCCGGTAAGCGGTGAGTCATCCGGAAGCGTTTGTCTTGGGGGGCAACGGAGCTTCCACCATGATCAGCCGTTCATCTCGCCTGTTCCATGCCGCCCTGGTGGTGGTCTGTGGCGCTGGCATCGTCTACACCCCGGTCCAGGCCCAGACCTCCCTGACCCTGCAACTGGGCCAGCCCGGATATTTCGGCCCGATCAACCTCGGCAACCAGACCCCGCCGCCGGTTTACGGCTACGGGCCGGTCATCGTCAGGCCCGATTCCAGGGGACGCGACCGCTGGACCCAGGCCGCCACTCAGCCGGTCTACCTGCGGGTGCCCATGAATCAAGCCCGGGACTGGGGGCGCTATTGCGGCCTTTATCAGGCTTGCAACATGCCGGTGCAGTTCGTCCGAGACGACTGGTACCGCAACGTCTACGCGCCGCGGGTGCGGGCCGCCCAGGCCAGGCAGGCCAAGGAGGCACGCGATCGCTGGCGTGCTTTCCAGCGGAACGACAATCGCGTGCTGTTGGCACCCCCCGGGCGCGCCTACGGGCTGGAGAAACACCGCGGCTGGGACGACGACGACGATTGATCGGCCAGGTAGGGACGCAGCGTCAGCGGCGGCCGAGCAGGTCCTCCCAGGTGAGGAGGTGCTGGGAGGGGTCGTGGCGCGGCGGCCTGGCCACCAGCAGGCAACTGGGATAGGCGGTGCCCCTGCTGGAGACGGCAGGGGACGAACTGGGACGAGTCGAGGGCGACGGACGCCTGGAAAGGGTGTTCATAGGAAATGAGAACAAGGGGATATGGATCTCGCACCGGGAGGCTGCCGTTCCCACGCGGGGAATCGCACACGGCAGTCGTTGCTGGACCTGGTGGACCGTCCCCAGGAAGCGCGGGGCGGCTCGGTGCTGGATCCGGCGAAGGCGAACTACAGGTTCGCCGGCTTCTGCCGGATGTAACAACCATAGCCGATCTCCATGCGGCTCCAGCCTGGGCCGGATCAAAAACCTACAGAACGCAGGTGGTGGCCTTGGGAAAAAACCAGACCTAGAATTTCCGGATTACACCGGATCACTCCATTGCGATGGCTGTCGCGCCATTCATGACCAACGATAACGATCTGCATCCTGAGGAGAAACGCCGTGCTCCAAGGCTCCATGTCCCTGTCGGTGTCTCCGTCAGCCTGAAGCTGGCCTCCAAGCAGTCGGTGTTCGTCAACCTTCGCGACGTCAGCGAGAAGGGGGCCTGTGTGGTGCGACAGGGGACTCTTGACGTCGAAGAGGACGATGACGTTGTCATCCTGGTGCTCGAGTACGACACGGCTTCGAGGATCAGCCTCCGCTGCAAGGTGTGCTGGGTGAGGGACACCGGGTTCAACACCTACGCGGGCCTGTCTTTCGTCAATTCGTCCCTATCGCAGGAGGCCCTGACCAGGCTTGTCGGCTGAGGCTGCACCTTCAGCCGTTGGCAACGTCTGAGCCGCCCTGGCCCTGAAGCCGCCCGTCAAAGCGCATCTGGTTCAGTTCAGCTCCCGGGGCATTGGCCCCTGCATCATTGGCGCCTCTGAGATCAGCGCCGGTCAGATCGGAATGACTGAAGTCAGCCCTGACCAGATCGAAGTCGTCTTGCCAGAGTCCTGCGGCGGAGAGATTCTCAAGAGTCCTCAGCCGACCGAGGCTGTTGGAAGCGCTTGCCTGGCGCTGGACCAGCAGACGTTCAAACAGTTCATGGTGCTCCCGCTCTTTGCGCTTGGTGGCTTCGAGCAGGTAAACGATGGCGGCGGTAACACTACTGAATGACGCAACATTGCCGATGCTGACGATGTCCAGAAAGTCGCTGGTCAGGCCATCGGGTTGGCACGCTGGATCATGACAATGTTCGAAACGGTTGGCCAGGGCAAGCCTTCCAAAGGAGAGCGTTGCCGCGACCAAGACCCTGAATCCGAAGGAGCGATCCAGCAGGCGGAAGAACGGCGAAGCGCGCCGACGGCACTACCGTTCCTACCAGGTGGAAGGGGGGGAACGCCTGATCATCGAAGGGTCACCCTTGGTCCAGGGAAGAGCCAAACACCTGGCTCCAATCGCCGCCCTGCACCAGCGGTGGTCCAGCGAAGCATTGCAAGGTCGCCATCGGAGTTACCAAAGGCTGCGATCGGGCGGCGACCGATCGCCCGCTGAAGGCCCACCGGCTTGCCATCACCATCGTTGATGAAATCGACCACGGGTTCGCGCCGCAGGGTTGGCTGGCCGTCCTCGTCGCCGTAGCGCAACAGCAAGGTCGAGCCGATCACCCGATCCGGTGGAATGCCGTAGGCCGCTTCGGCGAACAGCCGCACGAACTCTGCACCACCGCCGGTCACGATCCAGTTGCTGAAATTCCTGGCGCGCATGTAGGCCAGCAGTTCCAGCATCGGCTGGTAAACGAGCTCGGTGTAAGGAACGCCCATCAGGGTGTCCATGTCTTCGGCCGCCGCCGCGACCACGAGCGGATCCCGGGCCAGGTCGCTGCGCTCGACCACCAGCTGCCTGGCCCTTTCAAGGGCAAAGGCCATCTGCACGTACATCGGCTGCTCCGACCAGAGCGTGCCGTCGTTGTCAAACACGGCGATCCGTTCATCCGGCGCGACGAAGTCGGGGCTGCCAGGGTTGCTCACACTTTCAACGAAGTTGAGCAGGCCGTTCTTGACGGCCCCCTCCCGCCAGGAGGGCAAGGGGTCATGGTGAGCGTCAGCCGTCATGGCGTTGCCTGCAGTCGTTGCAGACAAGGCTCGGACAACTCGCCTCTGGGGCGGCAGATCCTGGCTGCGGATGAAGGCCATGTGACGACCATGAAAAAGCCCCCTGCTTGCACAGGGGGCTCATAGCTCGGAAGGGGAGCAAGATCAGCCGATGGCCGGGGCGGTCAGGGCCACAGGGGTGGCGCTGGCAGCCGCCAGATCGAGCGGGAAGTTGTGCGCGTTGCGCTCGTGCATCACTTCCATGCCCAGACCGGCACGGTTGAGCACGTCGGCCCAGGTGTTGATCACCCGTCCCTGGCCATCCAGGATCGACTGGTTGAAGTTGAAGCCGTTCAGGTTGAAGGCCATCGTGCTCACGCCCAGGGCGGTGAACCAGATGCCGATCACCGGCCAGGCAGCCAGGAAGAAGTGCAGGCTGCGGCTGTTGTTGAACGAGGCGTATTGGAAGATCAGGCGACCGAAGTAACCGTGGGCAGCCACGATGTTGTAGGTCTCTTCCTCTTGGCCGAACTTGTAGCCG
>NZ_JAHLYP010000038.1 GCF_025127995.1 Synechococcus sp. CS-1332 | reverse complement strand
GTCGGTGTGGGAGTCGGTGTGGGAGTCGGTGTGGGAGTCGGTGTCGGTGTGGGCGTCGGCGTCGGCGTCGGCGTCGGCGTCGGCGTCGGAATCGGAATCGGAATCGGAATCGGATTGACGCCACCGCCGCCGCCACCGCGAGCGCCACCGGCCTCTGGCGGAGTCTCCTCCTCGGGTTCGTCGTCCCAGGTCCGGGCACGGCGTCGCTCCTGACCGAAGAGCTGCGCCAGGTAGTCCTCGAATCGGGGGAAGCCGCTGGCGAAGGGATCACGCTCAAGGCCAGCGCTGTCCTGCCCCTCACCGGCCTCCCAGGCTCGGCGCCGGATCGGATCCGAGAGAACCGCATAGGCCTCGTTGACCCGCTTGAAGCGGGCTTCGGCCACCGGATCATTGCCGTTGAGGTCCGGGTGCCACAGCCGGGCCTGCTGGCGGAAGGCCCGTTTGATGCTCACCGCGTCGGCACCCGGAGCCAGGCCGAGCACCTCCCAGTGATCACGGGCGGCCGTCGCCACCGAATCCGAGCTTGGGGATTGGCTCACGACCCTCAGCCGTCGGCCCAGGGGTCGTCCTGGTCGGCCCTGCCGCCACGGCGCGGACGATGCCGATCAGCGGCCGGGTCCCGCTCGAAGGACTCCTGACGATCCCAGGAACGGCCGTTCTCCCAGCGACGGGAGGGGATGTCGTCGTCGTAGCGGCTTTCCCGCTCGGCGAAGCGGCCGAGGGGGTAGGGATCGCGCTGGGGCAGCCGCGGCGGGCTGGACCAGGGATCGGAACGGCCCGATCCGCCCCAGTCATCCCAGTCGTCGTCGGAGAACAGTTCGTCCTTGAGGGAACCCAGGGTGTTCTTGAGTCCCTTGAGGGGACCGCTCTCCGAGCGCCGTTCCCCGAGCAGGCGCCGGTTGAGACCGAACAGGGCCTCCTGAAGCTGGCTGACGGTCAACTCCAGGTCGGCAGGGTCGTCCTGGGCCAGCACGTCCTGGACGTCACGCAGGGCCAGCTCGACAGCGCGCTGCTGGCGCTCGGCCCCGGCGGGTCCCAGCTCCAGGGCGGCATCCCGCAGACGGCGCTCAGCCTGGGCCACCAGGGTCTGGGCGCGATTGCGGCGATCGATCACCGCTCGTTTGCGGCGATCCTCGACCGACTTGCGCTCTGCCTCCTCCAGCAACCGGTTGATCTCCTCCTCGCTGAGGTTGGACCCCCCCTGGATCGAGACGCTCTGCTGGCGTCCGGTGGTGCGGTCGGTGGCGGAGACCTGCAGCAGGCCGTTGGCGTCGATGTCGAAGGACACCTGCACCTGGGGCACCCCGCGGGGCGCCGGTGGAATGCCGGAGAGCCGGAAGCGACCAAGTGATTTGTTGTCGGCGGCCATCTGGCGTTCGCCCTGCAGCACGTGGATCTCCACCGACGACTGGTTGGCCTCCGAGGTGCTGAACAGATCCGACTTGCGCACGGGAATCGAGGTGTTGCGCGGAATCAGCACCTTCATCACCCCACCGATCGTCTCCAGGCCGAGGGAGAGGGGGGTGACGTCGTTGAGCATCAGGTCGCGCAGTTCGCCGGTGAGGATGCCGGCCTGCACCGCCGCCCCGATGGCGACCACCTCATCGGGATTGACCGACTGGCAGGGCTCGCGGGGAATGAGGGTACGCACCATCTCCTGCACCATCGGCATGCGGGTGGAGCCACCCACCAGCACCAGATCGTCGATGGCGTCGGCATTCAGGCCTGAATCCCGCAGGGCCCGTTGGACCGGGCGCAGCAGCCGGTCGAGCAGGTCCGGACAGAGAGCTTCGAAGGTGCCCCGCTCCAGGGTCGTCTCGATGTGGAGCGGACCGTCGGGGCCCGTGGCGATGAAGGGCAGCGACAAGGGGGTGCTCTGCACTCCGGACAGCTCCTCCTTGGCCTTCTCGGCGGCCTCGGTGAGTCGCTGCAGGGCCTGGCGGTCGCGGCGCAGGTCGAGGCCGTTCTGTTGCAGGAAGGCTTCAGCCACCCAGTCGACGATGCGCCGGTCCCAGTCGTTGCCCCCCAGCTGGGTGTCGCCACTGGTGGCCATCACATCGAAGACACCGTTGGCGATGCGCAGCACCGACACGTCGAAGGTGCCGCCACCGAGGTCGAACACCAGCACCCGCTTGACGGTGCTGCGATCAAAGCCGTAGGCCAGCGCCGCCGCGGTGGGCTCATTGAGAATCCGTTCCACGGCGATTCCCGCCAACCGCCCGGCGTCGCGGGTGGCCTGGCGCTGGGCGTCGTTGAAGTAGGCCGGCACCGTGATCACCGCCGCTTCGACGGCTTCGCCCAGATAGGTGGCGGCGTCATCCACGAGCTTGCGCAGGATCGAGGCCACCAGTTCCTCCGGGGCGTACTCCCGTTCGGTGGCTGGGCAGATGACGCGCACATTGCCCTGGTCGTTGGCACGCACGCTGTAGGGCACCCCCAGGCTGCCCTCGTCAAGTTCGTCCCAGCTGCGGCCGACGAACCGCTTCAGGTTGGCAAACGTGTTGCGGGGGTTGAGCACCAGTTGGCGCCGGGCGAGCTGGCCAACCAGCAGCTCCTGGTCGCGGCTGAACCCGACCACCGAGGGCGTGGTGCGCCCCCCCTCGGCGTTGGCAATGACCTGGGGCCTGCCGCCTTCGAGCACGGCCACCACCGAGTTGGTGGTGCCCAGATCGATGCCAACGATGCGCCCCATGGAAGTCCTGATGGCGGCCCAACGCTACCGGAGCCTGACGGCCGTTAAACCCAGCTTAAACGCGGGGGCTGAAACTCGTGCTCAGATCAGGTGGAACGTCCATGCCGACCGGCACTATTCCTGCATGAGGAGCGCCACACCCATCGACGCGTTCACCCTGAGGCGACGTCCCCCCCAGGAAAAGCTTTTCGACATCGGCTTCCGCCAGCTCACCCTGGTGCTGGCGGCGTCGGTGGGGATCGTGCTGCTGGCGATCTTCCTGACGGTCTTCAGCGGCGCCAGGGAGGCCATGGCCACCTTCGGCCTCAAGTTCCTGACCACCTCCGCCTGGGATCCCGTCAACGAGCAGTACGGGGCCCTGATCGCGATCTACGGGACGCTTGTCACCGCGATCCTTTCCCTGCTGATCGCCGTTCCCATCGGCTTGGGCACCGCCATTTTCATTACCGAGGATCTGATCCCCAGCCGCTTAAGGGGCCTCATCGGCCTGCTGGTGGAACTTCTGGCCGCCATTCCATCGGTGGTTCTCGGCCTCTGGGCCATCTTTGTGATGGAGCCGGCCATCCGCCCCTTCCTTTCACTGCTGCACACGACCCTCGGCTGGACCCCCTTCTTCTCCACCGCACCCCAGGGTCCCGGCACGGCCCCCGCGATCCTGATTCTTGTGGTGATGGTGCTTCCGATCATCACCGCCATTTCCCGTGATGCCCTCAACCAGGTGCCGATCGAATTGCGTCAGGGGGCCTATGGGGTCGGCACCACCCGCTGGGGCGCCATCTTCAATGTGATTCTGCCGGCAGCTGTCTCTTCGATCATGGGCGGCGTGATGCTCTCCCTGGGTCGGGCGATGGGCGAAACCATGGCCGTCACGATGATCATCGGTAACTCCCTCAACTTCAGCGTGTCCCTCCTGGCACCGGGAAACACCATCGCCTCGATGCTCGCCAACCAGTTTGGTGAAGCCGATGGCATTCAGGTCTCGGCCCTGATGTACGCGGCCGTCGTCCTGATGATTCTCACCTTCGTCGTCAACGTGTTGGCCCAGTGGATCGTGCGGCGTCTCAGCCTGCGCTACTGAACCCTTCCACGCCTCCCCTTCCACAGCCCGCCCACCCCGTTCCCTGGCCATGTCTGTCTCGACCCCACCAACGACCAGTCACTTCACGGAGCGGCTTACCCTTCACTACGACCCCGGCCTGAAGCGCAATCGCTTCAATCAAGTGGCCAACGCCATTGCCGCTTTTTTTGCGGCGCTTGCGGTGGTCCCCCTCTTCCTGGTGTTGATTTACGTCCTTATCCAAGGGGGGCAGCTGCTCAGCCTGCGGCTGCTCACCGAACTGCCCCCGGCCCCCGGCCTCGAAGGTGGCGGCATCGGTAACGCGATCCTCGGCACCATCGTCGTCACCCTGATCGCCTCCTTGATCGCCATTCCGGTGGGGGTGGGGGGTGGCGTTTATCTCTCGGAATATGCCCAGGACGGCTGGTTCTCCAAGTTCGTGCGTTTCGGCAACGATGTTCTCGCCGGAGTGCCCTCGATCATCTGCGGTGTTTTCATCTATTCCCTGATCGTGACCACCCGGCTGTTCTTCGACCAGAGCTTCAGCGCCATGGCCGGCGGCATCGCCCTTTCCGTTCTGATGCTGCCCACCGTGATCAAGACCACCTATGAGGGCTTGCTGCTGGTGCCCCAAGAGATGCGCATGGGGGCCTACGGCGTCGGTGCCTCCCGATTCGTCACCATCACCCAGATCACCCTGCCCGCCGCCTTCACACCGATCGCCACGGGCGTGGTGCTGGGGATCGCCAGGGCCGCAGGGGAGACGGCACCGCTGATTTTCACGGCCCTCTTCTCCCCCTTCTGGCCGGAAGGATTGTTCAATCCGATCGCCACCATGTCGGTGCTGATCTTCAACTTCGCGATCATGCCCTACGAAGCGCAGAACGAGCTGGCCTGGGCCGCCTCCTTCGTGCTCGTGATCATGATTCTCGGAGCCAACCTGCTGGCCCGCTGGATCAGCAGCGCGACCCGGGCCTGACCCCTTTCCCCGTCCCTTTCCTCCGGCTTCGATTCCCCCCCATCCCTGACATGACTGCTTCCCCTTCCTCCACTGCCGCCAGTGACGTCTGCATGTCCCTGCAGGACGTGACCATCTCCTACGGCAGCTTCGAGGCGGTCAAGAACGTCTACATGGATCTCCCCAAGGGCAAGGTGACGGCCTTCATCGGCCCCTCCGGCTGCGGCAAGAGCACGGTGCTGCGGGCCCTCAACCGCATGAACGACCTGATCCCCGGCTGCAGCCTCAAGGGGCGTGTGGTCTTCGATCAGCACGATCTCTACGACAAACGCGTCGATCCGGTGGAGGTGAGGCGCCGCATCGGCATGGTGTTCCAGAAGCCCAACCCCTTCCCCAAGTCGATCTACGAAAACATCGCCTTCGGCGCCCGGATCAACGGCTACAAAGGTGACATGGACGAGCTGGTGGAGCGCTCCCTGCGCAAGGCCGCCGTCTGGGATGAGTGCAAGGACAAGCTCAAGGAGAGCGGCTTCTCCCTCTCCGGCGGCCAGCAGCAGCGGCTCTGCATCGCCCGGGCCATCGCCACGGAGCCCGAAGTGATCCTGATGGACGAGCCCTGCTCGGCGCTCGATCCGATCTCGACCCTCAAGATCGAAGAGACTATGCACGAGCTGAAGCGGAGCTACACGATCATGATCGTGACCCACAACATGCAGCAGGCCGTGCGCGTCGCCGACATGACCGCGTTCTTCAACGCCGAGGCCGTCGAAGGAGGCTCGGGGAAAGTTGGCTATCTGGTGGAATTCAACGAGACCGAGAACATCTTTAATTCTCCTAGCCAGCAGTCGACGCTTGACTATGTCAGCGGACGGTTCGGCTGATTCCAGACTTAGGGATCATCATCAGCAAAGCGGCCAACAGAACCCTCTCAGCACCTGGGCTGAGGGATGTTCTGCGCGGCTGCGAACCAAAAAAAAGCCGGCCCATAGGACCGACTTCAGAAACGGAGAGGGAGGGATTCGAACCCTCGATAGAGTTGCCCCTATACAGCATTTCCAGTGCTGCGCCTTCGACCACTCGGCCACCTCTCCAGGGGCGAAATGGGGCAGATGTCAATGTAGCAGGGGCTGCACCCGGACCCCTCGCCCCGTTTGCACCCTCCCCCCTGCCCAGCGCCCCCATGAGCCGCACCTACCCGATCACGGTCCACTGGCGACAGGCCAACCGTGTCATCCGCCTGGACGTGCCGGAAGGGGAGTACATCCTGCGCAGCTTCGAAGCGCAGGGCGAACCACTGCCCTTCAGCTGCCGCAACGGCTGCTGCACAGCCTGCGCCGTGCGGGTGCTGGAGGGAAGCATTGATCAGCGGGAGGCCCTCGGCCTCTCCAAAGACCTGCGCAAGGAGGGCTATGGACTCCTCTGCGTCGCCCGGGCCACCGGTCCGCTGGACGTGGAGACCCAGGACGAGGACGAGGTCTACGACCGCCAGTTCGGTCGCTTCTTCGGCCGCGGTCTGGTGCGTCCCGGTCTGCCCCTGGACGACGAATGACCTCCCTCTGTCAACGGGCCTTGGAGGGCTCCGGCCTTGATGCCAACGAGCTGGAACGGTTGCTGCAGGTGGCTCGCGAGGCCGCTGAAGCCGGCGGCCGTGAGTTGCGGCGCCACTTCGGCCAGCTGGAGCAGGTGAAGGAGAAGGGCATGGCGGGAAACCTCGTCACCGAGGCCGACTTGGCGGCCGAAGCCGCCGTTCTGGCGGTCCTGGCGGACGGCACCCCCACCGTGGCTGTGCTGGCCGAGGAAAGCGGCCAACTCGCCGGCCAGGGGGACCTGCAGTGGTGCGTCGACCCCCTCGATGGCACCACCAACTACGCCCATGGCTATCCATTCTTCGGCACCTCCGTGGGGCTCAGCTGGCAGGGGCTGCCCCTGCTCGGCGCCCTGGAGGTGCCAGTCCTGGAGGAGCACTACTGGGCCGCCCCGGGCCGGGGCGCCTGGTGCAACGGACGCCGGCTACGGGTCAGCGACTGCGGCGCCCTGGCGGATTCTCTGCTCGTCACCGGTTTCTCCTACGACAGGGTTCACCGCCTCGACAACAACTACGCCGAGTTCGCCTGGTTTACCCACCGCACCCACGGGGTGCGCCGTGCGGGGGCCGCTGCCGTGGATCTGGCCTTCGTCGCCGCCGGCCGGGTCGATGGCTACTGGGAGCGGGGGTTGTCCCCCTGGGACCTTGTGGCCGGCGTGGTGCTGGTGGAAGAGGCCGGTGGGCAGGTCTGCGCCTACGACGGCAGCCGCCTCGACCTGGCCGATGGCCGGGTGATCGCCTGCACCCCCGCCCTGCGCCAGCCCCTGATCGAAGGGCTGGCGCTCTGCCGGCCACTCAGCGGTGCCAGCTTCGGTGCCCCCGAGCTGGACGCCACCACTCCATAGGATCCGACCCCCCACCCCCGACCGACCTCCGTCCTCCATGGCCCTCCAACCTGCCGCCGGCGCGCGGGACCTGAACCCGGGTCAGGTGGACAGCAATCGGCGCCTGTGCGACCTGCTGGCCAACGTCTATCGCCTCTGGGGCTACCAGGAAGTGGCGCCCCCCACCATTGAACGGCTCGACACTCTGGAGGCCGGCGGCGCCATCGCCGAACGGGAGCTCGTGCGGCTGGTGGCCGATGAGCCCCTGGGGCTGCGGCCGGAACTCACCGCGCCGATCGCCCGGGCCGCCAGCACCCGGATGCTGGGCCGTCCCCGGCCCCTGAGGCTCTGGGCCAGTGGCACCACCTTCCGCAGCTTCACTGGCGATGGGGGCGGCCAGCGCGTCAGCGAGGAACTGCAGAGCGGCGTGGAACTGCTGGGGGAGCCCTCCCCCGCCGCGGACACCGAGCTGCTGCACCTGCTGCTGGCGGCGGTGGCCAGCCTGGGTCTGCCACCCCAGCACCAGCCCACCCTGCTGGTGGGTCACCACGGGCTGCTCAGCGCCCTGCTCAGCCAGGTCCCGGTGGATCAGCGCTCCCTGGCCCGCCATGCCCTCACCGACTTCGACCCCCTGGCCCTCGGCGCGCTGTCCCTTCCCGACAGCCAGCGGCAACGGCTGATGGCCTTGATCGGCCTGCGGGGCGAGCCTGTGCGGGTTCTCTATCAGCTGGAACAGTGGCTCGGACCGGTGCCGCTGCTGGAGTCGCTCGCCGCCACCCTGGCCAGCGTCAAGCCACCAGCCGCCACCCTTGGCGTGCGGGTGCAGCTGGATCCCACCTTCCAGCCCCATTTCGATCTTTACGACGGCCTGGTGTTCAAGCTTGTCTGCCAGGGGGCCGATGCCCCGGTGGCCATCGCCAGCGGCGGCCGCTACGACGCCCTGGTGGGACGCTTCTGCGCCGACCACACCCAGGCGGCCGGCACCGGCTTCGGTTTCGACGTGGAGGCCATCCGGGATCTGCTCGAATCAGGGGATGTCCCTCTGGCGGCTGATGGTCAGGCCCCGGGTCCGTGGCTGGTGGCCAGCGCCACCGCCGCCGGCCTCGGGCGGGCCCTCAGCCACATGGGAGATCTGCACGGGAAAGGAGAAGCCGCCGAGCTTTGCACCCACCCCTGCGCGGACCGCGCCGAAGCGGAACGGCTCGCCGCGGAACGGGGCTGCCGTGGTGCGGTCTGGCTGGCTGCCTAGGATCCGGCCGCTGCTTCTCCCCATCGATGGCCCACTCGATCGTCACCAACGTCTGCGAGGGCGTGGCCGACTGTGTCGACGCCTGTCCGGTGGCCTGCATCCACCCCGGCCAGGGGGCGAACAGCAAGGGAACCGTGTTCTTCTGGATTGACTTCGACACCTGCATCGACTGCGGCATCTGCCTTCAGGTGTGTCCGGTGGAGGGGGCGATCCTGCCGGAGGAGCGGCCCGACCTGCAGAAGCCTGGCGGCTGAGGTCCGCTGGTTCGGGGACCCCACCCTCGCTGGTCTTGAGCCGCCGCGCACCCCCACCTAGGTTCAGGGCGATTCTTCTCATTCGCCATGACGGTGCTGGAACAGGGCCAGATTCAGATCCACACCGAGAACATCTTCCCGATCATCAAGAAGGCCGTCTATTCCGGCCATGAGGTGTTCCTGCGGGAACTGGTCAGCAACGGGGTGGATGCGATCAGCAAGCGCCGCATGGCCGCCATGGCCGGCGACTGCAGCGAGGGCACCGAGGGAGCCATCGCCATCCGGATTGATCGGGAGGCCAAAACCCTCACCATCAGCGACAACGGCATCGGCATGACCGCCGATGAGGTGAAGCGCTACATCAACCAGGTGGCCTTCTCCAGCGCCGAGGACTTCCTCGAGAAGTACAAGAGCGAGAGCGACGCCATCATCGGCCACTTCGGACTGGGTTTCTACTCCAGTTTCATGGTGGCTTCCCGCGTGGAGCTGGTCAGCCTGAGTGCCCGGCCCGACGCTGAGGCGGTGCGCTGGAGCTGCGACGGCTCCCCCAATTTCAGCCTCGAGGGGGCCGAGCGGTCCGAACCCGGCACTGACGTGATCCTGCACCTGATGGAGGAGGAGCTGGAGTACATCGAACCCTCCAGAATCCGCACCCTGATCACCACCTACTGCGACTTCCTGCCGGTGGCGGTGCAGCTCGATGGCGAGACGGTCAACAAGCGGGAGGCGCCCTGGCGCAAAAGCCCCCGGGAGCTCAGCGACGACGATTATGTCGCCCTCTACCGCTATCTGTACCCCTTCCAGGGTGACCCCCTGCTCTGGGTGCACCTCAACACCGATTACCCCTACAACCTGCAGGGCATTCTCTACTTCCCCAGGATCACCGGCCGTGCCGACTGGGAGAAGGGCGAGATCCGCCTCTACTGCAACCAGGTGTTTGTCAGCGATTCCATCAAGGAGGTGGTGCCCCGCTATCTGCTGCCTCTGCGGGGTGTGATCGATTCGCCCGACATCCCGCTGAACGTCAGCCGCAGCGCCCTGCAGACCGATCGGCGGGTGCGCTCGATCGGCGGCTTCGTGGCCAAGAAGGTGGGCGACCGGCTCAAGGAGCTGCACCGCGACGAACCGGCCCGCTACGCCGAGATCTGGGATTCGCTGGCCCCCTTCATCAAGATTGGTGCCATGGAGGACGAGAAGTTCGCCGAGCAAGTGGCGGATCTGATCCTGTACGGCACCACAGCCGCCGCCGCCCAGCCGCCCGAGGACGGCGAAGCCAGCACCGGCCTCGATCCCGTTGCCACCGATGGGCGCACCTTCACCACCCTGGCCGGCTACCGGGGCCGCCTGGCCGGCGACAACGCCGATCGGATCCTCTACTGCACCGATGAGGCCGGGCAGGCCGGAGCCCTGGCCCTGTGGAAGGGGCAGGGGGCGGAGGTGCTGTTGGCCGACACCCTGATCGATTCCCAGTTCATCCCCTGGCTCGAGGCCCGCCATGGCGACCTGCGTTTCCAGCGGGTCGACGCCGAGCTCGACGCCAGCCTGCATGAGCCCGAGAGCGAGCTGGCCGATGCCGAAGGCAAGGACAGCGGTGAGAAGCTCCGCGACCTGTTCAAGGCCGCCCTCGCTGACAACAAGATCACCATCCAGGTGCAGTCGCTGAAGGGGGAAGGCTCACCGGCTGCCCTGATCCTGCTGCCGGAGCAGATGCGCCGTCTCAATGACATGGGAGCCCTGATGGAGCAACGGCTGCCGGGCCTGCCCGATCACCACGTGCTGCTGGTGAATCGCCGCCATCCCCTGGTGGAGGGTCTGCTCAAGCTCTCGTCCGGTGCCGTCATCACCGGGTCCGACACCACCTCCCCCAGCCGCCAGCTGGCGGAGGATCTCAGCCGCCACATCTATGAGGTGGCGCGCCTGGCCGTGGGAGGCCTGGAGCCCAACCAGCTGGCCGGTTTCCAGCAACGCAGCTCCGACCTGATGGGTCAGCTGATGCAGCGGGGCCTCTGAGCCCGGCGTCGCAGAGGGCGGCCACCAGGGGATCTGAACGGGCCGCCTAACGTTGGCCGATGGCGGCCCGCCCCCCCCTCTCCAGCCTGCGTCGGCAGCCCGCCGTCCTGGGGCTGCTCGCCGTCCTGCTGCTGGTGCTGGTGTCCACCACCGGCCTGAAATCGGTCCAGGCGGTCGCGGCGGAGCCGGTGCCGATAAGGGTGCTGATGCCCGCCCCCCTCGCCGACGCGGTGGCAGGCCCGGTGGCGCGCTTCAACGCCAGTGGTTCCGGGGTGGCGCTGGAGGTGATCCGCGGCCCCCTGGACACGGAGACCATCTCCGACCTGGCCATCAGCAGCCTGCTGCTGGGCGAAGCCCCCTTCGATCTGCTGCTGGTGGATGTGAGCTGGCTGGCCAAGTACGTGGCTGCCGGCTGGTTCCTGCCGTTGGAACGGTGGTTCGGCCCGGAGGTGCTGGCGGCCATGGAGCCCGGCGCCCGCCTGGGCAATGGCCTGGGGGAGCACCTCTGGCGCATGCCCCTCACCGGCGACACGGGCCTGCTCTACTGGCGCACCGACCTGATGGAGCGACCGCCCCGTGACACCGAGGAGCTGGTGGCCATCTCCCGCGATCTGCAGCGCCGCGGCAGGGTGCGCTGGGGCTATCTCTGGCAGGGGCGCCAGTACGAGGGGCTGAGCTGCGTGATGGTGGAGATGCTGCAGGGCTTCGGCGCCCGCTGGTGGGATGACGCCACCGCACGGACGGTGCTGGACAGTCCGCAGGCCGTGGCGGCCGCCGGATGGCTCGACGCCCTGCTGCGCGACGGGGTCAGCCCCAAGGCGGTGGCCAACTACGCCGAAAATGATGCCCTGCAGTCCTTCGCCGCCGGTGAGGCCGCCTTCCTGCGCAACTGGCCCTACGCCTGGCGGGAGATCGAGAAGGGCGGAGGGCCGGTGAAGGGCAAGGTGGGTGTGACGTCCATGGTGGGGGCCCCGGGGGAGCAGGGAGGCGGCACCCTTGGCACCTGGGGGCTCTCCCTGATCAAGGGCAGCCCCCATCCCGAGGAGGCGGTGGCGGTGATCCGCTGGCTCACCGGCCCCGTTGTGCAGCGCCAGCTTGCCATCGAGCAGGGCTATGCCCCCACCTGGAGCCGGCTCTACGACGACCCGGACCTGCAACGCCGCGCCCCTCTCCTGGCGGTGCAGCGGCAGGCCCTGCGACATCCCCAGCTGCGGCCACTCACGCCCGCCTATGCCCAGCTCAGTGATCTGCTGGCCCGCCAGGTGAACGGCATGCTCACCGGCCAGGCGGGGCCCGACCAGACCATGGCCACCGCCCAGCGCCAGAGCCTCCAGGTGCTGCGCTCGGTCGCGGGCACCCCAGGCAGCCCTCCGGGAAGCCCTCCCCGAAGCCCATGAGAACCCGCAGCAGTTCGCTTCTGTTGATACTGCCGGCGCTGGTCCTGCTGGCGGCGGTGTTTCTCTATCCCCTGCTGCGCTACGGCTGGCTGAGCTTCCACGCCAGCTCGGTGCTCACCGGGCTGGTGCCCGTCCCGAATGGAGGCGCCAACTGGGGCCGTCTGCTCGATGACGTCCGCTTCTGGACGGATGCGGGCCAGACCCTGAGGTTCGCCATCTGCTCGGTGGCCCTGGAACTGCTGGGGGGCCTGGCCCTGGCCCTGCTGCTGCACCGCCCCTTGCGGGGCCGCGGCCCCCTGCGGGCCCTGACCCTGCTGCCCTGGGCCCTGCCCACCACGGTGATGGCCCTGGGTTGGCGCTGGATCCTCAACGATCCCCATGGACCGCTCAACGCCGCCATCCGCTCCCTGGGCGGCAGCAGCTATGGCTTTCTCTCCACCCCGGCCACCACCTGGTTCTTTGTGGTGCTGGCGGATGTCTGGAAGACCATGCCGTTCGTGGCCCTGCTGCTGCTGGCGGGGCTGCAAACGATTCCAGTGGACCTGGAGGAGGCCCTGCGCCTGGAGGGGGCCAGCCGCCTCCAGATCCTGCGCCGCCTCACCCTGCCGCTGTTGGTGCCCTACATCACCCTGGCCGTGCTGTTCCGACTCGCCCAGGCCCTCGGGGTGTTTGACCTGATCCAGGTGCTCACGGGCGGCGGGCCTGCCGGCAGCACCGAGAGCCTGGCCCTTTATGCCTATCTCAATGCCATGCGTTTCCTGGACTTCGGCTACGCCAGCACGGTGATGCTCGCCACGTTCCTGCTGTTACTGGTGCCGCTCGGCGGCGGCTGGCTGCTGCTGCGGCGCGCTGGCCTGGAGCGAACGACGGAGCGGGCGGCATGAGGCTGCTTGTGCTGCTCTGGAGCCTGGGGCCCCTGCTCTGGCAGCTGCGTACCTCCCTGCTGCGCCCGGAAGCCCTGGTGGCGCCCCTGCTGGAGGGCAACCCCTGGACACTGGCCAACTACCAGCTGGTGCTCTCCGGCGACCCCCCCTTCTGGCGGTACCTGGGCA
Source organism: Synechococcus sp. CS-1332 (assembly GCF_025127995.1). Taxonomy (GTDB): domain Bacteria; phylum Cyanobacteriota; class Cyanobacteriia; order PCC-6307; family Cyanobiaceae; genus Cyanobium. The sequence continues at coordinate 185,861 of NZ_JAHLYP010000038.1, read as the reverse complement.
ACAGCGCCCTGGTGGGTCTGGCCACCACCCTGCTCACCCTGCTGCTGGCGGTGCCCTGCGCCTACGGCTTGCAGAAGCAAGGGGGGCCCTTGCGCTGGGGGGTGGGCCTGGCTCTGGTGGCGGCGGCCATGTTCCCCACCGTGCTGCTGTTCCTGGCGCTGCTGGAGATGGCCCGGAGCTTCGGCCTGGCCAACAACCTGCTCACCCTCAGCCTGCCCTACACGGCCTTGTCCCTGCCCCTGGCCGTGCTGCTGCTGCGGGCCGCCCTCGCCGACCTTCCCGGGGAGCTGGAGGATGCCGCGCGGCTGGAGGGCCTCCATCTGGGTCAGCGGCTCCGATTCGTTCTTCTCCCCCTGCTGGGGCCGGCCCTGGCCAGCACGGCCATCCTGGTCTTCCTGGCCAGCTGGAACGAGTACGCCATCGCGCTCACCTGGATCAGCCGCGACGATCTGCTCACCCTGCCGATCGCCATCGCCCGGATCGGGGGCGGCTCGGTGTTCACCATCCCCTACGGCGCCTTCGCCGCTGCCACCGTGCTGGGCAGCCTGCCCCTGCTTGTTTTGGTGTTGCTGGCCCAGAGGTCGATCGTCTCGGGACTCACCCGTGGGGCGGTGAAGGGATGAGCACCGCCTCCGGCGCCGGTCTGGAACTGCGGCAGCTGTGCCGCGAAGTGGGGGAACGGCGGTTGCTGGATCGGCTCGACCTGCACGTCGCCCCCGGCGAATGCGTCGCCCTGCTGGGACCCAGCGGCTGCGGCAAGTCCACCACCCTGCGCCTGGTGGCGGGGCTGGATCCAGCCAGCGGAGGACAGGTGCTCCTTGACGGGGAGGATCTCAGCGAGCGGGGCCCAGGCGAACGGCAGGTGGCGATGGTCTTCCAGAGTTACGCCCTCTACCCCCACCTGAGCGTGGCGGGCAACCTGGAGCTGGGCCTGCAGGTGCGCGGGATGGCCGTCCGCGAGCGCCAGCGACGCATCGACGCCACCCTCGACCTGCTGCAGCTCGGGGAGCTGCGCCATCGCCGGCCCGCCCAGCTCTCCGGCGGCCAGCGCCAGCGGGTGGCCCTGGCCCGGGCCCTGCTCCGCCAACCACGGATCGTTCTGCTGGATGAGCCGATGAGCAACCTCGACGCCCAGCTGCGGGAGGACCTGCGACCGGAACTGCGGCGGCTGCTTTGCGGCCGGGAGCAACCGGTGATCTACGTGACCCACGACCAGCAGGAGGCCGTGGGCATGGCCGACCGCATCGCCCTGCTCGAGGCAGGCCGGCTGCAGCAGGTGGGCAGCCCGCGGGAGCTCTACACCAACCCCGCCAACCGATTCGTTGCCTCGTTTCTGGGCCGGCCAGCGATCAACCTGCTGTCGATCGAGCCCGGACGCCAGCTCGGCCTGCGGCCCGAGCACCTGCACCTGAGCGAGGACGGTGCCGTGGCGGCACGGTTGCTGCGCCGTGAGTGGTGGGGCCACCAGCAACTCCTCTGGCTCGACAGCCAGTGGGGCACCCTGCGGGTGCTCACCGCCCCCGAGACAGCGACGCCCCAGGAACCGCGACTGAGCTGGCAGCGGCAGCACGAACTGTGGTTCGATCCCCAGAGCGGCGCCAGACTCCTTCACTGACGGCCACGGGGCCGAGCCAGACACCATTTGGTAAACTCTCAGGCTGGCTCAGGCCTGCATCGTCCACCGTCGTCACAACGTCATGTCCCGGGTCTGTCAGCTCACCGGCAAGCGCGCCAACAACGGCATGGCCGTCAGCCATTCCCACGTGCGCACCAAGAAGCTGCAGCAGGTGAATCTGCAGGAGCGTCGGCTGTGGTGGGCCGAGGGCAATCGCTTCATCAAGCTGCGGGTGTCCACCAAGGCCCTCAAGACCATCCTGAAGAAAGGCCTCGGCACCTATGCCAAGGAATTGGGTGTCAACCTGGCCAAGATCTGAACCGGCGTAGATCCACAGCCCCGGGGTAGGCCTGAAGCATCGCTAGGGTCCACTCCTGATGCAGTCAAGCTCGTGGAGCGTCGCATATTTTTAGGTGGAGCGGCGCTGGCCAGCATCGGCCTGCTGGTGCGTCCATCCCGAGCCGGGGCCATCGGCGGCACCTTGCCGGAGATCGGCCAACCAGCCCCTCTCTTTGATCTCGACGGTGTGGCACCGGGGCCCGATGGGGCGGTAAGGGAGACCCACCTCTCCACCGGAGAGTTCCAGGGCCGCTGGATGGCGCTCTACTTCTATCCCAAGGATTTCACCAGCGGCTGCACCCTGGAGGCCCGCGGCTTCCAGCGCGACCTGGCCAGCTTCCATGCCCGCAACGCCGAGGTGGTGGGCGTGAGTGCCGATGACGCCGAGGCCCATCTCTCCTTCTGCGGCAGCGAGGGTTTGGCCTACCCACTGCTCTCCGACCCCGGCGGGCTTGTCAGCCGGCGCTTCGGCTCCTGGCTGGCCCCCTTCTCGGCCCGCCATAGCTTCCTGATCGATCCGGAGGGTGTCCTGAGGGCCAGCTGGGTGGCGGTCAGGCCCTCCGGCCACAGCCAGGAGGTGCTGGCGGAGCTGGCCAGGCTGCAGGGGGAGAGCGCGCTTTGATCTGGCGCCGGCGCCTCCTGGGCCTGATCGGAGCCACGTTCGTTGGCCTGCCGCTGCTGGCGTTGTCAGGCCATGGCGATCCCTCCGCTGACAGCCTGCGCTTCCTGGCCACCGGAGACAGCGGCAGCGGCAATGCCCACCAGCGGGCGGTGGGCCAGCGGATGGCCGACGCCCATCGGCGCGCGCCGGTGGATCTGGTGCTCCTGGCTGGCGACAACATCTACCCCTCCGGCGACCTGGCCCTGGTGGAGAGCACCTTCCGCAGGCCCTATGCCACCCTGCTGCGGGCCGGGGTCCCCTTCCACGCCGTCCTCGGCAACCACGACATCCGCACCGCCAACGGTGAGCCGCAGATCGCGTTCCCCCCCTTCGGCATGAAGGGCCGCTGGTACACCCTGCGGCGCGGGCCGGTGCAGTTCTTCCTGCTGGACACCAACGTCAACGCCCGCTGGCAGCATCAGAGGCCCTGGCTGCAGCAGGCTCTGGCCGCCAGCACGGCCCCCTGGAAGGTGGTGGTGGGGCATCACCCGATCCACTCGTCCGGCTTCTATGGCAATGATCCGGCGGCCATCGCCCGGCTCACGCCCCTGTTCCGCCGCTACGGGGTGCAGCTGTACATCAATGGCCACGACCACCACTACGAGCGCACCCGCCCGATCGATGGCACCACCTACCTCACGGTGGGCAACGGCGGTGCCCAGCTGCGAGCCGTGCTGCCCAACGCCAACACCACCCGAGCCCTGAGCACCTACGGCTTCGCTGAAGTCAGCGCCACCCCTGACCGGATGCGCCTCGAGGCCTGGGACAGCCAGGGCCGTCGGATCGACCAAGCGGTGCTGCTACGGCCCGACTGATGCCGAGCCCCGCGGCGGGAATCAGGCCTTCAGGGCCGCCAGTACCTCCCGGTGCACCTGGCTGCCGCGCTGCAGAGCGGCCGTGCCAGCACCGACTGGCGGCGTGTCGAGCACGGCGGCCCAGCTCGCCAGGAAGGGTCCTGAGGGTGTGGCATCGAGGTCCTGACAGGGACAGCCGATGCCCGCCGCCGCGGCGCCCACCTTGGGGTCATAGCTGAGGGCGACACAGGGGCTTCCTGCCAGTGCCGCCAGGATCAACCCATGCAACCGCATGGCGAGCACCAGACCCGCCTGCCGGAAGACGCCCATGGCCTCCTCAGGGGTCTGGACCGACAGTTCGCGGCTGCGGCCCGCGAGCGCCGGGCCCACCAGACCCTGCTGGGTGAGACTCGCCAGCAGACCCCGGTCCTGATCCTGATGGAAGGGGAGCCACAGCACCTCCCGGTCGGCCGCCTCCGCCAGACGTTCGAGGGCTTGCAAGTAGGGCACCCAGGCCGCACCACCCAGCTGCTGCACCGGCCGGAAGCAGAGCACGATCGGCCCACCGCGGCCGCTCCAGGCCTGGGCCGGCAGGCCCCACACCGGATCACTGCCGACGGAGGCCTCCACCCCCCAGGCCCTCGCCTGGCCAGCGGAAGCGGTATCACGCCAGCTGATCGCCGTGGCCAGGGGGAGCAACCCCCGTACCAGGGCCCGGCTGCGGCGGCGGTGCAGGGGACCCAGCCCCTGGCCCCAGAGGATCACGGGCAGGCCCCGGACCCGAGCCGCCAGCATCAGGGCGCCGTAGTAGAGCAGGCTCTGGAAACTGGTGGTGTCCTGGAGCAGGCTGCCGCCGCCGAGCACCAGGGCCTCGCAGCGGCTGAGGGCGGCCAGCACCGACCCCAGGCGGCGGCGATCGGTCGTTTCCACCCCGAAGCGTTCGCGCACCAGGGCCTGGTCGTGGGCCGTGACCACAGGCTGACAGCCGGCGGGCAGCTGGCCCAGCAGCACCTGGAGCAGGGCGTCATCGCCGAGGTTGTGCTCGCCGTAGTACCCGCAGATCAGAGCACGCATCCGACGCAGCGGTAGTTCCGGCTCCGTACATTACGGATCGCACCAGGCTTTCTCCATGCACGCGCTGTCGCTGCCCACCTGGTGGATCCACATCACCTCGGTGCTCGAGTGGATGCTGGCGATCCTCGCCGTTCAGGCCTACGGCCGACTGCGGCGGGAAGGGGGCTGGCGCTGGCTGGCGCTGGCCATGGTGCCGGCCCTGGTGAGCGCCATGGCGGCCTGCACCTGGCATCTGTTCGACAACAGTGAGGCCCTCAAGGGACTGGTGGTGCTGCAGGCCGGTCTCACCGCCCTGGGCAACGGGGCCCTGGCCCTGGCCGCCTGGAACCTGCTGCGCCTGCAGCGGCTCAGCCCGGAGGACGGGCCCCCGTGACCGTCCCCCTGGCCGAATGGTTTCAGCGCCTCGGTGGCGTCGATCCCTCTCCGTTCTTCGTCCTCTCCCTCCTGCCCTACCTGGCCTTCCTGTGGTGGGCCCAGAAGGTGAGGGCCTTTCCGCGCCTGGCGCTGCGGGGGTTCCAGTTGACGCTGCTGTTCGTGGCGGTCACGATTGCCGCCGCCGTGGTGGCCCAGCTGGCCTACGGCCGGCAGCTGGCCGATGTGGATCCCCTCCACGGTGGCGCTGAAGCCTTCCTGACCCTCAGCAACCTGGTGGTGCTGCTGGGATTTCGGCCAGAGCAGACCCCGCCGCTTCAACCGCGTGCCGCCCCATCAGTGCCATCCCCATCCGAAGAACAGCAGCCGCCCGACGCCCCCAGGTGAACAAGTCTTAAGGGGGCGGGGCACAGCACGCCTTGACCCGGAAGATGGGGCGTCAGCAAGTGCATCATGATCGCTCCCCTCCTGGCCATGGCTCCCGCGTCGATCAGTTGGTCTCCCAAGGTGGCCCTGGTCATGATCGTCTGCAACGTCATCGCCATCGCCATCGGCAAGGCCACCATCCAGCAACAGAACGTGGGACTGCAACTGCCCAACAACTCCTTCTTCGGCGGCTTCAGCCACGGCGCCATGCTCGGCACCACCAGCCTGGGCCACATCCTCGGCATGGGCGCGATCCTGGGTCTGGCCTCCCGCGGCGTCCTCTGACGCCTCAGCGCCAGCCGAGCAGGTACGGCATGGCCCTGAGGCCGTAGCGCTCGAAGCGATAGCCAAACAGCAGGGCCGAGAGATCCTCCGCCCTGCGCCTTTCCAGCCCCCGCAGCACCTGGTCGAGACGCCCATCGGCCTTCGGTCCGTGCAAGCCCAGCCAGGTGCGGCGCGCCAGCCGGCCGCTGAGGGACCAGCGCCATCCCAGGGCTTGCCTTAATTGGGGCGCATAGTCCTGCAAGGACCGCTGCGCTGAAGCCTGCCCCCCTGACGCTGCCAGGGCCTGCTGCAGCAGGGGAGCCAGCACGGCGCTGCTGGTGAGGGCGTGGCGGATCCCTTCGCCGCCCAGCAGGTTGGCCGTGCTGACCGCATCGCCCAGGCCCACCAACCGGCCCCGCTGGTGGGGTTCCAGCCGCCGGATTGAGCTGCGCACCAGCCCGCCATGGCGGTCCAGGACATCGAAGGACTCTCCAGCCACTCCGTCAGCCAGAAGGCGCCGGCCCAGCTCCGTGATCAGGCCCCCTAGGGGCGGCTGCTGGCGCTGGGGATCGACCAGGCGGCACACCCCGAGCTTCAGCACCCCTGGCTGCATCGGAAAGATCCAGCCGTAGCCCTGGGGCACCCAGTCGCTGCCGAGGCAGAAGCTGAGCCGATCGGCCCAGCGCTCCCAGCAGGCGGGAGACACGCGCAACAGCCATTCCAGGCCGGCGGCCCGCACCAGCCCATCCCGCGGACGCTGGGCCGGCGGCGGATCCCCGAGCAGGGCCCGCGCCTGGCCGCTGGCATCCACGGTCCAGTCGCTGGTGACCCGCAGCGTGGTGCCATCGGAGCGGCGCAGGAGGGTGACCATCCGCTCGCCCTCCTGGTGACTGGAGCAGGCCTGCAGCCCCAGATGTACGCGCCCACCCCAACGACTGCACTGGTCGGCCTGCCACCGGCGTAGCGCGCCGAAATCCAGCACCACGCCAAGGGGCTGGGGTGAGGCCCAGGAACGGGTGGCGCTGCCTGGCCCGATCAACTGCCATTGGCGCCAGCGACTGCCCACCACCTCCGCCGGCAGGCCGAAGGCCTCCATGGACGCGATCGGCAGGGCCGCGCTGCTGAAGGCGGAGCGACCCAAGTCGCCGAGCCGGTCGACCAGGACGACATCCACGCCCTGAAGGGCCAGACGCCGGGCCAGGTGACCGCCGGCCGGACCGGCCCCCACCACCAGCACCTGGCAGCGGAGGGAGGTCTCAGACGGCAAGGGCGGTGGGAACGCTGGCGCGGAAGATGGGGCCGAAACGCTCGTAGATCCGATCGGCCATCTGGGCGGGGGTGAGGCCCAGCCGTTCCTTGCTCTGGTCGGGACTGGCATGGTCCACCAGGACGTCCGGGATGCCGATGCGCAGGACCGGGACAGCCAGCTCGTGGTCGTTGAGAGTTTCCACCACCGCCGCGCCGAAGCCACCGGGGAGGGCGCCTTCCTCCATCGTCACGACCCGGCCGATGCGCCGCGCCAGGGGCAGGATCAGAACCTCATCGAGGGGCCGAAGGAAACGGGCATTGACCACCGCGGCCCGGAGGCCCTTCTCCTGGAGCAGTCCGGCGGTGGCCATGGCCGGCGCCACCATGGAGCCATAGGCCACGATCAGCACGTCGTCGCCATCGGCGAGCAGCTCACCACGGCCGATCTCCAGGGGCTGCCAGCCCTCATCCATCAGGGGCACCCCTTCCCCTTCGCCCCGGGGAATGCGGATGGCGCAGGGGCCGTCGTGGGCGATCGAGGTGACCAGCATGCGTTGCAGTTCGGCTTCATCTTTCGGCGCCATCACCGTGAAATTCGGCACGGCCCGCAGGTAGCTGATGTCGTACTGGCCCTGGTGGGTGGGGCCGTCGGCGCCGACGATGCCGGCACGGTCGAGCACAAAGGTGACTGGCAACTTCTGGATGCCCACGTCATGGATGAGCTGGTCATAGGCGCGCTGCAGGAACGTGCTGTAAATGGCCACCACCGGCCGCAGGCCTTCGCAGGCCATGCCCGCCGCCATGGTGACGGCGTGCTGCTCAGCGATCCCAACATCGAAGTACTGCTGGGGCAGCGCCTTCTCCAGCAGATCCAGTCCCGTGCCGGTGGCCATGGCGGCGGTGATGCCCACCACCCTGGAATCCTGCTCGCAGATCTTGACGAGCGTCTGGCCGAAGACCTTGCTCCAGCTGGGTGGCTTGGGCTTGCTGGAGGGGTAGGCCTTGCCGGTGGCCAGGTCGAAGGCCGACTGGGCGTGGTAGCCCACCTGGTCGGCTTCGGCATAGGGATAGCCCTTGCCTTTGGTGGTGGCCACGTGCACCAGCACCGGGCCCTCACAGCGGTGGGCCGCCTGGAAGGTGCGCACCATCTCGGGGATGTCGTGGCCGTCTATTGGGCCCACATAGGTGAAGCCCAACTCCTCAAACACGGCCCCCACCTTGGGCACCGCCAGCCGCTTCATGCTTTCTTTGAGGGTCTTGAGCTCCGTGGGCAGCTCCCCATGCAGGAAGGGCAGGTGCTTCACCGCCTCCTCGGCGCTGCCGGAGAGGAATTGCACCGGCTTGCTGAGCCGCATGCGGTTCAGGTGGGTGGAGAGGGCCCCCACCGGCGCTGAGATCGACATGTCGTTGTCGTTCAGCACCACCAGCAGCTTCGTGCGCGGCAGGTGGCCCGCATGGTTGATCGCTTCCAGGGCCATGCCGCCGGTCAGGGCGCCATCGCCGATCACGGCGACACATTTGAAGTCTTCGCCGCGGCGGTCACGGGCCAGGGCCATGCCCAGGGCGGCCGAGATGCTGGTGGAGGCGTGGCCGGCGCCGAAGTGGTCGAACCGGCTCTCGCTGCGTTTGAGATAGCCCGCCACACCGCCCCTCTGGCGCAGGGTGTGGAAATCCTTGTACCGGCCCGTGACCAGCTTGTGGGGATAGGCCTGGTGGCCCACATCCCACACCACCCGGTCGTGGTCGAGGTCGAGGGTTTGGTAGAGGGCGAGGGTGAGTTCGACGACCCCCAGCCCCGGACCGAGGTGGCCGCCGCTGGTGGCCACGACCTCCAGGTGCTTCTCGCGAATCTGGCGAGCCATGGCCTCGAGTTCAGCGGTGCTCAGGCCGTGCAGCTGATTCGGATGGCTCAGCTCGCTCAGATGCATGCCGTTCCTTGCTTCCAGACGGCCAATCTACGGGGTTCGCCCCGACCCAGGGCGGCGAACGCGACCGTTCCAGGGTCGGGTTGCGACACTGGGGCCATGACCTTGGCCGCCCACGACGACGCCTTTCCCGAGGCGACCAACTATCTGCAACGAATTCTGCGGGCCCGGGTGTACGACGTGGCGATTGAATCCCCCCTCGATCCGGCCCCCAACCTCTCCCGCCGGCTGCACAACCAGGTGCTGCTCAAACGGGAGGATCTCCAGCCCGTGTTCAGCTTCAAGCTGCGCGGCGCCTACAACAAAATGGTGGGCCTGGAGCGGGAGGAGCTCGACCGGGGGGTGATCGCCGCCAGCGCCGGTAACCATGCCCAGGGGGTGGCTCTGGCCGCCCAGCGACTCGGCTGCACGGCCGTGATCGTGATGCCCGTCACCACACCGGAGATGAAGGTGCGCTCGGTGGCGGCCCGCGGCGCCGAAGTGGTGCTCCACGGCGACACCTACGACGAGGCCTGCGAGGAAGCCCACCGGCTGCAGCGGCAGCGGGGACTCACCTACATCCATCCCTTCGACGACCCGGATGTGATCGCCGGCCAGGGCACGATCGGCCTGGAGATCCTGCGCCAGTGCTCCGATCCCCCCGATGCGATCTACGTGGCGGTGGGCGGTGGCGGGCTGATTGCGGGCATTGGCGCCTATGTCAAGAGCCTCTGGCCCCAGGTGGAGGTGGTGGGGGTCGAGCCGAGCGATGCCGATGCCATGACCCGCTCCCTGGCCGTGGGTCAGCGGGTGCGGCTCGACCAGGTGGGCCTGTTCGCCGACGGTGTGGCCGTGCGCCAGGTGGGTGAACACACCTTCGCCCTGGCCCAACGCTGCGTGGATCGCATGGTCACGGTGGACACCGATGAGATCTGCGCCGCGATCAAAGATGTCTTTGAAGACACGCGCTCCATCCTGGAGCCGGCGGGCGCCCTCTCGGTGGCGGGCATGAAGAAGGATGTGGCCCAGCGTCACCTCCGGGACCGGACCCTGGTGGCGGTGGCCTGCGGCGCCAACATGAATTTCGACCGGCTGGCTTTCGTGGCGGAGCGGGCCGAACTGGGCGAGGAGCGCGAAGCCCTGCTGGCGGTGGAGATCCCGGAGCAACCCGGCAGCCTGGCGCGGTTCTGCGCCGTCCTTGGCCAGCGCAGCCTGACCGAGTTCAGCTACCGCCTGGCCGACCCGCAGCTGGCCCACATCTTCGTGGGGGTGCAGATCAGCGACCACCAGGACACCCACCGGCTGATGGACGCCCTGGAGGCCCATGGCTTCCCCTGCCTCGACCTGAGCGGCGACGAGCTCGCCAAGCTCCATCTCTGCCACATGGTCGGGGGCCGACTGCCGGCCAGCGCCGGGGCGGCCCTGGACCAGGGGGAGGAGCGCCTCTATCGCTTCGTGTTCCCGGAGCGGCCCGGGGCCCTGATGGCCTTCGTGACCGCCCTGCATCCCAACTGGAACATCAGCATCTTCCATTACCGCAACCACGGCGCCGACGTGGGGCGCATCGTGGTGGGAGTGCAGGTGCCGCCGGCGGAACTGGAGGCCTGGCAGGCCTTCCTCGCCGATCTCCCTTACCAACACTGGGAGGAGACCAACAACCCCGCCTACCAGCTGTTCCTGGGTGAAGTGGGCCGCACGCTTCCGCCCCGTCAAGTCGAACGTCCCCATGGCTGAACCCGAACCCTTCTGCGGACTCTCCCTGCCGGCGCGGCTGGAGGCGATCCTGTACCTCAAGGGTCGGCCGCTGGAGCTGGGGGAACTGGCCGCCATCGCCGGCATCGAGCGGGACGCGACCGAGCTGGCCCTGATCACCCTGATGGCCGACTACGCCCACCGGGACACCGCCCTGGAGATCCATCAGGAGGGTCAGCGCTACGCCCTGCAGTTGCGCGCCGGCCTGGGGGACCTGGTGCAGAACCTGTTGCCGGTGGACCTGTCCATCGCCTCCCTGCGCACCCTCGCCACCATCGCCCTCAAGAAGCGTCTGCTGCAGTCGGAGCTGGTGGAGCTGCGCGGCTCGGGGGCCTACGAGCACATCAAGGAGCTGCTGGCCCAGGACTTCATTGAACGGCGCCGCCAGAGTGATGGGCGCTCCTACTGGCTCAGCCTGAGCGAGAAGTTCCACCGCACCTTCTCTCTGAAGGCGGACGATCTGGCGGCCCTGGGCTCGCGCCTGGCGGCCGCCGAGACAGACGCGAGCCCGCCGACGCCCGAGGATGAACCGGATCCATAGAGTTGGCTGACGGATGCAGCCCCACCCCCTCGACCCTTTCCATGAACATCCTCGTCTTTCTGCTCCAGGTGCTGGCCCAGACCCTGAGCATCTACCTGCTCGTGCTGCTGGTTCGGGTGCTGCTGAGCTGGTTCCCCAATCTTGACTGGAGCAACCCGTTGCTCTCCAGCGTCAGCGCCATCACCGACCCCTACCTCAACGCCTTCCGCGGCCTGATTCCACCGCTTGGCGGCATCGACCTGTCGGCGCTGGTGGCCTTCATCGCCCTGCAACTGGCCCAGAGCCTGCTGGGGGCCTCGATCGCCACCCTCTCCTCTGGCGGTCTGCCCTACTGAGGCTCCAGGGCCTCCTCCAGGGGCAGCAGCTCGTCGTCGATCCCGGCCCGGGTGCGCACAGGGGAGCTGAACCCCCTCGCCTTGACGCTGCGGGTGCCGAGCGGGCCAGGGGTCCCGGCCGGCACCGCCAGCCTCAGGGCGAAATTGGAGCGACCAGGCGGCACGTCGCCGATCGATCCCACCCGGGTGCGGTTCGGCAGCACCGGTTCACCGCTGGAATCGAGGATCAGGCCGAACACATCGGTGTCCATGACGGGCTTGGCGCCGGGGTTCACCACCACGCCCCGCAGGGCCCAGCAGCTGGCACCGCTGGGACGGGCCAGCTCCGGCTGCGTGCCCTGATCACCGGCGGGGCAGGGCTCGAGCACCACGTCCGAAACCTTGAGGTCGGTGGCGGCTGCCAGAGCGGGACCGATCAGCAGGATCAAGAGACCCAGTAACCACCCGGAGAACAGTCGGGCCAGGGTTGTCCAGGCGGTCCTTCGCTGCTTCACCGCCGATCGCCGCTGCCTCCGATCACGTTACGGTCCGCGCGGCTGGCCAGTTTGGCGAGATTGGCGCCCGCCACGTCGTCGAGATCAAGCCCCAGCTCCGTGGCCAGCTGGGCCACGTACCAGAGCACGTCCCCCAACTCCAGTCGCAGGTCGTCACGGACATCGGGACCGAAGTCACCGCCCCGGTCCCGCAGCACCTTCTTCACCTTGTCGGCCACCTCGCCCGCCTCGCCGCATAATCCCAGCGTGGGGTAAAGGATATTGGCGCCCACATCCGGGTAGCGCGCCGTCTCACGGGAGCGTTGCTGGTAGTCCTGAAAGTCCATTCCAAGCTCGCTCCGGGCAAGTCCGGATGGTAGTTTCCGGCCCAGTACAAGGTCGTCCAATGGCCCCTCACGATCTCATGCGTCGCACAAAGATCGTGGCCACGATCGGACCGGCTACCGAGTCTCCAGAGGTGCTGCGGCAGCTGATCGCCGCCGGCGCCACCACCTTCCGTCTCAACTTCTCCCACGGCGACCACAGCGACCACGCCGATCGGATCGCCACCATCCGCCAGGTGGCCCACGAACTGGGCGTCCACATCGGCATTCTCCAGGACCTGCAGGGCCCCAAGATCCGCCTGGGCCGCTTCCAGGCCGGTCCCATCACCCTGGCCAAGGGGGATCTGTTCTCGCTCACCTCCCGCGCCGTCGACTGCGACAACACCATCGCCACGGTCACCTACGAACGGCTGGCGGATGAGGTGACCAATGGCAGCCGCATCCTGCTCGACGACGGCCGGGTGGAGATGGTGGTGGTGGAGGTCGACGGCCCCGGGCAGACCCTGAAATGCAGGGTCACCGTGGGTGGGGTGCTCTCCAACAACAAGGGGGTCAATTTCCCCGACGTGCAGCTCTCGATCCGGGCCCTGACCCCCAAGGACCGCCGCGACCTGACCTTCGGTCTGCAGCAGGGGGTCGACTGGGTGGCCCTCAGCTTCGTGCGCAATCCCTCCGACATGCTGGAGATCCGCGAGCTGATCCGCAGCCAGGGCCACGACACCCCGGTGGTGGCCAAGATTGAGAAGTTCGAGGCGATCGATGCCATCGACGCCATCCTTCCCCTCTGTGACGGGGTGATGGTGGCCCGGGGCGACCTCGGGGTGGAGATGCCCGCCGAGGAGGTGCCCCTGTTGCAGAAGGAGCTGATCCGCAAGGCCAACAGCCTCGGCATCCCGATCATCACCGCCACCCAGATGCTCGATTCGATGGCCTCCTGCCCCCGGCCCACCCGGGCCGAGGTGAGCGATGTGGCCAACGCCATCCTCGACGGCACCGACGCGGTGATGCTCTCCAACGAAACCGCCGTCGGCGACTATCCCGTGGAAGCCGTGGCCACCATGGACCAGATCGCCCGCCGCATCGAGCGCGACTATCCCCAGCGGGTGCTGGACAGCCACATGGCCACCACCATCCCCAACGCCATCTGCCAGGCGGTCAGCAGCATCGCCCGCCAGCTCAACGCTGCGGCGATCCTGCCCCTCACCAAGAGCGGCTCCACGGCGCGCAACGTCAGCAAGTTCCGCCCCAGCACGCCGATCCTGGCCATCACGTCCGACGTCACGGTGGCCCGCCAACTGCAGCTGGTGTGGGGGGTCAATCCACTGCTGATCCACGATGAGCCGAGCAGCAGCCGCACCTTCAGCGTCGCCATGGCCGCCGCCCAGGAGCAGGGGCTGCTGGGCGCCGGTGATCTGGTCGTCCAGACCGCCGGCACCCTCGAAGGGGTGAGTGGCTCCACCGACCTGATCAAGGTGGGCATCGTCTCCGCCGTCATGGGCCGTGGTGTCGGCATCGGCACCGGCACCATCAGCGGCAAGGTGCGGCTGGCGAGCACCCCGGAAGAGGCGTCCCGTGTGGAGGCCGGCGAAATCCTGGTGGTGCGGGAAACCAGCGCCGCCTACCTGGAGGCGATCCGCAAGGCCCGCGGGGTGATCGCCGAGGAGGAGGGACGCCAGAGCCATGCGGCCGTGATCGGCCAGCGGCTGGGGGTGCCCGTGATCGTGGGGGTGGCCAACGCCACCTCGGAACTGCGCATGGGGGAAGTGGTCACCCTGGAAGTGCAGGAGGGAGTGGTGCACCGTGGTCCCCAGAGCACCCACCCCTCGGCGGTGCCCTCCTTCCTCTAGAACCGAAGCCCTTACAGCTGCGCCGCCATGGCCTCCAAGCTGCCCCTGAGCGAAACGGTGGCCATGGCGTTGCTGACGCTGCGCTCCAACCGCCTGCGAAGCCTGCTCACCATGCTGGGCATCGTCATCGGCAACGCCTCGGTGATCACCTTGGTGGGGGTGGGCCGGGGTGCCCAGAACCTGGCCGAGAGCCAGCTCAGCACCCTGGGCGCCAACGTGCTGTTCGTGGTGCCCGGCAACAACGACACGCGACGCCAGGGGATCGAAATGCCCCGCACCCTGGTGCTTGAGGACGCCAAGGCCATCGCCGAACAGGTACCGAGCGTGCGCCGGGTCGCCCCCCAGATCACCCTCAATGAAGTGGCCCAAGCCGGCGGCTTCAGCTCCTCGGTGTCGGTTTCTGGGGTGACGCCGGAATTCCTGCCGGTACGCAGCTTTGAGGTGGCCAGGGGCCGCTTCATCGACAAGCGCGACGTGCAGGGCGCCCGCAACGTGGTCGTGATCGGGCCCGACCTGCAGGAAAAGCTGATGCCCACGGGGGAAGCCCTAGGCCGCCAGCTGCGGATTCGTGACAAGTCGTTCGAGGTGATCGGTGTGCTGGCACCGAAGGGGGCCGTGTTCGGCTCCAACCAGGATGAGAACGCTTACATCCCGCTCACCACCATGGTGAGCCAGCTGAGTGGGCGGGATCCCACCTTCGGCATCAGCCTCACCTTCATCAGCGTCGAGGCCCGCGACGAAGCCAGCACAGGGGCTGCAGCCTTCCAGATCACCAACCTGCTGCGTCAGCGTCACCGCCTGCTGCGGGAAGACGATTTCGCCGTGCGCTCTCAGAAAGATGCCCTCACCATCGTGGGCACGATCACCGGCGGCCTGACGCTGATGCTGGGGGCCATCGGCGCCGTGTCCCTGCTGGTGGGAGGAATCGGCATCATGAACATCATGCTGGTGTCGGTGAGCGAACGCACCGAGGAGATCGGTCTGCGCAAGGCCCTCGGCGCCCGCAGCAGTGACGTGCTGCTCCAGTTCCTGGTGGAGTCACTAGTGCTCGCCAGCCTCGGCGGCGTCATCGGCAGTGCCCTGGGGCTGGGGACGGTAGCCCTGGTTGGAGCCTTGACGCCCCTGCCGGCCACGATCGAGGCCAGCACGGTGCTGCTGACGGTGGGTCTTTCCGGCTCGATCGGTCTGTTCTTCGGCGTGGTGCCGGCGCGGCGGGCGGCGCGGCTGGATCCGATCGCGGCCCTGAGAAGCCTCTGACCGGAACCGCCCTTATCAGAAGAAATGATTAAGAGTGGCAATCCGTCGCCTTCGTCACCAAATCCCCACAGCCGGACTGTCTTGATGGTGAACAAGATGCAGGAACAGGGTGTTGGACCAGCTGGCCAGGACGGAACAGGTGGATTGCGGCTACCGGAACGGTTCCGACCGCATGATCATCCTTCGCTGCATCGGGCCGGAGCAGTTCTTCCTGGAACGGGTCGTCTTTCCGTTTGAACTCCTGACGTTTCATTGTCCAGAACGGAGCGAGGTGGAGATCTGGACCCACGGTCTCGGCGGCCCCGAGCTGCTCGAGTCGATCGAAGCCCGCGAACTGGTCATGGAATCCGCCCCCATTACAGAACCTGCCCCAGGCAGCCCCGAGCTTGCCGTGGGCGGCATCGAAGCCAACCCCTGGCTTCAGGCCGGCTGAGCTGTTCCGGAGCTTGCCGCAGAAGACTTCAACCTTGACGCCGGGAGCTCCCGAAGCTGGCCCGCCCGCTCTTAAGGTTGTTCAAAAGCTTCAGCTTCACAACCATGAATCAGCGCTGGCGTGTCCTTGCCCTGTGGCTGTTACCGGTCGCCGTGGCCGTTTTCCTTGGCTGGCAGCTGCTGAGTTCAGGGGGACGACTGGCGCCCGGGCCCACAGGCGACACCACCTCGCCCCGGAATGCCGCGGTGGCACGCATGAGTTATGGCCGCTTCCTCGATTACGTCGAGGCGGGCCGTGTCACGGCGGTGGATATCTATGACGGTGGCCGCACAGCGGTGATCGAGGCGGTGGATCCCGATCTCGACAACCGAGTGCAGCGGCTGCGAGTCGATCTTCCCGGAGTCGCGCCAGAGCTGATCAACAAGCTCAAGGATCAAGGCATCAGCTTCGATGTTCATCCCCCCAAAGCCACCCCGCCGGCCCTGGGACTGCTGGGCAACCTGCTGTTCCCACTGCTGCTGATCGGATCATTGATTTTCCTGGCTCGGCGTTCCTCGGGCATGCCCGGCGGCCCTGGCCAGGCGATGCAGTTCGGGAAAACCAAGGCCCGCTTCGCCATGGAAGCGGATACCGGTGTCAAGTTCGATGACGTTGCCGGTGTCGAAGAGGCCAAGCAGGATCTGCAGGAGGTTGTCACCTTCCTCAAGACCCCTGAGCGCTTCACGTCCGTTGGGGCCAAAATCCCCAGGGGTGTGCTCCTTGTCGGCCCTCCAGGTACGGGCAAGACCCTTCTGGCCAAGGCCATCGCCGGCGAGGCCGGTGTGCCCTTCTTCGCCTTGTCGGGTTCGGAGTTCGTCGAAATGTTCGTGGGTGTCGGCGCCAGTCGCGTCCGTGACCTTTTCAAGCGGGCCAAAGAGAACAGCCCCTGCCTGATCTTCATCGATGAAATTGATGCCGTCGGACGTCAGCGCGGCGCAGGGATCGGTGGCGGCAATGACGAGCGGGAGCAAACCCTCAACCAGCTCCTCACCGAGATGGATGGATTTGAGGGCAACAGCGGCATCATCATCATCGCGGCCACCAACCGCCCCGACGTCCTCGATTCAGCCCTGATGCGTCCCGGTCGTTTCGATCGTCAGGTCCAGGTGGATGCTCCCGACATCAAGGGGCGCCTCTCGATCCTGAAGGTGCACAGCCGCAACAAGAAACTCGCCGACGATGTCTCCCTCGAGATGATTGCCCGCCGCACGCCCGGCTTCACCGGCGCCGACCTGGCCAACCTGCTCAACGAAGCGGCGATCCTGACGGCCCGCCGCCGTAAAGAGGCCACAGGATTGGCTGAGATTGATGACGCTGTCGATCGGATCATCGCCGGGATGGAGGGCAAGCCCCTCACCGACGGCCGCAGCAAACGGCTCATCGCTTATCACGAAGTCGGCCACGCTCTGGTGGGCACCCTGGTGAAGCAGCATGACCCCGTCCAGAAAGTCACCCTGATCCCCAGGGGCCAGGCCCAGGGCCTGACCTGGTTTGCTCCCGATGAGGAGCAGATGCTCGTCAGCCGCGCCCAGCTCAAGGCTCGCATCATGGGCGCCCTCGGTGGCCGGGCGGCGGAGGATGTGGTCTTTGGCCATTCGGAAGTCACCACCGGTGCCGGTGGTGACATCCAGCAGGTGGCCTCGATGGCGAGGCAGATGGTCACCCGATTCGGCATGAGCGAACTGGGCCCCATGTCTCTGGAGGCCGGCAACCAGGAGGTGTTTCTGGGCCGCGACCTGATGACCCGAAGCGACGTTTCCGATGCCATCGCCAACAAGATCGATGGGGCTGTACGTCAGATCGTTCAGAACTGCTACACCGATACTGTCAAGTTGGTGGCCGAGCACCGCGCCTGCATGGATCGACTGGTGGAACTGTTGATCGAGAAGGAAAGCCTTGATGGTGATGAGTTCAGGCTGATCGTCTCGGAGTTTGCTTCCATTCCCGATAAAGATCGCTTCTCGCCCCTGCTCATGGCTGCGGATCTGTCGTCGTCCGCCACCCATCAGGACGCTGTCGTCGCGGATGCTGCCGAGGCGTCCTGAAGCTGGGAGTTTTCCCCACCCCCACAACGCTCATGGAAAAGGCCTGCTCACGCAGGCCTTTTTTATGGATGATTCAATCCTGGGGATCGACTCCAGTCTCCGGCTTTGACAGCCGGTCAGAGTCAGACCGGACGGATGGGACGCTTTTCAATCACTTTGTCGATGAGGCCGTAGGCCATCGCTTCGGCCGGGGACATGAAAAAGTCGCGATCAGTGTCGACCTGGATCTGCTCGAGATCCCGTCCGGTGCGGCTGGCCAGCTCCCGGTTGAGCTTGTCCTTGAGGTACAGGATCTCATCGGCCTGGATGCGGATGTCGCTGGCCTGACCGCGCGCCCCACCCAGGGGCTGATGGATCATGATGCGGGAGTGGGTCAGGCTGCTGCGCTTGCCCTTGGCTCCGGCGCAGAGCAGGAAGGCGCCCATGCTGGCGGCCAGGCCAATGCAGACGGTCTGCACATCGGGTTTGATGTGCTGCATGGTGTCGAAGATGCCGAGGCCGTCGTAGACCGACCCCCCCGGGGAATTGACATAGAGGAAGATATCTTTCTCTGGATCCTCCGCCTCCAGAAACAGCAACTGAGCCACCACACGGTTGGCAGATTCCGCTGTGACGGGTTCTCCGAGGAAGATGATCCTCTCCCGCAGCAGGCGGGAATAGATGTCGAAGGCTCTTTCACCGCGACCCGACTCCTCGATAACGATCGGGATCATGGGCTCCATACAGGCGATTGAAACGATCTTACCCAGCCGCGGATCGGGTCGAGTGCCTGCAGCGCTATGGTCGCAGCAACGAAGAATCCAACTGCGTGAGCGCTGCTCTCACCGTCGCTGACAGCAAGCGTGCCTTCCATGGCGCCTTCCCCCATGTCATCGGTCCCCTCTACCGGCGCATGGTCGACGAGTTGCTGGTAGAGCTCCATCTGCTCAGCCGCCAGAAGGGTTTCCAGGCTGATCCCCTGTTCGCCGTAGGGCTGGTTCAGGTCTTCGACGGCTTTGCCCGCGGCTACCGCCCCGAGGATCAGAAGCCCCCCCTGTTCGAAGCCCTCTGCGCGTCCTCCGGTTTCGACGGCACCGACCTGCGTCGCCAGTGCAGCGACGCCCTCGCGGCCATGGGGCGCCACAGCCAGGACGACGTGCGCCAGTGGATCGAGGCGCAGGGGGAAGGGGCTCCCGCTCCGGTGGCCACCGCCCTGGCCAGCATCCGTCGCCCTGATTTCCACTACTCCCGCCTGATGGCGGTCGGCCTGCTTGCCCTGCTGGAGCAGGCCCTCGCCGACGATGCCATGGAGCCCCAGGCCCTGCGCCAGCTCGCCCACGAGATCGGTGCGTCGATCGGCCTGCTGCGGGACCGTCTCGATAAAGACCTCTCGCTCTACGCGAGCAACCTTGAAAAGATGTCCATGGCTGTTGAGCTCATGGAAGAAACCGTGGCCGCTGAACGGCGGCGACGCGAACGGCAGGAGATCACGGGATCACCCGAAGGCGTCCCTTCAGCCAGCTAATCCCGCCGCTGCCAGGAGCGGCTTCCATCGCGAGCTGGTCAGCGCGGCGCACCAACTCCGGAAGGGGCTCGGGGAGCAGGCCCAGCTGATCCAGCCCCTGGGGACGCACCCGCAGCCATAGCTCCCCGGATCCCGGGGCCTGTTCACCGGCGGTGGCCATGGTCTGCCAGCGGGCCGGCGCCGGGCCGAGGAACAGCAGCAGCTGGGGCGTGGGACCGGTCTCCCCGATCCAGCGCCAGCCACCAAGGACCACGCCATCCTCGCGGCGCCACGTAGCCACCTGGGCTTGGGACGACCCGCTCCCTGCAGGCCCAGAACCAGACCCATCCTGAAGGGCCTGGGCCTGCAGGGAGCGGGCCAGGCCGAGCAACAGCTGGCGCCAGGCCTGCCGGTCAGCTCCCACGGCCACCTGAAGCTCCAGCGAGGCCTGGAAGGGGCCGCTGGCCTGGGGCTGGAGCCTCAGCCGGAAAGGGGAACGCCGCAACAGGGTCAGGCCCTTGGTGTCGATGCCGTAGCGCGCCGCCAGGGGATCCCGGATCAGCTGGCGCGCCAGCAGCCCACGGAACAACTGCTCCAGGGAAGAGCCCTGGAGTTCCAGAAGCAGGTCGGCGGCAAGCGGCGGCAGGGTCGACGACGGGCCTTCAGGGGCCTGTACGGCTTTTGCGGGGCCTAATGAAGCGACGCGGTCAGAGGCTTCGCCGCGCCAGCTCAGCTCAGTGCCCCCCAGCGTGAGCGAGAGACAACCCTCCTGGTAGGCCTCCAGGAGTGGGGCCAGGGGCCCCACCAGCGCCCCGAGCCCTGAGGCGTTCCAGAACACCCCCTGTCCACTCTCCAGTCTCGGCAGACACGTGCTGTACAGCCCTCGACCGGCCCGTTGATCCGGTCGCAGCAAGTCCTGGAGGAGTCGCCGCGAGAGGGGATCCGGTGCCACCACCACCAGATTCCCCACCCGCAGGCCATTGGCGGGCAGGGGCCGCTTGGATCCACCGCTGACGTTGTCCTGCACCGCCAGAAAGGCCCCCCCTTCGGCATGGGGGCCCCAGAACTGCCACCAGGTGCGGCGTTGTTCCCGCCAGAGACGGGTGGCCCCAGCTGATCCGAAACGTTCCTGCCAGAGGGCCGGCACGGGCCTGCCTGGGCTGGCCGGGAAACTCTGCAGCAGGCTGCTGACCGCCATCAGCTGCTCCAGTCCCTGGGCCCTCGGCCTGGGCCAGCGCCACAGAACCAAGCCCGGCAGCAGCAGCAACAGCAGCAGCGTGGCGGTGGTGAGCGGCAACGGGGGCAGTGACCGTGGCAGTGACCGTGGCAGTGACCATGGCAGCCGCGTCAGGGCCGGTGCCACCAGAGAACGTCGCAGCAGATCTGACGGGCGGCTCATGGAAACGCCGACAAGGTTCGGCCGTGGTGGTTGGTGCGCTGCCCCCCCCCTGATCAAACGAAGCTCATCCAGCCCCAGAGAGGGGGGTCGTAAAGACCCAGAGGCCAGCAAAGGGACTCAGGAGCGGGAGCGACCTTCGGCCGCACGACGGCGACGTCGATCTCGCCATTCGACGGTGGAGAGATAAATCACTCCAACGCTCACAAAAAGGAGAAGCGCGGAGGCCAGAACCGCCAGCAGGGTGGTGGTGGGGAAGGCCAGCTCAGAAACCGATGCTGTTGTCACCGTTGCGGCCCCACACCACCATGGCGATCGAGAAGGTGAAGATGGCCGCCAAAGCGGACCAACCAAGGGTGATCAACATCGAGCCCGACTCATGGGTGAGCGCATGTTACCTACGCTGGTGACCGGCAGCCGTTGCAGGCCCCATGGTCGTTGCTCCATCGAGAAGTCCCGCCCAGGCAGGGCAGCGCCTCCAGGAGCGCTACCCCAACGTGAACGTGATCGTCCTCGACGACGACGTCAACACCTTCCAGCACGTGGTGGAGGTCCTCGTGCGGCACCTTCCCGGCATGCAGCCCGATAAGGCCTGGGATCTGGCCCACCGCATCGATGGGCAGGGGTCGGCGGTGGTCTGGAGTGGTCCCCTGGAACAGGGCGAGCTCTACCACCAGCTGCTCAGCGCCGAGGGGCTGACGATGGCCCCCCTGGGCCCGGGCTGAGGAACGGCCATGGCCCGGCTCGTGATCACCCACAGCACCTACGTGGAGGGCCTGATCCCGTTGCTGAGGCGGCTGGCCACCTTGTCGGACATCGACACGATCACCCCGGCGGTGATCTCACGGGTGAAGGGCCGCAGCATCGGGCTGCGGCTGCGGGTGTCGAGCCCGATCACCGGAGGCCACAAGCTGCTGGCCCGCAGGGGCACCACGGCCCAGGAAGTCTTCGTGGTCACCCGCTTGAGCCGGGATCAGCTGCAGGAGGAGTTGGATCGGCTGACGAACTGAGCAGGCTGGTGGGGGCGACCCGTTCGTAGACAGCCAGGGTGCGGAAGCGGCCAAAGGGACCGGACTCCCGGAACCAGCTCGCCCCTTCCACCTCCTGGAGGTCGTGGGGACGGAGCCCCCAGCGCCGCTCGAGGTAGGCAGACGCCGCGGCGGGCTCGAAACACGGCTGGCCCCAGGCCACAATGGCTAGGGCCAGGGCCCGGATCCGCAGGGCACCGGCCGGGCTCTCCTGGATCTCCTCCTCCAGCAGAAAGGTGCGGAAGTCGTCCTGGCTCTCCCCTTCCAGGGGATATTTCTGCAGATAGAGCGCCCGGGCACGGGGAAACACGGGGCCCGGGGCACGGGCGAGCAGCCGCTCGAAGGACTGCTGGAAGCTCAGAGGCTCGCTGATCACGGCGGCGGATGGACGTTCCACCAGCATGCCTGCCGGATGAGCCCGTCATGATGCGGGTCCCCAGCCCCTTTCCCATGGCCTTCACCCCTGAGGACCTCTCCGGCGCCCTGCGCTGGCGCTACGCCACCAAGAGTTTTCAGGCCGGTGCCCGCATTCCGTCAGCCACCTGGTCTGCCCTGGAGGACGCCCTGGTGCAGAGCCCTTCCAGCTACGGACTGCAGCCCTGGAAGTTTCTCGTGATTGAGGACCCATCCCTTCGCACGACCCTGAAACCCCACTCCTGGGACCAATCCCAGATCACGGACTGCTCCCATCTGGTGGTGTTTCTGGCCCGGCGGACGATCGAGGAGGCCGATCTGGATCGGCTGATCCAGGCCACGGCTGGAGCCAGGGGGCTGAACCCGGACCAGCTGGCCCCCTACCGGGGAATGATGGAAAAAGATCTGATCCATGGTCCCCGCAGCGCGGTGATCGATCGCTGGGCCAGCAACCAGGTGTACATCGCCCTCGGCACCTTTCTGACGGCGGCAGCGCTGTTGTCCGTGGACACCTGCCCGATCGAAGGCTTCTCACCGGCCGACTACGACAGCATTCTCAAGCTGGACACCAGCCCCTACCGGAGCTGTGTGGTCTGTGCAGCGGGCTATCGCGACCCCGAGGACCGCTATGCAGCTCTCGCGAAGGTGCGCTACTCCGCAGAGGATCTGATTGAGACCCTCTGATCGAAACCCGCTGATCGCTACGGAAAGGGGGTGGACCGCCGTGCCGTCTTGCCCCAGTGTTCGACCTGGATGAACCAGGTGGGGAGTCAGGGGCGGGGCTTCGTTTCCGGCCGTGAAGCCGGTATACGTTGCCGTCGCTGAAGACCCCCCGCGTCGAAAGGGAGTCAGATCAGAAAACTGTGAAAGGCAGTCACCAACACAGCAGTCCAACTGCATCCTAAGTGGGTGAACAGGGCAGCGGCCAGATGGCCCGCACCTCTGCCAGCCGGCGCTGCTTTTCCAGCTCTCGCACCCCGTCCGTGCGGCCCTCCAGCAGCAGGGTGAGATGGCCCAGCTTGCGGCCGGCCCTACCCCCGTGCTTGCCATACCAGTGAAGGTGGGCTCCGGGGAGCGCCTCAAGGGCCCGGCGCCGATCCAGCTGGTCGGCATCGCCGCCCTCTGGAGCCAGCAGATTCACCATCAAGGCGCCAGGAACCACCGCCTCGGTGCCTCCCATCGGCAGACCGGCAACGATGCGCACCTGCTGGGCGAACTGGCTGGTGCGGCAGGCCTCGATGGTCAGATGGCCGGAGTTGTGGGTGCGGGGGGCCAGCTCGTTGACCTGCAGGCCCGAGGGCCCATAGAAGAACTCGATCGACAGCACACCCACATAGTCGAGCGCGGTGAGCAGGGAGGCGGCCACGTTGCGCGCAAACACCTCGACCCGGTGATCCACCGGGGCGGGAAAGAGCACCCAGTCGCAGACGCGGCAGTGTTGGTGGGTCTGCACCAGGGGGTAGCAGGACACCGTGCCGTGCCGGTCGCGGCAAGCAACCAGCGCCAGCTCCTGATCGAAGCGCACCAGTTCCTCAAGGATCCAGTCGTCGGGGTCGACGCTGGCGAGCAGCCCCTCAAGCGCGGCCAGATCGACCAGGGGGATCGTTCCCCGGCCGTCGTAGCCCCCATGGCTGGCCTTGG
This sequence comes from Synechococcus sp. CS-1332, assembly GCF_025127995.1. Classification (GTDB taxonomy): domain Bacteria; phylum Cyanobacteriota; class Cyanobacteriia; order PCC-6307; family Cyanobiaceae; genus Cyanobium. Next base: position 162,136 of record NZ_JAHLYP010000038.1, on the reverse strand, counting down.
CCATCATCGGAAAGTCGAAGCCCTCAGGCAGGCGGGGAGAGGCTGGCGACCGCAGGGAGCGCGGGGAGCCCCACGCCAGCGCGCCTTCACCCCCGTCCGCTGGGGTAGGCGCCGCGGGCTGAAGGACATCCGCCAGGGGGAACCAGCGGGGGGCCGGCAGGTGAAGGTCACCCAGGAGGCGCCGCTGGCCCGCCTTGCTCAGCAGGGGCTGGAGGGCGTCGAGCCCCGGCAGAAACTGCAGGCCAGGCCCCTGCAGCGTCCGCAGGGCCTCCAGCGGAATCCACTCGTTTTCGAAGCTGATGGCCTGGCAGCGGCTGGCCAGCTCCCGGGTGGCGGCCACGTCATCGACGGGCGCCAGCACCACACTGACCGCCTCGCGGGTGGCCGGATCATCGGCCCCGGGAGTCTGCACATGCAGGGCGACGCCGAGCTCCCTGGCGGCCTGGGCCAGCATCCAGGCCAACTGGCCGCCCCCCACGATGCCGATCGCATCGCTCGCAGCGGCTGTGGCCTGGGGATCGGGGTCAGCGGTGGTCTGCACCCTGGGTGGTCGTTCGAACCGGGCACCAGCCTGCCACCAGGGCGTCGGGGCCCACCCCGGAAGCTGGTGCCGGGCCTCACTGCAGAGGATTCTCGGCGGCGAAGGCGTAGCGGAGCAGGCTGAGCAGCAGCACGATCAGAAACAGTGCCAGGCCGACGGTGCAGGCGTAGCTGATCTCCAGCTCCGAAAAAGCCTGGTCGTACACGTAGTAAACGATCGTGCGGGTGCTGTCGGCCGGACCTCCCTGGGTCATCAGGTACACCTCCTCAAACACCTTGGTGGCCCCGATCGCCGAAATCACCGCCACCAGGGTGATGTACGGGCGCAGCTGGGGCAGGGTGATGTCCATGTGGCGACGCCAGCCCTCGCTGCCATCCAGGGCCGCCGCCTCGTAGAGATCGGCGGAGATCCCCTGCAGTCCGGCCACGAAGATGACCATGTAGTAACCGAGGCCCTTCCAGAGGGTGACCAGCATCACCGAAGGCAGGGCCAGGCCCGTGGAGGTCAGGAAGCCGATCGGCGTGAAGCGATCGCCCAGCAGAGCGCCGAGCCAACCATTGACCAGACCGTTTTCGGCATAGAGCCAGCGGAAGGCGATCGCCGCTACCACCAGGGACACCAGCACCGGGGTGTAGAAGGCGCCGCGGAACCAGTGGATGCCAGGCAGCTGGCGATTGACCAGCACCGCCAGGCCGAGGGCCCCCAGGACGATCGGCGGCACCACCCCTACCAGATAGAGAAAGGTGGTGCCGGTGACCCGCAGCAGCATCGGATCGGCCACCAGCCGGCGGAAATTGGCCAGGCCCACGAAGGTGAGCGGCTCGCTCACATCCAGTCCCGTGCGGGTGAAGCTGATCACCAGGGCCATAGCCGCCGGAATCAGCACCGACACCGCCAGCAGCAGCAGGGCGGGGGCCAGAAACGCCCAGGCAGAGCGGCTGGGAGCTGGGGCGGAAGGGAAGGGTGTGGCCATCGGTGCATCCTGCCGGAGGTGGAGCGTTGCACAATCGGAGCGGAGGCTGGAGACCACTGATGCCGCTTGATCAGCCGCCGTTCGATCCGCCATGCCGATGACGGCGAATCCGAAGCAGGTGCTGCGGGACGTCTTCGGCTATGACGCCTTCCGAGGTCCCCAGGCCGCCATCGTTGAGCACGTCTGCGCGGGGGGCTCGGCCCTGGTGCTGATGCCCACCGGAGGCGGCAAATCCCTCTGCTATCAGATCCCGGCGCTCTGCCGGCCGGGAACGGCGGTGGTGGTGTCGCCGCTGATCGCCCTGATGCAGGACCAGGTGGGCGCCCTGCGGCAGGCGGGCGTGCGGGCAGCCGCCCTGCATTCGGCCGAAAGCAGCGACGCGGCGGCGGCCACCTGGCGGGAGCTCCAGGCCGGGCAGCTCGATCTGCTGTACGTCTCCCCTGAGCGACTCCTGGGTGGCGATCTGATCGAGCGCCTCGCGGCGCTGCCCCTGGCCCTGTTCGCCATTGATGAGGCCCACTGCGTCTCCCAGTGGGGCCACGATTTCCGGCCCGAGTATCTACAGCTGGCGGTGCTTGCCGAGCGCTTCGCCGCGATTCCCCGCATCGCCCTCACCGCCACCGCCGATCCCCGCACCCGGGCCGAGATCGTGGCGCGCCTGAGCCTGGAGCAGGCGGCCACCTTCATCGCCAGCTTCGATCGGCCCAACATCCGCTACCTGCTGCGCGACAAGAGCGAACCCAAGCGCCAGCTGCTCGAATTTCTCGCCACCCAGCAAGGCCACTCCGGCATCGTCTACGCCCGCTCCCGCAAGCGAGTAGACGACTTCGCTGCCGCCCTGAAGGCCGCTGGCCACGACGCCCTGCCCTACCACGCCGGGCTCTCGCCGGAGAGACGCAGCGACGCCTTGGAGCACTTCCGCCTTGGCAGTGGCGTGATCGTGGTGGCCACCATCGCCTTCGGTATGGGCATCGACAAGCCAGACGTGCGCTTCGTGGCCCATGTCGACCTGCCCAAGAGCCTGGAGGCGTACTACCAGGAGACGGGCCGGGCGGGCCGTGATGGCCTGCCGGCCGTTGCCTGGATGGTGCACGGCTCCGGTGACGTGCCGCCGTTGCGTCGCTTCATCGACGACTCCGATGCCGATCCGGCCCAGAAGCGGATCGAGCACGGCCGCCTCGAATCCCTGATCGGCTTCGCCGAGGCCTCCAGCTGCCGCCGGCGGATCCTGCTCAGCTACCTGGGCGAGGCGGACGGCAGCGACTGCGGCAACTGTGACGTCTGCCTGGAGCCGAACCAGGGTGCGGACATGACCGAACCGGCCCGCAAGGCCCTCTCCGCTGTCTACCGGACCGGGGGGCGTTTTGGCGCCGCCCACCTGGTGGACGTGCTGCTGGGGGGCGCGACGGCCCGGATCCGCAGCCTCGGCCACGATCAGCTGGGAGTGCATGGGATCGGCAAGGAGCTGGATCGGGGCCAGTGGCGCAGCTTGTTCCGCCAGCTCAGCGCCAGGGGGTACCTGGTGGCGGCCGCCGACGGCCATGGGGGCCTGCAGTTCGGCGACGACGCCCTGGTCAGACCCCTGCTGCGCGGCGAGATCCGCCTGGAGATCCGTCTGCCCCCGGTGGCGAAGGAGCGACGGGGCGCGGCGGCAGGGGGCGGGCCCGGAGCGACCGCGGCCGCCACAGCGGACAACGCCGATCCGGATCTCCTGGCGGCCCTGAAGGCCTGGCGGCTGGAACAGGCCCGCCAACAGGGGCTGCCGCCCTACGTGGTCTTTCACGACCGCACCCTGATCGCCATTGCCGAACGCCGTCCCACGGCCCTGGAGGACCTGGCCGGCATCACCGGCATCGGCAGGGCCAAGCTCGCCAGCTATGGCGAAGCGGTGCTGGCGGTGGTCGGGAGCCAGACGGCACCGGCCTAGCCTCAGCCCACCCTTGACGCCCCGTCCGTGCCGCAGGAGATCCGCACCATCACGGTGTCCCTTGCCGCCGATCCCTATCCGATCCTGATCGGCGAGGGCCTGCTCGGCCGCCTGGGCTCGTTTCTGATCGAGCGTGGATTCCAGAGCGGCACCCGGGTGCTGGTGGTGACCAACCCCGACGTGCAGGGCTTCCATGGTGCCGAGGCACTGACGAGCCTCGAGGCCAGCGGGTACGCCGTGCGAAGCCTGGTGCTGGAGGCCGGGGAGGAGCTCAAGACCCCGGCCACCGTGACGGCGATCTACGACGCCGCCTTTGATCACCGTCTGGAGCGCGGCTCCCTGATCGTCGCCCTCGGGGGCGGTGTGGTGGGAGACATGGCCGGCTTCGCTGCCGCCACCTGGTTGCGGGGCATCGCCGTGGTCCAGGTTCCCACCACCCTGCTGGCGATGGTGGACGCCGCCATTGGTGGCAAGACCGGGGTGAACCATCCAGGGGGCAAGAACCTGATTGGCGCCTTCCACCAACCGAAGCTGGTGCTGATCGACCCGCGGGTGCTGGATACCCTGCCGGAGAGGGAGTTCCGCGCCGGCATGGCGGAGGTGATCAAGTACGCGGTCATCGGCGATGGGCAGCTCTTCGACGACCTGGAGCAGGCCGCCGGCCGGGATCCCCAGGGTGGTCTGGCCAGCCGCGAAGCCATCGGCCCCGAGCTGCTGCAACGCCTGCTGGAGCGCTCGGCAGCCGCCAAGGCCCGGGTGGTGGCCGCCGACGAACGGGAAGGGGGCCTGCGGGCGATCCTTAATTACGGCCACACCCTGGGCCATGCGGTGGAGAACCTCAGCGGCTACGGCAGCTGGCTGCACGGAGAGGCCGTGGGTCTGGGCATGCTGGCTGCCGGTGACATCGCCGTAGCGATGGGTCTGTGGAGTCAGGCGGATCAGAACAGGCAGCGCCGCCTGGTCGCGGCCGCTGGGCTGCCGATGGGCTGGCCGGCCCTCGATCCGGAAGCGGTGCTGACCTCCCTGCAGGCGGACAAGAAGGTGCGTCAGGGGAAAGTGCGCTTCGTGCTGCCGACCGGCGTGGGATCGGTCACGATCCGCGACGACGTCGATCCCGCCACGATCAGGGCCGCCCTCGCGGCCGCCGCTTCGAACGTGGCCTTTCGCTGACAGGCAAGGCGCGGGCCCCCAAGATCGGGGACCATCACCGGAAGGTTTTTATTCCTCACGGCCCATGAGCAGTCGCCCAAGCTGGTTCAACACCTTTCTGAGCCAGCCCCTGCGACGACTCGGCGCCCTGGCCAGGACCATCGGTCTCGGGGGCCGGGACGAGCCCGCCGGGCCGGCGTCATCGCCCGCTCAGGATCCCTCCCCTGCGGCAGCGTCCCCAATCCCCGCCAGCCCTGCCGTAGCGGCGCCGAGCGGGGGCGGCGGGGGAAGCACATGGGTCGCCTTTCTGCCACGCGATCCCCAGTGGTCCCAGGTGCGCTGGGCCATTACCCCGGCCGACAGGCTCCGGGCCCAGGCCGATGGGGCGACCCAGCTTTGCCTCCGTGTTGCCGACGTGACTGGACTCGACGGGGGGTCCACCCATCCCCACACCCTGCAGGAGGTGGTGGTCGAAAGCCAGGCCAGCGAGTGGTACCTGCCGGTGCCCCTGTCCGGTCGTGATTACAGGGTGGAGCTTGGCTTCCGCAAGGGTGGCCGCGGCGGCTGGATGTCCCTGGCTTTCTCCGCGACAGCCCATGTTCCTGTCCTGGACAGCCCGATCGTCAGCATGCCCGATCCCTTCGTGGCCTTCACCATGCCTTCGTCGGCGGAGGGCGTTCCCGCACCGGCTCCGACCAGGGAGATCATCAACGACCTGCACGAGCGGCTTTACCAGAGCGCCACCAGCCCCTGGCGCCGTCTCGGCCGCGGTTCGGAGGCCTTCCATGAGATCGATTCCGCCTCTGGGTTGCAGGGCGGTTCCGACTTCTCCGCCTCCGGCGCGGGCCCGTGGGCGTCCGGGCGCAGCGGCTCCGGCATCGGTGGCGTGGCCGCCCGCCAGCGCTCTTTCTGGCTGGTGGCCGATGCCGAACTGATCGTCTATGGCGCCACCGACCCCTCCGCCCGCCTGAGCATCGGCGGCGAGGAGATTCCCCTCTCCTCCGATGGCACGTTTCGCCTCCAGGTGCCTTTCCGGGATGGCCAGCAGCTCTATCCGATCGAAGCCCTAGCGGCCGATGGGGAGCAGAAGCGCAGCATCACCATGGAGTTCCGCCGCACGACCCCCAACGCCAACGTCAATCCCAAGGAGCAAGCCCAGTCGGAGTGGTTCTGAACCGCCTCAGTGGCTCTCCCGCAGTTGCTCGGTGCAGACGGTGATGCAGTCACCGTCATCAAGGGAGCACGTGGTGATGCAGGCGAAGTAAGTCTCGACGGGATCGTCGCCCATCCCATCAACGTCGGCACTGAGAGCATCAATGCTGCTTGAAGATTCTGGGTCGAGATGGAACGTTGCACCAACAAACTGAGCCACCGTCTGGTCACCAAGAACATTGTCCATTGCCATTCCCATCACCACGCCTTCCGATTGGGATTTCACCCTACCGTTAGCCACAGGTTTCTCCTCCACGATTGAGCAGGAATGCTCAAGATTTCATGTGGAGATGTAAAGGGGTCGGCATCGATCAGGGCGACGGCAGGCTCAGAAACAGGGGCGTTGGCTGCAGCGTTTCGGCCATCCCTTGCCCCGGTGGATCCCGGCGGAAGGCCAGCCAGCGAAAGGCACCGAGCCCGGCGGGATCCACCAGCCGAAGCAGGGTTTCCCGCCGTTGCAGCAGCTCCGCCAGCCGAGAGGCCGGCTCCTGCTGAAGCGCATGCAGGCGACTGGCAAGACCAAGCGCCAGCAGGGCCTCTCCCTGGCGGCATCCGCCCAGGGGCTGCCAGCCTGCGGCCCGGGCTGCTGTTTCCAGGCTCTCGAGACAGAGATGGGCGGTCAGGTCCCACAGACCAGGCTCCAGAAGGGGATCATCGCTGGCCTGCTGGCGCCGGTAGGCCATCAGGGTGCCGCCGGAGCGCTGGGGCGCGTAGTAGCGACGGGCCTCGTGGGCGTAATCGATCACCAGCAACCACCCCTCGCTCAGTGCTCCACCGCAGGCGGCCAGCCAGGGCTCCAGCCCTGGGTGGAGCTCCGTGCTCCAGCCCTGAGGGCGGCTCCCATCCAGGGGGAGCAGGCCGAGGGATGCCAGTTGCTCGAGCACGGGCCCGTCCAGGGGTTCAGCGGCCTCCAGGCTCAGGCTGTCCCCCCGCAGAACGACCCGCTGGCGGCACCAGTGATCGTCCCGGCGCTCGATCCGCTCGATGGCAAGGGCGTCGAGCACTTCGTGGGCCAGCACGATGCCCCGCAGGGGGGCGCTGGCCAAGGCGCAGAAATCGATCCAGCGCACCGCCAGCGGACACGCATTGAGCCGCTGCCGCTGCCGCTGGGCCATGCCCGCATTTGGCTCCACGAGCACCAGTTCGGTGCGCCCGGCCAGTTCGGGCCAGCCGGCGTGGAGCGCCTCGGCCAACTGCTGGGCCAGGTGCCCCTCACCCGGTCCGGTCTCCACCAGGGCCAGGGGGGCCTGCGCCGGCAGCAGGGCCAGCCACTGGGCCACCTGGGGGGCAAGCAGCTGGGCGAAGTCCGCCCCGAGCGAGGGGGCAGTGGCGAAGTCCCCTCGGGGGCCGATGGCCAGGCGGCCGCTGCCGTAGGCCCCGTGGTCCGGATCGTGCAGGACCCATTCCATGTAGTCCTGGAACGGCACCGAACCACCCGCCGCCCGCAACCGCCGCAGGAGCCAATCGGGAACCGGCGTGGAGCGTCGATGGGGGGTCAGCACGCGGCGTCAGGGTGACTCAGTGAGAATGCTGAACGATGGGAGCACGAGCGATGGCGACAGGCACACCGGTAGCGGCGGGAACGCAACGGGATCAGCGGGGGCGTGGCTGGTGTGGCGGACTCGGTCGGCGGCTGGGGGCCGGCCTGGCCACCCTCACCCTGGTGCTCGTGACCTGGCTGCTGCCGGGGCTGGGGGCGACCGCCTACGCCGCTGACAACCCCCAGCTGCTGCCCGATCACCCCACCCCGGTGATCGACCTGGCCAAGGCCCTCACCGACGGTGAGCGTGGCGAACTGGAGGCTGAACTGGAGAGTTTCGAAACCACCAGCGGCTGGAAGCTCAGGGTGCTGACCCAGTACGAGCGCACCCCCGGCCTGGCGGTCAAGGGGTTCTGGGACCTGGACGAGCGCAGCCTGCTGCTGGTTGCCGATCCCCGTGGCGGCAACTTGTTGAACTTCAACGTGGGTGAGGCCCTCTTCGCCCTGATGCCCCGCACCTTCTGGGTGGAACTTCAGACCCGTTACGGCAACCAGTTCTATGTGCGGGACCACGGGGAGGATGGCTCAATCTTGTCGGCCATCCATGCCGTGAAGGGATGCCTGGCCATCGGTGGTTGCCAGGTGGTGCCGGGCTTGCCCCAGGAGCAGTGGATCCTCACGCTCTGCACGTCGATCCTGGGCGGTCTGATCGTGGGGTTCGCCGCCTTCCCACGTCAGGAGGGCCGCCGGGTCGAATGGACCTGGGTGTTGCTGCTCTCTCCCCTCTGGTTGATCCTGTTCGTGGCCCTTGGCATGGGGCCGATCATCACGCGCACCAACGACGTGCTGCCGTTGCTGCGCAACGTGCTGGGGTTCCTCGGAGCTTCAGTGGTGGCCTACCTGATTGCCCAGAAAACCCTGGGCGGCGTGCGCCTGCAGGGCAAGGGCGAAGGCTGAACGCCCCGGAGTGGGTCGAGGATCCGGCTCAGCGGGCGGTTGACGGACCACTCACCCGCTCCAGCTGGCAGCTGAGGCTGTCATCGCTGCAGGGCGGGGGCACCTGACGAATGGCCACGTTTTCCCAGACGGCAGAGGATTCGTTGCGCAGCTGGGCCAGATTCTCCTCGTAGAAACGGCGCAGGTCATTGAGGCGCTTGACGGGTTGTCCGTAGTAGCTGCGGCCGGCCAGGGTCGGGAAAGACGCCCATTCAGGGGCCAGACGGGCCGCCAGGTCGGGGCTCAACTCACCGCGATCAGCCAGGTGCAGGGCACCGCGGCGCTGCACCAGGAACAGGGCGGCCTGGTCCTGGGACTCAGGACCGAAATCGGGCATACCCAGGGCCCGGGTGACCATGTCCCAGGTGAAGGGCATGAACTGGTAGGCACCCGCCGCCGCGCTGGCGTAGCGGGCTGTGCGCATCACCCGATTGGGATGGCGATCGAGGGAATGGAAGAGGCTGCCGCCGAACAAGATGCGGTACCCGACCTCTTGGCCGTTGGCCCAGGTCCCTTCGGCGTAGCGGATGGTGTTGAGCAGCGCCCGTCGCTCGGGCGTGATCGCGAACACGCGGGGCGCTGCCGGCAGCGGCGTCAGCATCGCGACCCGAGCGGGGGCCACACGGGCCTCAGGACCCAGCTGCCAGGCGCCAGAGGCCTCAGCGGCACTGACTGGGCCTGCCAGGGTCAGGCCGGCGATGGCGAGGACGAGGGGACGGAGCTGAAGGTTCGGCAAGAGAAACGGTCGTGAAGGACAAGTGGGGGAAAAATCCGCTAGATGGATAACGGAATTAATCCGACGGAATGTGCTTGGTGTGACCAGGTCTTCTGGGGAACGGCATCAGGAAGAACCAGTGATCCCGTGGCGAGGAATAGTGATTCCTTGCACCGAGACTTGGCGGTAATTTGCCGATGAATGCGCCGAAACGATTCGGTGTAAGTGACGGTCGAACAACTGTCTACTGGTATCAAGAATGACGCTTTGCATTCGAGTTACAGCCAGGCACTGAAGTTCTTCGACGTCGATGAACAGATGATCAAATCCTGAAGCCAGGCCCCATAGGCAGTGCTGATCGTCCCTCCAGCAGCGAAATGAGGGCCCGCGCTGCGGTTGTGGCCCCATCCACCGCCAGGGGGCCGCGCCGGGGGGGCTCCAGGGGTTGATCCAGCTGCCAGTCGCCCCGGCGGAACGCCTCCTGGCTCAGCAGCCGATGCCAGCCGTGGTTGCGCAGGTCCTCCTCCAGCACAGGCGCCTCAGCAAATCCGCTCCGGTGCACCAGGTGGATCCCCACGCCCTGGCTGAAGGCCTCGCAGAAGCTGCTGTAGCCGGGTTTCGTGATCAGCCGTCCCGTCAGGGGCATCAGGTCGAGGGGGCGCACCCCGGCCGGCAGGCAACGGCCGTTGGGCACCGTCGCCAGCAGGGGATCCGGACCGATGAACACGTGCTCCGGCCAAAGGGTCAGCAGGGCCGGGTCCATGGCCATGCCAAGGCCACCGAAGCTCACCAGCACCACCTGCTCCCGATCCGGCGGCAGGGCCAGATCCTGGGCCAGCCACTCCAGGTCGAGCCGCGGACTGGAGCTCGTCAGGCCCAGCCGCACCTCCGGCAGGCCCCAGTCCATCGGCAGGGACAGGGGGCAGCGCAGCAGCAGATCCCCCTGGGCGTACAGCTGCCGGTGTCGTTCTGCCCAGGGCTGGAAGCCCGAGCCCATGGGAGCGTGAATCGTGTCCCAGCCGAAGCTGGCCAACCACACCAGCGGCACCTGCAGCCGTCGGGCCAGCAGGGCCGCCGCCGGCGGCACATCACCCAGCACCAGTAGCGGCTGGTGCTGGGCCTCCAGCCAGGTGGCTTCGGCCTCGACCAGCCCCGGCAGGCTCCCGTCCAGGTCTTCGAGGGCTGCCAGGGTGGCGGGGGCGTCGGCACCCAGGGCATCCGCCTGGATCACCCCCACGTCCCACCGGCAGGGGCGATGCTCAAAGGGCACCGGGCCGAGCGAAAGCTTCAGAAACGCTCGCGGCAGTCCAGTGGAGAGCACCAGGCGCCAGTCGGGCTTCAAAGAGGCCAGTTCAGCGAGTACCGAGGCCGTGCGAGAGCCGTGGCCGAAGCCATGGCTGCTGATGCAGGCGTAAATCAGCAAGGGCTGAGGACGCCCGCCGCCGGCAGGGCCGCTCTCCACAGGGTCTGCTCGTAGTGGAGGGCGCCATCGATGCCGTACCAGCGGTGGCTGATGTGGCGCAGGTCACCGCCTGAGAAGACGACCCAGCTGAAGTGGCGCAGGGCCCGACCCTGCTGGTCCACACCGTGACGGGGAACAGAGGCGGTGTTGAGGAAAGCGGTGCCCTGGGCGTCGCGGCGGAAGCTGCGTCGCTCCCCCTGGTGATGGCACAAGGCATGGTGCATGTGACCGAAGATCACCAGGGGCAGTGGGCGGCGACGACGGATCTGATCCAACGCCAGGGCCAGATCCTGATCCCCCCAGTCGCAGGCGGGAGCCTTCCAGTCGCGGGCGCAGAGGTCGTCCACCTGGGTGCCCAGGCCACTGGGGCCGGAGTGGGCCAGCAGAACCAGCGGCAGCTGCGGATCGGCTGACAGGGCCGCCCGGGTGATGCGTTCAGCGGACTCATGAAGTCCCACCGGCCCATAGACGGCTCTGACGGCCTTGGAGAGGTGGTAGCCACCGCCGGCAGTCCCCGGACGGGCCCCCACCACCGCGAGGCCGGGGGGACGTAGCTCCCTGAGCCCCCAGCCACAGTGCCGATCTCCCAGCAGCTCCAGCTGGTGCCGCAGGGTGCGGCCGCTGCCGTCCTTGCCCGCGTCGTGGTTCCCGAGCACGCAGGCCAGAGGCAGCTCCAAGGTGGCGAGGAGTTCGGGGATGCGGCTCTTGCCGTCGCTGAAATCACCTACCAACAGCAGGGCATCGGGACGGATCAGATCGAGCACGTCGTGGTCGCTCCGATCCCATTGATCGTGCAGATCCCCCGCGATGGCGATGTTCAGCTCAGCCAATACCAACCGCTTCCTAGAGTGGGATCATCGTGCATGGGACGGGGCATCGGTTGGTCTTCACGCAGACGCTGACCCAGACACCCCCAGAGATTGGCCGGAATCTGGCTGACCCGGCGGACCTGGCTGCCGCGATCCAAACGCTCAAGAAGGAGCGCAGGGCCATCATCCTGGCCCACTATTACCAGGACGACGCCATCCAGGACAGCGCCGATTTCATCGGCGATTCCCTCGAGCTCTCCCGCAGGGCGGCCAGCACAGAAGCCGAGGTGATCGTCTTCTGTGGCGTTCACTTCATGGCCGAGACCGCCAAGATCCTCAACCCGGGCAAGACCGTGCTGCTGCCCGATCTGGAGGCCGGTTGCAGCCTGGCCGATGCCTGTCCTGCAGACGCCTTCGCCGACTTCCGCCGCCGGCACCCGGAGCACATCGTGGTGAGCTACATCAACTGCTCTGCGGCCGTGAAGGCCCAGAGCGACCTGATCTGCACCAGCAGCAACGCCGTGCAGCTGGTGCAGCAGCTGCCGGCCGATCGCCCGATCCTGTTCGCCCCCGACCAGAACCTGGGTCGCTGGGTGGCCCGAGAAAGCGGCCGGGAGCTGACCCTCTGGCCGGGCAGTTGCATCGTCCACGAAACCTTCAGTGAGCAGGCCCTGTTGCGGCTGCGCCTGGAACACCCCGAAGCCGAGGTGATCGCCCATCCGGAGTGTCAGCAGCATCTGCTGGATCTGGCCGACTTCATCGGCTCCACCAGCAAGCTCCTGCAGCGCACTGAAACCAGTGCCGCCCCCTCCTTCATCGTGCTCACAGAGCCAGGCATCCTGTATCAGATGCGACGCCGCTCCCCCAGCAAGACCCTCTACGAGGTCCCCGGGGCCGATGGCTGCAGCTGCAACGCCTGCCCCTACATGCGGCTGAACACGCTGGAGAAGCTGTGGCAGTGCCTGGAGACCATGGCGCCGGCCCTCGAACTCGACGAGGACATCCGCCGCCAGGCCCTGGTGCCGATCGAGCGCATGTTGGCGATGAGTGCCTGAGGTACGGCTTCTGCCTCAATAGCTGTAGTTGGCCACAAACAGAGAGGCGGCGTCATCGGAGGGTTCGGACCCGGCCAGGTAGGTCCCGCGGGCGGCCGCCCCATTGGCCCGGGCGCGGGCCAGCAGGGCCGCCTGACCCGCCGCCGTATCGGTTCCCTGCCAGTGGCTGAGGCAGGAGTGCTGCAGGGCCCGGCCATAGGAGAAGCCCAGGTGCCAGGGGGCGTCGTGGGCGGCGTGGTGGATCGCCGAAAGGAACACGCTGGCCTCCTCCTCACCCAGGCCGCCTGAGAGGAACAGGATCGCCGGCACGGCCGGCGGCACGCTGCGCCGCAGGGTGCGCACGGTGAAGTCGGCCACCTGCTCGGGGGTGGGACGCTCGGGGCCGTCGGCGCCGGGGAGGGTCATCGACGGTTTGAGCAGGGTGCCCTCCAGAAACACCCCGTTCTGGCCCAGGGCCTCGTAGACGCTGCGCAACACCCACTCCTGCACCGCCGCAGTCGTGAGGATGTCGTGGTCGCCATCCATCAGAATCTCCGGCTCCACGATGGGCACCAGTCCCTCCTCCTGGGCGGTGCGGGCGTAGCGGGCCAGCCCCCAGGCGTTCTCGCGCACGCACAGCTCCGAGGGGCAGCCATCGGCGCTGATGCGCAGCACCGCCCGCCATTTGGCGAAGCGGGCACCCTGGGCATAGGCGCGGGCCGCCCGCTCCCGCAGCCCCTGCAGTCCGGTGCACCAGGTCTCGCCGGGCAGGCCTCCCGCCAGGGGCTCCACGCCCAGATCCAGCTTGATCCCAGCCACCAGCCCCTGGGCCTGGAAGAGCTCGAGGATCGATCCCCCCGACTGGCCCGGAAGGGCGGCGACCTCCTGAAACAGAGTTTCCTCGTAGAGGATCACGCCGCTGATCGTCTCGCCGAGGCCGGGGGCCGTGGCCAGCAGGGTGCGGTAAGCACGGCGGTTGTCCTCGCTGTTCGCCAGCCCGATCGCCTCGAAGCGCTTGCCGATGGTGCCGGTGGATTCATCGGCCGCCAGCAGGCCGGTGCCCGGCCGGGCCAGGGCGATGGCGGTGGCCTCCAGTTCCTCGCGGTGGGTGTCGAGTGTCATGGGGCCCGTGGAGATGCCTGACCCATGGCTAAGGGGGCGCGCCCCCGCCGTCAACGGGCCTGGCTCGCCAGGATGCGGGCCTTCCCCGTCAGCGGCGCCATCGCAGCCTGCGCGCACCATGGCCCTGCCGGGCGACGGCCTGATCCAACTCACCCCCCAGGGGCTCTACTGCCCAGCCGCAGACGCCTGGATCGATCCCTGGCGGCCGGTGAGCCGGGCCCTGATCACCCACGGCCACGCCGACCACGCCCGACCGGGCTGCGGCGCGTACTGGGCGGTGCGGAGCGGCGAAGGCGTGTTGCGGCAACGGCTGGGGTCCGGCATTGCCCTGACGGGGGTGGGCTACGGCGAGGAGTTGCGCCTCGGCGAGGCGCTGGTGTCGTTCCATTCCGCCGGGCACGTGCTGGGCTCGGCCCAGATCCGGATCACGGCAGGCGACGAGACCTGGCTGATCAGTGGGGACTACAAGCGGGATGACGACCCCAGCTGCGCCCCGTTTGAGCCGGTGACCGCCGATGTGCTGATCACCGAGGCCACCTTCGGGCTGCCGATCTACCGCTGGCGACCCGGCAGGCAGGTGGCCGCCGAGATCCTGTCCTGGTGGCGCGAGGCCCCCCAGCGACCCTCGCTGCTGTTCGCCTATGCCTTCGGTAAGGCCCAGCGGCTGTTGGCGGAACTGGCCGCCCTGGGGGTGGAGGAGGAGGTGCTGCTGCACGGGGCGGTGCAGACGCTGATGGCGCCCTACAGGAGCGCAGGGGTTGTACTGCCCCCGACGCGGCCGCTGAGCGAACTCCCCCGCGGCGAATCGCTGGCGGGGCGCCTGGTGATCGCACCGCCTTCGGCCCATCGCTCCCCCTGGATGAAGCGGTTCAAGGCTCCCCAGACGGCCTTCGTCAGCGGCTGGATGGCGGTGCGGGGAGCCAGGCGGCGGCGGGGCTTCGAGCGGGGATTCGCCCTCAGCGACCACGCCGACTGGGACGGCCTGCTGCGCAGCGTCCACGACTGCGGTGCCCGCCAGGTGTACGTCACCCACGGCAACAGCGACGGACTGGCCCGTTTTCTGCGGGAGGAGCGAGGCCTGGCGGCGGAGCCGCTGGGGCGGGCGTTCGTGGGGCAGCGGAGCGAGGAGGGTGAGCTGGAAGGGGCGGCAGCGCCCTCTGTGGCCTGAGCCGATGCAGGCCTTCGCCGACCTCATCCAGCAGCTGGAGCGCAGTGCCGGAACGAAAGACCGGGTGACGGCGCTGGCGACCCATCTCCAGGCGGCCGAGGCGGCCGATGGCGCCTGGGCCCTGGCCCTGTTGCTGGGCAAGCGGCGGCGGCGGCTGATCACAGGCCGGCGGCTGCGGCAGATCTGCCTGGAACGCTCGGGGCTGCCGGAGTGGTTGTTCGACTCCTGCCACGCCCAGGTGGGGGACTCGGCCGAGACCATTGCCCTGTTGCTCCCCGAACTGGCCCTGCCGCCGGCCCCACCCCTGGAGCTGTCCCTGGCCACATGGATGGAAACGCGGCTGCCGGCCCTGGCCGCTCTGGAGTCTGAGGCGCAGGCAGAGGCGGTGCTGGCGATCTGGGCGGCCCTGCCGGACGGCCAGTGCTTCCTGTTCAACAAGCTGCTCACCGGCGGCTTCCGGGTGGGCGTGGCCGCTGGCCTGGTCACCAGGGCGCTGGCCCAGGTGTCAGGGCTGGAGGAGGCGGAGCTGGCCCATCGGCTGATGGGCGGATTCGACCCCTCCGCCGCGGCGATGGAGGCCCTGCTGGCGCCCATCGAGGACGGCGCGGCCGCCCCGATCAGCCGTCCCTATCCCTTCTGCCTGGCCTCGCCGCTGGAGCCGGAGCACCTGGCCGCCACCGACCCCGCCGGCTGGCAGGTGGAGTGGAAGTGGGACGGAATCCGGGCCCAGCTGATCCGGCGCAGCGGCCAGACCTTCCTCTGGAGCCGCGGCGAGGAGCTGATCAATGCCAGCTTCCCCGAGCTGGAGGGAATGGCCGAGCGGCTGGAGCCGGGCACGGTGCTGGATGGGGAGCTCACCGTCTGGCTGGCGCAGGCGCCCCAACCCGCCGGTTTCGGCCCCCTGCAGCGGCGGCTGGGGCGCCAGAAGCCCGGTGCCGCCCTGCTGCGGGAGTGCCCAGCGGCCTTCATTGCCTACGACCTGCTGGAAAGGGGGGCACAGGACCTGCGGCCCGAGCCCTTGAGCCAACGCCGCACCGCCCTGGAGGCTCTGGTGCAGGAGCTGCAGGAGGCGGTTGCCACCCCCGCCGCCGGGCTCCTGCGCCTCTCCCCGGTGCTGCCGCTGGGGAGCTGGGACGAGCTGCAAGCGCTGCGGCAGCAGGCCCGCTCAGTGGGCGCCGAGGGGCTGATGCTCAAGGCCCTCGATTCGGCCTATGGCGTCGGACGGCGCCGCGGGCTGTGGTGGAAACACAAGCTGGAGCCGATGGAGCTCGATGCGGTGCTGCTCTACGCCCAGGCCGGCAGCGGCCGCCGCGCCAACCTCTACACCGATTACACCTTTGGTCTCTGGGATGGGGACGGCCATCTGGTCACTTTTGCCAAGGCCTATTCGGGGCTCGACAACAGCGAGATCAACGAGCTGGACCGCTGGATCCGCCGCCACACCACCGAGCGCTTTGGCCCGGTGCGGGCCGTCGATCCGCTGCAGGTCTTCACCCTGGGCTTCGAGGGCCTGCAACGCTCCAGCCGCCACCGCAGCGGCCTGGCCGTGCGCTTCCCACGCATCCTGCGCTGGCGTCGCGACCGCACCCCCGAATCGGCCGACAGCCTCAGCAGTGCCCTGGCCCTGCTGGAGGATCCAGCTGCTCAGCGATCAACTGCTCAGCGATAGACCGTGCGTCCATCGCCGGGAAGCAGCACCGGGGCGGCCGGGTCGATGCGCCGGCCCAGGCTGAGCTCCGGCTGGCCAGGATCGTCCCCTTCCGCCCAGCGCTCCAGCGAGAGCACGCGGCCCTCCTCCCCCTCGTAATCGCCGAAGCGACAGCCCTGCATGCGCCGGTTCATCACCCGGGCGGCGGCGCTCACCGAGGCCCGGCCCGTTTCCTTGAGTTGATACAGCTGGCCGCGACAGCGCAGGTGATCGGGGAAGTCGGCGGTCAGACCCTCCAGCTCCGTGGCCGGGGCGTCCTCCAGCCAGCTCACCTCCAGCCAGTCGTCCTCGCAGACGCTGAGCCAACGGCCATCGCCGCCGTCCCGCAGCAGGTACTCCAGCCACTGGAAGCCGGCGTCGTCGTAAAGGAGCCGGTCCTCCACCACCCAGTCGCGGCCGTCGTACTGGACGATGTCGCCGGTGGTCAGGTTGAACAGGGTGCGGCCCAGGAGCTTGGGCGCCTGGCGGCGCAGGCGCGAGCGCCGCAGCAGCAGCAGGGCAACGGCGGCCAGCAGCAGCAGGGGCAGAAGGAACCAGACAGCCATCGTTGTGCTCGGTGGCCGGACCATCGAGGCCGGCTGGCTCAGCTTATGGACGCAGGCACTGATCAGTTCTCCCGCCAGCGCCCTTGGCGCTGGTAGTCGGCCAGCACGGGCCGGTGCAGGCGGTTGGGCAACACCCGCTCTCCCGGTGGCAGGGCCAGATCCCGGCTCAGGGGGAAGAGCCGGTCCAGCTGCCCCTGGTCGATCCAGCGGCCCTGGAAGGGGAGCACCCCCCGGGGCGGCCGCGGCTGGCCCCGATGGGCCAGCACGAAACCCCAGGGGCCGAAGCTGGGCACGTCCACGCCGTAGGGCTTTGTGGCCAGGTTCAGCTCGGCCAGGGTGGCCTGGATTGAGGCCAGCACCTTGGGGCTGAAGAAGGGCGTCGAGGCCTGGGTGACCAGCATCCCGTCGGGGGCCAGACGCCGCAGCAGGCGCCCGTAGAAGGTGACGCTGTAGAGACGCGCCAGCGGCGGCGTCGCCGGGTCGGGGAAGTCGGCGATGATCACGTCGTAGGTGCCCCGCAGCTGCCGCACCCGCTCGAAGGCATCGCCGATCAGGAGCCGCACCCGCCGGTCCTCCAGGCTGGCGCCGTTGAGGCGCCGCAGGAACGGTTGCTCCCTCGCCAGGCGCACCATGGCCGGGTCAAGTTCCACCACATCCACCTGCCGCACCGCGGGCCAGCGCAGCACCTCCCGCAGGGCCAGGCCATCGCCGGCCCCCAGCAGCAGCACCCGCTGCGGCCGGCCCTGCAACGCCATCGCCGGATGCACCAGGGCCTCGTGATAGCGGTATTCGTCGAGGCTCGAGAACTGCAGCTGACCGTCGAGGAACAGGCGCAGGTCGTCGCGGCGGCGGGTGAGCACAATGCGCTGGTGGCGGCTCTGGAGACGGCTCACCACCGGATCGTCGTAGAGGCCATCCTCAATCCGGTCCCCCAGGGGAACGAGCCCCCAGCCGGCCAGGGCGATCACTGGAAAGGCCACGGCGATCGAGCTGCGCCAGCGGCGCCCCACAGGGAAGACGGCAGCGATGGCCACGCAACTGGCCAGGGGCACCAGGGCCAGCAGGCCGGCGGTGGGCAGCAAACCAAGCCAGGGGAGCAGCACCAGGGGGAAGAGCAGGGCCCCCACCAAGGCACCCAGGTAGTCGAGGGCCAGCACCCGTGCCAGAGCCACCCGCAGCTGCTGACCGCACTCCAGCAGCCGGGTCAGCAGCGGCACCTCCATGCCACCGAGCACCCCCACCAGAACGGTGCAGATCACCAGGCCCAGCCACACCGGACCGCCCAGCCGGAAGAGGGCGAACAGGGCCAGGGGCGCCAGCAGGCACAGGGGCGCCAGGGCCAGTTCCACGGCCAGAAACCACTGCAGCAGGGCGAAGCCGGGCTCGGGGCCAGCGGCCAGGAACTGGCTCAACCAGGCGCCCAGTCCCATGGCGGCCAGGAACGTGCCGATCACGACGCCGGTGGCCAGGGCGTGGTCGCCCAGCAGGTAGCTGGCCTGGGTGGCCAACATCAGTTCCAGCACCAGGCTGACACTTGAGGACAGGGCCGCCGCCGCCAGCAGCACCCTGACCTGTAGAGGCGTCAGGGCCGCTAAGCGCCGAGGCGTCATTTGGCTGAGCCCGGTCCACGCCCCTGGAAGCCGGACCAATCCTGCCGGCGGGGGGGGGCCGCCACCCACCGCCCGGCCCGGTAGCTGCCGCCGTAGCGCACACCGCTGCCGGCGGCGGGGGTGCCGTCCTGGCCAAGGCGCCAGAGGCCGGGGCGGGTCACGGCCGTGACGGTGCCGATGGCGACCACCGCCACGGCGAGCACCAGCATCACCCCGCGTTCATCGGCCATCTCAGCGGCCCTCCACCGCCCCATCCAGGGGCAGAACGGACACCGGCCAGGCGGTCATCCGACCGTCCTCGACGCTGAGCTGCAGCCATTCGATGTCCCAGGTGTCGCCATCAACGCGGAACTCCTCCGGCAGCTGCAGCCGGAAGCGGTAGCTGCCGCGCTCCGGAAGCCGCAGGTGCAGGGTGTGGCGAACGGACAACCAGTGGTCGCCATCATTGGAGCGGTGGGCCACCGCCACCATCTCCCGATGCTGCAGGCGGATGCGCCCCTGGGCATCGCTCACCCGCAGCTCCAGGGCCGCCGGGTCTGGGGGCTGCCCCAGGGGTGGATTGTCGTGGGGCAACTCCCAACGCGCCACCACAACCAACCGGAGCAGTCCAGGGCCACCGGCCTCACAACGGATCGCGGCACTGGCCTGCTGGCTGCGCTGGACCCAGCGGCCCCGGCTGACGCCGTAGCAGGCCAGCAGCAGCACCTGCGCCAACGCCAGCGTCAGCAAAGCGGTGAACCACAACAGGGGAGCATCGACGCTGTGGTTGCTGACGCTGCCGCGCACGACAACCGGGTTGGGCAGAGGTTGGCCCGCTTCATCGAGCAGATCCTGCAGCTGCACGGCCAGCTGGAAGCGACCGCTCTGCCCGGGCCGCATGGCCAGCGCCAGTCCCGCATCGTCTTCCTCCCAGGTGCCGCTCTCCCCCTCCTCGGCCCAGGTGCCACTGGCCCGCCATCCGTCCTTGGTGAGAGTCAGTACGGTGCGGCCGTTCCCATCGAGGAGGGCCACATCCAGCTCGATCGTGCTGTTGGGAGGTATCTCGGCCGTCAGCGCCAGCCGGGGGCTGCCCAGCCAGCCGTCCTGCAGCTCGAAGGGGGCACTCAGCACCCGCTGACCCTCGGGCACCACCATCACCAGCCGGCGAGGCCACTCCAAGGCCGACACCAGCAGCACCATCAGGGGCAGCAGCGGCAGCAGCAGGCTGGCCAGGGGCCAGAGCAACACGGCCGGATCCCGCCGCCCGCCCAGGGATGACGACCCCATCAGCGGCTGGCCTCCTGTGGATCCCTACGGTGGGGGCGGCGTTGAAACGAGGGGATGGTCAAACCACTGCTCCAGATGCTGCTGATGGTCGGCTGGACCTTTCTGGGCATCATCCTCATCTACCTCGGGCTGCTGCTCTTCGATCGACTTTCCCCGATCGACTATCGCGCCGAGATCCGCCGCGGCAACATTGCCGCCGGTGTGGTGCTGGGGGCGGTGATCCTGGCCATCGCCGCCGTGGTGGTGGCGGTGCTCTCCACCTGACCCGCCGCGCCCCTTGACCCGTCCCTTTGCGGCAGCGCTGCGCCCGATCGAGGCCTGGTTCTGCCGCCGCGGCTGGCGGCCGATGCCGTTCCAGCGGCAATGCTGGCAGGCCTATCTGGAGGGGGCCAGCGGCCTGATCCAGGTGCCCACCGGCTCCGGCAAGACCTACGCCGCCGTGATGGGGCCGATCGCGGCGATGCTGGCCGAGAAGGGGGGCGCCGGACCGGATGGCGGACTGCGCCTGCTGGTGCTGACGCCCCTGCGGGCCCTGAGCCGCGACCTGCTGCTGGCGATCCGGGAGCCGATCGACAGCATGGCCTGGCCGCTGCGGGTGGGACTGCGCAACGGCGACACCAGCAGCCATGAACGCGGCAAGCAGCTGAAGGCACCGCCGCAGATCCTGATCACCACCCCCGAATCCCTCTCGTTGCTTCTGGCCAACCCCAGGGCCGAGGCGCTGTTCGCGGACCTCGAGGCGGTCGTGATCGACGAATGGCATGAGCTGATGGGCAGCAAACGCGGCTCCCAGAGCGAGCTCTGCCTGAGCTGGCTGCGGGGCCAGCGTCCGGCCCTGCGCACCTGGGCGATCAGCGCCACCATCGGCAACCTCGAGGAGGCGGCCCGGGCTGCGGTGGGCGTGGGTGTCGAGCCGCGCATCATCACGGCCCGGATCCGCCGGGACACCCAGATCCGCAGCCTGCTGCCCGACACGATCGACGGCTTCCCATGGGCCGGCCATCTGGGCCTGCGCATGTACGAGGAGCTGGTGGCGGCCATGGAGCCGGATGTCTCCACGCTGCTGTTCACCAACACCCGCAACCAGGCCGAACGCTGGCACCAGTGCCTGCGCTTCGCCTGCCCGGAGATGGAAGGCTCCCTGGCCCTGCACCACAGCGCCATCGACCGGGCCGCCCGCGAAGCCATCGAGGCGGGGGTGAAGGCCGCCGCGATCCGCTGGGTGGTCTGCACCAGCTCCCTTGATCTGGGGGTCGACTTCCAGCCGGTGGAACGGGTGGTGCAGATCGGCAGTGCCAAGAACCTGGCCCGGCTGCTGCAGCGGGCGGGCCGTTCGGCCCATGCCCCCGGCGGCACCGCCCAGGTGCTGTTCATGCCTACCAACGCCCTGGAATTACTGGAGGTGTCAGCGATGCGGCGGGGGCTGGGAGAGGGGCTGGTGGAACACCGCCGCCCGCCCCAGGAACCGCTCGATGTGCTGCTGCAGCATCTGGTCTCCCTGGCCTGCGGTCCTGGCTTTGAGCCCGAAGCCACCTTTGAGGCCGTGCGCCGCACCTGGAGCTACCGCCAGCTGGAGCGGAGCCGCTGGGACTGGTGTCTGCGCTTTCTCGAGGACGGTGGTGACTGCCTGGGGGCCTACCCGCGCTACCGCAAGCTGGAACGGGAGCCGCCGGAGGCCGGCGGTGGGGTATCCCAGCGCTTCGTGGTGCGGGAGCAGGCCGTGGCCCGCCTGCACCGGCTCAACATCGGCACGATCAGCGCCGATCGGGCCGTGACCGTGCGCTTCGTGCGTGGGGCCGTGCTGGGCCACGTGGAGGAGGTGTTCATCGGGCGGCTCAAACCGGGAGATGTGTTCTTCTTTGCCGGCCGGCAGCTGGAGTTCGTGCGGCTGCGGGAGATGACCGCGATGGTCAAGGCCACGACGCGCCGCAGCGCCATGGTGCCCGCCTGGGGCGGGGGCCAGATGGCCCTCTCCGATCTGCTCAGCGCCCATCTGCGCAAGGAGGTGGATCGCTGCGCCCGCGCCCTCGATGGGGAGGAGGGTTTCGCGCTCGACACCGCCGAACTGCAGGCCCTGCGACCGCTGCTGGAGCGCCAGGTGCTGCTCTCCGCCCTGCCGCGGCAGCAGCAGTTTCTGGTGGAGGTGTGCCACACCAGGGAAGGCAGCCACCTGTACGCCTTTCCCTTCGAAGGCCGCTTCGTGCATGAGGGCCTGGGCTTCCTCTGGTCCTGGCGGCTGGCCCGCCACAATCGCGGCACCTTCACGGTGTCGGTGAACGACTACGGCTTTGAGCTGCTGGCGGCCCGGGACTACCCCTTCGAGGAGCTGCTCGAGCTCCATGGCCAGACCCTGCTGGATCCTGAAGGCCTGCTGGAGGATCTGGAGCGGGCGGTCAACCTGTCGGAGTTGTGCCGCCGCCGCTTCCGTTCCATCGCCCAGGTGAGCGGCCTGGTGGTGAACGGTTACCCCGGCCAGGCGCGCTCCGGCGGCCAGCTGCAGATCAGCGCCGGCCTGCTCTTCGATGTCTTCGAGCGCCATGAACCCGGCAACCTGCTGCTGGCCCAGGCCAGGAGCGAAGTGCTGGAGGAGCAACTCGACCTCGGGCGCCTGCTCAGCACCCTGCAGCGGCTGCAGGGGAGCGAGTGGCTGCAGCGGCACCTGCCTCGGCCCGGTCCGATGGCCTTCCCTTTGCTGGCGGAGCGGCTCAACAACCGCATGAGCAATGAAACGCTGCTGGAGCGGCTCCAGAAGCTGCGGCAACAGGCGGAGCGCGCCGAGGGGCCCTGAGGCGCTTAAGGCGCTGGGGCCAGTGCCGGTGGTGGAGAGAAAGACGGAGGGGGTGGGATTCGAACCCACGGAATCTTGCGATTCGCCGGTTTTCAAGACCGGAGCCATCAACCACTCGACCACCCCTCCAGGCTGGACGGCCCGACCTTACAGCCGGTTGGGGAGCCCCTTGACGCCTCCGGGCAGGGTCTGGCGGGAGCGGACACCGCACCAGGCGGCCAGGTAGGCGCGGTTGTCGGGATCCAGCTGCCGCACACCGGAGAGATTGACGTTCTCCACCAAGGCCCCGGTGCCTGCGCCACCGATGTGATCCGGCGACTGCTGGGCCTGGTGCGGGGAAGCCGCCAGCGCCTCTCCGTAAAAGAAACGCGTCGCCTGGAGGCAGGCGCCCTGGAGGTTGGCACCGGCGAGATTCACAGCGGCCATGTTGGCTTCGGCTAGATCGGCACCGGAGAGGTCGGCGCCGGAGAGATCGGCGCCATTGAAGTCGATGGCGCGCAGGTCGGTGCCGGCGAGATCGGCACCCCTGAGCATGCTCTGCAGGCGGATCACGGGAACCCCCCTCGGTCGGTCCTCCTCGTAGCTGCCCTCGCCATCGAGGATGGCGCGCCCCAGGCGCTGGTCGCGGCGCAGGGGGGTGAGCAGCCTGGCGTGGGAGAGAAAGCGCAGGATCCTGGCCTTGCCGTCGCCATCGATGCTGCTCAAAACCGCCGCCAGGCGTCCCTCCGCCAGCATGCGCTCAAGGGGCCAGTCCTCCAGCAGGCCCTCCTCGTCGCTGATCAGCTCCGAGATGCCATGGATGAAGCTGTCGATCGTCTGGGCCTGGGTGATGCGGTTCTGCTGGGTGGTGAGCCGCTGATCCACCATCACCTGGCGCCAGGCGATCATCAGGGCCACCAGGGCCACCAGGATCGAGCCAACGGCCCCGATCACCCCCTCGCCGAAGGCACCGATCGCCTCCCAGTCCCCGTTGCGGTAGATCGCCAGCAGTGGGTCTAGCCAGCCGAGGGCCAGGGGAATCGAGAGCAGGGCCAGGACCAGTGCCAGGGTTGCCACCAGCCGGACCGTGGGGGGGTCTTCGAGGTGGCGGACCAGAAGCTGCCAGAGCGGTGGCAGAAGCTGGCGCAGGGCCAGAGCCACGGTCAGCAGGGCGGCAAGCAGGGCCAGCCAGGCCAGTCCCAGCAGCAGGGCTGCCAGCAGGATCAAGAGTGTGAGCAGCAGCTGCAGACCGGCCCCATGGCGCAAGCGCGTCCAGGCGCCACCGGCCCGCAGCGCAACGGGCGGGGAAGCAGCGGCAAGGGAGCGATCGTCCGGCTTCGGGCTCATGACAGGGAGCTGCTCTGGAAGAAGAACCCGGCCGCGAGGATGGCGTAGGCCGCCAGCAGGAGCACACCTTCGAGCCAGTCGGAGCGGCCGTCGAGGCTGACCAGATTGCTCACCAGCACGGCCGTGGCCACCGCCACGACCTCGTAGACGTTGAAGCTGAGATCGAGGGGGTGGCCGAGCAGGGGGGCCACCAGCAGCAGTACCGGCACCACCAGCAGCCCCACCAGCAGGGTGGAGCCCATGGCCACCGAGACCGCGAGATCCATCTTGTCCTTGCGCGCCATGCTCACCGCGGTGAGGTATTCGGCAGCGCCGCCCAGCAGGGGGAGCAGCACCACACCAGTGAACAGCGCGGAGAGGCCCAGGGACTCGGTGACGGTCTCCACGACGCCCACGAACAGCTCGGAGGCATAGGCCAGGCCCACGGTGGCTGCCAGCAGCACAGCCACCCAGGGCAGCAACGGCGGCCGATGGCCGCTTTCACCGTCGTGGCCCGGATCCTCTCCCTCCACGAGCAGGTCCGCTTCTGCCACGGCATAGAGGGTGCGGTGGGTCCCCAGGGAAAACAGCAGGGTCAGGCCGTAGACGGCCAGCAACACCCAGGCCACGAACAGGGAGAAGGACTCCGCGGCGCCCGCGTCCAACCCGCCCGCATCGCCGCCCACCATCCCCCGCAGGCTCGGGATCAGGATCGCGAGCACGGCCAGGGTCATGGCCGAACCGTTGACCCGGGCCACCACCGGCTGGAAACGCTGCTCACTGCGGCCGATGCCCCCCACCAGCATCGAGAGGCCAAGGGCCAGCAACAGGTTGGCCATGACCGTGCCCGTGATGCTGGCCTTGACGATGTCCACCAGGCCGGCCCGCAGGGCCGCCAGGGCAATGATCAGTTCGGTGGCGTTGCCGAAGAGGGCATTGAGCAGGGCCCCGATGGAGGGGCCGAGAGTGAGGGACAGCTCCTCGGTGGCGGTGCTCAGCAGGATCGCCAGTGGAATGATCGACAGGATGGAGGCAATGAAGACGAATCCATCCCCCCAATGGAACCGGTCAGCGGCAGCGGCGACCGGCAGCATCGCCAGCAGGCCGATGGCGATGCGCAGGCGAGCAGGCATGGAGCGGAGGATTGATCAGCCCCATTGTGACCGACAGGTGACCAGTGAGTCCATGGCCCAGCCAGCCATCAACGCGATCTCGACGAGATTGGTCAGGCCTTACGCCATGCACCGTCGTGCTGTTGACTGCGCATCAGGGACTTTCTGCCCAGAATGTCTTGAGCAGCATTCTCCTGATTGCCCGACACCCTGCAGGCCGCCTTGGGCTCAAAGAAGCCTCCGGCGATGAAAATCCCAGCCCTGGGGCCTGACGCCATGGAGCCTAATTCCAACGGTGAGACCAACAACAAGGGGATGAGTCATCCCTCCTCATCCAGACGCACGGTGGCCTCCATCCAGCAGGTCTTCACGCTCATCGCGATTGTCAATGGGCTCGTTCTTCTGTACCTGGTTATCGCGGCCGTCCAGCTGCTGATGGTTCCCGGCGTCCATTCTGCCGAGATCTATGTCTCATTGATTCTCACGCTGCTGCTGGTCATCCTGGCGATCATTTCGTACCAGATCATCACCAGGCGAATCATCCTTCCGATCGCTCGCCTTGTCCGCGAAGCCAGTGAGATCGAGAGTGATGACATGACCAGCCTGCTGACGATCCGAAGCAACGACGAAATCTCGAAACTGGCTCAGGCCTTCAACGTCGTGCTCGTCAAGATGCGGCAGGCACTGGTTGCTGGGGAAGCCAGCAATCAGCAATTGTCGGAAGCCAATCGGCAGATCGAGGCCTCCATCAACTACGCCGGCCTGCTGCAGCGATCAATCCTGCCGGATCGCCAGCTCCAGGAAACGTTTGGAAACAATTACTTCATCCTCTGGCTGCCCCGAGACACAGTTGGAGGTGACTACTACATCTTCCACTCCGAAGGTGGTCATTGCCTTGCAGGCGTGGCCGACTGCGCCGGGCATGGGGTGTCAGGGGCGATGATGACCATGCTGGCGAGGGCAGGGATTGATCGCTCCATCATGGAGGTGGGCATCACCTCCCCTGCCGCCATTCTGAGCTGCACCGATACCGCCATGCGAACGCTGCTGCATGGGGCCAGGATGAGCAAGTCCATCGCGACCAGCATGGACATTGGGCTTGTGCGCCTTGACTTTGAAGCCAGAACGCTTAGATTCTCTGGTGCAAAGATCAGTCTCTATTGGAGTGATGGGCACACCATGCACATGCTCAGGGGAGACCACCGGGCGATCTGTGATCAGCGCGTTGGTGCCTACACGGACCACGACGTACCGTTGCAGCCTGACTGTACGTACTACCTGACCACCGATGGATTGCTGGATCAATCGGGCGGCGAAGACGGTTTCTCGCTGGGTACCCAGAAATTCAAGCAATGGCTGATCCAGTTGGCCCGGCAGCCCTTGGAGCAGCAGCGTCAAGCCCTCGCCGATGCCCTGGAACAGTTCCGCGGACGGTACCCGCAGCGGGACGACATCACGATCTTATCCTTCCGCTTCTCCTAGGGAGTTCCTTGATGTCCCCGCTGAACAACAGCAGCCCCAGCTCTCCTCTGATCAAGACAAGTCCAATGTGCGCTTCGGACACGATGCGATGACCATCAGCACCACCAGCCTGATCTCGCTGAGAGAGTTTTTCAGCAATCATCAGATCCTCATTTGCTTCAACGGGCCGATCTCCACCACCGTGATCGGGGAGATAGGATCAGCTTTGAAAGAACACATTGAATCCAATCACGCTCCCGAACTGGAGGTCATGGATGTGTTCAGTGTCTATATCGAAATGAGTCAGAATATCAAGAATTATGCAACAAGTCATGGCTTGAGCGATTCCGAATCCTCAGCCACCGTCGTCATAGCGGCAGCTGAGGCTGGCCATTACGCTGTGTGTGCAGGTAACCTCGTAGAAATGGGGGACGGTCAGGCCCTACTGGAACGGATCCACGACCTCGCGGACTGTGACAAGGCCCAGCTCAAGCAGCTCTACAAAAAGCAGTTGCGCCAGCCCCACGCCCAGACCCCCGGGCAGGGAGCAGGTCTGGGTCTCATCGAGATCGCCAGACGCTCAAGCCAACCCATGGAGGCCTCCCTTGATCCCCTTGAGCACGGTCGTGCCTTCTTTAGCCTTCGGGCCATCATCTGATCCCATGAGTAGCAGCGAAGAACTCAATCTCTCCGTACCCGGCTCCCAATCAAGTCCCTCGATCCGGGCGGATTGGAAGGCGGGTGTTGTGGTTATGAGTGGCGAGTCCTATCCGGAGAATTCGTTCGAACTCTACGACCAGCTGATTCAATGGATTGACAGCTACCTCAACAGTGCCGAACATTCCCTGACACTGGAGTTGCATTTGAACTACCTCAATACGAGCAGCATTCGTTTCATGATAGATATTTTCGACTTGTTGCAGTCTGCCTTTGAGAGTGGCAAGGAAGTGTTGGTGCAGTGGATGTTCGATGATAGGAATCCTCGTTCAGCCGAACTCGGCGCGGAGTTCAAGGAAGATTACACTTTCCCATTCTTGATCCTCTCGATCAACGCCTAACATGGCTGACCCGTCCTGCCCCAAATCCGATAATCAGTTAGAGCAGGAAGTCATGGCGATTCTGGCAGACAGTCGGTATGATGATGACCCGGTGCGTCATCTGCTAGCTCGCTTGTGGAACCGCATTGAAGATCAGGTTGAACGTTTGGAGAGAGTCGCTGACATCTCTGATCTTTACCAATCGCATGTGCTCGAAAGCAACCGCAGTCTGACGAATCGCTACGAGAAGCAGTTGCGCCAGATCAAGCGAGTTGTGCGGATCTCCGATTTGTATCAGGCCTCATTAAAAGAGTCGAATCTTTCGCTCTTTGAGGCCTCTACCCATGATTCTCTGACGGGGATATCAAACCGCCGCTTTATGGCGGAACGGTGCCTCGAAGAAGACCAAAGAGCCTCCAGGCATGGCTCTACCTATTCGATGATCATTCTTGATGTGGATCACTTCAAACTGATCAACGACGACTATGGGCATGCTACCGGCGATATGATGCTGGTTGATTTCGTCAAGGCCCTCTCCAGCAGCCTGCGTCACTACGACATCATTGCCCGATGGGGTGGGGAAGAATTCATGGCCTTACTGATTGATGCCGATCTCTCCACAGCTGAAATTGTGGCCAAGCGAATGTTGGCAAACATTCGCAGCATGCGAGTGTCCATCGACGACATGGAGTTGAGTCTGACGGCCAGCCTAGGTTTGACAGAGCACAAGCCAGATGAGAACTACGATGCCACGTTCCGGCGTGCCGACAAAGCCCTGCTCATGGCCAAAAATGCAGGCCGTGACAGGTTGATGGTGATTGACCCAGACGATCCCCTCACCCATCGGGAGATCAGCGCCCTAGTTTCTGGTGTTGAGTAACTTCTCTTCCCCCTTCAATCTCCCCCAGGCTTCCTGAGGGGAGCGCAAAGCGATGAAGAGAGTGATCTGAAACCATCCAGATCGTTCAGTTCTCGGGCTTGGCCAGAGGCAGCAGACACTTATCAGAGTCGCAGCCAGCGGGACCGGCTTCGATCAGCTCGCCGCGGTCATACTTCTGCAAAGCAAGGAAGAAGTCACCGCACTGGCGACGCTGCTCAACCTCACCAACCATCTGATGATAGGTGGCCTGATCAATCGGCTCAAAGGGCAATCTGGGGAAGGTGGCATTGGCATCAAACCGGGCAAGAAGAGCGGCTGAGATGTATCCCTCACCATTCTCGATAGCTTGATGGATCGCGGTGGCTAGGGCACCGATTTCATGCTCACGGAACTCGACGGTCGCTGAGGTGTTGTGGGTGGTGAAGTGGCGTTGCACCTGCATGTAGAAATCGAACTGGGCCAGGGCGGAGAAGTTGTTGATCTCCACCTGATCGGCTCCCGGCAGGTTGGCCCAACTGACCTCGGTGGGGATCTCGACGAGCCACTCGGTGCAGCGCGGATCAAAGGGATCATTCAGCAGACGTCCCTGCTCATCCTTGTCCGACTGGGAGGGAACGATGGCGTAGCCATAGTCCATGCAGGCCAGGGCCACCGGGTCGTTCTTGCGGAAGGTGATGCGACGGATGAACCTCTGGGCCTTGGGGGGATGCCAACCGGGGCTGGCTCCAGTGAGCAGGCTCTTGGTACCGGCCGGTTGAACTGTGGTGCAGCGGTTGGGACGACGCATGCCGTGGCGATCGCAGTAGTCCCACACCGCATCATGGACGCTTTGCTTCCAGCGCGTGAGGTAGGCCTCTTCCTCGGCCCGGAAGGAGCGACCCTCTTCCGTGTCGGGGCGTCCGGCTTCCCACCACCGCAGCCAGGGGGTGCCGAAGGCGTGCACGAAGAAATCGAACAGGCCCGTGAAGCTGACACCCACGATCGGATCCCAGGCGCGGCTCTGGCGGTAGCGCTCGACCTCAA
The DNA here is from genome assembly GCF_025127995.1 of Synechococcus sp. CS-1332. Classification (GTDB taxonomy): domain Bacteria; phylum Cyanobacteriota; class Cyanobacteriia; order PCC-6307; family Cyanobiaceae; genus Cyanobium. The sequence goes on along the minus strand of NZ_JAHLYP010000038.1, from coordinate 132,813 downwards.
AACGGTGGTTCAGGAGGCAGGCCACCGCCAGTCCTCCGGCCTTGAAGGCGTCCGCCTGGGCCTGGTGATCGTGGGGATCGATCCGGTTGAGGTGGATCTCGGCCAGGTTGCAGTGGAAATCGGCACCGAGGATCTCACCGCAGGGATTGAGTCCGTAGCGGCCGAGACGATGGTCCAGCTCAGCCTCACCGATCTCCGGATGGTGAAGCTGCAACCAGCGTCCAGCCTCTTCCTTGCCCTGGTCGCAGTAGATGCCGATGAATTCGGTGCGCAGCTGGGGAGTGGTGAGCAGGTCGGCGTTGGAGCGGGCAATCGCCTCGGGGGCGAACTGGATGGCTCCCTCACCCGACTGGAATTGCTTGTTGACGGCCTCCAACACCACCTCACGGCTGGGGCGCCCATGGAACACCCGCGTGTGATTGGCCATGCGCAGGGCATCGCGCTCGGGATCGATGCGCCAATGGCCCTGGGCATCCTGTTGCCACAGATTCTCCTTGGCACCGAGGGCGGAATTATCGTCGGCGCAGAACTGGCGCATGCCGGCGCTACGGCGAATGTTGCCGGCCACGATCGTCACCGCCGCCTCATCGATCAGCAGGCAGCACTCCACTGAAGTCAGCTGACGGCCCTTGGCCTTGTTGAGGATCTGGGCGACGCGGCCGTAGAGATCCCGCAGCTTCACGGGGTTGGCCATGCCGCCGAAACCCTTGAGAGTTTCGCCCACGGGCCGCACGTCAGAAAGATCCACCGACACGTGGACGGGGCCGTCGAAACGCTCATCGCTGCAGAGGTTGAGCAGCAGCCTGTAGCTCTCCACCCAGCCGGATCGGGTGTCACCCACCCGCACGCTGACCTGCTGACCCTCGATCTGGTGGGTGGTCTGCTGCTGGCGGGATCCGATCGGGGTGACGCCGATGTCTGTGACGGCATCGATGACGAGGGTGTTGCGCACCTTCGGCAGCCGGCTGATCAGATGGGGCTCGATGATGGCGCCGGTGCCACAGCCCATCATCGCCAGATCCATCATCAAGGCGAAGGCTTCCCAATCCACCAGGTTGGTGGAGGTGCAGTTGTAGGCACCGGAGAAGTTCTCGGCTTGCTCGATCCACTCGGTGCCCCCGATCCACAACCAGCGGCCAGAAGGGAGGGCCATCTGGTGGCGCTGCATGCGCCGGATCAGCTCCACCTCGTCCATGGAGAGGGAACCCAGCACCCGCAGCCCTTCGAGGTTGCGCTCAGCCACCTCATGCCAGCTCTCCCTACCACCACTTGGGGTCTTGCGGCTGTACGTGCGGTAGAAGACTGGATAGGCCGCTGGGGCGGTCAGCGGAAAATCAGCCGCCGGCGTGAGGGTCCCGTCGCCTGCGGAGGACATCACCGCCTCGGCGGACGTGGCTGGACGGGCGGCGGACAGGGTCACGGTGGGTACGGCCGATGCGTGCTGGAAACCATAACGCCACCCGTAGGGTCTGCAACGGCACCCCCCCACCAGCCACGGTGCCTGCTGCGGCTGACGGCCCCCCGGCTGGGTAGAACACGGCGGGGTGGACAACGGGGCTGGAGCCATGGAGCGGATCTGTGAACCGGAGCTGATGGAGGACGTCCTGCAGGCCGAGGCCTATGCAGCGGCGGATTTCTCGCGTGGTGACAGGGCCGTGCTCGAAAGGATCGAAGCTCTCCTGGGTCCCCGGGGGGAGGGGGACGGGGAAGGAATGAGCTTTGTGGATCTGGGCTGCGGTCCCGGCAACATCAGCTTTCTGCTGGCCGGGCGATGGCCCGGGGCCAGCGTGCTGGGCCTCGATGGCTCTGCGGCGATGCTGGCCATCGCCGAGCGGAGGCAACACGGAGATCCCACCGCCATGCGGCGCCTGCGATTCCGGCAACTGGTTCTGCCGAGCCCCCAGCTGCAGGGACCCTGCAGTGCTGTGGTCAGCAACAGCCTGCTGCACCATCTGCATGAGCCAGGCGTGTTCTGGCGGAGCGTGCGGCAGTTGTCTGCGCCAGGCACCCAGCTCTATGTGAGGGATCTGCGGCGGCCCGCCACCCTGGCGGAGCTGGAGGCCCTGGTGTGCCGCCATGCCGCCTCGGCCCCGGAGGTGCTGCGGCGGGACTACGCCCATTCACTGCGGGCGGCCTTCACCCGGGCCGACGTGATGGGACAACTCAAGGCCGCCGGGCTGGATGGGCTGGAGGTGCAAGAGGTGGAGGACCGCTACCTGGAGATCCACGGGAGACTGGAGTGAGCGCCGAAGGGGGGGGCCCAACCCCCAGGCCTTCCCATGGCGCGACCTCCTGATCGCCCCCACGACAGGTCCACCAAAACGGGGCCCAACGCCCCGATCCGAGTCGGCCGGTTCCGGGTGGATCGCCGCCCTACCGATTGATCCTCACCCAGGATCAACGTACGATTCAAGCCAGGCCATGGTGCGGATCGGCCGGAGCAACGCCATGTCACTCAGCTCCCCCCACCGATAACGTCATGACCGCAGACCCGCTGGAGAACGGTGTAGGCATGGATCAGCAGATTCCGCCCATGTCCAGGCTGGCATCCGTTCCCGTTTCAACCAATTCCCTGACATCGGAATTGGCAGACTTGTTTCGATCCAGCGCGAACGATAGCAAGGGATTGGTCGTGATCAAAAAGAATGAATTGCTGTTTCGCGAAGGTGATCCCACTGACTCCTTGTATCTGCTTGAGTCAGGCCGTATCCGGGTGTTCATCCAGAATGCAAGTGGGCAGGAAATCACCATTGCCAGCCTGGGGGCTGACAGCATCATCGGAGAGATGACCCTATTTGGCGAAAAGACACGATCAGCGTCCTGCGCTGTTGAGAGCGATGAGGCCTCATTGCTGAGCTTTTCCAATGCGATCGCCATCAGTCTGTTGGATCGAAATCTGAAGTTGCGGGATTCATTGTTCAGCGCACTGATTCAGCGATCACGCAGCATGCTTGCCTACATTGATGAATTCAGCAATCTGACTCAGATGATCGCCTCCGGAAGCTACGGGGATGTGCAGAGATACATCAACGAGACCGCTGATGGTGGCGACACTTCCATCATGAATGCGCGGGCCTCATTCACACAGATGTTCGAGAGAGTTAAACAACGGGAGCATGAGCTTCAGCAAAAGATCCGCACGCTCAGCATCGAAATCGACCATGCCCGCGCCCAGCTGGAGGTGGAAGAGATCTCCAATGCCGAAGGCTTTCTGGATCTGCTTGGTAAGGCCCAAAGCATTCGCTCCCGCAGCCGGGAGGGTCTCTAAGTGCCTGGCCACAGCCAGCCACAGTGACATCGTTCAGTGAGGCACCGAACGCAGAGTCAGTGAATTCAGCAAAACGAACGTAACGGCTCCAACCAAAAACCAGACATAGGAAGACCGATCTGGATTGGGCAACTCAACGAGAAAGACGTTATAAATAATGATCCCAGCCAGAAGCGAGATGCATGCCAGCAAATAGGCTTGCGGCATGGCCTCGCTGAGCGCGAGCCCAAGAGCCGCCGTCAGCGAAATGGCCAACGGAATGGGGACATACTGATTGTAGTGCTTGACACCTTCATCATTCAGACTCAATAATTCAAAGCAGAGATGAAATGAAAAGGTGACTAGATACAGAAAGACTCCCATCCCTGGGGCCAGATGGCTGACTTGGTAAGGAAGGGTCAGCAGGATGAGCGACGAATAGGCAATAAAAACATATCCAGAAATTCTGAAGGCTAAATGCTTTTCATGGGATTTGGAATGAACGAATGCCCATTCCTCCATACTTCTGGTCCGCTCCTCGGCCAGATGTCGACAGTAATGCTGCAGCCCTTTGAAAATCAGTAACCCCAGCAAGGCCAGGGAGTAGGTGTTAAAAAAGGGGATCTTGATCTCGCTGTTGAAAAGCCCCATCTCTGGGATCAACAGGATGAAAACATAGGAAGCCGCCATTCCGCCGGCAAAGGATCTGATCGCGAAGGGCCAGGAACGGTGTTTCGGCAAAGAGCTATCCTTGCTGCGATTAATCGATCGATTGATCATCGGCGCACAAAATCCAAAGACCAACAGCAAGCTATACAGGACCATCAGACTGAGTGACGCCGCAGGTGGCATTGACTTCAGCGAGGTCGCTTCCGCCGACGGGACCACCATCAAAGCCGTGGCTAGGGAATCGAACGCGCCCCGAACGGCTGCGACAGGGAGGAGCAGACTCATGGGGCGACGTTTTCAACCTTGATGTCCAGCAACTCAAGAATCGCCGCAGACATCATCTGAAGACCACGGGCGAGTGGATGGTTGGGCTCCTGCAGGCAGAACAGACCCGTTCCCCCGTAACGGATAATGTCATCGGACTGGGGCAGGATGCCCAGGCACCTTTCACCATAGGTGCCTTCGATGGTGGTCTTCAGTTGAGGCCAGTCCGAAGAGGTCAACGCCTTGTTGACCAGCAGACTGATGGCGGGAACACCAAGCTTCCTTGCCACATCGATGGCGACCGCTGTACCTTGATAGTCCTGCCGATCAGGCCGTAAGACCATGATCAGCAAATCAGATACCGTGATCGAGTAGAGCGTCGGCTCATTGAGCCCTGGATGGGTGTCAATCAGCAGAAGATCGAGTGCCGCCGACTTGATGTAATCCCTGTAGATATCAACCATGGCCTCCATGGAATAGGATTCTTTGACGATTTGGGCAATATCTCCTGGCTTTGGACTTCCGGGAAGCAATAGAACAGCGCCCTGACTCTGGATTGTTTCCGGAGTAACATCCACAATCGCTTCATGCAAAGGATACCTTTTTTGAAGAACTCCATTGACGGTTTTCAGAGGCTGATCCTGACCAAATAGAATATGAATTCCTGGGGACGGCAGGTCGGTATCTACGATGCCAACACGCAAACCTAATCGAGCAAATTCAATGGCAATATTGGCTGTAACATTCGATTTTCCTGTTCCACCTCGATAGCTGTGCGTGGCAATAATTCGAGGCTTCGACATCAGAATCCCTGTTCTCCCGCCGACGGTGAATCCGAGCGTGCCTGACCATGCAATCAGGTTCCACCCCCGACCGTCAACGACCTCTGCGCCTCCCCTGGGCGCACTCGGCCTTCCTGCCTGGCCCGTCAGCCTGGCAGGCTGGTTTGATGATCTCCCCTCCTCCCTCTGCCAGTGCCCCTGATCCCGACGCTGCCGCGCTGGCGGAGGCGGTGTCGAGACGACGCAACTTCGCCATCATTTCGCACCCTGACGCGGGCAAGACCACCCTTACCGAGAAGCTGCTGCTCTACGGGGGGGCCATCCAGCAGGCCGGGGCGGTGAAGGCCAAAGGGGAGCAACGCAAGGTGACCTCCGACTGGATGGAGCTGGAGAAGCAGCGCGGCATTTCGATCACCTCCACGGTGCTCCAGTTCGACTACGCCGGCAGCACGATCAACCTGCTCGACACCCCAGGGCACCAGGACTTCTCGGAGGACACCTACAGGACTCTGGCCGCTGCCGACAACGCCGTCATGCTGGTGGATGCGGCCAAGGGATTGGAACCTCAGACCCGCAAGCTGTTCGAGGTCTGCCGGATGCGGCGGATCCCGATCTTCACCTTCATCAACAAGATGGATCGGCCGGGGCGAGAACCCCTGGAGCTGATCGATGAAATCGAGCAGGAGCTGGGACTGGCCTGCTGGCCGGTGAACTGGCCGATCGGCAGCGGCGACCGGTTCCGTGGGGTGATCGACAGGCGCTCCCAGGATCTGCTGCTGTTCGAGCGCGCCGAACGGGGCCGGCAGAGCCTGGAGCGGCGCCTCGCCCCCGGCGATCCCGACCGCGCTCAGCGGGTGGAAGCCGAGTTGCTGGAGCAGGCCCTGGAGGAACTGGAGCTGGTGGAGGGCGCCGGAGCAGCACTGGATCTGGAGCGGGTGCATGCCGGTGAGCTGAGTCCGGTCTTCTTCGGCTCAGCGATGACCAATTTCGGGGTGCGTCCCTTCCTTGATGCCTTCCTGGGACTGGCCCAGCCCCCGGTGGCCAGGGAGAGCGACCAGGGACCGGTGGATCCGCTGCGGCCGGAGTTCAGCGGCTTCGTCTTCAAGCTGCAGGCCAACATGGACCCCCGCCACCGGGACCGGGTGGCCTTCGTTCGGGTCTGCAGCGGCCGCTTCGAGAAGGACATGAACGTGCGCCACGCCCGCAGCGGGCGCACCATCCGCCTGTCTCGCCCCCAGAAGCTGTTCGGCCAGGACCGGGAGGTAGTGGACGACGCCTATCCCGGCGATGTGATCGGCCTCAACAACCCCGGCATGTTCGCCATCGGCGACACCCTCTACACCGGTTCCCGGGTGGAATACGAAGGGATTCCCTGCTTCAGCCCGGAGATCTTCGCCTGGTTGCGCAATCCCAATCCCTCGGCGTTCAAGAGTTTCCGCAAGGGGGTGAACGAGTTGCGCGAGGAGGGGGCCGTTCAGGTCCTCTACGACACCGACCCGAGCAAGCGGGATCCGATCCTGGCGGCGGTGGGCCAGCTGCAGCTCGAAGTGGTTCAGTACCGGCTGGAGAACGAGTACGGCGTCACCAGCCGGCTCGAACCTCTCGAATTCAGCGTCGCCCGCTGGGTGAGCGGAGGCTGGCCGGCCCTCGAAAGCGTCGGCCGCCTGTTCAACTGCAAGACGGTCCGAGACGCCTGGGACCGGCCGGTGCTGCTGTTCCGCAACGACTGGAACCTGCACCAGTTGCAGGAGGACCATCCCCAGTTGGAATTGCATGGGGTGGCGCCTGTGGTGAGCGGTGTGGAACCGATTGCCCTCTGAGCCGGGCCTCCTGGCTGCGGCCGCAACGGAGGGGAACCCTCCCTCGCGTCAGGCGATCAGAGGGGGCAGAATGAAGCAACAATTCGTCACGCCGCAACGGACGGTCACAGCGATGCCTCGATCCGTGACGCCACTCCCGCTCTGGCTGGTGCGTCCCCGCAGCGACGGGGGCAGTGATTACGTCAGTTTCCAGCCCTCGCAAGGGGCAGTGGAGATGCGCGAAGGCAGCCACCTGCCTCCCCAGATGCCTCTGCTCAAACGGCGCCGTTCGCTGGCTATTGAGGAGGCCGAGGCCTGCACGCGCCGACTGCAACAGGAAGCGGGATATCACCGCAGCGAACCGCTTTTTTAGCCTCGCCTCGATACGCTCGATGGCATGAACCAAGGATCTGCCCAGCCCCAACCGTCCCCTGACGCTTCCGATCCGTACGAGCGGCTCGGGGTCGCCCCTGATGCCTCCTTCGACACGGTCCAGGAGGCCAAGTTGGCTCGGCTGGGAGAGGCCGGTGATGATCCGTTGGTTCGTTCTCGCATTGAGTCGGCCTACGACGCGGTGCTGATGGATCGGCTGAAGGAACGCCAGCAGGGCAGGGTCAGCAGCGCCGCCCGCTCGGCCTCCCAGAGGGAGCAGGCGTCCCCGCCTCCGAGCCGTCCGGCACTCTCCGCCCTGCCGAGCCTGCCCCAGCTTCCCCCCTCACGCCTTCCCCGACCCAGCTTCTCCCTGCCCCAGCTGCAGCTGGCCAGCGGCCGGGACCTCTGGTTTCCTCTGGCGGCCGATGGGGTGCTGCTGGTGCTGCTCGTGCTGATGCCCGGGGCCGCCCCCGAACTCTTGACGGCGCTGGCCACCGGGGTCACCGTGCTCAACCTGCAGCGGCGCCATGGGCGTTTCCTGGGGGCGGTGGGCTGGTCCTTCGCGCTTCTCTGCCTGGGTCTGGTCCTTGGCGGTCTGCTGGCTGGTGGGCTGGGAGCTTCCCTCAGCCAGTCCCTGCCGATCAACACCCTGCAGCTCCAGAGCATCCCAGCCATCCTGCTGCTGTTGCTGGGCGCTCTGCTGATCGCCTGAGTTCTGCTTAGGCGATCAGCAGGGCTCAGACCACAGGGGCCAGCTCATCAATCAGCTCCTGCAACTCAGCGGCCTCCACCCGATACACCTCATTGCAGAAATGGCAGGTCAGTTCCGCCTGACCGTCCTCGTCCAGCATGGCGGTGAGTTCATCACGGCCCAGCAGCTTGAGGGCACTGACGCTGCGATAGCGGCTGCAGGGGCAGTGGAACTGAACGGGCTGCTCGACGGAGCCCACACCGAGGGGCTGGGGATCGAGGTCCGGGAAGATGTCCTCGAACAGGGCATGGAGTTGGTCGGCATTGGCGGCGAGCCGATCGCTGAATCCAGTGATTTCCCGGCAGCGCTCCTCCAGTAGCGCCACCAGAGCCGGTTCCCGCGCCGCCTTCGGCAGCACCTGCACCAGCACCCCCCCGGCACAGCGCACGCCGGTGCTGTCGATCGTCTCCCCGACGAACAGGGCCGAAGGGGTCTGCTCCGAGTGGAGCAGATAGGAGGCCACGTCTTCACCGATGCCGCCACTCACCAGCTCCACGGTGCTGCTGAAGGGTTCCCCCTGGCCCCGGTCCCGCACCACGTGCAGGTAACCGGTGCCGGTGGCGCGGCGGAAGTCGAACCGGTGGCCACCGTCCGCATCGGTCAACAGATCCAGCTCCAGCTCCGGCCGGCCCACGTAGCCCCGCACGGTGCCATCCCGGCCCGCGTCCACCATCAGGCCGCGCAGGGGGCCGTCGGACTGGATGCGCAGATTGACCCGACCATGGGCCACCTTCATCGAGCTGGCCAGCAACAGGGCGGCCGTCATGGCCCGGCCCAGAAGGGCCGTCGTGAGGAAGGAGAGCCCGTGCCGCTCGCTGGCCTGACGGCTGGCTGACGTGGTGGTGACCGCCACCAAGCGGATGCCGCCGCCGGCACCGGTGGCCCTCAGCATGCGATCCGCCATCAACTCATCCCGTGCGATCCGATGGTCATCGTAAGGAGCTGGATCGCAACACTTCCAGGGGCCTCAGGGTTCCCTGCTCGAGCCGCCAGCCCCGCTCGATGACGCCCCGGAACAGTTCGGGTTCGTGGGTGACCACCAGCAGGGCCCGTTCCCTGGCCAGCTCCCCGAGCAGCTGGAGCACCTCCTCCCGCACGGTCCAATCGAGGCCGGCGGTGGGCTCATCCAGCAACAGCACCCGGGCCTCACGCACCAGCTGGACCGCCAGGGCCAGACGGCGCTGCTGGCCGCCGCTGAGGCGCTCCGGCGCCTGCTGCAGGGAGAGGTTGCCGAGGCCCACCTGCTGCAGGACGGCCTCGGCCTTCTCGGCGGTGAGGCGGCGCTGGCCCAGCTTCAGTTCCTGACCCACCGTCAGGCCGAGGAAGTGGCGTTCCGGGAACTGGAACACCAGGCCGCACAGCCAGCGGCGCTGGCGGCTGTTGAGGGCCTCGCCCTGCCAGAGGAAGCGACCGGCCTCAGCTTCAGCCAGGCCGCAGATCACCTCCAGCAGCGTCGTCTTGCCGCTGCCGCTGCGGCCGGCCACCAGGGCCGGGGCTCCCACCGTCAGCTGCAACGACACGTCCGCCAGCACCGGCGCCGGCGCCGTGGCGGGGTGGTACCGCAGACCAAGGACATCGAGCATGGCACCAGCATGCCGTCCGGCGCTGCGGCGGTGGAGCGTGTTGGATGGGGGGACATGCGCGCCATTTGCCCCCTTCCCCCATGGATGTCCGATTTCGCGAGGTGGATCCGTTCAACTGCTGGATCTGGATGCACTTCACCGACCAGCCCGGTGGCGCCGAGCGGGGCTATGTGGAAACGGCCTTCGACAGCTGGTTCTTCCTCGGCAAGCTGGGCGCCTTCAACGCCGAGAACCTGCAGACCCATGAAGGTGGCGTGGATCTCGGCTGGCTCGCCTACGACACCGAGACCGCCGAGCGCTGCCTGCCGGCCCTGATGCACAACATGGGACCGATGGAGTATCAGGACGACTGGGCGCGGTGCTGGGTCGACCTGGGCACCAGCGATGCCCTGGCCCTTGATGTGCTGATCAACGCCCTGCGCCAGCTCGACAATGACGTGCTGGAGATCACCGAGCTGGTGATCGGCGGGCTGAACGAGGACTGGCCGATCGAGGAGGAACCCGACAGCCCGTTCTCCAGGGACTGATGGGGCGGGAGTTGCGCCGGCTGCTGATCGCCCCGGAGCGGATCGCCGCCCTGGCCCAGCGGGGGGGCGATGGCCGCTGTCTGATTTTGGAGGACCAGGAAAGCCACTACCTGGAACGGGTGCTGCGCTATCGGCCCGGTGATCGGTTGGCGCTGGTCGATGGCGTCGGCCAGCTCTGGACGGCCCTGCTTGAACCGGAGCGACGGCTGCGGCTGGAGCAAGCCCCCCAGGCGCCCCTGCGCAAGGAGGCTCCGATCACGCCATCCCTGGAGCTGTCCATGGCCGTGCCCAAGCGGGAGGCGGATCTGGTCTGGCGCATGGCCACCGAACTGGGCGCCGACCGGCTGCAACCCCTGCTGGCCGCGCGCGGCACCGCCGCTGAGCGCTGCCCGCTCGATCGCTGGCGGGGGATCGTGCGGGAGGCCACCGAGCAGTGCGAACGGCTGTGGCAGCCGCTGCTTGAATCCCCGTGCGAAGCCGGGACCTGGCTGGCCCGGCCGGCCACTGGGATCGCCCTGCTGGCCACCACCCGCCGGGACGCCCTGCCGCTCTGCAGCCAGCGGCTACGGCAACTGGCCGATGGGGCCAGCCACAGCGAGCTCGCCGCCGGGATCCGGCTGGCGATCGGTCCGGAAGGGGGTTGGAGCCCCGAGGAGGAGGAACGGGCCGAAGCAGCCGGCTGGCATCCCGTCAGCCTGGGGGGATCGATCCTGCGCACGGCCACGGCCGCGGTGGGCGGCCTGGCCGTGCTGGCCGACTGGCGGGCGCTCAGGAGCGCATCATGCCGGCCGCCATCTCCTTGAACAGGCCCAGGTTGGCCCCGGGGGTGCGGCGCTTCATCGGGGTGGCACCACCGGCTGTGACGCAGTCGGGGGCGAAGGTGGCCATCGTCGGAGCGGGCCGGAGCGCCTCGGCGGCAGCCAGTTCGGCGGCGATCTCTTCGGCGGTGGTGAGGCCAGAGACGGGGGGAAGGGAGACTTCTGCCTCCGCTGCCACGCTGGTCTGGGCCTCGGCCGCCTGAGGGGCGTCCGTGGTTTCGGGCGAGACCTTGGCCATGGGGGGGGCCACCAGCACCGAGGGGTCGTTGCCTTCGCCGCCGCCCAGATCAAGGAAGAACTTGGGTCGTTTGAAGACCATTCGGAGCACCACCGGATGCAGGGATTATCCGCCGAAGGCGGTACCAGGGGGCGGCTCGCTTAGATCTGTGCAACACAGTCGGGTGCCCACCATGGTGTCGCTACCGCCCCAGGACCCCCTGCACTGGCTAGCGGCCCTGGTGATCAATGGGCTGCTGATCGCCGTCGCCCAGCGTCTGCCCCTGCTGACGCGGGCGGGCTGGGTGCATGCCGGGGTGCTCGGCACCCTGCTGTGGGGGAGCCTGGGCTGGCGTGGCTGGCTGGCGGTGGTCGCCTATCTGGCCCTGGGCAGCCTGGTGACCAAGCTCGGCTTCCGCCGCAAACGGGAACTGGGGCTGGCGGAGGCCCGCGAGGGCCGGCGGGGTCCCGAGAACGTCTGGGGCTCGGCCCTGGTGGGAACCGTGCTGGCCCTGCTGGCCTGCCGGGCCCCGCTGGCGGCGGTGCCGCTGCTGCTGGCCGGGTTCGCCGCCAGCTTCGCCGCCAAGCTCGGTGACACCTTCGGCAGCGAGATCGGTAAACGCTGGGGTCGCCACACTGTGCTGATCACCAGTCTCAGGGCGGTGCCGCCCGGCACCGAGGGGGCCATCAGCTTGGAGGGCACGGCCGCCAGCCTGGTGGGCAGCGGTCTGATGACCCTGACGATGATGGTCCTCGGGATGATCAGTGGCTGGCCTCTGGCGCTCCTGGTCAGCGGCGTCGGGCTGGTGGCCACACTGGCCGAAAGTGTTGTGGGAGCCAGCCTTCAGCAGCGCTGGGGCTGGCTCAGCAATGAAGTGGTCAACGGGCTCCAGACGCTGCTGGCGGCCCTGCTGGCCATGGGTCTGGTGCACGGGCTGGCCCCTGGGGCGGGCTGAGGACCTGCTGCCGCCAGGCGAGGGCGGCGCGGCGCAGGCGATCGCGGGCGGCGTCGCAGCGGCGCTGGGCCTGGCGGGCCGGGATCCCGAGTTTCCGGCCCAGCTCCACCCAGGTGCAACCCACATCGATGCGGCCCACCAGGAGTTCCCGCTCCAGGGGATCAAGGTCCGCCAGCTGCTGCCGTAACCACTGACCCTGGGCGTTGCGGGCGTCGCTGACGCTTGCCATCTCGTCGTCCCCAGCGGGAGCGGCGGGGGACGCCAGCAGATCCAGCAGGCAGCCGGCCGCGTCGGCATCGCCTCCACCCTGGCCAAGGGGGGCATCCAGGCTGCGCACCCTGGCGGCACTGTGGACACCCAGGGCTTCCTCGAGCCGGGTCGGGTCGCAGGCCAACCGATCGGCGAGGGCAGCGGACGGCAATGGCTCCAGTCCCTTGCGCCGGCGGGCTTCCTGGAGGCTGAGCACCTGCTGGTGCAGATCCCAAAGGGGCCGGGGCGGACGCACCATGGGCTGGCGATCCCGCCGTTCCCGCCGCATCGCCCCCTGGATGTAAGGCACCGCGAAGCTGCTGAGGCTGACGTTGCGATCAGGATCGAAGGCTTCGACGGCCCTGATCAGGCCAAGGCTGCCCACCTGGGCCAGATCCTCGAAGGGCAGGCCAGTGTCGGCGCCCTGGCGTCCGGCGATCGCGTACACCAGCGGCAGGTTGTCCTCCACCAGCAAGTTGCGCCAATGCAGCCGGCTTTCTGGATCGGTGGCGTTGGCGAAGGCCTTGAGCCGGCGGCGATTGCGGGTGCGGCGATCCACGATCGCCTCAGGGATCTCACGGCAGCCCAGGCAGAGGTCTGGCTGGGGCGCCCGGCGGGTCGCCAGCAGCGCGGGGGCCGGTGGAGGGGGGGATGGCGGAGGGCGATCCATGGAGGTGTTCCAGCAGGGTCCGTTTCTTCAGAGTCGCCGCAGGCAGGCGGCGGAGGTTCACCGGATGGGAGGAGTTCCCTTCCTCCGATCGGGTGATGCCATCAAGGCCAGCTGGGTGCAGTGAGCAGTGAGGAGTTAGGAGTGAGGCGTGAGGCGTGAGCCGGGATCAGTGCGCCACCGTCACGCTGCTGTGGGGATCCAGCTCGGCCCAATGCAACAGGGGGCTCCAGGAGCGAAGCCGTCGGTAGAGCTGGCCGTGGCCGTCGCCATTGAGATGCAGACCGTCGCTGCACAGCCATTGCAGCCAGAGGGGGTCGGCCAGCAGGCCATCGAGCAGGGGCAGGAATGACACATCCGCCTCCATGCAGGCTTCCTCCAGCAGGCCCTCGTAGAGCCGCACGCTGGCCAGGTCGTACCACAGCAGCTCGGCGAAGGGCATCACGGCCTCGTCCACCGGCGTGAGGCCCAGCACGAACACCGGCGCGATGGCCTGCAGCCGGGGCAACAGCTGCTGCAGGCCGAACAGGAAGGCCTCGGGCGCCAGCTGGAACCGGCCGTCGGGCCGCCCCACCCTGGCCGTGTCGTTGAGGCCGATCGAGAGCAGGATCCCCTGGGGTCGCTGGCGGCGCAACTCGCCCCGGTGGCTCACTTCAGCCTCGGCGCGGGCCGCCAGCCGCTCCAGGCCGTCGCCGCGCACCCCCAGGCCGTACAACACCGGCCCCTGGGGCAGGTCCATCCAATGGCGGCGCAGGCGCTCGCACCAGCCCCCCTGCTCCGGATCACCCCAGCCGAACACCCCGCTGTCCCCCAGCACCACCAGCTTCCTGGGGATCTGCATCGGTGAGCCCGTCGTGGGGCGAGCATTCAGCACCGACGGGGCGCTCAGAGGCTCTCGCCGAAGCGCCGCAGCCGCTCCAGACCGTCGTCGATCGTGGCGGGGGAGGCCGCACAGGACAGGCGGATGCAGCGGTCATCGCCGAAGGCGGCACCGGGCACCACCGCCAGTCCCACCTCCTCCAACAGCCGGCCGCACAGGGTCATCGAATCGAGGCCCCAGGCGCTCACGTCTGGGAAGGCATAGAAGGCCCCCTCGGGGGGCAGCAAGTTCAGGCCCTGGATCGCCATCAGACCTTCGCTGAGCCGGGCGCGCCGACGGCTGAACTCGGCCGCCATCTCCTTGACGCAGTCCCGCGAGCCGCTGATGGCCGCCAGGGCCCCGTACTGGGCGAACGTGCAGACGTTGCTGGTGCTCTGGCTCTGCAGGGCGCTGGCGGCAGCCACCACATGGCGGGCCCCCGCCAGCCAGCCGATGCGCCAGCCCGTCATGGCCCAACCCTTGGCAAAGCCATTGACGATGAAGATCCGCTCGGCCAGATCGGGGGCCAGCGCCGCCAGGCTGTGGTGCTTGTGACCCGGGGAGAGCAGCATTTCGTAGATCTCGTCGCACACCACCGCCACGGCGGGATGGCGGCGCAGCACGGCGGCGATCGCCTCCAGTTCGGCGCGGCTGAGCACCATGCCGGTGGGATTGGAGGGGCTGTTGAGCACCAGCAGCCGGCTGGAGGGGGTGATCGCCGCCTCCAGCTGCTCGGGGCTGAAGCGGAAGCCGCCGCTGGCCTCTGTGGTGAGGCAGCGGACGCTGGCCCCGGCCAACTGGGCCATTTCCGGGTAGCTCAGCCAGTAGGGCGCCGGCAGCAGCACCTCGTCCCCGGGATCGAGCAGAACCTGAAACAGGTTGTAGAGGGCCTGCTTGCCGCCGTTGGTCACCAGCACCTGGTCGGCCCGGGTGGGGACGCCATTCTCCTGGCTCAGTTTGGCGGCAATGGCCTGGCGCAGCTCCGGTTCGCCGGCCACCGGTCCATAGCGGGTGTGGCCGGCCTCGAGGGCCTGAGACGCCGCCTGGCGGATGAAGGCGGGCGTATCGAAATCGGGCTCACCGGCACTGAGGCTGCAGATGTCCTTGCCGCCTGTGCGCAGCTCACGGGCCTTGGCGGTGATGGCGAGGGTGAGCGATGGCTGCAACGCCTGCGCCCGGGCGGAGAGCGACAACGGGGCCGGCATGGCGGTGAGCGGCGTCTGGAGGGCGCGATTCGGCAATCCGGCCATCTTGCCCTACGCCCCTCGGCCATGGCCAAGAATGGCGCGATGGCCGGCGACCCCCTGCAACCGTCCCTTCTGGGTGAGGCGCTCGCCGCAGGCCATACGCCCGGCCTGGACGGACTGCAACGGAGCTGCCAGGAGTGCCGGCGATGTGGTCTGGCCGCAGGCCGCCAGCAGGTGGTGATCAGCCGGGGCGATCCGGCGGCAAGGCTGATGGTGATCGGCGAAGGGCCCGGGGCCCAGGAGGACGCCAGCGGCCGGCCGTTCGTTGGGCGGGCCGGCCAGCTGCTCGACCAGATGCTGGCCAGCGTGGGGCTGGACAGCGAGCGGTACGCCTACGTCTGCAACGTGGTGAAGTGCCGCCCGCCGGACAACCGCAAACCGACGGCCCAGGAGATGGCGGCCTGCGCCCCCTGGCTGGCCGTTCAGATCGCCGCCGTGGATCCCGCCATCCTCCTGCTCACCGGTGCCACGGCCCTGGAGGGGGTGCTCGGCATCAAGGGGGGCATCTCCCGGCTGCGCGGCCAGTGGCATCCCTGGCAGGGCCGCTGGGTGATGCCGGTGTTCCATCCCTCCTATCTGCTGCGCAATCCCTCACGGGAGCAGGGCTCCCCCAAATGGCTCACCTGGCAGGACCTCAAGGAGGTGCAGCGGCGGCTGGAGCTGGACCAGCCGCCGCCGCCGCCCACTTTGTGACAGGCTTTGGCCACCACCGGCCCACGCGAGATGACCGGCACCCTGGCCACTCCCACCACCTCTGCCCCTGGGACCTCCCCCCTACCGGCCGACTGGGCCAGTGATCCCCGCTTCGAGACGGTGATCCGTCGCCGGCCCACCCGCAGCGTCCGGGTCGGCGCCATGTGGGTGGGCAGCGAGCACCCCGTGGTGGTCCAATCGATGATCAATGAGGACACCCTCGACGTGGAGGGGGCCACCGCCGGCATCCGCCGGCTGCATGAGGTGGGCTGCGAGATCGTGCGCCTCACCGTGCCGAGCCTGGCCCACGCCAAGGCAGTGAAGGAGATCCGCCAGCGGCTGGAGGACAGCTACCAGCCGGTGCCCCTGGTGGCGGACGTGCACCACAACGGCATGAAGATCGCCCTGGAGGTGGCCCAGCACGTCGACAAAGTGCGGATCAATCCGGGCCTGTACGTGTTCGACAAGCCTGATCCCAACCGTACCGAGTTCACGGCCGAAGAGGTGGCAGCCATCGGCGAGCGCATCCAGACCACCCTTGAGCCGCTGGTGAGCTTGCTCAAGGCGCAGGACAAGGCCCTGCGCATCGGCGTCAACCACGGCTCCCTGGCCGAACGGATGCTGTTCACCTACGGCGACACCCCCCTGGGGATGGTGGAGAGCGCCATGGAATTCATCCGCATCTGCGACCGGCTCGACTTCCACAACATCGTCGTGTCGATGAAGGCGTCACGGGCCCCGGTGATGCTGGCGGCCTACCGGATGATGGCGTTCCGCATGGACGCCGAGGGCTTCCACTACCCCCTGCATCTGGGCGTCACCGAGGCTGGCGACGGCGACTACGGCCGCATCAAGAGCACCGCCGGCATCGCCACCCTGCTGGCCGAGGGCCTGGGGGACACGATCCGGGTCTCGCTCACCGAGGCACCGGAGAAAGAAATTCCCGTCTGTTATTCGATCCTGCAGGCCATGGGGTTGCGCAAGACGATGGTGGAGTACGTGGCCTGCCCCAGCTGCGGCCGCACGCTGTTCAACCTTGAGGAGGTTCTGCACGTGGTGCGCAACGCCACCGCCCACCTGACAGGGCTCGACATTGCCGTGATGGGTTGCATCGTCAACGGTCCCGGCGAGATGGCCGATGCCGACTACGGCTACGTGGGCAAGACACCTGGCACGATTTCCCTCTATCGCGGGCGGGAGGAGATCCGCCGGGTGCCGGAAGCCGAGGGGGTGGAGGCGCTGATCGCCCTGATCAAGGAGGACGGTCGCTGGGTCGACCCCTGAACGGGGGGCCCTGCCCCGGCAACGGCGCTACGTTGGAACCACATTTCAGACTCCTTGAGGATCCCCACCATGGGAAGAGCTCGCGCCACCGTCGTGGTGCTGGTTGGTCTCGGTGCCTGCGCCGCTACCGCCGTGATGGCGCGCGACATGGTGCTGGCCCCCACGGGAACCGTGTCGATCAGCGACAGCCCCAAGGAGGTGATGGACCAGGCGTGGCAGATCGTCTTCCGCGACTACCTGGACACCACGGGTAAATACACGCCTGACCAGTGGCGCAAACTGCGGCGCAGCGTGCTGGCCAAGAGCTACAGCACCCCCAAAGATGCCTACGAGGGCATCCGGGGCATGCTGGGCACCCTCGACGATCCCTACACCCGTTTCCTGGATCCGCGGGAATTCAAGGAGATGCAGATCGACACCTCCGGCGAGCTTTCCGGGGTGGGCATCCAGCTGAGTGTCGACAAGGAGACCAAGGAACTGGTGGTGATTTCACCGATCGAGGGCTCGCCGGCCTCGCGGGCTGGTGTGCAGCCCAAGGACGTCATCGTCTCGATCGACGGCAAGAGCACCAAGGGGATGAGCACCGAGGACGCGGTGAAGCTGATCCGCGGCAAGGCCGGCACCACGGTGAATCTGGTGCTGCGCCGTAAGGGCCAGAACCTCGACACCCCCCTCACCCGGGAGCTGATCGAGATCCACGCGGTCAACCACCAGGTCAACACCGCCCCCGACGGCACCAAGATCGGCTACATCCGCCTGAAGCAGTTCAGCGCCACCGCTACCAAGGACATGCGGGCGGCGGTGAGGGACCTGGAGTCTCAGGGTGTGCAGGGCTACGTGCTTGATCTGCGCAGCAATCCAGGCGGTCTGCTGGTGGCGAGCGTTGAGATCGCCCGCCAGTGGATCAACGAAGGGATCATTGTCTCCACCAAGACCCGCGATGGCATCCAGGACGTCAAGCGGGCCACCGGCCAGGCCCTCACCACCAAACCGATGGTGGTACTGGTCAACGAGGGTTCCGCCAGCGCCAGCGAAATCCTTTCCGGCGCGCTGCAGGACAACAATCGCGCCGTGCTGGTGGGTCAGAAGACCTTCGGCAAGGGACTGGTGCAGTCGGTGCGCGGCCTGTCGGATGGCTCGGGCATGACCGTGACCATCGCCAAGTACCTGACACCCCTCAACCGGGACATCCACAAGCACGGCATCAACCCGGACGTGCCGGTGAAGATGACCGAGCAGGAGGTGCAGCGCCTCAAACTGGAAGACATCGGCACTAACCGGGACAGCCAGTACCGGGCGGCCGAATCCACCCTGCGCAAGCAGATGCAGGCCAGCGCCGTGTTGCAGAAGGCCTTCCAGCCCGGCAGTGCCAATCTGCCGGCGGCCCTTGCTAAACCCTGAAGTTGCCTCTTCCTGAATCGGTCTGGCAACTGAAGCCGTGGTGGTGTCAGCCCTGGAGCATCCTGCTCACAGGGTTGGGCATCGTCGGAGTGAGCTGGCTGGTGCTGCACCTCTGGTGGATCACCGCCGGGGTCTCGCTGGTGATTGGCGCCTGGTGGCTGCTGTTCCTGGTGCTGATGCCAGCCGCCTGGAAACGGTCGCAGGCCAGCGGCGAGAACAGCTGAGCCCCTGAGATCAGGCGACCGGCTGCATCAGGCCGCCACCGGGGGAGGAGTCGTCGTCGTCGTTGTTGCCGGCGCCGGACTGGAACAGTGCAAAGAAACCGAGGCCGAGGACCCCCAGGAAGGCCGGCAGCAGCAGGGGATTCTGGGTGGCGCCTGCGACCTCGATCAGCTCACCCATGGGGCCACGTAACGAAAGATGTAGCCATCTTAACGTTCCTTCTCATTCCTGTGGCCCGTTCAGTCGAAGACGTGGCCGTGCTCGTAGCGCTCCGCATGGCCCGCGGCCTCGGTGAGGGCCGCCACGTTCTCGCGGGTGAAGAAGCCGTCGTAGCCCAGGCAGCGTTCGACGTACTCGGTGATGAGCTGGGAATAGGGCGAGCTCCTCGAGAAGATCTGGCGCAGATTCGGTTCGTCACCGCATTCCCCCACCATGTCGGCGAGAAAGGGGATGCCCAGCTCGCGCAGGGTGTGCACCACCACATCAACGTTCTTCTCGCCGTTGCTGTCGCCATCGACCACCTCATAGGCCATGTGATGCATGCGCCGCCCGAAATTGCGCACGAAGTCTTCGGTGGGCATGGGCAGGTTGGTCAGGGAGTTGAGATAGGAGGGGGTGTTGTTGGCCGTGAAGACGCGGGCGGGGGACAGCTTGTCGTCCCCCACCGAGGGATGGCGCGTGACATTGGTAGAAGAGTTCATCTCGGCGATGTCATAGGAGCCCCAGTAGTAGTAGGGAACCATCGTCAGATATTCGAGGATGGCATCCTCCCGTTCACCGGCCAGGACCCGGGTGGCCAGGTGATCGATGCCCAGGATCTTGCCCTCCAGGCCGTGCTCCCGGTGGCATCGGGCGGCTTCGGTGATGGGCGCCAGGGCGTCCGCATCGAGCAGCACCCGATCGCCCAGATCCAGGGCCGCCAGGCCATCGAGCGGCCGGTCCACATAACCGACCCGGTTGTAGGTGTAGTCGGAAAGAAACGTGAAACAGAGGTGCTTAGAGGCATAGAAGGGGTTGGCGGTCTCCCCGGGATAGGCGAAACGGATGTTCTGGGGTTCGAGGATGGCGCGCAGATCGTGGCAGCAGGACACCTGGAAGATCTCGCCGATGTAGCGGGCGTTGGGCTTGTCGATCGAGAGGGGATACATCGCGTTCCAGCGCGTGACCTCATCCTCGAAATCATCGAAGAGCGGCTCCAGCACGATCAGGCGCGGAAAGGCCTCGCCCCCCTTGAGCAGGTAGAGGCGGTGGGTGGCGTTGATCCAGCACTCCTGGTAGCGGTAGGGGCCGGTGAGCGCCAGCTCGGCCAGATAGGGCAGGCCGTTGCCGTGGTCCACCTGGATGACGAGGGCGGCCATCGGCCCCAACACCTGCTCCAGCCCCGAGCTGGCCCGCCGGGCATAGACCCGGGGCAGAAACGTCTCGAAGAAGGGCGTGTTCCGCTTGTCGCCCTTGGGCCGGTAGCTGGCGAGATCGATCATCGGTAAAGCGGAACAGCCCCTCTGCTAGCAAGAAGCGCCCCAGGCCCCAAGCCCCAGCGTTTCCCCTTCACACCACCAGCACCGCCGCGTTCTTCGCGCTCTGCTCGTCGGCGCGCTGGCCGGAGGTGAGCCCGTCGGCCTCGGGGATCTGGCCGGCCATGGCCGTGAGCCACTCCATCAGCTGCTCCAGCTGCTGGGCGGGGCCCAGGGCGCCCAGGCCCCGGGCCAGCACCTTGGCGGTGCTGCCGGCGCCGCCCTGATACACCAACCGGCCGTGGAGGTGCTGGGGCAGGGCCTGACGCAGACGGCGGAAGGCAGGTTCCTCCATCGGCGTTTCCAGGGCGATGTTGGGTTTTTCCGGTTTGATGCGCGAGAAGCCGCAGCGGCGCGCCAGCAGCTTCAGTTCCATCAGCTGCAGCAGGCTCTGCACCGGCGCCGGGATGGGTCCGTAGCGATCGGCCCAGCCGGCGGCCAGCTCCACCAGGGCCGCCTTGCCGCCACACTCGGCGGCGGCCCGGTAGGCGGCCATCTTCTCGTCGGCCTCGGTGATCCAGTCGGCCGGGATGAAAGCCGTCACCGGCAGGTCGATCTGGGTCTCGTCCACCGCCGGAATGTCCTGGCCCTGGATCTCGGCCAGGCAGTCCTGCAGCATCTCCATGTAGAGATCGAAGCCGATCGCCTCCATCTGGCCGCTCTGCTCCACCCCCAGCAAGTTGCCGACGCCGCGGATCTCCATGTCGCGCATGGCCAGCTGGTAGCCCGAGCCCAGTTGGGCGAATTCCTGGATCGCCCGCAGCCTCTGGCGGGCTGCGTCACTCAAGGAGGCATCGCCCGGATAAAACAGCCAGGCATGGGCCTGGATACCGCTGCGGCCCACCCGGCCCCGCAGCTGGTACAGCTGGGCCAGACCGAATTTGTGGGCGTCCTCCACCAGGATCGTGTTCACCCGGGGGATGTCGAGGCCCGACTCGATGATCGTGGTGCAGAGCATCACGTCGGCCTCGCCGGCATTGAAGGCCACCATGGCGCTCTCCAGCTCCCCCTCCGGCATCTGGCCGTGGGCCACCTGCAACCGCAGCCCCGGCAGCATCGCCCGCAGCTGGCCCGCCACCTCCTCGATGCCCTCCACCCGCGGCACCACGTAGAACACCTGGCCGCCGCGGTCGAGTTCCTGGCGGATGGCGCTACGCACCGCCTCCTCATGGAGGCTGGCCAAGTGGGTCTTGATCGGGCGCCGCAGCGGCGGCGGCGTGGTGATCAGACTCATCTCCCGCACGCCCGAGAGGCTCATGTAGAGGGTGCGGGGGATCGGCGTGGCCGAGAGGGTCAACACGTCGACGTCCTTGCGCAGCGCCTTGATCTTTTCCTTCTGATTGACACCGAAGCGCTGCTCCTCATCCACCACCAGCAGGCCCAGCTGGCGGAAACCCGTGCCCTTGCCGAGCAACTGGTGGGTGCCCACCACCACGTCGGTGGCGCCGCTGGCCAGGCTCTCGAGGATCGTCTTGCGCTCAGCGGCGGTGCGGAAGCGGTTGAGCAAGGCCACCTTGAGCGGGTAGGGGGCGAAACGCTCGCTGAGGGTGCGCCAGTGCTGCTGGGCCAGCACGGTGGTGGGGGCCAGCAGGGCGCACTGCTTGCCGGCGGTGACCGCCTTGAAGATGGCCCGGATCGCGACTTCCGTCTTGCCGAAGCCCACATCGCCGCACACCAAGCGGTCCATCGGCTGGTCCCGCTCCATGTCGCGCTTGACGTCCACGATCGCCTTGAGCTGGTCGGGTGTGGGGTCGTAGGGGAAGGAATCCTCCAGTTCGCTCTGCCAGGGTCCATCGGCGGGGAAGGCGAAGCCCGGCGCCTGGTGGCGCTCGGCGTAGAGCTTGACCAGATCCATCGCCACCTTGACGACAGCCTTGCGGGCCCGCTCCTTGGCCTTGGTCCAGGCCGTGCCGCCCATGCGGTTCAGCTCGGGAGGGCTGTCGCTGCTGGCCCGGTAGCGGCCGAGGCTGCCCAGCTGGTCGGCCGCCACCCGAAGCAAGCCGTCGGCGTACTGCACCACCAGGTAGTCGCGGGCCTCGCCGCCGATGGCCAGCTTCTCCAGCTTCAGGAAGCGGCCGATGCCGTGGTTGCGGTGTACCACGAAGTCGCCGGGGAGCATCTTGTTGGGATCCACCGTGCGGCTGGCCGCCTTGCGGCGTCGGCGCACGTAGCCCCCGGCGGCCAGGCTGTGCTGGCCGAAGATCTCCCGGTCGGTGAACAGCACCAGCTTCCAGGCCGGCAGCTGGAACCCCTCCAGTTCGGCGGTGCCGCGCAGCTTGAGCGCCACCGGGGTGGCCTGCTCCACCAGCCGCTCGATGGCAGGAAAGTCGCGGGCGTTGGGCACGAAGCGGGTGACGCAGTCGTGCTCCTCCAGCAGCGCCACAGCCCTTGACGGCTGGGCGGAGACAATCCAGGGCCGGGCCTTCTCGCGCAGGTGCCCCTTGATCTGCTCCGCCAGGCGGCCGAACTGGTTGGGATGGGCCGGCACCGGCCGGCTGGCCAGATCAAGGTCGTTGGGATGGCGGTCGCTCTCGTGCAGCTCCGCCAGATCGAAGCCCATGAAGCTCTCCACGTCCGCCAGGGCCGCCGCGATCGGCCGGTGCAGCAGGCCCGGCAGGGGCAGGGGGGTGGCCTCGTCGCCATCAGTTGCATTCACCACCTCCCGGTGGTGGTCGGCGGCATGGTCGAACCACTGCTGGCCATGGGCCAGGCACTGGCGCCGCTCATCGATCGCCACCAAGGTGGCGATCGGCAAGTAGTCGAGTAACGACGCCGGCTGCTCCCAGGCCAGACCCATCAGCCGCCGCATCCCCTCCGGCGTGCCGCCCTCCAGCAGCTGGTCGAGGGCGGCGGGCTCCAGCAGTCGCTCCAGGCCGTCAGGCATCCGCTCCCGCAGGGCCTCGGCGATCAGGGGGGCGTAGCTGGTGGGGGTGAGGCGCACCCGCTCGACCACATCGAGGGAGCGTTGGGTGGCCGGATCGAACTCCCGCAGCTTCTCGAGGTCTTCACCAAAGAGCTCCAGCCGCACCGGCAACTCGGCGCTGACCGGAAACACATCAACGATGTCACCGCGGCGGCTCCAGGTGCCCTCCTGCTCGATCGTCGGAACCTTCTCGTAGCCCAGGCCGGCCAGGGTGAGGGCCAGCTGCTCGAGATCCAGGCGGTCGCCGCGGCGCAGGGTCAGGCAACGGGCCGCCAGTAGCGGCGGCGGCGGCAGGTGCGGCTGGAGAGCCCGCTCGGTGGCCACCACGGCGAAGCGGCCACCGCTGGCGGCTGGGATGCTGGCGGCTGGGGCGCCTTCCCCGTCGCCCACCAGTTCGGCAAGCACCTGCAGCTGGCCCCAGGTGATCTCGCTGGTGGGGTCGAAGGGTTCGTAGGGGGAGCCCTCGCTGGTGGGATAGAGCTGACACAGTGGCCAGCCCATCAGCTCCAGCAGGGAGGCCCAGCGTCCCGCCTCCTCCAGGGTGGGCACGATCACCAGCAGGGGGGCCTCGCTGGAACCCGCCAGGGCGCTGGCCACCAGGGCCCGCGCGGCCCGTCCCGCCCCACTCAGCCGCAGCCGCTCGGGCCGCTCGCAGCGCGCCCTCACCTCAGCGGTGAGGGTGGCGGACTGCAGCTGGCGAACGAGGGCGTGGAGGGGCATCGCAAGGTGGGATCGAACCGGTGGCGATCCTCGCAACCCGTTTGCGTCCATGCTGGGGGTCGGTTCGCCCTGCGATGGCCCGCTTCCGCTGTCCCACCTGCCGCCAGCGGCCCTTGAGGCTGCAGCAACCGTTCACGGGAGTGCCCCGCTGCGGCCGCTGCGGCGACCTGCTGGAGCCGAGGCCCCGCCACGGGCGCGCCTGGGGGCTGGCCCTGGGCGTGGCGGCGCTGGTGCTGGGCGGGGCCGCCTTCCCCGGCTTGCTGGAGCAGGTGGGCAGCCTGCCCGAGCAGGCCCCTGATGTCACCACCCGGCTGCTGGAGCGTTTCGAGCCAGCTCCCGATCCACGCCTGCGGCCGATGGCCCTTCTGGAAGGCGGCCTGCTGGCGAACCTCCAGGAGGCCGACCAGCAGTGGATCCCCACCACCGAGCCTCTGGCGGGTGGTGGCACCCGCTTCCTCTACCGCAGGCGGGCCGGTGAACCTGAGCTCTCGGTGCCGGAGCTGCAGGCCCTGATCGACTCCCCCCCGGACCATGGCGAGAAGCGCCGGGCGATCGCCGAACTGCTCGCCGTACTGGAGCAGGTGGGCGTGCAGGTGCAGCTGGTGGAGCCCAAGAAGGCCGGGGCCGCCGGGGAATGGGATCACGCCGCCCGCACCCTGAGGATCAAGCCCGCCGTGGTGGAGAAAGGAACGGTGGACTTCGCCCAGGTGCTCAACCACGAGGCCATCCACGTGGCCCAGAGCTGTGCAACCGGCGGCCTGCGCTCCGTTCCCAGAACGCTTGGTCTGGGCCAGGAGGTCCCCACCGAGCTGCAGCTGCATCTCGATGATCCCCTCTATGCCGGTGCCTCCGACTGGGAGAAGGCCCTGGAGCGGGAGGCCTACGCCAACCAGCGACAGCTCGAGATCGGCACCAGCCTGGTCCGTACCCACTGCCGGACCCGATCGACGGGTTGAGGGCCGGCTCCGGCCCGGGGCCTCAGGCGGAGATGTGGGCGATCAGGTCGAGACACTTGCTGGAGTAGCCCCACTCGTTGTCGTACCAGGCCACCACCTTCACGAAGGTGTCCGTGAGGGCGATGCCGGCCGAGGCATCGAAGATCGACGTGCAGGTCTCGCCGAGGAAATCGGTGGAGACCACCTCGTCTTCGGTGTAGCCGAGGATCCCGGCCATCGGGCCGGCGGAGGCCGCCCGCATGGCGGCCTTGATGGCGTCGTAGCTGGCCCCGCGCTCCAGGTTCACCGTCAGATCCACCACCGACACGTTGGGCGTGGGAACCCGGAAGGCCATTCCGGTGAGCTTGCCGCTCAGGGCCGGGATCACCTTGCCCACCGCCCTGGCGGCACCGGTGGAGGAGGGAATGATGTTCTGGCCGGCACCGCGGCCGCCGCGCCAGTCCTTCACCGACGGGCCATCCACCGTCTTCTGGGTGGCGGTGGTGGCATGGACGGTGGTCATCAGGCCATCGCGGATACCGAAGTTGTCGTTCAGCACCTTGGCCATCGGCGCCAGGCAGTTGGTGGTGCAGGAGGCATTGGAGACGATGTCCTGCCCCGCGTAGGAGCTGTGGTTCACCCCCATCACGAACATCGGCGTGTCGTCCTTGGAGGGAGCCGACATCACCACCTTGCCGGCGCCGGCGGTGATGTGGGCCCGGGCGCGCTCGTCGTTCAGAAAGAGGCCAGTGGACTCGAGCACCACGTCGGCACCCACATCGCCCCAGCGCAAGGCTGCCGGATCACGCTCGGCGGAGATACGGATGCGGCGGCCATTCACCACCAGGGCGCCGTCATCGACGGCCACCTCGCCGCCAAAGCGGCCGTGGGTGGAGTCGTAGCGCAGCATGTAGGCGATGTAGTCGACATCGATCAGGTCGTTGATGCCCACCACTTCAATGTCATCGCGCCCGCAGGCGATGCGGAAAACCAGGCGCCCGATACGTCCGAACCCGTTGATGCCGATCCTGATGGTCACCTGCGCGTCTCCCGAGTCAGACCAGGAATTGCAGCGTCGCACGGGCCAGACAGCCGCCGGTGGAGCCCGACGGGCCATTGTCGTCAGCTGAAACGGGCTCAGCTCCCGGGGACCCCAGGCTGCTCGGCGGCACGCAGCAGGGTTTCCTCCTCCAGCAGCATGTTGAACCGCAGCAGGTCGGCGTCCTTGAGCTGCTGCCTGCTGCTCACGCCGAAATGCTTCTCCAGAAAACTGCGACCCATGGCGCCGTCCCAGCCGAGCTGCAGCAGCAGCAGGTTGCACTGGTCGAGCAGGTCGCCCCGGCGCAGGGGAACGGCCACCGTGGCGGGATCGCATCCTGGCTCGAGGGCCTCGATCGCCTGCAGGTAGGCGATCAGATCGGCGTAGACGGTGATGCGGTCGCGGCTGGGGTGGCCGAAGGATCGCTGCAGATAGGTGGCCTCCCTGTCCCTGTCCCATCCCAACCGCCGCATCTGCAGATCCAGATGGGTCAATTCGGCACTCCAGTCCTGGGGATCCTCCTGGAGCCCCTCCGGCATGGGCGTTGGCTCCGGCGAGGCCTCTTGCTGGGACGTGGGCTGGGGCTCTGGCTTTGGCTGTTGCTCCTGGGTCAGTGCTGGCGTAGGCGTTGGCGTTGCAGGCTCTGAAGCCGGCGGCGGCGGCGACGGCCTGGAGGTCTGGGCTGGGGCCGGCCTGGGCTGCCTCGCGTTGCCGGTGGTCTGCAGGCTGGCCAGCAGGCGTGCCCTGGCGCGGTCCTCCGCCTCCTCCGCGTTGTCCGCCTCCCCAAGGGCACTACCCAGGAAGCGCTCCCCCTCCCGGGCCGAGACCAGCACGACGCGGCGCCCGCCGTCGCTGTGCAGCAGTCGGACCTGAAGTTGCATGGAAGGCGCTGGGAGGGTCCGTGGGTCTTTCTAGAGTGGCTCTTTGAAGGCGGCAGGGCCGAGAGAACGCCAGGAATGGAAGTGGAATCGGTTGAGAGCCTCACACCCCTGCTGCAGCAGGCGGACCAGTGGGGAGAGGTGCTGCTGCTGCTGCCCCTGCTGGTGGGGCTTGAAGCGGTACTGTCCGCCGACAACGCCATCGCCTTGGCGGCGATCTCCCGGCGGCTGCACGATCCGGCACGGCAACGCCAGGCCCTGAATCTCGGCCTGGTGCTCGCCTTGATCTTCCGGTTGGGCCTGATCGCCCTGGCCAGCTTTGTGCTCGACTTCTGGCCTCTGCAGTTGCTGGCTTCGGCCTATCTCCTCTGGCTCTGCGGGCGCCATCTGCTGGGCCAGGACGACGCCAAGGACGACGCAGACATCGGGGTGGTGGACACAACCCTCTCCACCCAGGCCCACCCCCACGAGCCTGGCCATCCCCACCAAGGGGCCTCCCTTGGCTCGATCGTGGCCACCCTGGCCCTCACCGATCTGGCCTTCTCCCTTGACAGCGTCTCCGCGGCCGTGGCAGTCACCGACCGCCTTCCCCTGGTGATGGCTGGAGGAGTGATCGGGATCATCGCCCTGCGGCTCACGGCCGAGCTGTTCCTGCGCTGGCTGGAGATCTTCCCCCATCTGGAAACCGCCGGTTACCTGGCGGTGGGTCTGGTGGGACTGCGGCTGCTGCTGCGCCTGCTGCTGCCGGCCGTGGAGGTGCCGGAATGGGCCCTGCTGCTGGTGGTGGCCGCCCTGTTCGCCTGGGGCTTTTCGCTGCGCACGGCCGCCTCCCCCTTGCCCGAGCAGGGCGGTGGCGACGCCTGAGAACCGCCGAACCATGCGGATTGAACTGCGCCAGATCGACTCGGACCGGCTGATCACCACCATCGAGATCGACAACCTCAGCGATGTCCCCCATCCCGGACGCTGGCTGACCACGGGCGATCGCAGCTTCCTTGTACTGCAGCGGCGCCACCGTTACCGGCTGCGGCAGGGCTGCTACGAACTGGCGTCCGTGGCGCTGCAGGTGAAGGCCCAGCAGCAACCGGCCGATGCCCTCTGGTGGGAGGGGCGCTGGGTGATCGGCGACCCCCACTGCCATTTCAACGCCCGCAGCCCGCTGCTGCGCTGCGCCGTGCTGCCCGAGGGCCCCTGCGAGCTCTGCAGCCACCGCAGTCCCCGCTGAAGCGAGCGCGCCACCAGCCGGTCTTAGGCTGGGGCCCACTCCGTTTTCGCGCCCGATCACCGCCCCTTCCTCCAGGCCCCAGGCCAAGGTCATCCGGAACCGACCCAGCGGCAACGGTTCCTCCCCCTCCGCTGAGCCGCTCACCCCCAGCCACACCGCCACGGGCCTGAACCCGCCGGTGGCTGGCCTGGCGACGGATTTTGCTGTCCTGGGCCTCTCAGAACCGATCCTCAAGGCCGTGGCCGCCAAGGGCTACAGCAGCCCATCCCCGATCCAGCTGCAGTGCATCCCAGCGGTGCTGGCGGGCCATGACGTGATGGCCGCCGCCCAGACAGGCACCGGCAAGACGGCCGGTTTCACCCTGCCGATGCTGGAGCGATTGCGCCACGGCCCCCATGCCCGGGCGGGTGTCGTGCGGGCCCTGGTGCTGACCCCCACTCGGGAGCTGGCGGCCCAGGTGGCCGAAAGCGTCACCGCCTACGGCCGCTACCTGGACCTGCGCTCCGATGTCGTCTTCGGCGGGGTGAGTGCCAACCCCCAGATGCAGCGGCTGCGCAAAGGCGCCGACGTGCTGGTGGCCACCCCCGGCCGACTGATGGACCTGCACCAGCAGAACGCCCTACGGCTCGACCGGGTCGAGATCCTGGTGCTGGATGAGGCCGATCGGATGCTCGACATGGGCTTCATCCGTGACATCCGCCGGATCCTGTCCCTGCTGCCGGCAAAGCGCCAGAACCTGCTGTTCTCCGCCACCTTCTCCAGCGAGATCCGCCGACTGGCAACCGGCCTGCTGCATCAGCCGGTGCAGCTGCAGGCCAGTCCGGAGAACCAGGCCACACCCCTGGTCGACCAGGTGATCCATCCCTGCGATATGGACCGCAAGGGGGATCTGCTCAGCCATCTGATTCGCAGCAACGACTGGCGCCAGGTGCTGGTCTTCTCCCGCACGAAGCACGGCGCCAACCGGCTGGCGGAGCGACTCGAGAAGGAGGGGCTGGGGGCGGCGGCGATCCACGGCAACAAGAGCCAGGGGGCACGCACTCGGGCGCTGGCGGAGTTCAAGAGCGGCGAGGTGCGGGTGCTGGTGGCCACCGACATCGCCGCCCGCGGCATCGACATCCACCAACTGCCCCACGTGGTCAACCTCGATCTGCCCAACGTGGCTGAGGACTATGTGCACCGCATCGGCCGCACCGGCCGGGCAGGCCAGAACGGCCATGCGATTTCCCTGGTGGCGGCCGAAGAGCATGAGCTGCTGCGGGCCATCGAACGCCTGGTCGGCTCCCCCCTGCCCCGCCAGGAGGTGTCGGGCTTCGAGCCCACCGTGCTCTCCGCCCCACCGCTGGATCTGAGCGGCGGCCGGGGCCGCAGGAGCCAGGGGTCCCGCCAGGGCCAGGGCCATGAGAGGAGCCGGCGCCGCACCGGCTCCCGCTGATCCACCAAGCGCCCAGCGGGGGAACGGCAATGGTTGTGACAACCTTCGCTGCCGCCCTACGGTGAACTGAGGATCTGCCTCCTTCCGTCATGCCCTACGAACCCGGATCCACCCAATGCCGCGTCCTGATCGACTGCAAGGCGCAGATCGAGGGCATGCTGCTGGCCCTGGAGCGCATAGACAACAGCCGCCACATCCGTGATCAGCTGGTGGCGGTCCACAACCAACTTGAGGGACTGCACGAATTGCACCGTCGCCAGCCCGAAGAGCTCACCTCCAGCAGTGGAACTGGAGGCTGAGCCTGGTCTTCGGGCACCGGCCTGTCCCCCCTGTCTCATCCACCCCCAGCGGCCGTCTCTGCCGTTGAGCGGGGCTCCCACCCCTGGCAGGCCGCGTAGGCGCCGGCCAGGGTCGGTCGAACGGCACGCTGACCGGGTCTGAGCGCATGGCTCACCACGTAGCACCCCAGCCGGTCCCGGAAAATCTGGCACCCCGAGTCGGTGCTGTTGACGAAGGAAAGGTCACTGGCCATGGCGTTGGCACCCATTCACTGGTTTTGGTCTAACGCCTGGATCGCGCGTCCATTACTGAGACGCACCTAGGGAAACAAAACGTCAACAGCTCTTGCCGAAAAGGCCTCTCAGGGGGTATTTACACCGATGCACTGACCGGGAACCAGTCCCAGTTGCTGGATCAGGGCCTGCCCCTCGCTGCTTCGGCGCCCCGGCAGCTGGGCCTGGCGCAGCAGCACGGGGCAACCGCCACTGGCCAGCACCAGTCCCTGCCCCTCCACAAGCTCAAGCACGGTGCCAGGGGCCACCTCTGGCGTGGCCTGGTCGGCCCAGCGGGACGCCAGGGCCGCCCCCACAGGGCTGAGCTGGTCGGCGAGGCGGCTCACCAGGGGTTCGGTGGCCAGCAGCTTCAGCCGTTCCTCCCCCCAGGGGCAGGACGCGTAGGGATGGAGCCCCATCACCCGGCGGTGTATGGCCAGGGCGGAGGCGTCCCAGTGCACCAGGGCATCCTCCTTGCTGAGCTGGCGGGCATGGCTGGTGTCGCCGGCCTGGGGCCGCACCCCGAGACGGGCAAGGCGCTCCGCCTCCGGTCCGGGGCCCGCCGCCTGGATCCGCGGCAGGGCCTCCACCAGCAGCTCGGCGGTTAGCTGGGCCAGGCGCTCGCCCAGTTGGCCGGCGTTCTGCAACAGGGGGATGGGCAGACGCCGCTCCAGCAGCACCGGGCCGGTGTCGAGGCCCGCTTCCATCGCCATGATGCCGACGCCGGTTTCGGCGTCCCCCTCCAGCAGGGCCCACTGGATCGGCGCGGCTCCCCGCCAGCGGGGCAGCACAGAGCCATGGCCGTTCCAGCAGCCCAGGGGGGGCTGGGCCAGCACGGCCGGCGGCAGGATCTGGCCGAAGGCCACCACCACCGAGAGATCCGAACCCAGGTCCGCCAGCTCCTGCTGGCAGGCCAGATCCCGGCGGATCCGCTCGGGGGTGAACACCGGCAGGCCCAACTCCAGGGCCCGCTGCTTGACAGCGGAGGCCACCAGGGATTGGCCCCGCCCGCGACGGCGGTCGGGCTGACTGACCACGCCCACCAGCTCATGGCCGGCCTGTTGCAGGGCGTCGAGGCTGACCACGGCGTAGGCCGGGGTGCCCCAGAACAGGATCCTCAAGCGTCGCCGGTGATCGAGAGACCCTCCACCCAGACGTGGGGGCAGAGGCCGTCAGGCGTCACCTTGGCCGGACCCTCGAAGCCGAGGATGGCCTTGAGCAGAGTGCGGATGTCACCAGCGACGGTGGCCGCCTCGATGGAGCGCGATGCACCGTTCTGCACCAGCCAGCCGTCGAAGGGGAGGGAGAAGGAACCCTGGCTGGCCTTGACGCCGGCATGGAGGGCCGAGAGGGAGTCGATCACCACCAGGCCGTGCTCATCGCCACTGGCACCGGCCGCGAAGCGATCCAGTCCAGGGGCACCCCCGCTGCTGCCGGGGGTCGGGCCGATCTCGAACCAGTCGGGGCCCACAGAGACCTTGGCACCCAGGCCCGCATGGCCGGTGGGAGAGACGCCGAAGGCCCTGGCCGTGGCTTCTGAGTGGAGAAAATGGCGCAGCACCCCCCCTTCCAGCAGGGACAGGCGACGGGTGGGGGTGCCCTCCCCATCGAAGGCGGCCGCTCCCACGTTGGCCGGGTGCAGGCCATTGTCGTGCAGGGAGAGGAAGGGGACGGCGAGTTGCTCGCCGAGGGACTCGCGCCGGCTGAGGCTGACACCATCCAGCACGGCACGGGCATTGAACAGGCTGCTGAACGCGCCGATCAGATCGAGGAAAGCCTCCGGACTGAACACGCAGGTGTAGCGGCCAGTGGCGATGGGGGCGTAATCAAGGTGGGCGATGGTGCGCTCCGCCGCCTCCTGCACGCAGCCGGCCACATCAAGACCGGCGGCGCCATAGGCCAGCCGCACCGCACCGCTGCTGCGGGGTTTGCGGCCCGCCTCTTCGGCTCGGGCGTAGAGATAGAGAGAGGCGGTGCTGAGCCGCTGCTGGCGGCAGGCGCCGTCGCTGTTGATGTAGAGCCGGTCGCTGCTGCGCTGGGCCAGGCCGTTGTAGGGAACCGTGCCGATGGCCGGATGGCGGCCGAGCAGGTCACGCTCCGCCTCCTTGAGGGTGTCGAGCAGGGTGAGGATGCTCAGTGGAGTGCTGAGGGGTTGCTCCAGCACCGGCAGCGGGGCGGTGGCAAGGGGGGAGAAGTCGGGGATCTCATCGACGTTGCCGTAGGCACTGGCGTCGCGGGCGCCGGCCAGGGCCCGGGCCAGGCCGGCATCGGAAAGGTCGGAGGTGCTGGTGATGCCCACCAGACCGTCGTCGTTCCAGACCCTCAGGGTGATGGCGCTGCGCTGGGCGCCCTTCATCTGTTTGGCCTCGCCCCGGTCGACCTGCACGGAGGTGTCGGTGCTGCAGGAGGCGCCCAGATCCCAGCGCCTGACGCCCTCGGCGTGGGCCAGGCTGGCGAGCCGTTGGCGCAACACTTCGGCATCGAGGCTGGCGGCGAGCGATTCGGTGCTTTCCATGGTCAGCGTCCTCCCACGGTGATGGTGTCGACCTTGATGTGGGGCTGGCCCACGGTGACGAAGATGCTGCCGCTGACGGAGCCGCAGAAGCCGGCAGCCAGCTCGAGGTCGTTGGCACACATCGAAATCCTGGGCATCACCTCCTTGGCATCCCCGATCAGGGTGGCGCCCTTCACCGGCCGGGTGAGGCGGCCGTTCTCGATCAGGTAGCCCTCCTCAACGGCGAAGTTGAACTGGCCCGTTGGGCCGACACTGCCACCGCCCATCGACTTGCAGTAGAGCCCCCGGTCGACGGAAGCGATCAACTGCTCAGGGGTGTGCGGGCCAGCGGCGATGAAGGTGTTGCGCATACGGCTGGCGGCAGCGAAGGCATGGCTCTGGCGCCGGCCGCTGCCTGTGCGGGGGTGTCCGGTGCGGCGTTCGCCGGCCCGGTCGCTGAGGAAGCGCTGCAGGATGCCGTTCTCGATCAGCACCGTGCGTTGGGGTTCCATGCCCTCGTCGTCCATCGAAAGGGAGCCGAAGGCGCCGGCGGTGTGGCCCTCATCGATGGCGGTGAGGGAGGGGTGGGCGATGGGCTGGCCGACCATCTCGGCGAAGGGGGTGGTGGCCCGCTCCACCTGGGTGGTCTCCAGCAGGTGGCCGCAGGCCTCGTGGAAGATCACGCCGCCGAAACGGTTGGCCAGCACGACCGGAAACTGGCCGGCTTCGACGTAGTCGGCCCGCAGCATGGTGCCGGCGCTGCTGCAGACATCGATGGCGGCCGCTTCCGCATCCCACTGGCGCAGGTCGTCGGGGCTGTCGGAGGTGCCGTAGCGCTTCCCCAGGCTGGCCCGGTGGTCACCGTCGGCCGCCAGCACGTTGAGGCCCACCGACTGGTGCAGGCGCACATCGCGGGCGAAGGTGCCATCACTGGCGGCCACCAGCACTTCCTG
Organism: Synechococcus sp. CS-1332; assembly: GCF_025127995.1. Classification (GTDB taxonomy): domain Bacteria; phylum Cyanobacteriota; class Cyanobacteriia; order PCC-6307; family Cyanobiaceae; genus Cyanobium. The sequence goes on along the minus strand of NZ_JAHLYP010000038.1, from coordinate 99,540 downwards.
CCAATCGCGGGCGTAACTGCCCCGGCGCACCTGCAGATGCTGGCCATGGACCTGGAGCCGGTCGGTGCCCTCCAGCAGCCGGCCCGTGGCTTCGGCCAGGGTGGGGCAGGAGTGCAGCCAGCCCTCCTTGGTGGCGGCGAAGTCCCGCAGCTCCGGCAGGCCATCGAAGCGGCCACCGGCTTGCACCGGCAGCACCAGCCCCAGCATGCCGAGCGCCTGCTCAAGGGCGGCCCGCAGGCCGGCGGCACTCAGATCGTTGGTGGACACGAAGCCATCCCGCTCGCCCAGGAACACCCGCAGGCCCGCCCCAGCCCCGAAGGCGGGGCTGACGCTGGTGATGGCGTCCTGCTCGGCGAGCAAGCCGAGGTGGTCGGAGCGCTCCAGGAACACTTCGACAAGATCGGCCCCCGCCGATCGGCCACCGGCCAGAAGGGGTTCCAGAACGGAGCGCCAGGCAGGGTCACCGAGGGCCGCCGGAGAGGCGGACCGCTCGGTGGCGGCAAGGGTGCCGGTGGGAGGGGAGACGACCAAGCGGCGAAGAGAACAATTGAGAAGATTCTGGCGGTTCAGCTCAACGCACGGCGGGCTGGAAGCGCTCGCTGCGGATGGGGGCCATCAGGAACAGGCGCGCCATCTGGACACCGTTGCCGACCCAGTGGGGCAGCTTGCGCAGGGCACGCAGCGGCGCCGGGGCGCCGGAACGGTCGGCCCGATCAAGGGCCGCGTTGTTCTGCACCAGCTTCTCCAGCCGCTCGTAGAACTCGGGGTGCTCGACGTTGAGGACCACGGGGAACACCCGGGCGGAAGTTTCGTTGGTCTTGGCGATCACGTACTTGTCGTAGGTGCGGGCATCGAGCCCGAGGGCCTCGTAGAACTCCTTGCGGGCCACGTCGCGCACATACATGGTGGCGAAGACGGCCAGCAGGAAGAAGCGGCACCAGAGGCGTGCCGTGAAGCCACGCACCGTGTCTGGCTGGGCCTTCATCAGGGCATCGAAGAAGTCGCCATGGCGGTTCTCGTCCTGGCACCAGTTCTCGAAGAAGTTGAAGATCGGGAAGATCTTGCTTTCGGGGTGCTGCTCCAGATGGCGGTAGATGGCGATGTAACGCCAGTAGCCAATCTTCTCGGAGAGATAGGTGGCGTAGAAGATGAATTTGGGCTGGAAGTGGGTGTAGGCCTTGGTGGCCGTCAGGAAGCCCAGATCAAGCTGGAGGCCGAAGTCGGCCATGGACTTGTTGAGGAAGCCGGCGTGGCGGGCCTCATCACGGGCCATATGGGCGAAGCATTCCGCCAGCAGGGGGTTGCGCTCCTTGATGCGGCGGCTGAGTTCCTTGTAGAGCAGGAAACCGGAGAACTCCGACGTGCAGCTCTGCTCCAGGAACTCGACGAACACCTGGCGGGTTTCGGGGTCGAGCTTGTCGGCGGCGCCTTCGAACTGGCCGTCGCGGACGAAGTGGTGGCGGTTGTAATCCTTGCGGAACTCCTCGCAGATGGCCTCCAGCTCCACTTCGTTGGGCCGCAGATCCATCGCCGCCATGGCGTCGAAATCCGTGGTGTAGAAGCGCGGGGTAAGGATCGTGTCCTTCACCGGGTCCTTGATGGCCGGGGAATCAGGGGTGCCCACCCGGGGGGCGGTGGGGACTTGGGTGGTGGGAGGCACCATCGCGCTGGACGTTCAGAGAGCTCGGCCGCCATCGTAGGCATCGATCCCCGCGATCGGTCCGGATGTGAAGCCGCGGATGTGAAGCCAGGAAAAGGTCAGAGACCCTAGTTGGGGCCGAGCCACTTCTGGCCGTTGAGCCGCTGCACGACCCGCGACACCAGCAGCTGGAGGGTCGTCTTCTTCTCATCGATCAGGAACGACTCCAGCAGGCTGGGGCTGCCCCCCCCTTCCGTAAGGGCGATGGTCTTGGCGGAACTGATGTCCGGTTTGGTGAAGCAGAGCCAGAAGCGTCGTTCGCCGGGAAGCCGGCCCCGGACCATCCAGCAGTCCGCCCCCACCACGGGCATGGGGCCCTGCTCGAACACCAGCTCGGGCGACGGACCGCCGTAGGCCTCAATCTCTTTGATCAGGGCCGGCAGCAGCAGCTCCGGCACGAAGGCGTCGAAGGGCTTGTCTTCTGGCGCTGGGGGCTTCGCCTTCGGCGCGGCTGTCTTCGCCTCCGGCGGGGTGGAGACGGGATCGGGCGTGTTGCTGGGGGTCTCGGTCACCGGAGCGATCCCTGGGCGCGATGGTGCGGGAACTTTAGGCAGCGTCCTCAAGTCTCAGGTCTGTGCGGCGATGGGACTCACCACTCCTCGCCATCGTTCTCGCCCCAATCCCCTTCAACGGTGGCCACGGCCGCAGGGCGCGGCGCCGTCGCCGGTTCGGGACGGAAGGGCCTGGGGGCGCCACCCTCGGGTCGGTGCAGTACCCGGTAGGGCACCGAAACCGTGGGGGCCGGCTCGCCGGGGGCACGGCTGGGGCCGGCGGGCGCCGTGGTAGGGGCAGCCGCCGTGAATGGATCGGTGTAAGCAGGGGCCGAGGCAGGCGCTGTGGTGGAGCGGGCTTCCGAATCGCCACTCCAGGGGGGTGTCCAGGTGTCACGATCCCGCCCCTCGCGGCGACGGACGGTGCGGCGCAAGGGTGGCCGCTCCCCCTGGCGCAGGGCCAGGGCCGTGGCGCTGGCACTCAAGGCCGCGCCACCGCCGGCGGCGATGGCCATCCAGAGGCCGATCGGCAGAACGGGGGTCTGCCAGGTGAGCAGCCGCAGGGCCAGGGAGGGTCTGGGGTTGAGGGCCGCCACCAGGAGGGTCACCAGCAACGGTGACAACAGGGGCAGCAGCAACAGGCGGTGCAACACGGTCCGGAGCGTCAGGGGGGGGAGGCTTCGTCCGCCGAAGAACGGGCCTCAGGCCCCTGCCAGCGCTGCAGGGAGCCCAGCTGAAGCCCGAGGGTGTCGAAGACGCGGATCACCAGGAAATCCACCATCTCACCGATCGTGGTGGGCTGGTGGTACCAGGCAGGCACCGGGGGGGCGATGCGGGCCCCGGCCTCGGCCAGGCGGGTGAGGTTGCGCAGATGCACCAGGTTCCAGGGCAGTTCCCTCGGCGCGATCACCAGGGGCCGGGCCTCCTTGAGGTGGACATCGGCGGCCCGTTCGATCAGATCCAGGGCCACTCCGGAGGCGATCCGCCCCACCGTTCCCATGCTGGCCGGCAGGATGACCATGCCGCGGGTGAGGTAACTGCCGCTGGCGATGGCGGCGGCCTGGTCGTTCCAGCGATGGCAGTGGAGCCGGCCGGTCGTGCAGCCGGTGCGCTCACGCCAGAACCGCTCCTGGGCGTCGGGTTCCGACGGCACCCGCAGGCCCATCTCCGCCTGCCAGACGCCAATGGCGCCACGGCTGGTCACCATTTCGACCGACTGGTCATCCTCAAGGAGCAGCTGCAGGGCCCGTTCCGCCAGGGGCTGGGCGGAGGCGCCTGATACCGCCAGCACCACGGGAAGCGAGGACGGCGCCATCCGTGGCTCAGCCTTCGCTCACAGGCAGGGCCATAGCCCCGTCTGCAGCTGGGTCGTGGGCCTCGGAGTCGTCTGGGGCGCCGGAGGCCTCGTCCTCCCCGTCCTGCTCAAACGCCTCCGGCTGGAGCACGGCCAGGTCGATCTGATGGCGCAGGGCGTCGACCTTCTGGATCTCCACATCCACCCCATCCCCCACCATGTAGGTGCGTCGGAACTTGCGGCCCACCAGGCGGTTCTGGCGGGAGCGGTACTCGTACCAGTCGTCCTTTAGGGAGCTGACGTGCACCAGTCCCTCCACCTGGGACGGGGGGACCTCCACGAAGAAGCCGTAGCTCTGCACGCCGCTGATCACCCCAGGCAGGGTCTGGCCGACCAGGGGCTCGGTGTGTCGGGCCTGGGCCAGGGCCAGGGCATCGGACTGGAGTTCCTGCAGGAAGCGGCTGCGGCCGTTGAGGCGCTGGGCCAGACCATGTTCAAGGCTCTGCTGGTAAGGGGCCAGCTGGCCGGGGGTCAGCAGGGGCCAGTCGGTGCTGCCATGGCAGGTGTCACTGGCCAGATCGGTGCTGATCTTGTGGCGCACACTGGGCCGGTCCTTGCCATCCACCAGCAGGGTCACCAGCAACTGCTGGTTCCAGAGGTCGGCGTAGTGCAGGCCCGGGGAACACCAGGGCGCCACGGCGATCTCCTCACCGGCCACCGCATGGGCGCCGGCTTCGGCCGCCAGCTGCACCGGCCTCAGGGCATCGCGCAGTTGCTGCTGCAGGGGGCGGCCCCGGTCGGTGGCGGCGAAGACGGCGGCCAGCTCGGCGGCACTGGCATTGCCATCGGCGCTGAGCTCCATCGGGATATCAAGGGCCAGGGCCGCCTTGGCGACGTCGTTGATCTCCGTGGGTTCAGGGGCCGGGTTGAGGGCGAACAGGGCTGGCAGCTCCAAGGCCAGCAGATGACGTCCCAGGGCCCGATGGGCCACCAGGACGGCCTCCCGCAGGATGGCCACCGGATCCTCGACGGGCAGCTCCACCAGCCAGCCCTGCTGGGCCGCCTCCGGCGCGGGGACGCGCAGGTCGCCCAGGCTGTCGATCGCAGGCATGGGCAGATCGAGATCGATCGAGCCCGCCGCCAGCCGCCGCTGGCGCAGCAATCCGCTCAGCTGGACCAGCTGCTCCAGCAGGGGGAGGTGATCCTTGAGCGCCTTCAGGGGGGCGGGCGTCGTGCGGGCCTTGGGCTTGCGCTCGGCCAGGGCCTGCATCGCAGCCCTGTCGACCCGGGCCGCGGGCGTGATCTGGCTCAAGCTGAAGCGGAAGTGTTCAAGCTTTCCTTCGCCGTCCATTTCCAGGGCCACCGAAACGGCTGCCTGGCTTTCACCGGGGCGGAAGCCGCTGGCCTTGGCCAGGGCCGGGGGAAGCAGGGGGAGCCAGCGACGTCCGAGACAGATCGCCTCGCCCTGATCCCGCAACCAGGTGTCGAGGCTGTTGCCCATGCCGATCCGTTCGGCGATGGCAGGGCTGTGCACCCACAGACGCCAGCCCCCCTCCCGCTCTTCCAGGGATACGGCGGGCAGAGCGGGGGCCTCGGCGCCATCCCAGGCCTCCAGCAGCAGGGTCGGCAACGCCGTCAGATCGGCACGGCCCTTGGCGACCGGTTGCTTCAGGGTCGTCCGGGGGCAGGCGGGCCGTTCCTGCAGGCGATGCTTGGCCAGCAGCAGATCGGTGTCGGCCGCCTCACCGCCATGCACCGGCAGGCTGCGGGCAACATGGCCGGCCGGACCGAACTGGGCCACCGGGAAGCGGTCGATCTTCACCTCCACCACCGCCTCCTCGGCGGGGTCGAGGTGGACGGCGTCGTCCTCCGGCAAGGCCACGGAGGTCAGCAGCCTGTCGTCGAGGGGAACGGCGACGAGCTGCCCGTCCTGTCGTTCGACCTGGGCCAGCAGGCTGGGGGTGTGGCGCTCAAGGATGCACTGGACTCCCCCTTCCGGCGAGCGACGCCGGCCCCCCTCACGGGTGATCCTGACCAGCACCCGGTCACCGTTCCAGGCGTGGTTGAGCTGGTGGTCACGGATGTAGATGTCCTCGCCGCCGTCTTCCCGCAGGGCGAAACAGAACCCCTTGCTGGAGCAACGCAGGCGGGCCGGGATCAGCTCGGGGGTCTCGCGGGCGCGCAGACCTTCACTGTCCTCCTCCACCAGCCCCAGACGCTGCAGGGCCTCCAGGCCGATGCGCAACTGCTGCTTGCACGACTTGGTGGTGAGACCCAGCGACTTCTCCAGCTTGGCGAGGGCCACCGCATCGGTCGTGGAGAGGTGGTCGAGCAGATCGGCGACCGTGAACTTCATCGGATGGGGGTTACGCAGGGGATGGCGCTGCCGGAGCAGCGCGGTGGCCAGAGTGGGCCGGAGCACGACGGGGGTTCGGCGGCCCCGCTGGCGGCTGGATGGCCGGAGGGGAGGCTCGCCATCGCGGCGGACGTCATGCGGCGACTCTAAGGAGCGGGGGTATCGGAGTCCTTGCTGCTCTCCGCGCCGGAGCGGAGGATCAGGCGGCTGCCGATGATCAGGAATCCTCCCGCGGCGGCCAGTTGCAGGCCATCGGTGGGGATCACGCTGGAGAGGGAACCACCCGCCGCTGCCCCTACCAGACTGGCCAGCACCAGCGCCGTGGCACTGCCGGCGAAGACAGCTCCGGGCCGGTTGGAGGTGCCGCTGATGCTGACGATGGCCAGCTGGGTCTTGTCGCCGAGCTCGGCCAGAAAGACGGTGGCGAAGGTGGAGGCGAGCAGGGCAAACGGCATGGGGATCTCAGGAGTTGAGCAATTGCAGCGGCGCCAGGTTCAGCACCGCCTGGCGGCCGAGCCACAGCCCGAGGGCCACCATCAGGACCCCCGCAGCCCGTTCAAGCTGGTGGGCGGGCATGACGGTGGAGAGCCAGCGACCCAGAAGCACCCCCACCAGGCTGGAGCAGATCAGGGCCAGCGAGGCCCCCACGAACACCGTGAACGGGCGGCCCGACTGGGCCGACAGCAGCAGGGCAGCCAGCTGGGTCTTGTCGCCCAGTTCCGCCAGGAACACGGTGGTGGCGGTGCTGAGGAACACCGTGACCCAGCTGGAGGCGACCGGGGCGTCGGGATTGCTGCTCATGTCGGCTGACGGATCGCCCCCAGAAAACGGTGCATCACGGTGTGGCGGCCCCCCAGCTCGGCACGGATCTGCTGCTTGCAGGAGGCGATGGCCAGGGCCTCGGGATCGTCGCCGGGCTGGCCGAACAGGGAGACCAGCTGATCCACCCGGCAGAAGTCGGGCCGCTCCGCATAGATGCGGCAGCGACGGGAGCCGGTGTCGAAGTGGCGGCACCACCCGTCCTCACCCACCATTGAGAGGTAGAGCTGTTGCTGGTCAGGATTGAGGGCCTCGATCGCGTCCCCCCTGAGGGCCGGATCGAGACGGCAGCAGGAGCCGCAGCCGCTGATGCAATGCCAGTGCTCGGATCGGGGCAACGGAGCGAAACGGCTTGTCCCATTCACTCACACCCCACGGCCGGCGTCAGCCATCACAACCCATCACGGCCGCAAGGCCCGTGCCTGGAAGACGCCTGCAGGCGACCTACACTCCAAGCCGATCGTCCCCTTCGCCAGCTGTCGTCCCATGGGTATCGACTTCCATCTCATCTCCAACTTCGGAGCCCTGGCCCTGATCACCCTGGCCGGTCCGGCCGTGATCTTCATCCTTTACTACCGGCGCGGCGCCCTCTGAGCCGTCGGCCATCAGAAGCTCGGCCAGGGCGTGATACACCGGCCGGCCCTGAATCGCCTGGCCGGTGTAGGCAGCGATCGCAGCGGCCGCCACCAGGCCTGGCAGGAGTTGCTGATCGCCCGCCATGCGGATGGCGAAGGCAACCGTCATCACTGGAAGCTGGGTGGCTCCTGCCAGCCCAGCCGCCATCCCCAGGGCCAGGCCCAGGTGGGGGTCACCTGACAGCGCCCGCACGACCCCCGCTCCGAACACTCCCCCCAGGGCAAAGGCCGGATCGATCAGCCCGCCGGGAATTCCCGCCGACAGGGCCAGCACCGGGCCGAGCAGCCGTGAGGCGAGCAGGGCGACCCAGTTCCAGTCGAGCGTCGTGTCGGCGTCCTGGTCGAGGACCAGGTGCATCAACGCCTCCCCATCACCGCCACTGGCGCCGCCAGTGAGCAGCGCCATCAGGGCCAACGCCAACCCAGCAGCCAAGCCGATGCGCAAGGGCTGACGACGGGCGCTGGGGGTGATCAGGGCCGTGGCCCGCACCAGCAGCCAGGCGAAGCCGCCGCCCAGCAAACCCCCGCCGAGGCCGATCGGGATCGCCCACAGCAGCTGGTCGAGTTCCGTCACTGGGCTGGCATTGATCCCCAGGGCGAACATCGGCTGGCCGCCCAGGTTGCTCACCAGCGCCGCCGCGCTCGCCAGCACCAGGGCCGGCCACACCAGCCGCTGCTGGAAGCTGCCGGTGAGCTCCTCCACCACGAAGATCACCCCCATCAGGGGGGTGTTAAAGCCGCCAGCCAGGCCGGCACCGGCCGCACCGGCCAGCAGATGGCCCCGGCTGGCCCGGTGCAGTAGCCCTGGCCAGCGTTTCAGCAGGGCCTGACCCACCGAGGCGCCCACCTCCACCACAGGGCCCTCGCGGCCCAGAGGCAGCAGGGCCAGGCTGGCCACGGTCCAGAGCCCCAGCCGTTCCCCCGTGGGGGCGGCGCCCAGCAGCTGGGCGCCGCGGTGGGGATCCTCCAGGCAGAGCATCACCTGGGGGATGCCAGAGCCGGCGCCGCGACGCCAGGGGCCCTGCTGGAACCAGAGCAGCAGCGGCACCAAGGGGATCGGCGCCAGGGCCAGCAGCCACCCTGCGGCGCTCCAGGCGCCGCCGCTGAACGCCGGCAGGGTGGAGAGCAACCGGTCCTGGAGCAGGTCGATGCGGTTGAGGGGCCAGCAGGTCAGCCCCACCAGGCCCCCCAGCAGCGTCAGCTGGGCCAGGGAACGCAGCAGGCCGACGTTCTGGCGGCTGTGGTGGCGGCTCATCCTTCCGCCATCCCCAGGGCCATGGCCGCCTCCCGCAGCAACCCCTGCACGTAGGGGTGGTGGGGATCCTCAGAAGCGGTGGGGGCGCCGGAGACCGGGTGAATGGCCGAGCGCAGCTCCTCGCCGGCGGCGTTGGTGATCACCAGGGTGTCGCCCTGGCGCCGGCACCAGTAGGTGCGATCCCTCCGCTGCAGGACCACCCCGTCGCCGCCGCTGCAGCGGATCGCCTCCAGTTCCAGCTGGAACCGTTCCACCCCCTGCCAGTCATCGCGCCGCAGCCGGAAGGCCACATCCACCGGCCCGGACCACTGGCTGGGTCCCTGCCAGCGCCAGGCGATCGCCCGCAGCCTCGCCTCCCCCTGGGCCAGCTGCAGTTGCAGGTGGCCACCACGCAACAGCTTCTGCTCCACCACCTGACAGCGACTGGTCCAGAACAGGGGTGTGGGGTGGCCGATGCCGAAGGGGGCCAGCCGTTGCAGCTGATGCCAGAACTCCCGGTCGATGCGCTCCAGCCGCAGCAGGGCCTCGGGCTCCACGGCGCGCCCATCCCCCCCCGCCTCCAGCCAGGTGCCGGCCAGAGCATCGAGGCGTTCCTGCAGGGCGGCCACGTTCTCAGCCCGCACCGTGAAGCCCCCGGCGGCCGGATGGCCGCCATAGCGCTCCAGCAGCTCGGCGCAGGCGGTCAGGGCCGCATCCACGGCGAAGCCCTTCGGCGCTCGCACCGACGCCCGCAGACGACCGCCCCCTTCCGCCGCCAGCAGCGCCACCGGACGGCCGAATCGCTCCACCAGCCGGGAGGCGACGATGCCAATGACGCCGTGGTGCCAATGGCCCTGGGCCAGCAACAGGAAGGCGGGCCGCTGGGGACCATCGGCCTCCAGCAGGGCTAAAGCCTCCGCCTCGATCGCACTGCAGAGTTCCCGCCGCTGGCGGTTGAGGGCTTCACAGGAGCGGGCCAGCTCCAAAGCCCGCTCCGGATCCTCCGTGGTGAGCAGGTCGACCACCAGCTGGGGGTCCCCCAGCCGGCCCACGGCATTGATGCGGGGGGCCAGCTGGAAGCCCACCGCCTCCGCATCAACCCGGTGCTTCTCCAGGCCCGCCAGTTGGCGCAGGGCCTGCAGACCGGGCAGGGGGCTGTGGCCCAGGAGAGGCAGGCCATCGAGCAGCAGGCGGCGGTTCACCCCCTGAAGCGGCGCCATGTCGGCGATGGTGCCGATGCAGAACAGGTTGAGGGCGATCTCCAGCCCCTGGCGGTTGTTCAACCTGCGGCAGAGGGCGGTGGCCAGAACATGGGCCAGCCCGACGCCCGCCAGGCCCCGGTAGGGGGAACCTTCTGGGGTGACGGCCGGGTGAAGCAGGGCCAGATGCGGTGGCAGCTGGGGCGGCAGGGTGTGGTGGTCGGTGAGGATCACCTCCACCGCAAGGGCGGCGGCGCGCTCAAGGGCCTCGGTGGCAGCCACCCCGTTGTCGACGGTGATCAGCAGCCGCACCCCCTCGGCCGCCAGCCGCTCCACCATGGCGGCGTTGAGGCCGTACCCGTCCTCCATGCGGCTCGGGATGGCGGCCCGGGGCAGGGCGCCGAGGCGCTGCAGCACCCCCACCAGCAGGGCGGTGCTGGTCATGCCATCGGCGTCGTAGTCGCCGCAGATGGCCACCGGCTCGGCCATCTGGCAGCAACGCACCAGTCGCTCGACAGCCATCGCCAGGCCAGGGAAATGGGCGTCAGGATCAGGGGCGGCCTCGGGTTCAAGCAACTGGTGCACCGCCGCCCCCGTCAGCAGGCCGCGACGCCGGAGGATCGCCAGCAGTTCATCGGGCAGCACGCCACCAGGATCCCCGGAAACGTCTGAAGACTCAGCCCCGCCCAGCGGCGTGGGCAGCAGCCAGCGTCGCTCGTCGACAGCAGGGAGCAACGATCGGCGGGCGGGGCCTCCGCATTGTGGGAGGCGGGGCTGCGCGTCGCACCCCCTAGCCTTGCAATGGCAACACGTGTGGCATCCGATGGCCCCGGCCCTGACGGCCCTGCTTTGGGACGTGGATGGCACCCTGGCCGAAACGGAGTTTGAAGGCCACAGGGTGGCGTTCAACCGCAGTTTCGCGGCTGCCGGTCTGCCTTGGCGGTGGGACCGCCCCACCTACGCCAGGTTGCTGGCGGTGAGTGGCGGCCGCGAACGGATCACCGGTTACCTGGAGCAGGTGGAAGGCCGCTCGCCCGAGCCGGGTCGAGTGGCCGACCTGCAACGCCACAAGCAGGCCCTCTACACCGATCTGGTGCGCCAGGGCGGGCTGGCCCTCCGGCCAGGGGTGGGCCGGCTGGTGCTGGCCGCCGCCGCCGCAGGCCTGCGGCAGGCGATCGTCACCACCAGTAGCCGCAGCGCCGTGACCTCCCTGCTCGAAGGCGCACCGCCCGGGGTGGCCGGAGCCTTCGACTTCTGGATCTGCGGCGAGGAGGTGGAACGCAAGAAGCCCGATCCGGAGGCCTACCGGCTGGCCCTGCAGCGCCTGGAGTCCGGTGCTCAGGGGGTCCTGGTGCTGGAGGACTCCCCGGCCGGCCTGGCGGCCGCCAGCGGCGCCGGCCTGCCCTGCCTTGTCTGCCTGAGTGTGGCGACCCGGGAGCAACCGGCCAGCGCCTTCAGCGCCGCCCGGGCCGTGGTGGAGAACCTGGACGAATCCGAAGGCACGATCGTCGTGCGCAAGGGGCCGGCTTGCCCCGGCCCCCAGGTGACGCTGTCGTGGTTGCAGCGCCTGCTCGATCCGCCATGACCCGCCTCCCCGTGCAGCGCACCCGTTTTCAGGGACTGATCAGCCGGTTGGGGGGGCGGGTGGCCGGCCTGGTGCGTCGCAGCTGGCGGACTGGCAGCCTGGCCGCCCTGGCCCTGCTGCTGGGATTCTTCGCCGGTCAGAACCTCACCACCCTGCTCCTCTTCAGCGCTCCTGGGGGACGGCCGGCCGTGGTGCTCGCCATGCTGCTGGTTCTGGAAACGGTGGTTCGGCTGCGCAGCCGCCTGGTGGGCGCAGAGCCCAGCCTCGGGTGGGTGATCATCGACAACCTCCGCATTGGCGCCACCTACGCGATCGTGCTGGAGGCCTTCAAGCTTGGGACCTGAGCCGGCGGCGGACGCCTGGGAGCGGCGCCTGGAGGAGGCCGGCGACCTGGGTCCGGTGCACCCCTCTGTGCTGCGGCACCTTGGCTTGCCGCTGCTGCGGAGGCTCGAAGGCCTCCTGGGCAGCCAAGCGGCCCAACGACGACCAGTCCTGGCCCTGAATGGACCGGTGGGTGCCGGCAAGACCAGCCTCGGCCGGGCCCTGGAGCGCCTCGCCGCCCAGGCCGGCCTACGGCTCGTGGTGGCTTCCATCGACGACCTCTACCTCCCCGCCGAGCAACGACGCCATCTGCTGGCGGGCAATCCCTTCGGCGTCAGCCGTGTCCCGCCCGGCAGCCACGACCTGCCGCTGCTGCTGACGGCGCTGCGGACCTGGCGTGCCGGGGGCCCACTGCGGCTGCCCCGCTTCGACAAGACCCTGGGCGAAGGCGAAGGGGAACGGGCCGGCTGGCGAGAACAGCCCGCGGACGCGCTGGTGATCGAAGGCTGGTTGATGGGCTGCCGGTCACTCGGGACGGTGGCCCTGGATGCTCGCCTGCGAAGCGGTATCGGACTCGATCACCTGACAGGCCCAGAACGGGAATGGCTGCCCATTTGGGACCACCATCTGACGAGCTACGGGGAGCTCTGGAGCGCTTGCGACGGCCTCTGGCTGCTGCGTCCGGAACGCTGGCATCTGCCAAGACGCTGGCGCGTCCAGGCCGAGGCCCGACAACGGCGAGCGGGAGGGGGCTGGCTCAGGGCCGACCAGCTTGATGGCCTGGTGCGGGCCACACTCCGTTCGCTCCCCCCAGCCCTCTACCAGGACCCGCTGCTGAGGCAGGACCCATCCCTGGTGCTGGAGGGCGGCGTGATCCTCGATGGCAGGAGGCGTTGCCGCCCCCTGGAGACTCAGCTTTCTTCGCCGGCTTCAGCGTCTTCAGCGATCGGATAGACGAAGCCCTGGGCACGTCCGCTCAGGACGGCCTTGCCCAGCGACATGGCCTTCTGGGCCGCCACACCGGCCTTGGCCTTCCAATGGGCGTGGCGCTGGTTGCGCTTGCCTTTGGAAGTTTTCTTCTTGGGTACCGCCATCCTGCTATCTCGTTGTCAAACGATGATCCTGCGCCGCCGACTCGCCTTTCGTCAAATCGCTACAGTCAACTTCTGATAAGGATGCCAGGCCTGTGAGCAGCAGTTCTCCTCCGGAGCCGGCCAAACCAGCCCCACCGGTGCAACCGGGCTTCAGCCTCGGGGGCCAGACGTCCTCCGCCCCCTCCTACAGCCAGCTGCTGCGGGACATCGGAGCCGGAAAGGTGAAAAGCCTGGAACTCTCTCCCACCCAGCGGGTGGTGACGGCGACCTTCCAGGACGGCCGCAGCCGCCAGGTGGCGGTCTTCAGCGACAACCAGCAACTGCTGCGCACCGCCGAACAGGCCAGGGTGCCCCTGACGGTCCGGGACGAACGGCGCGACGACGCCATGGCGGGGCTGGTGACCAACGGTCTGCTGGTGGCCCTGCTGATCGCAGGTCTGGTTCTGCTGGTGCGGCGATCTGCCCAGGTGGCTAACAAGGCGATGGGATTCGGCCGCAGCCAGCCCCGTCTGCAGGAGGAAGGCGCGATCACGACACGCTTTGAGGACGTCGCCGGCATCGTCGAGGCCAAAGAAGAGCTCCAGGAGGTGGTGACCTTCCTCAAAACCCCCGAACGGTTCACCTCCATCGGCGCCCGCATCCCCAAAGGTGTGCTGCTGGTGGGTCCCCCCGGTACCGGCAAGACCCTCCTGGCACGCGCCATTGCCGGTGAGGCCGGTGTGCCCTTTTTCTCGATGGCCGCCACCGAGTTCGTCGAGATGTTCGTAGGAGTGGGCGCCAGCCGGGTCCGGGATCTGTTCCGCCAGGCGAAGGCCAAGGCTCCCTGCATCATCTTCATCGATGAGATCGATGCGGTAGGACGCCAACGGGGGGCTGGGATCGGCGGCGGTAACGACGAACGGGAGCAGACGCTCAACCAGCTGCTGACCGAAATGGACGGCTTCGAGGACAACTCCGGGGTCATCCTGCTGGCCGCCACCAACCGCCTCGACGTGCTGGACACGGCCCTGCTGCGGCCCGGCCGTTTCGATCGCCGCATCAGCGTCGATCTGCCGGATCGCGCAGGGCGAGAAGAGATCCTCTCGGTCCACGCCCGCACCAGGCCCCTGGCCGAAGAGGTGTCGATGGCCGACTGGGCCCGCCGCACCCCCGGCTTTTCCGGCGCCGACCTGGCCAACCTGCTCAATGAGGCAGCCATCCTCACAGCGCGGCGTCAGAAGAGCCAGGTGGACGACCAGGCCATCGGCGATGCCCTTGAGCGCATCACCATGGGACTGTCCGCCGCCCCGCTCCAGGACAGCGCCAAGAAGCGCCTGATCGCCTACCACGAAATCGGCCACGCCCTGCTCACCACCCTGGTGCCCCACGCCGACAAGCTCGACAAGGTGACCCTGCTGCCCAGGGCCGGTGGCGTGGGGGGTTTCGCTCGCACCATGCCCGATGAGGACATCCTCGATTCCGGGCTGATCAGCAAGGCCTATCTCCGTGCCCGGCTGGTGGTGGCCCTCGGCGGCCGGGCTGCCGAGCTGGTGGTCTTCGGCCCCAGCGAGGTGACCCAGGGAGCCAGCAGCGACCTGCAACTGGTGCGGCGCATCTGCCGCGACATGGTGATGCGATACGGCTTCTCCAGCCTCGGCCACTTCGCCCTCGAGGAGGAGGGGGAGGAGGTGTTTTTAGGCCGCGACTGGATCCGCTCCAGTCCCCACACCTCGGTGCGGACGGGTAATCGCATCGATGAGCAGGTCCGTCGTCTGGCGAACGAGGCCTTGGACAGGGCCGTGGAGGTGCTGACGCCCCGCCGTGAGTTGCTCGATGAGCTGGTCAACCGGCTGATCGAGATGGAAACCATCGACGGCGACAGCTTCCGCGCCCTGGTGGAGTCCTACGAGGCCTCTGTCGGCTCAGCCCTCGCCGCCCAGGCCGGAGGCAAAGCGGATGTCGAGGCTGCGCAGGTGGGTGTGTAGGCCGGCGTCCTGAATCGGCAGCAGCCTTGCCATCCGGCCGCTTTCATTCCCATGGGAATGCCAGTGGCCGGGCGGGGTAATGAAGGCGCCCCCCGGCTCCCAGTCGATGCGGGTGGGATTGAGGATGGTGCCGTCGGCGCGGAGCTCGGTGCCCACCAGGCTGTAGCAGCCGGGGTCGCAGTCGATGATCAGATCGAGGGCCACCGACTGGTGCCGGTGGGGCGGCTGGACGGCCCCATCGGGGACCACCCCGAGCATGGCCCAGAGGGTGTGGGTCACGGTGCGGGTGGCGGGGAGATCGGCGTGGGCCAGCAGGATGCTCAGCCGGTTGGATCGGGCGGCGCTGGGGTCGGCCAGCAGGTGCTGCAGGGCCTCCTCCTGGCGGGCGGCCGGATAGTGAACGGCACGGAAGCGAGGGCTGGCGGGCACCACCCCCAGGTAGCGCAGCAGAGGGGCGTCATGCACCCAGTACAGAACGCTCTCCTCGGTGGCATGCAGGAGGGGATCGGCTCCGGTGGGCAGAACGAACAGATCGCCCTGGGCCCAGCTCAGGCTCAGCGGACTACTAAGGGCATCAGCCGGACGCTCGAGCCTGCCGGCACCGCGCAGCACATAAAAGAGAGAGCTGGTGGCCGGCGCCGCCGCCTTGAGCCCCTCACCCGGCAGCAGGCGCAGGAAGTGGGCCGCCAGGCCAGGGCTGGTGGCAGGCCCCTCACAGCCGAGGGCGCCGCTCAGGTCGAGGGGCAACACCGCCGTCGGTCCCTGGCCATGGAGCTCGGCGCCCCACTGGTGGTAACGGATCGGCTCGGTCAGCCCCGGCCGCACCGGATTGGCAGCCTGGCGGTAGTCGAAATAGAGCCCAGCCGACAGCCAGTCGTGGGGGGCGCCGCTGCTTCCAGCAGGAACCGTGGGGCTGGGGGCCTGGATCGGTTCCATGGGAGGGAAGCAGATGGGTAGAAAAGCCTATGGAATTTGAACTGCCAACGGCGAGGTCACCCCTGGCAAGACCGAATCCCCGATCCAGACTCAGCCGCCAGCGACGGCCGGAACGATGCTCACCTCGTCGCCATCGTTGAGCACCGTGGCCTGGTTATCCAGGAAGCGGATGTCCTCGCTGTTCACGTAGAGGTTGAGGAAACGGCGAAGCTTGCCGTTCTCGTCACACAAACGGGCCTGGATACCTGGGTAGCGGCCTTCAAGGGCCTGGAGCAGGCCGTCGATGCTGGAGGCCTCCAGGCTGACGCTGGCCTCGTCGTTGCTGAACTTCTGCAGGGGGGTGGGGATCAGAACCTGGATGGCCATGGAAAGCGTCGGTGGGGCAGGAAAGGAAGGGAAACGGGCGTCTTCAGGTCAGGCCGGAGCAGCCTTGCTCCCATGGGAGGCCTGGGACTCCGCCCAGGCGGCATTGAAACTGGCGAGCTGCGGCTCGATGGTGTAGGGAGCGCCGATGCAGGAGGCGATCGCTTCGGTGGTCTTGAGGCCGTTGCCGGTGATGTAGGCGACGGTGGTTTCCGAGGGGTCGATCTTGCCCTGTTCCACCAGCTTCTTGAGAACGGCGATGGTGGTGCCGCCGGCGGTCTCGGTGAACACCCCCTCCATCTCGGCCAGCAGCTTGATGCCGTCGATGATCTCCTCATCGGTGACCGCCGCGATGGTGCCACCGGTGCGGTTGGCGATGTCGATGGCATAGGGGCCGTCGGCTGGGTTGCCGATGGCGATCGACTTGGCGATGGTGTTCGGCTTCACCGGGGTGATGAAATCGCGGCCGGCGGCAAAGGCCTGGGCGATGGGCGAGCAGCCTTCGGCCTGGGCGCCACTGAAGCGCACGGGCTTCTCCTCAACGAGGCCCACCTTGATGAACTCATCAAAGCCCTTGCGGATCTTGGTGAACAGGGAGCCGGAGGCCAGGGGGGCGACGATGTGGTCGGGAAGCTGCCAGCCCAGCTGCTCGATCACCTCATAGCCGAGGGTCTTGGAGCCCTCGGAGTAATAGGGACGCAGATTGATGTTGACGAAGCCCCAGCCGTAGGTGTTGGCCACCTCGGAGCAGAGACGGTTGACTTGGTCGTAGTTGCCCTTCACCGCCATCAGGGTGGGGTTGTAGACGAGGGTGCCCAGCACCTTGCCCAGTTCAAGATCACTGGGGATGAAGACGCAGCACTCCAGGCCGGCGTGGGCGGCGATGGCGGCGGTGGAGTTGGCCAGGTTGCCGGTGGAGGCGCAGCTGACGGTGGTGAAGCCCAGCTCACGGGCCCGGGTGAGGGCCACCGAAACAACGCGGTCCTTGAAGGACAGCGTCGGCATGTTGACGCCGTCGTTCTTGATGTAGAGCGAAGAAAGGCCGAGGCGCCTGGCCAGACGATCGGCCTTGAGCAGGGGGGTGAAGCCGGTGCCCACGTCGATGGGGTCGCCTTCGACGGGCAGGAATTCGCGGTAGCGCCAGATGGAGGTGGGGCCGGCCTCGATGGTGGCGCGGCTGACCCGGCTGCGGATGGCGTCGTAGTCGTAGACCACCTCAAGCGGGCCGAAGCAGACGTCTTCGCAGACGTGACGGGCCGTGGCCTCGTAGGGATGACCGCATTCCTTGCAGCGCAGGCCCGTGAAGGTGGAGCGGGAAAGGGTGGCGGTCAAGGCGGTCCCTGTCACTGGGGGGAACGCTAACAGCGGTGGCTAACGGCTGCCTTTAATGCCGATCTCTTAGATCGGGTATTGCGTCTGCCACCGTGATCCTGCCGTCTTGATCCTGTCGTCGCGGCGACCGGATGGGTGGCCCTGGGCCCTGCACCTTGTCGGTCGCAGGGTTCTGCCTACGCTCCGCATGTGCCCGATCTCTCCCCTCAGCCGGCCCGCGTTGGGCCACGCCTCGCCGCCGGCCTTGCCATCGCCTTCGGGTTGCTGCTGGCCCTCTGGGCGGCAGCGCGGCTGGGCATTGAGTGGCTCTGGTTCACCCAGTTCGACGTCCAGGGAATCCTGTTGCGGCGCTGGATGCTGCAGATCTCGGCCTTCGCGTTGGTTTTCGGCCTGGGCTCGGCTTTGCAACTTGCCCAGCTGCAGCGCTGCTGGCGTCTACGGGAGCAGGGCGCCGAGGCACCCAGGCCCACGGAGCCGATGCTGCGGCTGGAGAACGGCGCCCTGGTGGTGGTGCTGATCGGCCTGGTGCTGCTGCTGGCCGGCGGCCTGAGCTATCTGATGGTGCAGGCCAGGGGACTGATCGCCAACCCCTTCAATGGCGATGTGATCACCGGCTTCTCCGTGCTCCGGGATCTGCCGCCCCTGCTGGTGGCAGCTCTGGCGGGCGGTCTGTTGCTGCCGCTGCTGCTCTGGCCCCACACCACCCTGCGCATCACCCTGGCGGCCGCCCTGGCGGGCTCGGCCACGGCGGTGGCACGGGGCTGGAGCCTGTGGTTGCCGGCCCTGCTGGCCACACCCTTCGGCGAAGGGGATCCACTCACCGGTTTCGATCTCTCCTTCACGGTGCTACGCCTGCCGGCCCTGCGCCTGCTGCTGAGCGTGCTTCTCGCCCAGGGCCTAGTGGGGCTGGCGGCCTGTCTGCTGCTCACCATCGGCAAGGGCCGCAGCCTGTCGGATCTGCGTTTCGATGGCCTCAGCAAGGCCCAGCAGCAGGTGCTGCAACCCCAGGTGGCGGCGCTGGCCGTCGTGTTGGCGCTCAGCAACGCCCTGGCGCCCTTTGATCTGATGGTGCAGGGCAGCGGCGTGGCCTCGGGGGCTGGATACGTGGACCTGAACGTGCGCCTGCCGCTGCGGCTGCTGTTCGCCGTGCTGCTGCTGCTGACGGCCTTCGCCCTGCTGGTGCCCCTGCCCCGGGGCTGGCTGCGCCGCGGCGCCCTGATTCCCCTGGCCGGCACGGCCGTGCTGGTGCCCATCAGCGAATGGGTGTTGGCGCCCCTGGCCCAGCGCTTCTGGGTGCAGCCCCGGGAGCTGGCGGTGGAAACCCCCTACCTGGAGCGCAGCATCCGGGCCACCCGCCGTGCCTTCGGGCTGGAGAATGTTCGCACCCTCCGGCTGGAACCCCGCCAGGGTCTCACGAAGGCGGACCTGGCCAAGGCCCCCGGCACCCTGGCCAACATCCGCCTCTGGGACAGCCAGCCCCTGCTGGCCGCCAACCGCCAGCTGCAGCAACTGCGGCTGTACTACACCTTCCCTTCGGCGGCGGTGGATCGCTACCCGCTCCAGGGCAAGTCGGCCCGCGACGGCTCCCAGCAGGTGCTGATCTCGGCCCGGGAGCTGGACAGCAGCGCCCTTCCCCCCGGCTCGCGCACCTGGCTGAACCGCCACCTGGTGTTCACCAACGGCCACGGCTTCACCGTCTCGCCGGTGAATGCCATCGGCGCCGACGGCCTGCCCCTGTTCTTCGTCAAGGACCTGGGCAGCAGCGGCCGGGTGCAGGGCCTCCCGGAACTGGGCATCACTGACAAGGACGCCCGGGCCGCCCTGCCGGTGGGTAGCCCGAGCCTTTACTTCGCCTCAGGCCCCTCCCCCTACGCGATCGCCCCCACCAAGGTGAAGGAGTTCTCCTATCCGGAGGGGGAACTGAACGTTTACACCCACTACACCGGTACCCGGGGCATCTCCCTGGCCCATCCCCTCAACCGGCTGGCGGCCGCGATCTACCTGCGCGAAGCGCGACTGCTGTTCACCGGGTCCTTCACAGACCGATCGCTGCTGCTGCTGCGGCGACAGGTGAACCAACGCCTGACGGCCCTGGCGCCGTTCCTGCGTTTTGAAAGCCAGCCCTACCTGGTCACGGCGCGGGTGGCCGGCAGTGCGGGCTACCGGCCGGAGCAGTACCAGTACTGGCTCCTGGATGGCTTCACCACCAGCCGCTCCTATCCCTACAGCGATCCCAATCCGCAGGGACTGCGCTATTTCCGCAACCCGGTGAAGGCGGTGGTGGATGCCCACGACGGCCGACTCTGGTTCTACGTGAACGACGCCAAAGATCCGGTGCTGCGCACCTGGATCCGCGCCTTTCCCGAACTGTTCCGACCGCTTTCGGCCATGCCGAAGGCCCTGCTCGCCCATATCCGGGTGCCCAAGAGCCAGTTCGACATCCAGGCGGAGCGTCTGCTGCGCTACCACGTCACCGACGTGCGCACCTTCTACAACGGCGACGACGTCTGGTCGGTGCCTACCGAGATCTACGGCGAAAGCAGCGTGCAGGTCTCGCCTTACCACCTCACCCTCCAGTTACCCGGCCAGAAACGCTCCGAGTTCGTGCTGTTGCTGCCCTTCACCCCCCTGCGGCGCTCCAACCTGGTGGGCTGGCTAGCGGCCCGCAACGATCCGCCCCACTACGGCGAGCTGAAGCTGGTGCGCTTCCCCCAGCAACGGCTGCTGCTCGGCCCCCAGCAGATCACCGCCCTGATCGATCAGGACCCAACGATCAGTTTCCAGTTCGGTCTCTGGAACCGGCTGGGCTCACGGCTGTTCCGCGGCAATTTGCTGGTGTTGCCGGTGGGCGAGGGTCTCCTCTACGTGGAGCCGATCTACCTGCAGTCCAAGAGCAACGACCTACCCAGCCTTGTGCGGGTGGTGGTCACCGACGGCAGGCGCTTCGTGATGGAGCGCAACCTGCGCCGTGCCCTCGAACGGCTTGTGGACGAGGCGCCCACCGACAAAGAGGGCGGCGCCCCCGCCGCCAGCCTGCCCCTGCCTTGAGCGCCATGAAAAAAGGGGGCCAAGGCCCCCCGAAGCAAGGTTTGCGGGACGCCGATCAGGCGGCCACGGCGGTCTTGGGATCCAGGGCACCCTTGGCGTAGAGGGCGGCGTAGTAGTTGATGTCGCGCTGCTTGATCTTGCTGGCGTTGCCGGCACACCAGAACTGCTGGTAACGGTCGAGGCAGACCTTCTTCATGTAGGCCCGGGCGGGCTTGTTGAAGTGGCGGGGATCGAAGTTGGAGGGATCCTTGGCAGCGGCTTCACGCACGGCGGCGGTGAAGGCGAGGCGGTTGTCGGTGTCGATGTTGACCTTGCGCACGCCGTTGCGGATGCCTTCCTGGATCTCCTCGACGGGAACGCCGTAGGTCTCGGGGATGGCACCGCCGTACTTGTTGATCATGTCCAGCCATTCCTGGGGAACGGAGCTGGAACCGTGCATCACCAGGTGGGTGTTGGGGATGGCCTTGTGGATCTCGGCGATCCGGGAGATGGCCAGCACTTCGCCGGTGGGCTTGCGGGTGAACTTGTAGGCGCCGTGGCTGGTGCCGATGGCGATGGCCAGGGCATCCACCTTGGTCTTGGCGACGAAGTCGGCCGCCTCGGCGGGGTCGGTGAGGAGCTGGGAGTGGTCGAGGGAGCCTTCGAAGCCGTGGCCATCCTCGGCTTCACCCTTGCCGGTTTCCAAAGAACCCAGGCAACCCAGTTCGCCTTCCACACTCACGCCGATGGCGTGGGCCACATCCACCACTTCCTTGGTGACGGCCACGTTGTAGTCGTAGCTGGCGGGGGTCTTGGCGTCGGCCTCAAGGGAGCCGTCCATCATCACCGAGGTGAAGCCGTTGGCAGCGGCGCCGTAGCAGGTGGCGGGGCTGTTGCCGTGGTCCTGGTGCATCACCACCGGGATGTCGGGATAGGTTTCCACCGCGGCCAGGATCAGGTGGCGCAGAAAGCTTTCACCGGCGTACTGACGGGCGCCACGGGAGGCCTGCAGGATCACCGGGCTGTCGGTTTCGTAGGCAGCCTCCATGATCGATTGCACCTGCTCCAGGTTGTTGACGTTGAAGGCAGGAATGCCGTAGCCGTTTTCTGCGGCGTGATCAAGCAGCAGACGAAGCGGTACGAGCGCCATGGGAAATCTCGCGGTTTTTGGGTGGGTACGGTTGCGGAGAACCGTGGTCGAAGGACGGCTGGCGGGGTCGTCCCGCCGGGTCTGACGGGGAGTCTAGGGGATGCCCATCAGGGTTCCTTCGCCTGAACGGGCCCAGTCGCAGCAGCGCTGACTGGTCACCGCCTCGGCCAGTCCGGGCACCATCGGCCGGCGCTGGCGCACCGCCTGCGACCACCAGCCCAGCAGCCGCCGAACCGGGGCGATGCGGCCGTCCTCCCAGGTGCGGTCGTAGGCCAGGGCCGGGTCGGCCGACAGGGGCCGCAGGGCTTCGCCCGGCCGCGCCATCCACAGCTGCATGCCGTGCACGTAGTCGGCCTGGTTGCTGGAGCCCAGCACCAGGGTGGCCTCGCTGCCGTAGAGCTCGATCCAGTAGCCCCGTCCGCCCCGGGCCACGGAGGAGAGGGTCAGCTGGGCGGGGACGGGCCGGCCCCGGTGGTCTTCAAGGTCGAGCTGGATCAGGGCACTGTCTTCGGCATCCACGGCTCCCATGGAACCGGAGCCGGGGATGGGCCGCTCGCTGATGGCGGTGCTCAGCCGGGCGCTGAGTCCCCGGCTGGGGCCGATCAACCAGTGCAGGGTGTCGAAGGCGTGGGTGCCGAGAGCACCGAGCACACCGCCGCCGGCCGCCGCCTGGGAATACCAGGTGTGGGGGCGGTGGGGATCGGCGCGGCTGGACATCAGCCAGTCGAACTTCACCAGCCACGGATCCCCCAGCACCCCCTCGGCGACCAGGGCCGCCAGCTGCTGGACATGGGGCACGGCCCGGTATTCGAAGTCGACCGCCGCCACCAGGCCCCGTTCGATAGCAAGGCGCTGCAGCTCCTCCACCTGGCCGGCGTTCAGCGCCACCGGCTTCTCCAGCAGCAGGTGCTTGCCGGCCTCCAGGGCCGCTCTGGCCAGGGCGAAGCGGGGCTCAGGCGGGGTGGCGATCACCACCGCCTCCACGGCCGGATTGGCCAGCAGAGCGGCGAAGTCGTGAACAGCGGGCAGATCGGCCGCCTGACCGGCGGCGGCGGCCCGCTCGGGGCGGGGATGCCAGAGGACCACCGGTTCGGTGCCCGGGCAGTCGCGCAGGGCCGGCAGGATCACCTTCTCACCGAAGCCGAGGCCGGCGACGGCGACCCGCAGGGGGGCGTCAGGCCGTCGCATCGCTGTTCTGGGGGAGGCGGGCGGCCGTGCAGGCGGCGTGCAGCACCCGGATCGTGAGGTTGTCGCCGGCGGCGGCCTGCCAGGGGGCGCCCCAGTGGGGCAGGCCGTTGACGGACGTGTCCCGGTAGAGCTCCTCGTCGCAATCGAGCTGCATCACGTACAGCTGGCCGACGGGGGGGCGATCGCCCTCGGCCGCATCGTCGGCGGCGGCGGGCTGGAAGCGGCTGAGCACCGAGAGGCGACCCTCGCGATCGAAGCGGAGGCTGCCGGAGTCCCACCACTGCCGGCCCTCAGGACTGGCCTCCACCTCCTGCCAGTCGACCGGACCGGCCCAGGTGGCGACGGGGGCGGCGAGCCAGAGGGCGAGCACCAGCAGGGCGGCGAGCAGCCGGACGGCGCCCCTCATGGCGCCACTGACAGGGCCGGGCGCACGCTGCCGTGCAGCCGCAGCAGGGTGGCCAGGGTGCCGCGCAGCTCGGGCCGGGGCACGATCGTGTCCACGAAGCCGTGGTCCTGGAGGTACTCGGCAGTCTGGAAGCCATCGGGCAGCTTTTCGCCCAGGGTCTGCTCAATCACCCGGCGGCCGGCGAAGGCGATCATGGCCTTGGGCTCGGCCAGGATCAGGTCGCCCAGCATGGCGAAGCTGGCGGTGACCCCACCGGTGGTGGGGTGGGTGAGCAGGGGCAGGTAGAGCAGCTCCGTGCTGCGGTGGCGCTGCAGGGCACCGGACACCTTGGCCATCTGCATCAGGCTGAGCATCCCCTCCTGCATGCGGGCGCCGCCGGAAGCGCAGACGATCACCAACGGGTAGCGGCGGGCGGTGGCCAGTTCCACCAGCCGGGTGAGCTTCTCGCCCACCACCGAGCCCATCGAACCGCCCATGAAGCGGAAATCCATCACCCCCAGGGCCAGGGGCATGCCCTCCAGACGGCAGAGGCCGGTGATCACCGCATCCCGCAGGCCCGTGGCCCGCTGGGTGTCCCGCAACCGGTCGGCATAGCTGCGGCGGTCCTTGAAGGCCAGGGGATCGGTGGGGGCCAGATCGGCATCGATGGGTTCGAAGCTGCCCTCATCCGCGATCAGGCGGATGCGCTCCCTGCTGTCGATGCGGTGATGGTGGCCGCAGCCCTTGCAGACGCTGGCATTGGCGATCAGATCCTTGCGGTAGACCACCAGGCCGCATTCGGCGCACTTGCTCCAGAGGCCATCCCCCTCGTCGGCTTCAGGCCCTTTGCTGGCCCGCACGGCCGGAGCATTCTTGCGACGATCGGCGAACCAGTCGAACAGGGACATGGGGCGACGGAAGCAAGGGTGAAGGCAGACCAGTCATTAAAGACCCAGACCCCACAGGCGCAGCCATGGGGCGTGGCCACCGATCCAGACGGCCAGGGCACCGGCGGCGAGAAAGGGCCCGAAAGGGAAGGGCTGCTGGCGGCCGAGCCGGCCGGTGAGTCGGGCCAACCCGCCGATCAGGGCCCCACCGAGAACAGAGAGGCTCACGGCCAGGCCCAGCCCCAACGGTCCGAGCCAGGCCCCCATCAGGGCGGCCAGCTTGGCGTCCCCCAGCCCCAGGGCCGGCCGTCCCATCGCCTTCTCAGCCAGGGCGCTGAGGGCCTCGAAGCCCAGCAGGCCGGCGGCCACGGCCAGCAGGTGGGAGAACAGCAGGGTGCGGCCGACCACGGCCCCCTGCGGGAAGCCGACGGCGGCGGTGACCGCAAGGCCCAACACAACCCCCCAGCGGCAGAGGGGTTCCGGCAGCCAGAGGCTGTCGAGGTCGATCAGGGCCAGGGGCAGCAGCCAGCTGGCCAGTAGCCAACCGGCCGCCAGCAGCAGCCAGGCGCTGGGATCGGGGCCCATGGCTGCGGGTCGGGCGAAGAGCATCGCCACCCAGAGGCCGGCGGTGAGCAGCTCCACCAGGGGGTAGCGGACGGCGATGGCGGCCTGGCAGTGGCGGCAGCGGCCACGCAGCAGCAGCCAGCTGAGCAGCGGCAGGTTCTCGAACCAGGCCAGGGAGGCGCCACAGCGGGGGCAATGGCTGCCGGGAAAGACCAGCGACTCCTCCCGCGGCAACCGCCAGACCACCACGTTCAGGAAGCTGCCGATGCAGGCACCGGCCAGGGCCACGAAGGGGGCCAGCAGGGACAGCGGCAGAACAGACGACAGGAGGGGGGCTGGGGTCATGGCAACGGGCGGCTGGTTCCCCCCCGGGCGCTGCGGCCCCGGGACGAGCGGGGGCGCAGCAGGTCCATCGGCACGAACTGCTCCTCCGGCAGGAGGATCGGCGCCTCGAACACCACCCGTCCCTGGGGGCCGGCGCCGAGAAGGACCACCCCCAACGGCTCAGGAGCGGTGGGGCAGGACTCCAGGAAACGGAAATAGACGCGGCGCCCGTGGCGCAGGAGCTCGGCGCTGTTGATGCGATCGAGGCGCAGGGAGCCCTGGGACGGGGTCGCAGAGGACTCCCCGCCGCGGATCTGGAAGGAGGGACTGCCAGATCCGGATGGGGTGATGGTGGGGGGCTGGGCGGTGATGGGATTCACCGGTTCCTTTCGGGAGATCTTAGGGCCGAAAGGAAGATCAAGAGACTGATCTTCAGCTGAGTTTCTTCTGCTCCTCGATCATCTTGTGGATGATCGGAGTGAGGATGATCTCCATCGCGAAGCCCATCTTGCCGCCGTTCACCACGATGCTGGTGGGGCTCGACATGAAGGAGCCGTTGATCATGCGCAGCAGGTAGGAGAAGTCGATGCCCCACTTCTCCCGGGCGCCCTTTCGGAAATGAATGATGACGAAGCTCTCGTCAGGGCTGGGGATATTGCGGCAGATGAACGGGTTGGAGGTGTCCACCGTGGGCACCCGCTGGAAGTTGATGTCGGTGAGGCTGAACTGGGGGCAGATGTGGTTGATGTAGTCGGGCATGCGGCGCAGGATCGTGTCGACGATCGCTTCGGCCGAGTAGCCGCGCTCTGCGTTGTCGCGGGAGATCTTCTGGATCCACTCCAGGTTGGCGATCGGCACCACGCCGATCAGCAGATCCACCATCCCGGCCACGTCATAGCCGTCGCCCACCACCCCGCCGTGGAGGCCTTCATAGAAGAGGAGCTGGGTGTCCGCGGGGATCGGTTCCCAGGGGGTGAACTGGCCGGGCTCCAGGCTGGTGCCGAGGCGGGCGTTGTGCTCGGCCGCCTCCTCCACCGAGTGGAGGTAGTAGCGGCGGTTGCCGCTGCCGGTTTCGCTGTAGGTGCGGAACAGCTCTTCGAGCTTGTCGAAGATGTTGGCCTCGGGGCCGAAGTGGGAGAAGTTCTCGCCACGGGCCTGGGCCTCGGCCATCGCCTGCTTCATCGGGCCGCGCTCGAAGCGGTGGAAGCTATCGCCTTCCACCACCGCCGGGATGATGCCCTCGCGGGAAAAGATGTGCTCGAAGGCCCGCTTGACGGTGCTGGTTCCGGCTCCCGAGGAACCGGTGACTGCCACGACCGGGTGACGCTTCGACATCGACGCAAGGGGGGTTCGGAGGGTGTGAGTTTGGCAGGTCGCCGGTCCCCTCCCCCCGCGACCGTTACCTGACGGGGGACTTCAGGCGGGCAGGGCTGCGAGCAGCTGCTCGCCCATGGCCCGGCAGCCCACCAGGGTGCAGCCCTCACCCATCAGCAGGTCACCGGTGCGGTAGCCGGCGGCCAGCACCCGGTCGACGGCGGTCTCGAGGTCGGCGGCGGCGGCCTCCTGCTGCAGGCCCACCCGCAGCAGCATGGCGGCGGAGAGCACCATGGCGATGGGGTTGGCCTTGTCCTGGCCGGCGATGTCGGGGGCGGAGCCGTGAACCGGCTCGAACAGGCCCGGGCCTTCGGAACCGAGGGAGGCCGAGGGGAGCATGCCGATCGAGCCGGTGAGCATGGCGGCCTCGTCGGAGAGAATGTCGCCGAAGAGGTTGCTGGTCAGCAGCACGTCGAACTGGCGTGGCTCGCGCACCAGCTGCATGGCGGCATTGTCGACGTACATGTGGCTGAGCTCGACGGCGGGGAACTCGGCGTGGATCGCCTCCACCCGGTCGCGCCACAGCTGGCTGACATCGAGCACGTTGGCCTTGTCGACCGAGCAGAGCCGGCCGCGGCGGCCCGCCGCCAGCCGGAAGCCCACCCGGGCGATGCGGTCGACCTCATGATCCGTGTACACCATCGTATTGAAGGCCCGCACGCCGCCATCCACCTCGATGCGCCCCTTGGGGGTGCCGAAGTAGATGCCGCCGATGAGTTCGCGCACCACCAGCAGATCCACCCCTTCGATCACCTCGGGCCGCAGGCTGCTGGCACCGGCCAGGGCCGGGATGATCTTCACGGGCCGCAGGTTGGCGAACAGGCCCAGGCCGGAGCGCAGGGCCAGCAGACCGCTCTCGGGGCGCTGCTCACGGGGCAGGGCATCGAAGCGGGGGGCACCGATGGCGGCGAGCAGCACCGCATCGGCGGCCCGGCAGGCTGCCAGGGTGCTCGCCGGCAGGGGCTCACCGGTGGCGTCGATGGCGGCGCCGCCGACGGGCTGGGGATCGAACTGGAGGCTGAAGCCATGGCGGCAGCTCACCGCTTCCAGCAGGGTGCGGGCCACCGCGGTGATCTCCGGACCGATGCCGTCCCCCGCAAGCAGGGTGATCCTGTAGCTGGTCATTGCGAAGGGGGGGCCGCTCAGCAGGCGAGGCTACTTCTGCATCTGACGCAGGGTGCGGGCCATGTCGGGCAGCTTGTTGAAGACGGCGGAGCAGCGCAGCCAGAGCCGGTTGGGGATGGCGGGGTAGCCGCTGACCACCTCTCCGGCGGCGATCTCGCCGTGGATGCCGGACTTGGAGGAGGCGATGGCCCGATCGCCGATCACGGCCCGGTTGGCCACCCCCACCTGGCCGGCCAGGATCACACCGTTGCCGAGCACGGCGCCACCGGCGATGCCCACCTGGGCGGCCAGGGCACAGCCACGGCCTGTGACGACGCCATGGCCCACGTGCACCAGGTTGTCGATCTTGGTGCCGGCGCCGATGCGCGTCTCGCCGACGCTGGGGCGGTCGATGGTGGAGCCGCAGCCCACCTCGACGCCGTCCTCGAGCACCACCTGGCCGGTCTGGGGCATCTTCACCCACCCCGAAGCGGTGGGCACGAAGCCGAAACCCTCGGCACCGATCACCGCCTGCGACTGGACAACGCAACCGGCGCCAAGGCGGCTGCCGGGGTGGAGCACCGCCTGGGCGTGGATCTCGCAGCCCTCGCCCAGTTGAACGTCCTCATACAGGACGACACCGGGATGGAGCACGCAGCCGCGGGCCACGACGCAACCGGCGCCGATCACAACGTGGGCGCCCACATGCACCTCGGCGGCGACGCTGGCGCCGGGGTCGACCACGGCGCTGGGGTGGAGCCCCGGGGGTTTGGGGGTGGGCGGATGCAGGGCGGCGAGGGCCTCGGCGAAGCCGAGCCGGGGATTGGCAAGCGCCACCCAGGCCAGGCCGCGTTCGCTGGCCAGCTGCTGCAGCTCCGCATCGGGGGGCAGCAGCAGGGCGGCGGCACCGCTGGCGGAGAGGGCCGCCGCCAGGGCGTTGCCGGGCTCAAGGAAGGCCAGCTGGCCGGGGCCGGCGCGATCGAGCGCTTCGGCGCCCGAGATCTCCGGATCCCCTGCCAGGTGCCGCGGGCTGCCGTCCTGCACGGCGCCGATCCGGGTGAGCAGGCTGCTGAAGCGCATTCCCCAGGGGGCGGACGGCCCGGATCGTAGGCCCCACTCAGGGAGCCGGATCGAGCAGCTCCTGCAGGGGCACGAAGCGGTAGCCGCGCTGACGCAGCTCAGGAACGATGCAGCGCAGGGTCTCCAGGGTGCGGCCGCTGAGGGCCGGGGTGTCGTGCAGCACCAGGATCCCGCCGGGGTGGGCATTGAGCCGCACGAACAGGCGCACGAACCAGAGGGGAGGCCGCAGGGTGTCCCAGGGGAAGATCGACCCCAGCACCAGTCGGTAGGAGCGGGCCGCGAGGGCGTCGAGCATGGCCCGGTGGAACCAGCCGCCACCGGGGCGGAACCAGCGCCAGCACAGCTGGGCGGGGGCGGCGGCCCGGGCGATCGCCCGTTCGGTGTCGGCCAGCTGCTGCTGGAAGGCGGCCGGCGCCAGGGCGGCGGAACGTTCGTCGCACCAGAGGTGGTTGCCGAGGTCGTGGCCCTGCTGCAGGGCCCGGCGCGCGAAGCGGTGGTCGCGTTCCAGGTGGGAACCGATCAGGAAGAAGGTGGCCGGCACCTGGAGTTCCCGCAGCAGGTCCAGCAGGGCCTCCGATCCGGCGCCGCTGGGGCCGTCGTCAATGCTGAGGGCCAGCCGCATTTGCCGCCCCCGGCCGCAGAAGACCACATCCGGAGCCAGGCGCGCCAGCAGTCCACGGATCAGCAACGACGGCAGCAGCACCACGACCACCACCAGATCCAGCAGCAGGATCAGGGCCAGGAGGGCGAGCAGCAGGGTCATGGTCGGGGCCAGGCTCAAGAACGATGACACCGGCGGCGCGCCAGGGGCCACCGGCGGCTGGGCTGGCTAGGGCTGGGGATCGGTTTCGCTCCCCTGCGTGACGCCATGACCGCCCCGAAGAAAGCTTCCGCAACCATCACATCCCGCCCGCGGGGGCAGGCCCGCACGGTCATCTACTGCCACGGCATCTCCAACATGCCCGCCGAGGGGGTGCTGCGCTCGGAGTGGGACCACGCCCTGTTCGGCACCAACCAGGGGGAGCGCACCCGCATGGCCTACTGGGTGGACCGGGAGCGTTACCCGCAACCCGCGGGGGTCTCCACCCGGGCCATCGGCGAGGACCGGGCCACCCTGCAGTGGGCAGCGGCGGACCTGCTGGCCGTCTCGATCCAGCAGAGCGACGCACCGACCGAGTCGGAGGCGTTCGTGGCCGCGCTGAGGCAGCAACTGGAGGCGGCCGCCCAGACGGCGGCGCACAGGGGGGCACCGATGGGGGGGCCCGCGGCGCGCTCGGTGGAAGCCAAAGGGCTGTGGAGTCCGGTGACGGCAATGTTCACCGAGGCGTTCATGGCAGATGTGAACGACTTCCTGTTCAACAAGGCGAAACGCGAGCGGATGGTGCAGACGATGAAGGACCGGATCAGCACCGGCGGGGGGCCCTTCGTGGTGATCGGCCACAGCCAGGGGAGCATGGTCACGTACCAGGCGCTGATGGAGCTAGGCGCCGCGGTACCGGTGGATCTTTACGTCACGATCGGCTCACCCCTGGGACTGCCCCAGGTGACCGACGTGCTGCAGAAGTGGCACGGGAAAAAGACGCTGCCGATCCCCGCCGGTGTGAAGCGCTGGGTGAACATCGCCCAGGACGGTGACATCGTCTGCCTGGACCAGAGCCTGGCCGACGAGTACGGCACCGCCGGCAAGCCGAAGATCGTCGATGAACGCTTGCAGGGCATGGTGTGGCCGCCCAGCAAGGCCCACTCCGCCAGTGGCTACCTGGCGCGAAGGTCCACCCAGGAGACGGTGCTGGCGGCGCTGGATCGCTCACGCTTCCAGCCAGTGAGTCCGATCACGGTGACACGCAGCCTGAGCGAGGCGCTGGATATTGAGGCCACCGCCAGGGTGCCCGTGCTGATCGAGCTGCTGGACGGCTCAGCGGAAGCTGCTGAGCCGGGCGATTCGCTTGAGACGGCCAGGTCAGCGGTGCTCACCTGGATCCACCGCAACGTGCTCAGAAAGCCGATCACCGCCGACACGATCGCCCTGGAGGATCAGCTGGACCGCTATGTGGCGGCGAACCTGACCAGGGCCGAGGTGGAACGGCTGGCGGCCGCGCTGGGACAGCAGTACGGCAGCGACGCCCCGGCGGTGTATCGCCTGTTCGGCAACAGCCGCAAGCGGGCGCTGATGCACGATTCGATCCACACGGTGCAGGCCCGGACGGCCCAGCTGGGCTACAACGCCTGCGGCCAGGGGATCACCTGGGCGGTGCTGGACACGGGCATCGACAGCCACCATCCCCATTTCAACAACACGGCCTTCGCAGCGAAGGGAACGGTGGCCGCCGACTGGGACTGCACTGCCCGGGGGGCCGTGCGGGGCGGCAGCGGCAACGATGCCAACGGCCACGGCACCCATGTGGCAGGGATCATTGCCGGCGGGATGCTGTCAGTTGGCGGCGAGGGCGGCCAAGACATGCTGGCGATGGCGCCCCGGGCCCGGATCGTGAGCTACAAAGTGCTGGCCGACAACGGCAGCGGCTACGACGCCTGGATCATCAAGGCGATCGATCACATCTGGAAGCAGAACCAGGACGGACGGCGCCTGACGATCCAGGGGGTGAATCTGAGTCTGGGGGGGTCGTTCGATCCGGCCAGCTTCGGCTGCGGCGATTCACCGCTGTGCGCCTCTCTGCTGCGGTTGGTGCGCCAGGGTGTTCTGGTGGTGCTTGCGGCTGGCAACGAGGGCAGCGGCGACATCGTGGTGGACGGCCTGAGCACCACCCGCTCCTTCGATCTCTCGATCGGGGATCCGGCCAACCTGGAAGAGGCGATCGCCGTCGGATCGGTGCATCCAACCCAGCCGCACCGCTACGGCACCTCCTACTTCTCCTCACGGGGTCCCACCGCCGATGGCCGCATCAAGCCCGACGTGGTGGGCCCGGGGGAGCGGATCCTTTCGTGCCGGAGTAGCGGCAAGGGCAAGAGCCTCGATGAACTGTATGTGGCCCTCTCCGGCACGAGCATGGCGGCGCCGCACATCTCCGGACTGCTGGCCGCGTTCCTCTCGGTGCGCACCGAATTCATCGGCTATCCCGACCGGGTGAAGAGGATCCTGCTCGAGCACTGCACCGATCTCCAGCGCGACCGGTATCACCAGGGGGCAGGCCTGCCGAATCTCTCGAAGATGCTGCTGGAGACGTGAGGGATTCACGGGTCCGTGAACAACGGCAACGATCCTGTTGAAAAAAGATTTAACGGCGTCTCCCGTGCGGTTGTCAGCCATCGCTGCAGGCTGTTGTCCTGTGGTTCACGGAATGGACTGGGCGCCAAGAGGTGTTCACGGAAACCACCTAAAAACAAGTTAGGCTGACAACCGATTAAGGAGTGATAGAAACCAGTGGTCAGTGATTGGAGTATTTGGGAGAACTTTAGAGCTGCGCAGCAAGAGATTCTTCTGCCCGCTGGTCAAGTTGCCCACATCCCTGTTTTTGTAAGATATCTCGATGTAGGCGAAGCTCAGCGAGGCACGATTCTACTGATGCATGGAATCCCGACATGGGGATATCTCTATCATGCAGTTATCCCACCATTGGTAGATGCTGGATATCGGATTTTGGCTCCAGACTTTTTAGGGCATGGATGGTCTGATCGCCGCGATCGCTTCGATCGGTCCTTTCAAGATCAAGCATGTATGATTACCGCCCTTCTATCAGCGCTCAAATTAGAGTGTGTGGATGTTGTCGGGCACGACACTGGTGGCGCGGTTGCTCTCATTCTGGCAATTGAACACCGAGATTACGTAAATCGTCTTGTTGTTTCAAATTCGGTCTGCTACGACCGATTCGACGATGACATGCTTGACTTTGGGCACGCTTTAAGATGGAAGAATCGTCCGATCTCAGATTTAGTCAAGGCGCTCGAAGAAAGTCTCGCAGCAGGGCTTTCCAATCCAAACCAGCTTACCCATGAGTTTCGGCAAGGTATCATTGCTCCTTGGGCCAGTGAGGAAGGCAAGCTGAGTTTGATTCGAAATGCTTCTGCGCTCAATGCCAACCAGACCATGGCACTCGTCGATCGTCATAGAGATATCTGTGCTCAGACGATGATTTTATGGGGGATGGATGACCCTTGGCAGAAATCAGAAGATGGTAAGCAATTAGCTCAAGAGATTCCTGGTGCAATCTTCCGCGCCATTGATGGAGCATCACACTGGGTGCAACAAGATGCACCAGAAAAGTTCTGTGAAGCACTATTAGATTTTTTTGCCCTCGCGCCTAACAACCGCAATGCACCGGAACTTTAAGTATGCTGGGGGCCAGCAAAGATTATCTGCTTCCGGTAGTTGCGAACGTTAGGCGGCAAGACCACAACAGAGGCAATCAAGTGATCATCGGCCCCATTCAAGAGCATGAGAGAGAGGTATTGCTTGGCTTAGCCGTGAGCACCGGATTATTCACGGCCGAGGACGCAGAAGGCCTGTTGGGTGGAGTTCTGGATTCCCTAGCTGCTGGGGAGCTGCCCGAGGGGCATACTGTTGTGGCTTGTCGCGAGTCTCGCGACGGCCCAGCCATTGGGTGGTCGTACTATGCGCCAGACCCCTATGCCGAGACGGTGTGGAACGTGTGGTGGATCGGCGTAAGTCCCAGTTATCATGGCGACGGTGTCGGCCAAGCCATTCTTTCAAACATCGAGCGAGACGCGGCAGCATTGGGTGCGCGTGTCATCGTTATTGAGACAAGCGACCAGGCACCTTTGGCGCGAGCCCGGAACTTTTACCTGAAGCGCGGATATGAAGAGCGAGGCCGCATCCCAGATTTCTATGCTGAGGGGGATTCAAAGGTGATCTTTTCACGCTCTCTCGCCGGTGCTGCCTAACAACGGCTGCCGCTGTTGGGCCACCGCCAGGAACCGCAGAACAGCAAACACCACGAAACGCGAGATCCCCTGGCTTCTGTTGACACCAGCACCATCGAGACCTCGTAGAAGCAGCAAGCACCATGAATCCGATAGAACACACAAGTCCTGCCCCAATGCCTAGATACAAGAAATGGGCGATGTGGATAGGCAGGATTGTTCTTGTCCCCGTCTTTACGGCAGCTTGTGCAGGGCTTGCCTTTGGCCTCTACCGCTTCGTCATGACGGAACAGATTAACACCCCGGGCAGAAACTTTGGTCCCGCTAGTAGCACTATCCACTTCTCAGACCACCCTGTCTGGTTCCTTGTCCTCCTCCTCTTCTACCTTGTGCTGGTCGCGAACTGTATCGTCGGAACCTTTTTAGTCGCTCGATTGTTCTTTAGGCGGGAACCGAATGGCGCGTAGTGACGCCTAACACCTCGCTCAAGCTGACCGGCCATGGTCTGCAATATCTTTCCGCTTCAGGCCCATTCTGTCAATTTCCATACGTGGCCAAGCAATGCACGCCTGCTCCGGCGGCTTAACTCGACCGTCGAGCGTACTGTCTGCTGAGGGGGAAGCTATGAACGAGGTTGTCATCCGCCATGTAGAGCCGGACGACTATCAACCGATCATCTCGGTCGTTGATGAATGGTGGGGTGGTCGGCCCATGGCCGAAATGCTTCCCAAACTCTTCTTCGTCCACTTCAGGTCTACCAGCTTCACCGCCGTAGTCGATGGTCAGGTCGTTGCGTTCCTCATCGGGTTCGTTTCGCAGACCTATCCCGACCAGGCCTATGTCCATTTTCTCGGTGTGCATCCGGCACGACGTGGAGAGGGGTTGGGACGCCTCCTCTATGAGCGTTTCTTTGCCAGGGCTGCCTCGCTTGGCTGTCGCACAGTGCATTGCGTGACCGCTCCGGTCAATCGCAACTCGATTGCCTTCCACCGTCGCATGGGATTCTCGCTCCTTGAATCCGATTTCAAGATCGACGGCGTTCCCGTTGCTGTGGGCTATGACGGGGAAGCTGAAGACCGCGTGATATTCACGAAGAATCTCGATACTCTAGACATTGTCCGTTGATGTCCAACATGTCGATCGAACAGACAAGCGGCTGTGCAGTATACAGTTCATCCGCCAAGACGAGAACCGCATGTCCAATGCCCTAAAGGAGTACAGCCACATGCCAGAGGGAAACAAGAACATCGTCCGACGACTCATATCCGAAGGATGGAATGGGCGCCATTACGCAGTGATCGATGAGCTTTGCTCGGCCAACTTCACCATGCACGATCCATCGGCTCCGAATCTTGCGAATGGACCAGAAGCCGCCAAGGCCTACATCGGTGCGCTCGTAGCGGCTTTTCCCGACCTTCACATGCAGGTACACGATCTGTTCGGAGAAGCAGACCGAGTCTCCCTAAGGTGGTCTGCCGAAGGAACCCACCGAGGAGAATTCAACGGAATTCCACCAACCAACAAGCGAGTCTGCGTATCCGGTCAGGCGATCTACCGACTTGCCGACGGCAAGATTGAGGAAGACTGGATCATGGTGGATACCTACGGGATGCTTCAGCAGCTCGGCGTCATTCCAAGTTGACCAGGCAACATCGGGGAGATCTCGATACCGTCATCCGTGTGTGTCCTCAACCATGACGACAGCCCTGTTCAGCCCGGCGATGCTGGTCGATCCTTACCCGACCTACGCCGAGTTGCGGCGGACCGAACCGGTCCACTGGCATGAACCGTTCGGGGCCTAGGTGCTGACGTGCTTCGACGACTTGGTGGCGGCGACGCACGACCCCCGGCTGCGCTCCGATCGCGCCGGCGGCATGGGATAACGCGCCGTGCGCCCCGAACTGCAGCCCCCTTTCGAGCTCATCGGGGCCCAGATGAACATCACCAACCCGAAGCGTCACCATCGGCTCCGTGCCCTGGTCGCCAAGGCGTTCACGCCACGGGACGTGGACGCCCTGCGCCGACTGTTGAAGCGCTGGTTGCCGAGCTTCTGGATCGGCTGAAGTGCTGGTCCGACGACTTCTCCGCGATCTTCGGCACCGATCCCTCCGCCGTGAGCGCCAAGCAGTACCAGCGGGCGTTGCAGAGCACCCACGAGCTGACCGCGTTCTTTGGCGCGGAATTCGCCAGACGGCGGGCGTCGCCCGGCGACGATCTGTTGAGCCTGCTGCGCCACCCCGAGCAGCTGCAGCTGCTCCTTGACGACCCATCCCTGATGGCCAACGCGATCGAGGAGTTCCTCCGCTACGACGGAACCGTGCAGCTCATGTACCGGGAAGCGGGGGAGGATCTGACGATCGGCGGCCGGCCGATCCGCAAGGGCCAGCTGGTGTACCTGATGTTCGCGGCCGCCAATCGCGACCCGGCCCGGTTCCCCGATCCCGACCGGCTCGACGTGCGCCGCAGGCCCGATGTCCACCTGGCGTAGCGTTCGGCCTGACCGCTCAGCCGGCCTCCGTTTCCACCGAGGCCATCGCCGGGCGTCCGGCCAGCACCCGCCGCAGCCGCTCGCGGAACCACTGCAGGGGATGGCCCATGTCGGCATCGTCGAGAAGGCCGCGCTGGCGCAGGCAGTCTTCGTAGCTGCGCAGCACGTCGCTGCGGCGGGCCACCTCCCGGGCGACGTTGTCGGCGAACTCGGGCCGTGAAGCCAGCAGGGCGCGGAAGCTGCCGCTGGGCACCACGAACAGCGTCGTGTCCTCGGCCGCCACCATGGTGGTGGGGTAGGGCACCTGCAGCAGCAGCGGCAATTCGCCGAAGAATTCCCCGGCAGTGAAGGTGAACAGCTTGCGGCTCACCCGGTCGGTTTCGTGGATCGCATCCACCGCGCCGCTCAGCACCAGATGGAAGGAGCGTCCCTCATCACCCTGCCGCACCAGCACCGTCCCGGCGGGCACCAGACGGCGGGCGCCGCTGCCCACCAGTTCCCGCAGGCGCCGATCATCCATGCCGCTGTAGCAGGGATGGTCGGGCAGGGACGTCCGCAGGGGGCGCCAGTCCGGGGCGGCTCCGTCCTCTTCCGCGGCGCGCCGGGAAGAGAGCAGCTGGATCTGCTGGCGCGACCCGGCCAGTTCGATGCGGCGCTCGCGCAGCCCCTGCTCGATCGCGTAGTTCAGAGAACTCCGCAGGCTGAGGCTGGCGTGAATCGCCGAGGTCCAGGCCCAGAGCTCAAACGCCATCCCCTGGCCCTGGAGCCCATGCAGCAGCACCTTCGGCGGCGGATCGGCCAGCACCGTCGGTTCGGCCAGGGCCGCTTCCAGCAGCACCTCGGTCACGGCCAGAGGGTCGCTGCCGTGGGCCACCGTCACCTCCACATCCACCCGGCCATCGGAGCTCAGGTAGCTGAGGTTCTTCACCGGCGCATTGGTGATGGCCGAATTGGGCACCACGATCTCGGCGCCCTGGAAGGTGCGGATCACGGTGGAGCGGATCGAGATCTCCCGGATGAAGCCGCTGGTGTCGCCGAACTCGATCTGGTCGCCCACCTTCAGCTTCCCCTCCATCAGCAGGGTGAGGCCACTGGTGAGGTTGCGGGTGAGCTCCTGCAGCCCGAAGCCGATGCCCACCCCCAGGGCCCCGAAAATCACGGCGAGGGCGCCGATGTCGAGCCCCATCCCTTGGGCCACCACCACATAGCCCAGGGCTGCCAGCCCCATGGAGAGGAGGGTGGCCACCGCCTCGCGCCGCCCTTCCGGCAGGGAGAACCAGCGCAGCACCCGTCCGGCCAGCAACCGCTTCAACCCCCGCGCCGCCAGGCTCACGGCCAGCAGCAGCAGCAGCACCTCCACGATCCAGAGCAGGGAGAAGCTCTGGCGGCCCAGGGGCAACAGCGGGGCCGTGAACAGCTTCTGAAGACGCTCGAGTTCCACCCCTTGTGCTCCGCCGTTGCTTCCTTCTAGCCCGAGGGGGCGGGGTGATGCTGTCCGCGGCGGGTCGCTGCACGGACGACCGCCCCTACAGTCCCCCTGGACGCCAGCCATCTCTGGAGCTGCCCATGCGACGCCGACTGCTCACTGCGGCA
Source organism: Synechococcus sp. CS-1332 (assembly GCF_025127995.1). Lineage (GTDB taxonomy): Bacteria > Cyanobacteriota > Cyanobacteriia > PCC-6307 > Cyanobiaceae > Cyanobium. The sequence continues at coordinate 62,215 of NZ_JAHLYP010000038.1, read as the reverse complement.
ATGGTTCTGACGCTGGGCTCAACGCCCTCCTGGGCAGCCCCGGCGACACCACCCTGTGAGGCGGCGCTCGGCACCTGGGACTACGTGGCCCCCAGCAAGCCCGGCCGGGCCGTCGTCACGAAGCTGGCGGACGGTCGCCATCACCTGGTGTGGATCGTGTCGGAAGCTGGTGGCACCGCCGCCGGCGCCTGGGAGGGAATCTGCGAGGGCTCCCGCCGGACCTGGCGCATTCTCTTCCCCTCAGATCCAGGCATCGTTGGGCTGAAGATCGTGGAGGAGTTTGAGGCGAGTGGCGATGCGATTCGCTTCTGGATTCTGGGACCAGACGGCAAGCGTGGGCAGATGGGTGGCGCCCGTCGCCTCCCCTGACGTCTACGAACCTCCGGACAGCCCCACCTGCACACTCTGCTCATTGAGAAAGTAGTTGGAATCAAAAGCCTTCAGCTTTCGATCCATCAGACGATCCTGCTTTTCGGGATCATCCAAGCGCAGGCAGTTGGATGGGTCGCCTTCCAAGCACAGCAGTGGAATGACAACGTCATTTTTGTCATACCCCCATTCCAGCACCCTTCCACCCAGCAGTCCGTTGCCCCTGGGTGGCTCCCGCGTCAGCACGGGAACCAGCACGTCCACCTGGGCGGCATAGGCTCCTGGAGGCAGGGAGACAATCACCGAACGGTGAATCGTTTCGCCGGGATTGATGTGGTCGTCGACGAACAACTTGCCGGCCGCTTCCGTTGGGTAGGGCTGCAGCTCAGCACCCCGCTCCACGTGCAAGGCATCAAACGGGCCTTTGGCCCGTTCAGGAAAGCTGGTTCGATTCAGCACCTGGCGGCGAATCGGGAACAGCTCCCAGAAGCTGCTGAGCAGGTAAAGCCTGCGATTGCTGGCGTTGGTGGCGCTGACCTTCAGCTCCCGCTGCAGCGATGCTGGCGATGAATCGCTCGTTCCGTCACCGGCGATCGGCGTCAGACTGATCTCCAGGCTGATGCTGGCGGGCGCCTGGGACGGCACATAGATCTCCTTCCAGACAAAGGTGTAGATCCCCCAGGAAGCGGCGATGATGATGCCCAGGGTCCTGACCCATTCGTGCAGCGATGGCGAGCGCATCCAGGCCGGCAGGCGCAACGATCCCGCTTTGGCTCGGGCGCCGGGCATGCCTTTCCGGGGCAGCGTCTCACGGTCTGCATGGGGCTTGATCGGGGGTTCGCTGCTCACGGGCTGAGGTGTCGACTCACTTCTGACCGGTGAAGCTGGGCACGCGCCTCGGGCAGGGGGAGTTGGGCAACCTCCTGCAGCGCCGATTCATCACCGCCATCGTGTTGAACGCGGCCCGGTCTGTCCCCGTGGCCAGAGCGCTCAGCAGCGCTGGATCGGGCACCCGGTCCTTGGCGAGCTGGGCCATCGCTTCATCGGAGCAACCAGCCAGATCCGTCATTCCGAGGCCGGTGAGCAAGGCATAGGAGCGCTGGCTGCGGGTTCCCATCTGCTCGGCCATGGCGGTGCCGTAGGCCCCATTGGCGGGGGCCACGAATTGATCGGGCTTGGGGGGATCCTGGGGCCTGGGTTGCAGGCTGGTGCCACCGATCAGCACCCCCGCCAGGCAGTTGGCCTGAAGGTTGGCGGCGGCTGGCGGCTGGAGCGATGCGGAGCGGTTGCTCAGGATGGCGGTGCCCAGGCCGACCCCGACCCAGTAGGCCACGCCCCACTCCCCATGGCGGCTGGCCTCCTTCGCCAGCCTGGTGCGATCCAGCAACACCTTGCCGCTGGCTGCGCAAACCAGCGCAGGGCTCTGGACTCCCAGTGCCGCGGTACTGGCCCCGGGGCAGGCCGAGAGGGGCATCTGGCCTTCGGCCAGCACCTCGATGGCCGGCCAGGGCAGCTTCGCGGTGGCTGGATCCGCTTTCCAGCTCTGGCGGAGCTGGCTGGCGATGGACGCCACCGTGCTGTCCAGTTCAGCGGCAGCGGCTCCAGGGGCCACCGACACGAGCAGCGGTGCTGTGATCAGCAGAGCTCCCAGTGCCGCAGACCCCCGTTGGTTTCGCATGGGTGAAATCAACAGCAGCCAACCGTTGCATCAGTTTGCCTGGTGTGCAGAGCTTGGCTCACAATCCAGGAATCGGCCCCCCGTCGCCCGTGAGCTGCCAGGCGGCCCAGAACTTGTGGTCGGCCCAGTCCGGCTCTTGCGGATGGCTGCGGAACTCCTGCTGCACCGTCGCTAGCGCGTCCATGCGGCCGATCCCGTTCTTGAGCAGGGCGACGTACCGCTGCATGAACGCCGCTGTGGCGTCATCATCCACTTTCCACAGCGACAACAGGGTGGAGCGGGCGCCGGCCACGGTGAGGGCCCGCTGCAGGCCGTAGACCCCTTCGCCGGTCTGCAGGGTTCCGGAGGCGGTGTCACAGGCGGAGAGCACCACCAACTCGGTGCCATCCAGCTGCAACTGGGCCGCCTCCTTGGCGGTGAGGTAGCCGTCGTCGTCGGCCGGGCGGCTGCGGTTGGCGCCCGCCAGCACGATGCCGCTGTTCAGCAGCGGGTCGCCGCTGCCCGTGGTGAAGAACCCGTGGCTGGCGATGTGCAACATCCTGGGGCCGCGCGCCTGCTGCAACACGCCGGTGGTGGCCTCTGCTCCCTCATAGAGGGCCGCACCGAGTCGTTCGGCGATCCAGCGACCCTCCGCGGAGGAAGCGGGCAGGGGTTGCCAGGCGCCGGGACCACCGAAATCAGGGGCGGCGAGCACCAGGGAACGCTGGCCCCCTGGCCCGGGGCTCCGCAGGCTGAGCAGATCACGGCCGCTGGTGAGGATCCGCAGCTGCACCTGCTGGCCCAGGGTGGGCGCGGATTCGGCCGCAGCGTCGCTCAGCCCCTCGGTGGGAGCCGGCAGCGCGGTGAACGGGATGCGGCTCAGCTCTCCATCGGGTGAAACGAACCAATGCCGCCGCCCCGCCAGCTGCGGCACCAGGGGCCCCAGCACCTTCTGGCTCACCCGGGCCCAGAAGGGTCCAGCGGGGCGATTGCGGGCCAGGCTTTCGGCCAGGGCCTGCTGAATCAGGGGATCGATGGCCGCAGCCGGGCCAAGGTCCACGGCACGGGTCACCCCATCGGAAAACAGCAGCATCGCCAGATAGCGCGGCGCCCCCCAGCTCCTGGCGTCCGGCTGACGGGCGTCGTAAGGGCGAAAGCGCTGGAATTCGATCAGCACCCCATCAACTGGCAGGGCAGCGGCCACCTGGGCCGCGTCCACCAACCGCGGGGTCAGGGCCGGCAGCTGGCGGTACAGCTCCTGCTCCAGCCGATCACGCTCTTGCTGCAGCGTCTGCCGCTGGGGGGCGCTGAGGTTGACATCGGCCAGCCGGGCCGTCATGGCCGTGAGCTGACTCACTAGGAGCTGCTGGGCAGTGGAGCCACGCCCGAGCTGGGCCTGGCGCCGTTCGATGTCCTGCAGCAGACCGTGGCGGTTCAAGCGTGTGAACAGGGCCAGGGAGGCGTCGGCAGGTGTCGTGGCCACAAGGGAAAAGGGGATCTCCCAGACGTTGCCGAGGGCCTTGATCTGCTCCTGCCGCCTGGCCTGGGGCAGCAGGGGAGCCTCCCGTTGGAGGAACAGGGACTGGCTGCCGATGCCGCGGCGCAGCAGGGGCTCGGCCCTGGCCTCGGCCCCCTGGCTCAGGTACAACTTGGCAAGGTTGTTGAGGCTGAGGGCGGTCGTGGGGTGATCGGGCCCCAGCGCGGTCTCGTAGATCGCCAGGGCGCGGAGGAAGAGGGGTTCCGCCTTGGCGTGGGCGCCCTGAAGCCGATAGAGATCCGCCAGGTTGTTGAGGCTGCCCGCGGTATCGGGATGGTTGGGCCCCAGGGCCTTCTCCCGGATCGCCAGGGCGCGTCGGTGCAGCGGTTCGGCCAGAGTGGCGGCACCTTGCTGGTCGACCAGTACCGCGAGGTTGTTGAGGCCCGTGGCGGTGACGGGGTGAGCGGGCCCCAGCGTCTTCTCCTGGATGGCCAGGGCGCGGCGCAGCAGCGGCTCGGCTCGGGCGTAGGCGCCCTGATCCTCGTAAAGCATGGCGAGGTTGTTGAGGCTGGCGGCGGTATCGGCGTGGCCGGCGCCGAGCACCTTCTCCCGGATCGCCAGGGCACGCCGCAGCAGGGGCTCCGCCCGCGCATAGGCGCCCTGGTTCCGGTAGAGCAGGCCCAGGTTGTTGAGGCTGGTGGCCGTGGCGGGGTGATCAAGACCCGACACCTTTTCGTTGATCACCAGGGCGCGCTGATAGAGGGGTTCGGCCTTGGCGAAGGCGCCCTGGCTGTCGTAGAGCGCCGCGAGGTTGTTGAGGCTGGTGGCGATATCGGGGTGATCGTCACCCAGCGCCTTCTGCTTGATGGCCAGGGTGCGGCGCAGCAGGGGCTCGGCCTTGGCATAAGCGCCCTGGTTGACGTACAGCGTTGCCAGATTATTAAGGCTGAGGGCGGTTTCCTGATGGTCAGACCCTCGCCTCTTCTCCATCATCGCAAGGGCGCGCAGATAAAGAGGTTCGGCCTTGGAATAGGCACCCATATCACTATAAAGCAGACCAAGAGTGACTAGACTAAAAGCGACATCAGGGTGGTCAGCTTCCAGCGTCTTCTCTCTGATGGCCAAAGCGCGAAGGAGCAGGGGCTCGGCCTTCGCATAGATGTTCAGCTTGGAGTAAAGCAGTCCAAGGCTGATCAGACTTGCTGCGACATCAAGATGATCAGGACCCAGCGCCTTCTCTCTGATCGCCAGGCCACGCAGATAAAGGGGTTCAGCCTTGCCATAGTCGGCCTGACTGGTATAGAGCAATCCGAGGTTGTTGAGGCCCAGGGCGAGTCCTGGATGCTCTGGCCCAAGCGCCTTCTCGGCGATAGCCAGGGCGCGCCTGTAAAGGGGTTCAGCCTTGGCGTTTTTGTTCTGGTTGTAGTACAGCCAGGCGAGGTTGTTGGTGCTGAGGGCGGTGAAGGGATGGTCCGGCCCAAGGATCCTGGTTCTGATCGCCAGGGCACGAATAAGCAGGGGCTCGGCCTTGGCAAAGGCGCTCTCCTTGATGTAAAGAAGCCCGAGGTTGTTGAGGCTGCTGGCCGTATCGGGATGGTCGGGCCCCTGCGCCTTCTCACGCCAGGCCAGCACCTGTTCCCATACCGTCGCCGCCTTTCCATAGTCGCCCTTGGCCTCCAGGGCGTTGGCCTGGTCGATCCACTCCCACACCTGCGCCGGGATCTGGGTGTAGCGCTCGCCCAACGGCTGGGCGATCCAGTCCTGCTGCCGTGGCAGTGGTGACTTGCCTTGTTGATCGACGGCCGCCGACGGCTGTCCATCGGCCAGCAGGAGCATGGCGAGGGCGGTTCCCCAACGGAACAGGGCCACCAAGGAATGAGCGGACCGCGTCATGGGCGTACAGGGGGTTCCCAGCTTCCGGTACGGGATCCAGCATGGTCTGGACATCGACAAACCCTGCCGGAACGGGTCCATGAAACTGATGGTGGTGGGGGCCAGCCGCGGGCTTGGCCGTGCCTTTGTCGAGGGTCTGGGCAGCCCCGGGGACACGGTGATCGGTGTCTCGCGGCGACGGCCCGATGGCCTGAGGCTGCCGGTGGGCGTCGAGCTCGCCTGAATCGAGGCGGATCTGGCGGAGCCGCTGCCGGCGGCCCGGTGGATCGAGCAGCAGGCGCCCGCCCAGCTGGATGTGCTGATCTACAACCTCGGCGTCTGGGAAGCGAACGCCTTCAGCGAGGCCTACAGCTTCCTGGAAGATCCCGACGACAGCATCGCCACCATGGTGGCCATCAACATCACCGGTGCCCTGATGCTGCTCAGGCGGCTGATTCCGCGGCTGCTCGACTCCTACAGGCCCCAGCTCATCCTTACGGGCTCCACCTCCGGCCTGCGCCAGAGCGGGCAGCCGGAGGTGACCTTCGGCGCCTCGAAGTTCGCCCTCACCGGCATCGCCGATGCCCTGCGCGAGAGCTTCCGGTACCAGCAGCTGGCGGTGACCTGCCTGCAGCTGGGCTACCTGAACACCGACGACGGCCTGGAGGTGCCGTCCGAGGCGGCCGCCGGGCGCGGTGAGGGCTGGCAGATTCCGCTCCACGACGTGATCAGGATCGTCTCGGCCCTGCTGCAGCTGTCCCCGGCATCCTTTGTGCGCGAGCTGGTGCTGCCAGCCATCGGCGACGAACGCTTCTGACGTCCGGGGCACCCCTACGGTGCGGCCACCCCACCGACGGCACCGGAGCCATGGACACCCTGCGCCCGGGACATGGCCTGTCCAGCCTCCTGCTGCTGCAGACCGCCCTGCTTCCGAGCTTGCTGGCGCTGGGGGCGCCGGCGGCCGCCCAGGAGGGGGACCCGGCGGCGGGCCTGGTGCTCCAGCCGTCGGCCTACCGCGCCGTGATCGGCCAGCCACCAGCCCCCGGCAGCCGCCTGGAACTCGATGATCTGGCGATCCTGCGCTGGAACCAGCACACCCGCACGCCGGCGGGAAACGTGCACAGCTGGCGCTTCCTGAACCGCCATCTCAGTGTCTTCGATGCCGCCGTGGGCGCCGACCTGGCCCGGACCGCCCCCCTCCTCTCCGCGGGCCTGCCGGCCTTTCTGGAGCGGGCCGATGGGCTCAAGGATCAGCTCAAGGATGGGGTGGCCCGTCCCCGCCCCTTCCTGAGCCACCCGGATCTGAAGCCCTGCCTGCCTCTGGAGGGCTCCTGGTCATTCCCCAGCGGCCACGCCACCTGGTTTGCCACAGCATCCCTGCTGCTGGCCGACCTGCTGCCGGAGCGCCGGGAGCGGCTGCTGCCGGTGGGTCTTCAGGGGGGCTACGTGCGTGCCTACTGCGCCCTGCACTACCCCAGTGATGTACTGGCCAGCCAGCGCCTCGCCGAGGCGGTCAGTCAGGAGGTGATCGCCTCCCCCCAGTGGCGGCGCTTCAAGGAGCAGGTGGCCGGTGAGCGCCTCCTGCTGCTCGCGGTCCCACCGGCCGGCCTGCCCCTGCTGGCGGATTGATCGCGTTCCACGCCACGGTTCGCGGCGCCCGGCGCAACGGACTGGGCCTGCTGCTCACCCCGCTGGTGCTGCTCCGCCGCTTCGTGCAGGGGTTGGCCCTGGCCCTCGAGCACATGATCTGGCGGGAGCTGATCGAGGACGAGGCCCCCGCCAACCCGCTCGTCAGCCTGCTGGCCTTCCTGCTGGCCTTCCTGCTGTTCTCCGGCCTCTGCCTGCTGGCCAGCCTCCAGGGGGCCGTGGCCTATGTGATCGCCCTGCTGCTGTTCCTGCTGCCGATGGAATGGCTGATGGCCAGCTTCGGCTACGCCGCGCCGGTGCAGCGACGGGTGCTGCTGCAGAGCTGGGGCGAGGGGATCCGCCTGTTCGCGGACACGCCCGGGGGCAGCGAGCGGCTGGAGCTGGACCGGGCCGCCATCACGGCCGTACTGATCCGCCAGGCCAACTTGGAGCTGCCGCCGCTGGGGGAGCGGCCCCTCGGCTGGGATCTGTCTCTGGCCGTGGCCGATCCCGCCGGGGAGCACCTGCTGGCCCGCGCCCCAAGCGTGTCCGGCGCCTGGAAGCGGGCCCACGCCCTGGCCACCGACCTGGGGGTGCCCCTGCAGCTGGCCGGCGCCCTCAACGCCCGGCAGCTCTCCGGGGCCCGGCCGGGCGGGCCGCAGCCGGACGATGTCTGGAGGCTGGAAACGGGGGCTTCCGCCACACGCCTGGTCCGCAGCCGCCGCAGCGTGGGCACCCTGCAGTGGTGGCGCTCCCACGCCGAGCAGGGCAGCTACCTGCTGTTCGTCGCCGTGCTCAACACGGTGATGGTGAAGTACGGCGGCTTTCTGGTCTGGATGTTCGGGCCGCGCCTGGGCCTGAGTGAACCCACAACGCTGATGCTGGATCCCTCCATGCCGGGTCTGCTTTCACTGGCCCTGCCGGAGTGGACTGTGATCCAGGCCCTGCTGGTGGTGGCGGCCCTCGGCGCCGCCGGCGTCGGGAGCACCAGGCATTGGCGTCCCCAGGAGCTTTCCTTGACGGGCGACCAGCTCCGCCTCCGGCGCCCAGGCCAGGCCAGCCGCCAGCTGCCGCTGCGGCTCGTCACCGGGGCGCTGCTGCTGCCCGGCCCCGACCCCCGGGTGATCCTCTGGAGCGAACGCCGGCCCCCGATCGTGGTGGACGGGCTCTCCAGTGAGCGGGAAGGGGCCGAGCTGCTGGAGAAGCTGCAGGCGGCCCTGGATCAATCGCGCGGCTGACGGGAGGTGAGCACCAGCTGATCGCGGTGCACCACCGCATCCCCCACCGGCCCCAGCCGGCGGCGCACTTCCTCGCTGCTGAGGCCCATGATCTGGCGCAGCTCCTCGCTGCTCAGGGTGCTCAGACCCCGTCCCAGTTCGCGGCCATCGCTGGCCAGCACCCGCACCGCATCGCGCCGGGAGAAGTGACCCTCCACCGCCCGGATGCCCACCGCCAGCAGGGAGGCCCCCTGCTGCAGCAGGGCCCGTTCGGCGCCCGCATCCACCCGCACGCTGCCCTTCACCAGCAGGGCATGGGCCAGCCAGCTCTTGCGATCGGCCAGGGGGGTGGTGCTGGGCTGGAACACCGTGCCCACCTTCTCGCCGGCGAACAGGGCGTCGAGCACCGCCGGATCGCGGCCATCGGCCAGCCGCACCCGGATGCCGCTGGAGGTGGCGATGCGGGCCGCCGCCAGCTTGGTGGTCATGCCGCCGGTGCCCCACTGGCCACCCCCCTCGGCCACGTGGCTGAGGCGCTCCAGCTCGGCCAGGTCCCGCACCTCCTCGATCGGGCTGGCGTCGGCATCGGTGCGGGGGTTGCCGGAATAGAGCCGATCCACATCCGTGAGCAGCACCAGTTCATCGGCGCCGATCGCCACCGCCACCAGGGCCGAGAGGGTGTCGTTGTCGCCGAAGCGCAGCTCGTCGGTGGCCAGGGTGTCGTTCTCATTCACCACCGGCAGCACGCCCCACTCCAGCAGTTGCTCCAGGGTGCGGCAGGCGTTCTGGTAGCGGCGCCGGGAGGCCAGATCGCTGCGGGTGAGCAGCACCTGGGCCACCGCCAGGCCCCGCACGGCAAAAGCGTCCTCATACAGGGCCATCAGCCGGCCCTGGCCCACGGCGGCGGCGGCCTGCAGGGCCACCACCTCGGTGGGGCGCTTGCTGAAGCGCAGGGCCTCGCAGCCCAGACCCACCGCCCCGCTGGTCACCAGGGCCAGGCGATCGCCCTGGCGCTGCTGCCGGCTGAAGCTGGCCGCCAGATCGGCGATCACCGCCGCCGTGGGCCGTTCGGGGCTGCCCCGCAGCAGGCTGGTGCCCACCTTGATCACCCGCCGCAGTCCGCCGCCGGCGCTCGCGGGTGTGCTGGAGCTTGCCATCAACCGGGGACCGAACCCACCCAGCGGGCCATGCGCAGCTCCAGGTTCTGCAGCCGGTCCTGGCGGCAGGGCTCGCCGTCAGGATCGATCGGCTTCACCAGCACGGTGAACAGGCCCATGCGGTTGCCCACCAGCACATCGGTGAACAGACGGTCCCCCACCAGGGCCACCTGGGCGGGGGGGAGATCGAGATCCAGCAGCACCTTGCGCAGGGCGGCCCGGCGCGGCTTGCCCGCCGAGGTGGTGTAGGGGAGTCCCATGGTGTCGGCCACCGCTCCGATGCGGCGCCGGGAGGGATTGTTGCTGAGCAGGTGCAGGGGCATCTGCTCGCGGGCGTGGCGCAGCCACAGCTCAGCCTGGACGGGCATGGTGGCCTGGCGGCGGGGCAGAAGGGTGCGGTCCACGTCCAGAACCAGGGCGCGAATGCCACGGTCGACCAACTCCTGCAGCGGCAGGTGGGCCAGGGACGTCCCCGGCACCCAGTCGGGCGTTAGCAGGTCGCGCAGCATCAGTCGTCGCTCTCCCGCTCGTCGAGTTCGGCCTCGATGCGGGGCTGGACCCGCTCGAACTCCTCTCCCTCCACCATCACCGCGTCAGCCCCCTCCATGCGGGCCACCACGAAGAAGGGATCCAGGGGGATGTACAGGCCGTACTCCTCATCGCCGGCCATGAAGCTCACCAGCAGTTCGTAGGTCTCGCTGTCGTCGTCGCCTTCCTCATCCTCGAGGTCATCGGGATCGGGCTCCTCAAGTTCCCCACTGACCGTGAGCGTGACGGCCGAACGCACCAGGGTCAGGTCGTGTTCCTGCAGCACCACATCCGCCACCGACAGGATCGGCTCGGTGGCATTGAGGGTCTCCACCAGCTCCGGATCGTCGTCGTCGCTGAGGCGGAACAGACAGACCGGGGTGTCCACCGGCGTCAGCAGGGCGTAGTCGTGGCCATCGAGGGGGATCAGCTGCTCCAGGAAACACAGCAGCTGCCGGCCGCTGCCATCCCTCACCTGCACGGTGGGCACGTCACCGGAGCCCGTCATCGCAGGGGGGTCGGAGGCCATCAAGGGGAAGCGGGTGTACTCAGAATGAATCAACGCCGGCCCGAGTGCCCACGGCGATGGCCGCCGGGGCGACCGGATCGTCGCTCAACGCCGTCAGGTCCAGCGGTTCGGGGCCTTCCCGCTGCCATTGCTCCAGCAACAACACGGCCGCCGCGCTGTCGAGGCGGCCGCTGCGGTCGCCGTGCAGCCCGAAACGCTCTCCCGCCGCCCAGCTGCTGGCGTGCTCGTCCACCCAGGCCAGGGGCAGGGGCTGGCCGAGGGCCTGCAGGGCCCGGGCCAGCCGCAGGCCATAGCGGCGGCAATGGATCCCCTGGGGGGTGGGCCGCTGGCCGGCATCGAGGGGCATCCCCACGACCAGCGCCTCCACCCGCCGCTGTCGCACCAGGGCCAGCAGACGCTCGAGGTCGGCCTGGAACTCCCCACGCGCCAGGGCCGGCAGTGGTGTCACTGTGAGCCCCAGCGGATCGCAACCGGCCAGGCCGATGCGACGTCGCCCCACATCGATGGCCAGCACCGATCGCGGCCGGGGTGGGGCCATTCAGCGGGGGAGCAGGGGCGCCGTGGGCAGGCTGCCGAGGGGACCGCTGGGGGTGGGCATGGGCCGCCGCCGGGGCTGCAGCTGCTCCAGCACCGCTTCGAGGCGCCGCGCCGCCCGTTTGGCCGGCTGACCCTCCTGGCGCCGCCAGACGCTTCGGGCCATCAGCACCTCCTCGCCGTGGGCCTCGGCCCCCAGGGCCTGCAGCCACCCCTGGCGCTCGCCATCGCTCACTTCGCAGCGCAGCCAGAGGCTGGCGCCGCCCTTGGCGATGCGAAACAGCAACGATTCAGCCGCCGCCCCGAGCAGATGGGCCCAGCCGGGGTGAATGCTCAGCTCCACCGCCTGGCCGCCACCGGGGTGCCCATCGAGCCAGCGCACGCCCGCCACCGCTTCATTGCGCACCGCATCCACCAGCATCCAGCCATGGCTGCGGCTCTGGTCGAGCAGGTCTTCGATGCGGCGGTCCTGCAGCTGGCGCAGATGGGCCGGGCAGGTGGCCTGCTCGAGGTGCCACAGCAACGGGGCGTTGCGGCGGTTGAGTTGGCGCAGCTGTAGATCGGCCGGCAGGGGCGGGACGGAGCGATCCGCCGCTGGCTGCCAGCGCCAGAGCCGATCGGTGCGCTGGGGCTGGAACCCCTGTTCCCGCAAGGTGGCCAGCCGGGAGGTGTCAAGGCTGGAGGCGGTGGCGATCCAGCTGGCGGCGCCCTTCACGCGGCCAATGGCCTGCCGCAGCAGATCCCCGGCCAGGGCCGCCCGGCTTGGCGCCAAGGCGTCTGGAGCTGTGGCTTCGCTGGCGGCCAGGGCCAGGCGCAGGTGCTGCACCTGCCAGCAGGTACCGCTGCGATTGAGACGGCGGGAAACGATCAGCCCCAGGGCCTGCTGGCGGGTGAGCCCCTGGCGCTGCAGGGCCACCAGCACCTGGGCGGCCAGGGGGCGTCGGCTGGTCACCGCCGTCAGCAGTTGCTCCGGCAGGGCCAGCAGCAGGGAGCGCTGCAGCAGTGGCTGCAGCGGCAGGAACGCGGGATCATCCAGCAGAGGCAGGTGCCAGCCCTGGAGCGCCTCCACGGTCCAGTTGGAGGAGGTTCTGCCCTGGGCAGGCACTGGCACGGCAGGCACTGGCACGGCAGACGACGGAGGGGTGAGGTGAGGCTCTGGAAGGCGGAACCGGAACGACGGCACAGAACGCACCCTCGTACCCATAATTCTACGTGGGTCGCACCAGGACGAGGGGCGTGCGCTCGTTGGCGTTTCCAGCGGGGTTGGGGCGCAGGGCCCGCATCAGCAGGGCCTCGTCAGTGCCGCCGCTGGCGGCCAGCACCTTCACCCGGCCCAGGTCGTTGACGTCGACCACCGCCACGGCCACCCCGAGGGCTGCAGCCATGCGCTCGCACCAAGCCTCCGGCTTGTCCGGACCCAGCACGATCGTCTGGTCATAGGGAGGTGTGGTTCCGGTGATGTCGTCGATCAGGCGGGCCTGCTCTCCGGCCAGCCGATAGAACCAGCCCTTGCTGCCCACCAGCTTGAGGGCAGTGCCCACCAGCCAGGCCCCCAGCACCCGTGCCGGGCCCGACACGTCGATCAGGCTCTGCAGCCCGCAGGCGGTGGCCAGGGAGCTGGTGGGGTGGAACGCTCGGCACAGCAGGCGTGCAAGGAAGGAGGGCTCCACCGTGGACGGGTGGTGGTACCGCCCCTGGATCACCGCCAGGGGGGTCTCGCCGATGGTGAGCACGTCACCGGGCTGGAGGAGCCCATCGGTGTAGCGACGGAGCACCTCGAGCGAATCGTCGAGCACTCCCAGAAGGTGGGTGCGCACCGGCAGTACCCGGCAGCCCTCGCCCTCGCGCCAGCCGGGGGCGGCCGGGTCGCCCGGTTGCGGTTTCTGCAGGGGCATCAGGATCCCCTGGCGCCGCTGCAGCCGCCCGAAGGGGCCGTAGTTCACCCAGTGGATGTCCATCCAGAGGGTGTCGAGCACGCTCTCCAGATCCAGGCCGCCTGGGCCGGTGAGGTTGAGGCGGATGTGGGCGGCGGTGGTCTTGCGGCCCTTGACGATGTACGCGGCCCAGTAACCGTCGGGGCGGGCTTCTTCGTCCGGGTGCAGGGGCGTGATGCGCAGCTCGTGGCGCACCTGGCTCACGTCACTACGGCCCAGCACAGTGGGGAACAGCGTGATCTCCGGCACCATCACCTCCATGCGGGGATGGGGGTTGCGGATGCTGATTTCGCCGGTGATCTCCAGGCCCTGGGCTCGGCGCCGCACCTGGAAGGCACCGGGCAGCAGCTGCAGGGGCGAGGCGGGCCGCAGGCGGTGGCGCAGTTCGAGCACCACCAGCCCCAGGCCGAGGAGCAGCAGCAGAACCAGCAGGAAGGAAACGGGGAACGGCAAGCCGATACGCCAGGGAATGTCCGGCCGGAGCGTAGATGCGCCCGTGGACCTAGCTTCGGCCCCATGCAACCGGCAAGGCCCTGGCATGCGCAAGACCTTCGTGCTCGACACCAATGTGCTGCTGCATGACCCCCAGGCTCTGAACCGCTTCGAAGACAACCAGGTGGTGATCCCGATCGAGGTGGTCGAGGAGATCGACCGCTTCAAGCGGGACCCCTCCGAGAAGGGACGTAACGCCCGTCAGGTGTCCCGCCTGCTCGACCAGCTGCGCGAACAGGGCAACCTGGCGGACGGCGTGCCGATCAATGAGAACAGCGGCGGCAGCTTGAAGGTGGTGTTCTGCCGCAGCGAAACCCTGAGCCAGCTGCCCCCCGAGCTGAAGGGGGGCAACGGCGACAACAACATCCTGGCGGTGGCGCTGGAGCAGCGGCTGCAGGAGGTGGTGGCCGGCCAGGCGCCGGTGGTGCTCGTTACCAAGGACACCAACCTGCGCATCAAGGCCGATGCCGTCGGGCTGATCGCCCAGGACTACACCACCGACAAGGTGGACATGGCCGACCTTTATCCGGGCTTCTGCGAGCGCTGGATGAACGCCGAGCAGATGGATCTGGTGAAGGCCGGCGAGGGCCTCTCCGCCGACGCCATCCCCGTTCAGCCGGTCCCCGTTTTGCCGCTGCAGGCCAACGAGGGGGTGACCCTCGTCGACCTGGCCCAGCCGGCCCACACCCTGCTGGCCCGTTACAACGGCCGCACCGGAACCTTGCAACCGCTGCAGAAGTCAGCCAAGGCCAAGATGGGCCGCATCCAGCCCCGCAACCGGGAGCAGGCCTTCGCCCTCGATCTGCTGCTTGATCCGGCGGTGGCCCTTGTGACCTTGGTGGGCAAGGCCGGCACCGGCAAGACCCTGCTCGCCCTGGCGGCGGGGCTGCATCAGGTGGCCGATGAGCACCTCTACGAACGCCTTCTCGTGACCCGCCCGGTGATCTCCCTGGGCAAGGAAATGGGCTTTTTGCCGGGGGATCTCGAGGAGAAGATGGCCCCCTGGATGCAACCGATCGTCGACAACCTTGATTTCCTGCTCGGTGGCGAGGACAGCCAACCGGCCCGGGGGAGCCATCGGCCGCCGCGCAGCAACTGGAGCGATCTCAAGGGCATGGGACTGCTGGAAGTGGAGGCGATCAGCTACATCCGCGGCCGTTCCATCCCCCGCCAGTTCATGGTGGTGGATGAGGCCCAGAACCTCACCCCCCATGAGGTCAAGACGATCGTGACCCGGGTGGGTGAGGGCACCAAGATCGTGCTCACCGGCGACCCTTACCAGATCGACAATCCGTATGTGGATGCCGAGAGCAACGGGCTGACATGGCTGGTGGAACGCTTCAAGGGCCAGTTGCTCTCAGGACATATCACCCTGATGCGAGGGGAACGCTCCGAGCTGGCGGAACTGGCCGCCAATCTGCTCTGAGATTCCTCCCTGCGCCATTCAGGGAGCAGGGAGGAACGGCATCTGGACGTCAGGGCAAGAAGGTGCATAGGACGTCACCGCTAATGTTCACACTCAGCCTGGCCTGACGGTGGCTGACGCTTGCCACGTTACTAAGGCACAACACACCAGTTGCATCCCCCGACCAGCGTCGACTGCTGATTTGGATGGTCGAAGTGCCGTTGCAGGTTCTAGGTACCCCCCTTGAGGTCTGTCCCACCACGACCGGCACATCGACCGGCAGCCCCGACTTATGGGCCACCGCGCACTGTTCAGCAAAGGCCACCGTTTCCAGGACTCTGCTGGAGGCTTCAGCCAGGGCAAGTGTGCGGCGGTACTGCGGCAGGGCAACTGCGCTGAGGATCCCCACGATGCCGACCACAATCATGAGTTCCAGCAGCGTGAACCCAGGCATGACGGTGGAGATCAGATGCCTGCGGCCCAAACGAGCCAAGCCAAGGCACTGCGAGGTGAGACCGGACTGAACAGATCGATGCTTGGAGTGCCGAGATCTGGAGGAGGACATCTCAGGCCGGCGCCCGCTTGTCCGAAACACGACCCTGGTGCAGGACAGAATCAGTGACTTCGGCACAGCACAAGCCATGTGTGCGCACATCGGCAAGGTCAGCAGGGTGGGGTTAGACCTGATCAACTCTGTAGGACGCGCACGTGCTGATGTCCATCAGCGCATTCACCAAGGCAATTCAGCCAGGTGAGTACTTCTTGATTTTCTCAAAGATTTTACGGAAGATCAGCGGGAAATCAAGGCTGGCCGCCTTCAGACCATCTGCTCGGGCCTGACCCAGCGATCGAACTCCTCGCCGCTGATCTCCCCCAGCACCAGGGCCGCCTCCCGCAAGCTGAGCCGGTGCTGGTGGGCATGGCGGGCGATGGCGCAGGCCCGGTCGTAGCCGATCGCCGGCGTCAGGGCGGTCACCAGCATCAGGCTGCGGTCGCGCTGGGCTTCGATGTGGGCCACATCCGCCCGCAGTCCTTCGATGCAGAGTTCCCGGAACGTGCCGCAGCTCCCCGCCAGCAGGTCGATGCTCTCCAGCAGGTTGTGGGCGATCAGGGGCTTGAACACATTCAGCTCGAAGTTCCCCTGACTGGCGGCCATCTGGACGGCGGTGTTGTTGCCCATCACCTGCACGGCCACCATCGTGAGGCTCTCGCACTGGGTGGGATTGACCTTGCCGGGCATGATGCTGGAGCCCGGCTCGTTCTCCGGCAGCACCAGCTCCCCCAGCCCGCAGCGGGGCCCGCTGGCCAGCCAGCGGATGTCGTTGGCGATCTTCATCAGGCTGCCCGCCAGCACCGTCAGGGCCCCATGGGCCGCCGCCAGCCCCTCCTGACCGGCCAAGGCCTGGAACTTGTCGGGGGCACTGGTGAAGGGCAGGCCGATGCGCTCGGCCAGCCGGGCCGCCACCGCTTCGCCGAAGCCGGCAGGGGCATTCAGCCCGGTGCCCACCGCCGTGCCACCGATGGCCAGTTGCAGCACCTGGGGCAGGGTGGACCGCAAGCTGGCCAGTCCCAGCTCCAGCTGGGAAGCGTAGCCACCGAATTCCTGGCCCAGGCTGAGGGGCACCGCATCCTGCAGATGGGTGCGACCGATCTTGATCAGGCCGGCGTAAACCGCCGCCTTGGCCCGCAGGGCGGCAATCAGCGCCTCCAGGCTGGGGATCAGGCGCTGGTGCAGCTCAATCGCCACGGCGAGATGCATCGCGGTGGGGAAGGTGTCGTTGCTCGACTGGCTCAGGTTGACGTGGTCGTTCGGATGGACCGGCAGCTTGCTTCCCAACACGCCGCCGGCAGCGGCGATCGCCCGGTTGGCGATCACCTCGTTGACGTTCATGTTGGTCTGGGTACCCGATCCGGTCTGCCAGACCCGCAGCGGGAACTCTCCATCCAGCTGGCCCTGGCTCACGTCCTCGGCCGCCGCAATGATCAGGACCGCCAGGGCATCAGGCAGCACACCTCTGGCGGCGTTCACCTCGGCGCACGCGGCCTTGAGCTGGCCGAAGGCGTGCACCAGCGTGATCGGCATCGGCGCGCCGAAGGGGAAATTGCGCAGCGATCGCTGGGTCTGGGCGCCCCAGTAATGCTCGGCCGGCACCTCCACCGGGCCGAGGCTGTCGGTTTCGGTTCGGGTGGCAGGCATCAGCGGGAGGCGACCACTTCGCTGTTGAGTTCGTTGAAGCTCAAAGTGGCACTGTTGCCCGAGCCAGGCGCCATCGGGATGCCGGTGGCCTCGCTCACGGCGGTGTTGATGGCATCGACGCTCACCTGACCATGGCGATCGAAAACCACCCGGCCATCGCTGCCGATGACCACGACTTGGGGGATCAACCCGTCCCAGTAATGGGCCGGATCACCGGCGCCCCCATCGGGCCGGTTCTGGAGCGGATCGGTGACCAGGGGGATCAGGTCGACGGCATTGCCCCAGACCCGCTGCAGCTCCGACACCACCGGCGAGAACTGCTTACTGACGCTGCTGTCGTCGAGGTAATAGACGACCACCGCCACTCGATGGTCGGCCAGGGACTGGGCCAGGCTGCTGCGGGGCGGCACCAGGGAGCCGTTGCCGGCATAGAGGGCAAAGATGTTGCCGTCGTAGCGGTCGTTCTCGAGGCTGGCCGCCGCCGGGCCAGGGGCCCAGAGCAGGCCCATCGCCACGATCAGCATCAGGGCCCAGAGGCCGGCGAAGCGGCGGGACAGCAAACGGGGCAAGGGGAAACGGGCGTCTGGGGTCATTGTGCCGTGGACACCGGCCGCCTCAGTTGCGGTTGAGGCTCCGGCCCATCCCCTGGACAATGCCGCGACCCACCAGGCCGATCGCCTTGCCGAGCACCTGGGTCAACAGCACCACCAGCAGATCGCCCAGGCGCTTCAGGAAGCTCTGGAGCTGGGGGCCCAGGGCATCCCGAGCCTCCAGCGCCAGGGTGACCGCCTGCTGCACCCAGCCCAGCTGGCGCAGTTCGGCATCCCGGGGCTCGGTGAGATCCACGCAGTTGATGGCGCCGGCACCGAGGCGGAACAGGGGGCGCCGGCTCTCATAGACGTGGATCGGTCGGTCAAACCAACTGGTCCAGCGCTGCTGGGCGTTGAGCTGGTTGCGCAGCCGTTCCAGGTTGCGGGTGGCCAGCAGCTCGGGGCGCAACAGGTAGCGGCGCAGTTCGGGCCATTCCGCACAAGCTGCCAGCACCTCGGCACTGATCAGCTCGGCACTGCGCACCAGCCAGTTACTGAGCAACAGTTCGAGATAGAGGACGGCCTGGGGCTCATCCGGGGCCAGCAAGCGGCCATCCACCAGCAGCGGATGGGCCTGCAGCAGGGGGGTGAGCATCGCCAATGGATCGGGCAGCTCCTGGTCGTCGGTGGCAAACTCGCTGCGGTGCAGGAGCGTCTCCGCCACCGGGCAAAGCTTGCCGGCCATGGGGAGTTGCACGTAGGAGCCGGCCATGTGGCGCAGCGCCTGCTGGCGCAGCTCCGGTTGCATCTCCTTCCAGAGCAGCTCCAGCTGGTCGCCAGCGGCATCAGCCTGCAGCAGTCGGCGGCGCAGCCGGTCGAACTGCTCCAGCAGCCCCAGCAGCAGATCGCTGCGCCGGGAGTCATGCAGACCGTCGAGGGCCAGGAGCTGGCCGCTGTTGTTCCTAGGCCCTGCGGCGGCGGCCTGCGTCAATCGGTCCCGCAGGGCTTCCCAGAGTCCCTCGGCCGTGCGCTGCCGCAGGGTGATCGCCACCCCATGGCCCCTGGCCGAGTCCTGACCATCGGCAGGGGTGGGGGCTGTGGGCTCAGGGCCCATGGGCTCGCCCCAGGCGAGGCTGAGCGGACCCCACAGCCACAGCAGCAGCCTTCGGGCCAGCCGCAGCTCCCGCACCCGTCCCTCCAGCAGCAACAGCGGCAGCAGCTGGACAGGCGCTGGATCGAGCAGCCGCAGACAAAGGCGAAGCTCGGCGTCGATCTGCTGCAAGCCGCTCAGCAACAACCATTGGCCCAGGCCCATGGGAACGGCAGGGGAGGGGGCAACGGCCTGGCGCGCCGCGTTAATGGCCAGCACCCGGCCACCGGCCAGCACCGTACTGATGGCCTCCCGCAGGCTGTTGGCATCGGCGCCCTCGATCAGACCCTGGGCTGGGAGCTGCAGGAGGAAATCACTGGCATAGGGCTGGTGGTCAGGCAGCAGCAGCAACAGGGGCGCCGGATGCCAGCGTTCCAGCAGGCGACGGCTCTCGGCGTCGAGAGCTTGGGGCTCAGGCAGGACGCCGAGGCACCAGACAATCAGCTGGGGTGACCCTTGCAGCTCATCGCTGCCCACCACCTTGCAACCGACCCAGCCACTGGGATCGCCGCTGGAGGCATCGGGCTCAAGCCAGCTGGTTAGGCCTGCCTGCTGAAGGGGTTCAGCGAACAGCAGCAGCAGGGGAAGGGGCTGTGCCGAACGTCGACCCACGTTGCCAGGACAGTGTTGGCCCGACCCTAACCAAGGCGAACGCGTTTCTCCAGTGCCGGCTGGGGATGGCCGGACAGATGCAGGGTGTACGACTCGATCGCGAATCCGGTTTGCGCCTCGATCTGCTGGAGGAGGTTGGCGGGAAGCAGAACATCGAGATCAAGGATCTCGCCCGATTGGGTGCAGGTGAGATGGCTGTGGGGATCGGCGCGATAGCCGTAGAGCCGCCCGTTGGCCCGCTCGAGGCATTCGATCACGCCGGCCGATTGCAGGGCCTCAAGATTCTGATAAACGGAGGTGTGGCCGATATGGCGACCTTGATCGTTGAGCTGTTCGAAAATGTCACGGGCGGAAAGATGGCTTTTCTCGGCCCAAAGAAGATCCAGCACCATGCGCCGCTGACGGCTCAGCCGCATACCCAGATCACGACAGCGCTGGTACACCTCTTCGACGTGGCTCAGGCCTCGGGGCACCGGCTGACGACCACCACCTTCGCTGCGGCTGGCGCCGCCCGTGGTGGAGGGGGTGGTCGTGGTGGGATGCAACCGCTGCCGCCATAAACGATGGTTCTGTTATAGGGCAGTTACACCAACACCGGCACGGGTCACCCTCCGGGCGGCGGCGGGCTTCAGGCGATCGGCAGCTGCAACGGATCCTGCAAGCGCTGGTCGCCGATGGCCTGCAGGGCCTCAGCCAGATCCACCCGGCCGTCGTACAGCGCCCGTCCCACGATCACCCCCGTCACGCCCTGGGGTTCAAGACTCAGCAGGCTCAGCAGATCGGTGAGGCAACCCACGCCCCCTGAAGCGATCACCGGTAGGGAGGAGGCCTGGGCCATGGCCCGCAGGGCCGCCAGGTTGGGGCCCTCCAGGGTGCCGTCGGTGGCGATGTCGGTGCTGATGATCGCCGCCACCCCCGTGCCCTCGAAGCTGGCGGCCAGGGCCGTGGCCACCACCGTGCTCTGCTCGATCCAGCCCCGGGTGGCCACCTTGCCCTCGTTGGCATCAATCCCCACCACGATCCGGCCCGGATGGCGGCCGGCCAGGCGGCGCACCAGTTCTGGGTTCTCGACGGCCACAGTGCCCAGGATCACCCGATCCACACCCCAGCCAAGCAGTTGTTCGGCCCGTTCCGCCGAGCGCACGCCACCCCCCAGCTGCACCGGAATCGCCAGGGCCGCCGTGATCGCCTGGACGGCGCCGTCGTTGCAGGGGGTTCCGCTCCTGGCCCCATCGAGATCCACCAGGTGCAGCCGCTTGGCACCCTGGCGCTGCCACTCCAGGGCCTGGGCCACGGGGTCGTCGCTGAAGCGGGTGACACGGTCGTAGTCGCCCTGATGCAGACGCACGCAATGCCCGTCGAGCAGATCAATGGCGGGAATGACTTGCATGGAAAGGGGACAGGGCCGCTCTGGGATCCATCCTGTGCCATAACGCCGACCCGCTGGCCCTGACCCGATGACGCTCTCCCCACCCGCGCTCGCACCGGACGACTGGCGCCGCCTCCGGGATGCGCTCCGCTACCAGGGCCGCGATCTGCATCACCGCTCCTATGCGGTGACCTCCCGGAGACGGGAACTGCTCTGGGAGGAGATGGACTGCTGCCTGGCCCTGGCCGATCGCATCGAGGCCCACCTGGAGCAGCTCAGCGCGTGCGGGATCGATCTGGAGAGCGAAAGGACTGGCGACTGAGGGGCGCAGCTGAAGCGCCTTGCCCCTGAACGACGTAACTTTCCTCCATTCGTGGCCGAGGGCATTTGCCAGGCCCCCATCCCTCCCCGATGTCGCCGCTGCGGCCGCTTGCTGTTCTGTTGCTGATCGGCTGCTGCAGCCCTGTCCTGGCCCAGCCCCTGGCCCCGCCTCCGCTGGCGGCACCGTTGCCGCCACCGCGCTCCCTGCTGGGTCCCGATGGCCCCGATCCCCGCGACAGGCCCCCCCCGCTGGCACCGCCCGGTTCGGTGATTCCCCCCATCAACCGCTCCGATGCCCGCTTGGAGGCGGCGCTGCGGGCCCGCCTGTTCGCCGGCCCGGTGGCGCCCAGCCCCGCGGCAGCCGGCGATCCCGACCAGACCGAATGGGAACAGGCCCGTGCCACGGCCCAGCGCCCCGTCTGCGCCGATGTGGGGCCCCTGCGTTACCTCCACAACCGGATCGATCTCGACGGCGACGGCCGGCTTGAGACCGTCGCCGTGGTGGTGGGCTCTTTCGCCTGTGCCAGCGGCGGCTGCAGCCTTCTGGTGTTTCGTGACGTCGACGGGGTGCTGGAACTGGTGGCGGAGAACGGCCTGTTTCAATCGCCCCTGACGGTGATCAGCAACCGCCACCGCGGCTGGCTGGATCTCACCCTGCCCGCCAGCCTGCACGGCGCCCCGGACGGCCTGAAGGAGCTGCGTTTCGATGGCCGCAGCTACCGGCCGGTGCCGCTTCCGGCGACCGAAGGCACCAGCACCGGCCCCCCGGGAACGGTGGTGCTGGAACTGTTGCCCCTGCCCTTCGAGCGCCTGGGCCAGCCCCTCCCCTGCGGCCCCTGATCCCCCAGGCCGCTTGAATGGCGCTCATCGATGCGGAGTGGCGATGAGGATCCTGGTGATGGGCGGGACCCGTTTCGTGGGTCGCCCCCTGGTGGGCCGCTTGCTGGCCGCCGGCCACCAGCTCAGCCTCTTCACCCGCGGGCGCCAACCGCTGCCGCAGGGGATCGAACATCTTCAGGGCGACCGCAGCAGCGCCGAAGGCCTGGCGGCCCTGCAGGATCGCCCTTTCGACGTGATCGTCGACAGCTCCGGCCGCACCCTTGAGGACACCCGCCAGGTGATCGCGCGCACCGGGGCCCCCTCCCACCGGCTGGTGTACGTGAGTTCGGCCGGTGTGTACGCCGACAGCGAGCTCTGGCCCCTCGACGAGGAGTCCCCCACCGACCCGCAGAGCCGCCACGCCGGCAAGCTGGAGACAGAAGCCTGGCTGCGCCAGGAGGGCATCCCCTTCACCAGCTTCCGGCCCACCTACATCGTGGGGCCGGGCAACTACAACCCGGTGGAGAGCTGGTTCTTCGATCGCATCGTGCACGGCCGGCCCGTGCCCCTCCCCGGCGACGGCAGCACCATCACCCAGCTGGGCCACGTGAGCGACCTGGCCGCCGCCATGGCCCGTTGTATCGAGGTGGAGGCCGCCACCAACCGCATCTACAACTGCACCGGCTCCCAGGGCATCAGCTTCCGGGGGCTGGTGGCCGCCGCCGCCCGGGCCTGCGGCACCGATCCGGCGGCCGTGGAGATCCGCAGCTTCGATCCCGCCGGCCTCGATAAGAAGGCCCGCAAGGCCTTCCCGCTGCGCCTGGCCCATTTCCTCACCGACACGCACCGGGTGCGGCGGGAGCTGGCCTGGGAGCCCGCCTTCGACCTGGAGGCCACGCTCGCTGACAGCTACACCAACGATTACGCCCAGCAAATGCCGACCGCTCCCGACTTCAGCGGCGACGAGGCCCTGCTGGGTTGAGGAATTGACGATGTATTGCGGTAGTGGACGATTCCCCACACGGTTCTGATCCAATTCGACTGTGGGCCCTCAGGACTGCCGGGATTTGTTCGCCCACGCAGGGAGGGTCCCACCCCATGGGCGTGGCCAGTGGTCCGTGGTCATGACCAGCCAGGCCACCCTGCCGATCGCTGCGGGATTCACGCCAGCAAGTGAAAACGAAATGTTGTCATGAGACGTCTTTTGCCCTTGGCGATGCGTCAGGAGATCCGCCATTGCTGGCGCCTTTGGAATGACCGCCTGAACGGGATGACGTTCCACCATGCAACGGGACCCTTGGAACGGTGCTCCGCCGTTGGGCTTACCCAGCCGATCATGCCGAGTGACTTCTTTGAAAACAAGATCACCAATATCACCCGGGGGGCCGCCTTGCTTGATGACGGGCTGATTGGTGCCAACAGGACATGGTCCTTCTGGCACCGCGTCAGCCGTCCCAATGCAGCCAATGGATTTCTTCCGGGAAGAAACATTGTCAAGGGCAAGCTCGTTGCCCTCAGCGGTGGTGGGCTTTGCCAGCTGTCTTCGATGGTCTACCACCTGGCCCTGCTGGGTGGGTTGACCGTGCTGGAACGCCATTCCCACAGCCTGGATATCTACGAAGAGGATCAACGCTTCACCCCGTTGGGTGCCGACGCCACGGTGGTGTGGGGATTCAAGGACCTACGACTTCACAATCCCCACCCCTTTCCTGTCGCCTTTGGATTCAGAGTCGAGCGGAACCGTTTGATTGGCGAGCTCCTCTCCGATTCCAACCTGACGGCCCGCCACGTCGAGTTTGTTCGTGTCAACCTCAAAAGGCCATGGATTCAGGTCAACACGATGGTCAACCAGCGCCTTCAGGTCTCCACGGTGTATGAACAGAAACAAGGCCTGCAGACCGTCACCTAACCCCACGGTCTTGCGCTCTTCGCTGTCATCGCTGACGGCATGCGCCCGTCTCAGCTGCGTGCATCGGCCCGCAGGTACCCCAGTGCCGAGCTGAGTGCCAGCAGCAGCGACGGCCAGAACAGCCACCAGCCGGCACCATGCAACAGGGATACGGCCGCCGCGCCCTGGCCCAGGCCCCAGGTCGGTGGCCAGAGCAATAACAACAGAGAGAGGAACTGCAAGATCGTCTTGGCTTTGCCCCCCAGCGAGGCGGGGCCGCCGCTGCCCTGGCCGGCCCTCCAGCCAGAGATCAACAGCTCCCTGGCCAACAGCAGCCACACGGCCCAGAGGGGCAGGCCGCCCGTATGGGCCAGCCACAGCAACGGGGCGCTGATCAGGATCTTGTCGGTAAGGGGATCAAGCCGGGCCCCCCACACCGACCCACCGCCAGCCCGGCGCGCCAGGGCACCGTCGGCCCAATCGCTGAGGCCGCCCAGCAGCAGCAACACCCAGGCCAGGGAGGGCTTGCCGCTGGCCAGGGCCAGCAGCAGCGGCAAGCCGAGCACGGCCCGGGCAAGCGTCAGCAGGTCGGCGAGGCGTCGCAGGGGAGGGGTCCCGTTCACCAGCAGAATGCCATCACCGAGGAGATCCGCATGGTCGTCGAGCGCAGCGTGGCCGAGGTGATGACCAGCCCCGTGCTGAGTGTCACCACCACCACGCCCCTGCAGGAAGCGGTGCAGCTGATGAGCGACCACCACGTCAGTGGCCTGCCGGTGCTCGACGGGCTGGGGGCGCTGGTGGGCGAGCTCAGTGAGCAGGATCTGATGGTGCGCGAAAGCGGCTTCGATGCCGGGCCCTACGTGATGCTGCTCGATGCCGTCATCTACCTGCGCAACCCCCTCGACTGGGACAAGCAGGTGCACCAGGTGCTGGGCAGCACCGTGGGCGACGTGATGGGCTCCCAGCCCCACAGCTGCCCCGCCAGCACATCCCTGCCCCAGGCCGCCCGCCAGCTGCACGACCGCGGCACCCAGCGCCTGTTCGTGCTCGACGCCCAGGAGGCCCTGGTGGGGGTGCTCACCCGCGGCGACGTGGTGCGGGCCCTGGCCTCCGCCAGCTGAACGTTCCAGATCAGGCGGAACGCCTGTGGGCTCTCGGGAGCTGGTGAGAAGGGGTCCAGGGGATGACGGCACCGTCGGCCACGAGCCAGAGCACCTCGCCCCGTGGGCAGGGGTGGCCTCCCGTCAAAGCGCCGAAAGACGGCAGCACCAGGTGCTCCAGCGTCTGGTTGTAGGCGAAGCAGGGCAACCGCAACCGGTCGGCGCCACGGCCCACCAGGGCCACCGGATGGCGATGGCCGCAGACATTCAGCCTGCCTGCTCTGGGCTCCGGGGCATGGCTCAGCCACAGGGGCCCCATGGCCAGGGAGGGCTCCTGGACAAGGCCCTCCAGCCAGCTGCCCCGCTCGTGATTGCCGCCGACCAGCCTCAGGGGGCAGCCCAGCAGGGAGGGCAGGGCTGCCAGTTTCTGGCGCAGTTCCTCGGTGAGCCCGAGCCGGCTGTGGATCAGGTCGCCGAGCACCACCACCTGGCGGGGCTGGAGCCGGTGGGCCACCGCCAGCAGCGCATTGAACGTGGCGGCATCGCCATCGCTGGGCAACGGGATGCCCTGGCACTGAAACGATTCGGCCTTGCCCAGGTGCAGGTCTGCCAGCATCAGCAGCCGCTGTTCCGGATCCCAGGCGGCCTTCTCCGCCAGCAGCTCCAGACGGTGGCCCCGCCAGGGGAACGCAGCGGTGGCAGGAGGGTTCACGCCGGCGTCTTCGGGGCACCGTAGAGGGTGACGGACATGGCGCGATCGGAGGACGAACTGGAACGCTGGCATTCTCTCCGCCCAGACTCTCTTCAGCGAGGCGCTCCCCGATGACGTCCACCCAGCCGGATGCGGCAGCGAACGCGAGGGCCTGCCTGCTGCGGTTGGCGCCCTTCCTGCTGGGCCGGGCCCGGCGTGGCGTCGTCGGCAGCAGCCGCTACGCCCAGAAGCTGCGGGAGGCGATCCGTGACGCCGCCGCCGATGCCGCTGGCGGCCCCGTGCTGATCAGTGGCGAGCCGGGCCTGGAGAAGGACAACCTCGCGGCCCTGATCCACTTCGGATCCGCGGCCCGCAAGCAGCTACTGGTGCAGCTCAACTGCGCCCTGCTGCGGGCGGATGGGGCCGAGCTGTTCGCGGCCGGGGCCGATGGCTTGGCCCTGATCGACTGCCTCGGTGCCGGCGGCCTGTTGCTCGATCAGATCGATAAAGCCGATCCGCAGCTGCGGCAGGCCCTGCTGGAGCTGGCCCGCAGCGGTCGCTGGGTCTCGACCGATGACGGCAGCGTCCATCACTTCACGGGACGGGTGTTCCTCACCGCTGAAGCCAAGACTCCCGACTTCGATGCCTGCTGCTCCCACATCCGCGTGCCGCCCCTGCGGGTGCGGCGCCAGGACCTGGGCGAATGGCTGCGCTACGGGGTGCGCCTGAAGGCCCGCAGCCTGGGGTGGGCCACGCCCCCCGCGGTGAGTGAGGGGCTGGTCAAGCGGCTCCAGATCCACGACTTCCCAGGCAACATCCGGGAGCTCACCCTGGTGATCGAGCGGGCCCTGCGCCAGTGCGCTCCCGGCCGTCCAGCCGTCCTGCCCGACGAGGTCTTCTGGACCGGGCGCCGCCCCCAGCGCGCCCGTTTCGATCTCTGGCGTTGGAAACCCCAGCTGCGGGACGTGATGCGTTCGCCGCGGCTCTGGAACGGCCTGCTGTTCGGCGTCGTGAGCTGGGTGTTCGTTCTGGTGAACGTCTGGCTCTGGCTGGGACCCCAGGATCGGGAGCACAACGGGGCCCTGAACATGTTCTGGGCCTGGTGGTGGCCGCTGATCCTGCTGACCTACCCGGTTGTGGGACGGTTGTGGTGCTCGTTCTGCCCGTTCATGGTCTGGGGGGAGATCACCCAGCGGATCGCCAGGGCCCTTGGCTGGCAGCCGGCGCGCTGGCCGCGGAGCGACAGCGACGACTGGGCGGCGCCGCTCCTGGCGGCCGGTTTCGCAGCGATCCTGCTCTGGGAGGCGGTGTGGAACCTCGAGAATTCGGCCTGGCTGAGCAGCTGTCTGCTGCTGCTGATCACCGCCGGGGCCGTGATCGGTTCGCTGCGCTTCGAGAAGCGCTTCTGGTGCCGCTATCTGTGCCCGGTGGGGGGAATGAACGCCCTGTTCGCCAAGCTGGCGATCAGCGAGCTGCGGGCCCAGGCGGGCACCTGCAGCGGCAGCTGCACCAGCTACGCCTGCTTCAAGGGAGGCCCCGCCGAAGGGGAAGGCATGGAAACCGAAGGCTGTCCGCTGGGCACGCATCCGGCCTACCTGGCCGACAACCGCAATTGCGTTCTGTGCCTCACCTGCGCCCAGGCCTGTCCGCACCGTTCCGTGCAACTGCGGTTGCGGCCGCCCGCCGCCGATCTGCAACGCGACATGGAGCCTCCGGCCGGCGAGGCGGGCCTGATCCTGGTGCTGGCCGGTGGGGTGTGTCTGCACCATTGGCGGAGGCTGCTTGGGGGAGTGGCCCTGGCCCCGGCGAACCTGCACGAAGGCCCCTTGCTGCCGCGGCTGGCCTTCGCGGCCCTGGCCCTGGCCCTGCCGGCGGGGGCCTTCCTGCTGGTGCGGCACCAGCGGGGCTGGGGACGCCGTCCTGAGGTTGCCGCCTCGCGGCTGCGGCTCTCCCTCTACGCCCTGCTGCCGCTGCTGTGGGCGCTGATGCTGGTCGACCATCTGCCCCTGGGCATGGCGGAAGCGGGGCTGGTGCTGCCGGTCAGCGCCAGCCCCTGGTGGCCCCAGCTGGCCACCCGCTTGCCCGCCTGGAGCGCCGACGGCCACGTGATCGCCTTCTGCCAGACGCTTGTGGTGGCAGTGGGTGTGGCAGGTTCTGTGGTGCTGCTGCGGCGACTGCTGCAGCCCCTGCGCTGGGGTTGGCTGGCCCTGGGCGGGCTGGCGCTGGGTCTGGGGGCCGGCGGCCGCTGGCTGGTGGTGGCGGGTTAACGGCCCCCGCAGGCCCGCTGCAGGTCGCTGTCGCTGTAGAGCGCCACGGGGGCATCGGCGGAGCTGTCCTGAAGCCGCTGCATCTTGGTGAGGTAGTGGGCGGCGCCGATGCTGTTGCCCAGCAGGATCCGTGCGGTGCCCCGGCTGCCGCGCCAGGCATTGCAGCTGGCGAGCGTGTCGAGCGCCAGGGCGGGGCAGGGGAGAACGGCGGACAGGAGCGCGACCCCGCCGGCGACCAGCATCACGGCCAGGCCCATCTGGCTGCGGCGCAGGGCCGCACCCGGCGCCGGACCCAGCCAGCAGCCATCGGCAATGGCGGACACATGGCGGACCTGGTGCGCCCGGCCCAGATACACCCAGGCGCGGCGGCCATCGGCCAGGGGCAGGGGCCGTCGGTCGTAGAGGCGGGGATAGCCCTCCAGCCGATCCAGCCGGGCCAGGCCGGCGGCATCCACGGCATACACCTCACCCCGCACCGTCCCCTCTCCTGTCACGGCCATCGGAAAAGGCCCAAGATCATGGAGCACCACTCCCGTCAGTTCCACATCCCCCTGGAAGGGCGCCCCCGCCAGCCAGTGGTGGTTGCCGTGTCCCCGCTTCAGGGTGCCGTAGACGAACACCAACACCTCCCCACTGTCGGCGGCGGGAGTGGGCATGGCGTGCAACGGCGGCTCCGGCCGCCATGATCGGGCGGAATTCCATTCTCCGCAGCCTCCGCTGACATTCGCCCTGCTGATCGCCCTGGGGACGGGGGGGGTCGGCTGGTGGCCTGAGCAGCTGGCCTTCACTGGCCTCGACCGCGACATCGAGGAGACCGCACGGCGGAGGAATGATTGATGACCCTTTGCTGGCGGCGACCTCAGCCGAGTTGTCCTCAGCAGAAGACCTACTGGAGGCTTCAACAATCGCTACGACAGGTTGAATCAGCAGGTCTGTTGTGGCGAGCGTTTCACGAAGCGACCACAACCAAATGTCTGCGCGAGCGCGACGAGAGGCGCAGCATTCGGGCAGCTTTGAACCCGCACAACTGATGTCACCGACGGGAGTGGGCTAAATAGGCTGCCATTCCATTGTCACGCCTCAAGATCAACGTCGCTTGTCAATGGTGTTGGAGGCAGTCCTCACCACTATGGTTGTGTTGAGCCACTGTGACCAGTCGCTCAACACTGGCTGAGAGCACACATCCAAGGTGACTGAGCTGTCCGTCCGCGAGCCAAGCGCAGAGTCCGACCCGATCGAGACCGAACCGATCGAGACTGACCCGATCGAGCCCGGCGGCGAGCGGATGACCAGAAGCCGTGGGGCTGAAATTCTGATCGTTCTGATCGGATCCGGTCTGCTGGTGCTGACCGGCATCATCGCGCTGAACTTCCTCACGGCCCGATCTCGTGATGCCGTGATCAACGCCACCCCCATTGCGATTCGAACCCCCATCACCGGCACGCTGCAGTCGCTGCCGGTGCAGGCCGGCCAGGCGGTGCGCCTGGACCAGGAGCTGGCCGTGATCCGCAGCTCCCGCGCCAGCCGCGATGAACTGGAACGACTCACCACCGAGCGTCAGGAGGCCCAAAGCCGGCAGGCCGATCTGCGTCGCCAGGTCCTGGCGCAGAAGCAGCTGGTGGCGGAGGTTCAGCTCGATGCCGGACGCCAGCAGGCCCTGGAGATCCGCCGCAACCGCGAGGATCTGGATCAGACCACGGCCGACCTGCAGAGAGCCCGGGCCGAGCTGGCCTTCACAGAGCGGGAAACCAAACGCGTGGAACGTCTGTTTCGCACCGGCGCCGTCGCCGCCAACGTCTACGACCGCGCCCAGACCACCGAGAAGCAGCGGCGTCGCGAGCTGACGGGCCTCGAAGCCAGGCTGGCCGGCGGCCGCACCGACCTGGAGGCCGCGACCAACAACCTGGTGCTGCGCAACAACCGCAGTGGCTCCGATCCCGTGGTGCGTCTGCAGGAGGCCAGGCGCAGCCTCCAGGCCCTGCAGGGCGACCTGAGCACGCAGGATCAGCGGGTGGCAGGCCTGGGGCGGCAACTGGCCGCATCCAGTCAGCAATGGGAGAAGCGGCACAAGAGCATCTTGCGCAGCCCACGTCAGGCCGTGGTCTGGGAACTGCAGGCGCAGGCCGGTGATCTGCTCGAGGCGCTCCAGCCCGTGATGAAACTGATCGATTGCAACAACCGCTGGGTCACCACGACCGTGGCGGAGAACGATCTGAACCGGCTGCGGATCGGAGATAGGGCCCGGATCGAGTTGGTGGGAAGGCGGATGACCCTGCGTGGGGAGGTGGAGTCGATCCGCTCCGGGATCGGGCGGTTGCAGCTGGGTGATGACCCGCTGGTTCCGATTCCGATCAACCTGGCCAGGGAAAGTGAGGTGCGGGTGCGGATCCTGAACGATGTTCCAGCCCCTCCGCTGCAGTTCTGCTACGTGGGGTACACGGGGCGCGTGATCTTCGAGCGATGAAGTTCCTCAACCCCTTTCCCGAGGCGATTGGGCCAAGCCGCATCTCCCCGTGGGTGTGGGGGTTCCTGGTGATCGCCACTTTGAGCCTGTTCGTGGCCTTGGTACTGGCAAACCTGCAGTTCTCTCTGGTGGCGCCCGGGTTGCTCAATCCGCTCGAAACCCGCGAACTTCCAGAGCGCTGGGGCGTTCAGAACGACTGGATCCATGCCGTTCAGCCCATCATGGTCGCCGTGGGCATTGTGCTGGGCATGCGCTTTGTCCCCCGTCGTCCCTGGGGCTACTTGCTGGGATCGATCCTGCTGACTGGAGTCAGCCTGCGCTATTTCATCTGGCGATCCACGACGCTGAACACAGCGCATCCTTTCAGTTTTGCCTGCAGCCTGGCCCTTTTTCTGATCGAAGTCATCTCACTGCTGAGCATTGGCCTTCAGTTCTATCCATCAATTTTCTTCGATCCGACAACGAGGATCCGACAGGCCAACAAATACTTTCGATCCAGAATCGAGAATCCTCCTTCGGTGGATGTCTTCATCCCAACCTATAATGAATCCGTCCAGATGGTACGTCGCGCCGCACTGGCATGCCGCGGCATCGATTATCCGAACAAAACCATCTACATTCTGGATGATGGTCGCAGGCCCGTCATGGCCGATTTGGCCTCTGAACTGGGCATTAATTATATTTGCAGACCAGACAATATGCACCGCAAGGCCGGCAATCTGAACCATGCACTTGGCTGTACCAAGGGAGAGCTGATCGCCGTTTTTGACTGTGATTTCATCCCATTCAAGCAGTTTCTTTACCGCACCATTGGCTTCTTCAGTGATCCAAAAGTGGCCTTGGTTCAGACCCCTCAGCATTACTTCAATTCTGACTTCCATCTGCGTAATCTAGGACTTGATTTCCTGATGCCCAGCGATCTCGATAGTTTCTTCCACTACAACCAAGTTGTCCGTGATCACTTCAATGCGGTGATCTGCTGCGGCACCTCCTACGTGGCCAGGCGGGAGGCACTGGTTTCGGTGGGTGGTTACTACAACAAGTGCATCGTGGAAGATTATCAGACAGGCACCAGTCTCGCGATCAAGGGGTGGCGCATCGTCTACCTCGATGAGATTCTCAGCCTCGGCGAAGTGCCGCGCACCTTCCGCGACTATCTCGATCAGCGACTGCGCTGGTTACAGGGCAATGTGCAGATCTACTTCTGCTGGAGAGACCTACCGATCTGGACCAAGCTTGGTGTTTGGCAGAAATCCTTTTTCGTCAGCCAGGCCCTTTATTGCTTCATGCCACTTTTTCGCGCCGGCTACATCATTCTTCCCTTGATGAGCTTTGTGATCGGTTTCAGCCTGATTGCGGCCCCGCCATCTGAATATCTCTTTTATGGTCTGCCTTTCACGATCATGTTGCATGGCATCTTATCATGGCAAAGTAACAGTCACTATTCGCAATTGTGGACGGAGATCTATGAATCACTATTCTGTTTTCCCGCTCTCGGTCGACTGGCCCGCATGATCGGGAATCCGATGGGCCATCTCGGCAGCTTGGTGACCAACAAAGACGCGGTGAACCTGCGCCAGAGCATGGATCTGCGGTTGGCCTGGCCTCTGCTGGCCTATCTGGCGATTTTCACTGTTGCCGTACTGTCGCGCTACGGCTTGCCCTTGATCGATCCGGCCTGGATGCGATCCCCCTTTGAGGGGGAAGAAGTGATGCTGGCCTGGAACATGTACAACGCGATGATTATTTTCATCTGTGTGCTGGCCTGCATCGATCGTCCAGTACGGCGCCGGCACGATCGTTTTCCGCTCGAAACCATCGCCCGGCTTCAAATCGGCAGCCAGGAAGTCTGGGGCGTGACACAGGATGTGTCCGAAAGTGGTCTGACCATGGCCCTGACCGACCGCGTGGTGACACTGGATGGAAGTGATGCCGTGCTGGACCTGCCCCAGAGCAAGCTCACGCTTCCTTCCAGAATCGTGCGGCAGACCAGCAAGCATGGTTACCCAGTGCTCGGCCTTGAATTTCGCTTGCAATCGGTTGAGCAGGAAGAGGCCCTGATCCGTCTGCTATACAACGAAAATGTTTGGTTCCAGAAATTAAATCGCGTCGGCATTCTCGATTCTTTTCTGATCCTGATCAGCAGTGTGTGGCGGGCGGAACCGCTGGTGCGACGCTTTCGCTAGGTATGGTCTGGCAATGACGTTGGCTGCGAGGAAGCGTTGCGGCTGGACCCAGACCAAGATCTTCTTGATGCCGCGGAAGTTGATGGCCAGGAAGGAATCTGTTCGACGAACTCCTGCCTCCTCCGGGGCGTTGTAGAACCGTCAACGCCACCTCAGCGACCGTTGCAAAGTGGTTGGGCCCCACGGGTGAGGTGTCCAGGTGGTGCCGCGTCAGCTAGTGGACCGCACCCAGTTCATTCCCCGGGCGCATCTTGCCTTCCCTGGCGGGGACGATCGCCAGCACCAGAGCCATCAGCCAGGCCCAGCGCCCATCCGTAAGGGGCATCGGCTCCAGGGATCGCCATGGGGAAGGGGCCAAGGTCGTGCAGCACAAGTCCGCCCTCGGTGCCCTCCCCATGGAAGGGCGCCTCAGCCAGCCAGTGGTGGTTGCCGTGGCCACGCTTGAGGGTGCCGTACACGAAGACCAGCTCGGGAGTGCTGTTCACAGTTCGGGCCAGGGCTGAGGGGCCTGTGGCCATAATGCGACGAAACTGCACCCGGTTCCATGACGATCGCCCTGCTCGCGACGCTGCTGGGTTCGCTGGTGTTGATGGGCTGGATCGTCAAGCGGCTCGAGAAGGCCTCCTGAGTCAGGGCTCCAGCGCGCGCACCTGGCCCGCCACCCGGATCGAGCCACCCAGCTCCGCCGGGATCTCGACGGCCAACAGGGAACGGCAACCCATGTCCTCCCCCTGCACCACCGTGATCGATCCGCCGTGGGGCCAGTCGAGGCTTTGCAGGTAGCCGGCCAGCGCCGCGGTGGCGGCACCGGTGGCCGGATCCTCGTAAACGCCGCCAATGGCGAAGGCATTGCGGCTGTGGAAGATCTGGGGGCCTTCCGACCACACCAACAGCAGAGTCAGCAGCCCCGCCGCCGCCATCAGCCGGGCCCCGTCCTCCATGGCATAGCGCATGGCCGCCAGGTCCTCGCGGCGGCGCAGGGCCAGCAGCAGATGGTCGGCGCCGCCATGCACGATCGCCGGTGGCAGGGCGGGATCCAGATCCAGCGGCCCATAGCCGAACAGCTCCAGTCCTGCCGAGAGCAGCTCCGGAGCCACGGGGCGCTGGTCGGTGGGGGGCGACTGCAGGGCGGCGCTCCAGCGCTCCCCTTGCCGCCGGCCCTCCACCGTGATCTCGGCCTGATTCAGCGTCAGCGGGAAGACCCCATCCCCGAAGCGCTCGGCCAGGGCGGCCCCGAGGGCGACGGTGGCATGACCGCAGAAGGACACCTCGGCGGCAGGAGAGAAGTAGCGCACCCGCCAGCCGTCCCCCTGCGGGGCGGCGAAGACCGTTTCCGAATACCCCACCTCGGCCGCAATCCGCAGCATCTCCCGCGCTTCGGGCAGGCGCTCGGCAATCACCACCCCGGCGGGATTGCCGCCCCGATCACCGTCACTGAACGCCGCAAGGTGCAGGAGTGACATGCCTGGTTCGGGCCTCCAAGGTGCTCAGAGCAGTCTGCTGGCCAGGCCGAAGTAGAGCGCGATCGAGGTGATGTCCGCCACCGCCAGGGTGAGCGGACCGGAAGCGATCTTGGGATCGAGCCGCAGGGCATGGAACAGGGCGGGAATGGTGAGGCCGTAGAAGCAGGCGGCTGTCACGCTGAGCACGATCGTGGCCGCCACGATCAGGGCCGCCGGCCCCAGGCCGAGCCAGAGCACCAGCACCAGGGCCACCAGGGCGGCGCAGGAGATACCCAGCAGCAGGGCCGTGGTCAGCTCCCGCCGCAGGCTGGCCCGGTACCAGCGCCAGGTGGGCGGCGACAGCTGCAGCGACTGAATCGACACCGTCATGCTCTGGATGCTGACGCTCTCCCCGAGGGCCAGCACGAGGGTGAGGAAGAAGGCCAGGGCGATGCTGCTGGCCAGGGTGAGCTGGAACACACTCACCAGCACGGCGCAGGCCAGGCCGCTGGCGATGGTGGCCAGCAGCCAGGGGAAACGGAAGCGGAACGCCCGCAGCGGCGAAGCGCCGCGCACCTGGGACACGCGGAAGCCCAGGGCCTCGAACAGGGCCGCCGCCTGGGCCGGCTGGTCGGGCAGGAAGTCCTCTTCGCTGAACATGGTCACGTCGACGACACCGATGACGTGCTGCTGGGCGTTCACCACCGGCAGGGCCAGGAAGCGGTGATCGGCAAAGGCTTCGTGGGCCTCCAGGATCGTGGCGTGCTCCGGGATGGTCACCGGACGGCGCACCATGAGCGCGGCCACCGGCATCTCCTCGGCCGCCGATAGCAGCCTCCGTAGGGGCAGCACGCCGATCAGGCGCTGCTCCGCATCGAGCACATAGAAGTAGACGATCCGATCGGCGATGTCGCGCCGACGCAGGCTGGCCAGCGCCTCCGCCACTGTCTGCTGGCCGTCAAGGCAGGCCACCGCCCGGCGGGCGATGGTCGTGATCGGTAGGTGGAGGGTGTCCAGCACCGGCAAACCTCAGTCGTCCTCCCTTGCCCGCACGTAGACGATCGTGCGGTTGCCGCTGGGGGCCTCCCGCTCCTCCATCACGAACAGGGACGGACAGCCCCGCACCAGATCGGAGAGTTTGCGGAAGCTATAGAGCCGGGTGTCGAAGTCGGGCTGGATCTTCTGCAGGTAGCTGCCGAAGGTGCCCAGCTGGGTCCAGCCCGATTCATCCACCGAGCGGTCCAGGGCCTCCATCAGGAAATCGGCGGGGATGACGGGATGGCCACCGGCCGGGGGATCGCTGTCCTGGGGGCGGCGGGAGCTTTCCGCGGCAGCGGCATCTTCTCCGTGGCGGGCGGCGGTCCGCAGCACTTCGGTGAACAGAAACTTGTGGCAGGCGTTGCGGAAAGCCGCCGGGGTCTTTTCCTCACCGAAGCCGTACACCAGCAGACCCTCCTCCCGCAACCGCACGGCCAGGCCGGTGAAATCGCTGTCGCTGGTCACCAGGCAGAAGCCATCGAAGCGGCGGGTGTACAGCAGATCCATCGCATCGATGATCATCGTGCTGTCGGTGGCGTTCTTGCCCACGGTGTAGGCGAACTGCTGCATCGGCTTGATCGAGAACTTGTTCAGTAATCCCTTCCAGGAGGCGCTCTGCGTGGACGTGAAGTCGCCGTAAATGCGCCGCACGATCGCTTCTCCGAAGCGGGCCACTTCCTCGAGCACCGCTTCGATCACCGCCGCCCGGGCGTTGTCGGCATCGATCAGCACCGCCAGGCGCTTGCCGCTGTCCTCTCCCAGGCCGCCCGTCGGTGGGAGTGTTGCTGTTGGGGTTTTCATGGCTCACCCCTGCGGACGTCGACCCTAACCGCCCAAAAGCGCGTGTCCCCGGATGCCGCCATCACCCCGCGCCGACAGGAGAATCGGCCGATGGTTCTGCTGCTCACCGCCGGCGCCCCACCCCCCCTGCTGCCCTGTCCGGCTGAAGCGGGCTGGGAGCTCGTGGCCAAGGCGCGCCTGCCGAGGCGTGGGGCGAACGGAGAACCCTCGGGAGGCTTCTCCGCCGCCAGCTACCAAAGCGATACCGATGCGCTGTTGCTGCTCAGCGATGCCCCCCAGGGCAGCGTGGCCGCCTGGAGCGGCGTGCGGCAGCTGGGGGAAGTACCCCTGCGGCCCCTCTTCCAGCTGGATCTGCTGGGGTCCCCCCGGGCGCCGCTGCCGGCGGAGATCGATGGGGAA
The DNA here is from genome assembly GCF_025127995.1 of Synechococcus sp. CS-1332. Lineage (GTDB taxonomy): Bacteria > Cyanobacteriota > Cyanobacteriia > PCC-6307 > Cyanobiaceae > Cyanobium. The sequence goes on along the minus strand of NZ_JAHLYP010000038.1, from coordinate 26,144 downwards.
GGGATGGTGGTGCTCGGCGACCGGCTCTGGGTGGCCAGCGAGGGTCGCCGCAACGCAGGGCGTGTGGCCCAGCTGCTGGCCTTTGATCGGGCCAGCGGCCAGCTGGAGCGCGCCTATCCCCTGCCCGCCGATTGGCAGCCGGCCCCAGGACGGGGGCTGGGCGCCAACCAGGGCCCGGAATCCCTGGCACTGCTCCGCCGGACCGCTCAGGCGGACGTACTGCTGATGGCCTCGGAATCACCCCTGCTGCAGGATCCCCCGGCCCAGGTGAGGCTGCTGGGCTGGACCCTTGGCCCCTTCGGAGCCGTTTCCCGGCCCCTGGCCCGGCTGGCCATTCCCGGAGGCGCTGGCTGGGGGCTGACCGATCTGCTGGCTGTCGACGCTGCCACGCCCACGCCGGGGCTGCTGGCCCTGCTGCGCCGCTTTCAGGCCCCCGATCAGTGGCAGGTGCTGCTGGCCCACTACCCGCTTCCCGATGGCCGGGCTGATCCGGGCGTCGTGCTGGAACCGATCCACCAGTGGGACCTGATCGCCGCCGGCCTGCCTCCCGACAACTGGGAGGCCCTGACCCCGGGGCCCGCCCAGGCCGATGGCCGGGGCAGCCTGCTGCTGGCGTCGGACGACAACTTCAACGCCAACCAGGACAACCACCTGGCCCTGCTGGTGCCCCGCCGCAGCGCCCCCTGCCACCGGAACCGATGAACCGCCGCGATCTGCTCTCCCTGCTCGGCATCGGCGCCTGCTCCTTCGCCAATGCGGCCCTGCCCTCGGCGGCAGCGGGTTCGGCGGCGACGAGCCTGTCGGCGGCTCCCCGAAAGGGCGACAGCCCTTTCCCGGTGGTGCCCACCCCCCTGCCGGTGCCCAGCGACGGGCTTGATGCCGACAGCCAGCGCCGCACCTACGCCCGCATCGAGCTGGAGGACCGGCTGGTGCTGCCGGATGGCTTCCGGGCCGACGTGGTGGCGGTCTGGGGGGATCCTGTGGCCGAAGGCCGCTTCGGCTTCAACAACGATCACCTCGCCTTCCTGGCCCTGGCCGCGGATCGGGCCCTGCTGACGGTCAACTTCGAATACATCAGCGCCAAGGCCTGGCGCGAGGGCTATGCCGAAGCCGTGGGCGGGACGCTGCCGTTCGATGCCGTGATCGAAGCCCTGGCGGCCCGGGGCGGCCGGGTGGATGCCGCCAGCCTGGCGGCGGACGACCCGCTGCTGGAGACCATCCGCCAGCTGGCGGCGGCCGGCATGGCCGACTTGGGTATCGGCGTGATCGAGCTGGAGCGGCAGCCGGGCGGCCCCTGGCGACGGCGGCCCGGCCGCTTCGATCGGCGCATCACCGGCCTCAGCGGCTGGCGCGATCCCGCCCAGCGGCTGCGCAGCTCGGGGCCAGCGGCGGCCGTGTTCCGGCGCCGTGGGCGGCTCGGCTACGACGACGGACTGGGGGACGCGATCATCGGCAGCTTCGCCAATTGCGCCGGCGGCGAGACCCCCTGGGGCACGGTGCTCAGCGCCGAGGAAAACATGCAGAGCCAGGTGGCCGAGGCGGTGCACGCCGACGGCTCCTCCGTCTCCCCCGCCGCCCGTCCCTTCGCCTACGACGGCCAGCGCCTCGACGGCCTCGGCAATCCCTTCGGCCTGGCGGGCAACAAGTACGGCTGGATGGTGGAGGTCGACCCGCGCCGGCCCGAGCGCGCCGCGGTGAAGCACAGCTGGCTGGGCCGCTTCCGGCACGAGGCGGTGGCCGTGAAGGCCGTCGCCGGCCAGCCCCTGATCGTCTATTCCGGCTGCGACCGCCACGGCGGTCACCTCTACCGCTTCGTCAGCGACAAACCGATCCGCGATCCGGCCGACCCGGCCAATTCGGAGCTGTTCGCTGCCGGACGCCTTGAGGTGGCCAGGTTCGATCCGCCGGGCGCCGGCGGCGGCGAGGGCCGGGGCCGCTGGCTGTCGCTGGAGCCCTCCACCCCTGTGGCACCGCTCGGCCCTGGCCACTTCGCCCGCCACGGCGTGGAGCAGGCGGTGCTGCTGCCCCACAGCGACCGCCGCAGGCCCGGCGCCGAAGCCTTCGCCAGCGACGCGGCCGTGGCGGCCTACCGGCGCCGGTTCGCCACCCTGGCCGACCTCTACCCCGGCGAGGGGGAGGAGCGGATGGGGGCGATCCTGATCGATGCCCACCTGGCCGCCTGCGCCATCGGGGCCACCCCCGCGGCCCGGCCCGAGGACACGGTGATCGATCCGCTCAACGGGGACCTGCTGATCGCCTTCACCGCCGGGGGCGGCAGCGACGACGGCCGGGCCGACCCGGCCATCTTCCGTGGGCCCAAAGGTCAGGCCTCCTGGCCCTTCGGCTGGATCATGCGCCTGGCCGACGACGGCCCGGCCCGGGCTGGCTCCTTCCGCTGGCGGATGGTGGCCACCGGCGGGGCCCCGTGGCAGGGGGGGATGGGCTTTGCCAATCCCGACAACCTCGCCATCGACCGGCAGGGGGCCATCTGGATGGTGACCGACCGCTCGACGAAATCGGCCGATCTGGATCTGTTCGGCAACAACAGCTGCTGGGTGCTGCCCAGCCGTGGCCCCCACGCCGGCGAGGCCTTCTGCTTCGCCATCGGGCCGATGGAGTGCGAGCTCGCCGGCCCCTGCTTCGACGGCGGCGAATCCACCCTGTTCCTGGCGGTGCAGCACCCGGGCGAGGACAACGGCACCCGCCCTTCTGCGGAGGCCCGTGAGGCCCAGGCCCACCGGCTGGTGGATCGCTCCGGGCGTCCCTTCGAGCAGCTGCGCTGGGTGCCGCTGGGTTCCAACTGGCCCTCCGGCGTGCCGGGCCGGTCACCCCGCCCCGGGGTGGTGGCGATCCGCCGGCTCGCTGGCGGGCCGCTGCTGGCCGATCAGGCGGTGCCGGCGTCCAGAGACCGCTCGATCTGATCGAGGGCCTCGTCGAGCGGCTCGATCGCCGTCGCCATGGCGGCATCGCTGGCCTCGGTGCTGGGCCACTGGTGATCAACCTGACGGCGCAGTTGCTGCAGGCCGCCATCGATGGCCTCCAGCCGGGTGGCCAGGGCCAGCAAGCGGGCCTCCCGTTCGTCCATCCCCTGGCGCGCCGCATGCAGATTGCGGCGCAGCTGGTCCACCAGCCGTCGCCGCTCCTGGCGCAGGGGGCCCTCCGCCTCCCGCTGCAGGGATTTCTCTTCCCGGGCCAGGCGTCGGGCCAGGTCGTCGGGATCCAGGCGCCGCCCCCCGCCCGACTCCAACAGGGGCCGGCGTTCCTGCAGCCGCTCCGGCAGTTGCTGCAGCCGCTCGCAGCAGAGCTGAACGCTGCCGAGGGCCTCCAGATGGCCGGGGTCGGTGAAGCGGACCACGGCCTCCTCGCGCAATGCCATGGCCGTCACCGCCAGGCCGCTGGCCCGATCCAGGGCTTCCTCCAGACCCGCATCGAGCCGCTGGGCATGGAGCCGCTGCGTGCGGCTGCGGCGTCCGGCCGCCCCACCCCGGGCCAGAAGAGCGGCGCCGGCCACGCTGAGGGCGACGGCCGGCACGATCGCCAGGGGAAGAGCCCACCCGACGCCGCGCACCAGCACCACCAGGCCGACACCGCCGGCGGCGACCGCCAGGGGATGGTCAAGAGGGTTGGCCCAGCCCAGTGCCGCCATCAGAAGGCCATCTGCAGATCTTCCATGCGGCGGCGGATGCTGTCCGCGGTGCCGGTGGTGAAATCGCCGCCGTTGCTCTCGGCGATGCGGCGCAGCACAGCGGGATCGAAGTCCCCCTGGTTGCCGTAGCCCATGGTGAACACGCCGATGCGTTCATCACTGGCGAAGCCACTGCGCTGCAGTTCGCTGCCCAGCCCGTCGAGGGAAAGGCGCGAGCCGTTGTCCTGGCCATCGGTGAGCACCACCACCGCCAGGATTTCGCCGGGGCGCCGGGTGAGGCGCAACCAATCACGGCCCTGCTGGATGGCGTCGTAGAGCACGGTGCCGCCCTCCGCCTCCAGCGAGGCGATGAAACGGCCCACCGGCTCACTGCCCGGGCCTCCTCCTGTTACCACCACCGGTGGCCGCAGCCGGTTGTCGAAATCGAACAGTCCCACGGTGTCCCGCGGACCGATCTGGGCCAGGTAGGCCTGCAGGCTGCGCTGGGCAGCCGGCAGCTTTTCCCCCTTCATCGACCCGGAGCTGTCCACCACCAGGGCCACCCGGGAGGGCTTCTTGGCCTGGTTGCGCCAGAGGGTGATGATCGCCTCCACCACCTCCGGCTTCGGCGCCCGCAGGGAGTCGTAGACGGCCCGTGGATCGGCGCCGTAGGCCGCCGTGACGCGGCTGGGGGGCACGGCCGGGTTGGCCGGCCGCAGACCCTGTCCGGCCGCCAGGCGCTGGATCTCGGGGCTTTGGAGCCGCTCGATGATCAGCAGGGCCGCCTGCTTCTCCTGCTGGGACACCCAGGGGCCGTCAGGCAGGATCGCCCGCATCGTGCTGGCGTAGGTGGCCCTCGGGTACACCGCCTTGAAGGGCTCCTGGTCGGGCTGGCGGGAGGCGTTGACCGCCACCACCGACGACTCATAGACCGACCCCACAGAGGCCCAGAAGGGGCCGTTGCGCTGCATGGCCCGGGCGAGTTCGTCGGTGGAGCTGCCATAGCGGGTCACATGGCGCTCGATCGCCGCCACCTTCTCGCCGTGGGCCTGCACATCCGCCAGGGTGAGCACCTCGGGCCGTTTGCCGGCCACTTCAGCCACCATTGCCACAAGGGTCTGCAGGCCCGAGTTGGAGCGGGTCGGCGCGGTGTGGACGTAGCGGATCGGCTGAGAGGGGCCGGCCGGATCCAGCTGGCGGTGGTCGCTGCTGCGGGCCAGGGCGGTGAAGGGATCGGGCCGATCGAGCCCCTTCGCCAGGGCCGCGGTGGTCATGAACACCATCGGACTGGAGGCCAGGGCCGGCGCATCGGCCGGCGCCGGAATCAGCTCCCGGGTGGGCGCCAGGCGCTGCAGCCGATGCCGCAGCAGGTCGAGATAGATCTCGCCATCCACCGAGACCAACGTGGGGATGCGCGCATCCTCGGCCGCCTGGCCGCCCTGGAGCACCCCCCGGGCGTGGGTTTCCATTTCGCTGACCACATCGCCGCTGCCGGCGGCCCGACAGCGCAGCAGCACGGGGGTGCGATCGGCCAGCCGCGGCGGCGACTGGGCCATGGCCTTGGCCGCCTCCTGGCAGAAGCCCTTCAGGGCACTGCCCACCAGCATCTCCAGCTCCAGGGGCGGCGGGGCCCCAAGGTTGCACCCGCCGATCGGCAGGGCGAGGAGCGCGGTGGTGAAGCCGGCCAACCGCAGGGCCCGTGCCATGGAGCTGAACGGAAAGGTGCCGCCATTCTGCTGGCAAGGGCCGGTGGCTTCAGCGGAGCCGATGGCGGCTGCCGCCGCCGCGTTCAGACTGCATCGCACCTGGACCGCCCCCCCTTGGAAGCGACCCTGAGCCGCAGGCGCCTGCTTTCGCTCCTGATCGCCGGTGCTTCCCTGGCCCTGGCGACCGCACCCCTACCCGGGCTGCGGCGGCCGCTGCTCGTAGCGGTGGGGTCCGAGCTGGCCGGCGCCATGGGCGAACTTGAACCCCTGTTCGAGCGCCGCCACGGCGGCATCGACCTGAACTGGACGGTGCAGGGCTCCCAGGACATGGTCAACCGCGCCCGGGAGGAGGGGCCGGAACGGCCGCGGGTGCTGATCCCCGCCAACCGGGATCTGCTGAACCAGTTGTCCGGCGAGCTCCAGGCCCAGGGGGAGCCGGCACCCTTCCTGCAACCCCCGGTTCCCGTCGCCCGCACCCTGCTGGTGGCCGTGGCCTGGCCCGAGCGGGCCAAGCGGCTGTTCCCGGACGGCCGCTTCTCCTGGTCCCAGCTGCGGCGGGCCACGGCGGCGGGCCAATGGGGGGCCCTGGGTGCCCCGGCAAACTGGGGCAGCGTCGACCTGCGCAGCGCCGATCCGATGCGCTCCAACTCGGGCCAACTCACCCTGGCGCTCTGGTGCCGGGACCAGAACGGCGCCGACTGTGCCTCCGCCCTGCGCCGCGCCGTCTACAGGCCGGCCCGCTCCACCGACATCCTGCTGCAGGAATTCATCAGCGGCGGCCCCAACGAAGGCGACCTGGCCCTGGTGTACGAAGCCTCGGCCCTGGCTCGCCAGCAGGAGGCCGGCCGCCAGCAGCCGGGGGGCTACGTGCTTCTTGTTCCCGATCCCACCATCGAGACGGTGCTGGCAGCGGCCGTGCTGCGGGGGCAAGCGGCCGGCGGGCACCAGGACGGCGAGCGGTTTGTGGCCTTTCTGCTCTCCCAGGAAGGCCAGGCTGTACTCAGGCGCCTGGGGTTCCGCGGCGCAGGCGGCGGCGGCGGCAGCCCGGCCGCCCGCGGCGTGAAGCGCCTGCCGCCCCCCTCGCCGGGCGACCGGGAAGAGCTGCTGCGCCTCTGGCAACAGGCTGGCTGAAGGATGTCGGGCGCGCGTCGCCGCGTGTTTCCAATCACCTGGGATGGTGCGGCAGACAACGGACGTGGGCGCAGGGGTGGCGTGCCCAAAAAACTATGCGCACCCGACAGAATTCCGCCTTGTTCGCTGATGCAGGCCCAGCCGTGATCCCCGCCGGGATCGTGGCACCATGACGGGGCTTCACGCCTGATCGCGCCAAGCATCTGGGCGCCTATCCACCTGCCGGAAGGTTGTGCTCACCTGCGACGCCCTGTTCATCTCGGATCTGCATCTGGGCTCCAATCAGTGCGAAGCCGGCCACCTGGCGGCCTTTCTGGAGTGCATCCGGCCCAGGCAGTTGTTTCTGGTCGGCGACATCATCGACCTGCAGGCGATCCGCTTCAATGCCAATGTCGATGCCGATTTTCTCACCGATCTGATCGACTCCCTTCTGGCCGGGGTGGACGACGATCCCCTGGCCAGCGAGAAGCTGCTCAAGGCCCAGCTGTTGCGGGCCTCCCACCGCCGGGTGCTGGAGCGCCTCCAGGCCCTGCACCGGAACGGGGTGGCGATCACTTACATCCCCGGCAACCACGACGCCTACCTGCGCCGCCATGCCGGCCTGGAGCGTCCAGGCTTCTCGATTCGCCGTCAGGACATGTACCGCACCCCCGCCGGCCAGCGGCTGCTGGTGCGCCACGGCGATGAGTACGACCGGCTGATCCGCTTCCACGCCGGTGCTGCCGAGGGTCTGGCCCGGCTGCAGGAGCACTACAGCGCCGGCATCAATGGCCTGCTGTCACCCTTCACCCGGCCGGCCAACGGGCCACTGCCAGCCGGCTGGAACGCGGAGGGCATCCTGCAGGGCGCCGTGGATCTGCTCGCCAGTCACCAGGAGTGGCCGATCCCGATCAGCCGGGGGCTCAACTCCTCCGGTGGCTTCTCCCTGGCCTTTGTGCTCGAGAGTGCCCTCAAGAGCCGCACGGGGCACGACCGGCTGATCAAGCGCCGGATCGTCCAGCACCTGCAACGGGAAGGGCGAGGCCCGCAGGCCCTCGACGGGCTGATCAACGGCCACACCCACATCCCCGAAGCCACACCCCTGGGCCTGCCGGAGCCGCTCAGCGAGGGCGGCGGCCCCTGCCACATCACGTACTACAACACCGGCAGCTGGGCCCGCAGCCAGCGCCGGCTGGGACGCACAGCGCTGGTGGTGGCCGCCAACGGCACCGTCGGGATGGTGCGCTTCGATCGACGCCAGGGCATCGAACCCTTCCAGCCCCCCCGCTTCCCCTTCAACACTTATCCGATGCGGCCCTGCCCGGGGTGTGGTCTGGGGGTGGCGGACCTGCAGGCTGAGTGATCGTCCAGGCGAATCAGTCGGAACCACTACCTGTCACAAACAGCCGCTTGAGCACAACGTTCTGAGATCGGAGATTGACAGGATCTGTCCTAGGTTGGTTCCTTGGGAAAGAAAGATTGATGCCCCTCAGTCAGGTTCCGGAAGGTACACGTGTATGGGTCAACTGTTTGCCACTGCATCCGGAACTACAAGGTCGTCTGCTGGCGATGGGGGTCAGACCAGGGGTGGAGATCGAGGTACTGCGCCGTGGCAAACCCGGCGGAATTCTGCATCTTGCCAGTGGGCTGGTGGAATTCATGCTGCGCCAGGAACAGGCGGCCGAAATGGAGGTGACATTGATCCCACCAGGCTGAGTGATCGCCATCTGGTGCGGCGCAGCTGTCGTGTCGACTCAGCGCAGGGACAGGATCAAGCCCCCCCCCTGATAAACAAGAAAGGCCATTACCCAGGCCAGCAACAAGGACCAGCCAAGCGAGAGCAGCGCGAAGTTGCGGCTCCCGGACTCCTGAATCTGGGCCGCCACGGTTCCCAGGCAAGGGGTGTAGAGAAGCACGAATGTCATGAAGCTGAGGCACTGCAACGGTGTGATGGCGGTCTGGATCGCACCAGCGAGCCCTGATTCGTTGGTCCCGAAGATCACCGCCATCGCCCCCAGAAGAATTTCCTTGGCGATGAAACCAAAGAACAACGACACGGTGAGCTCCGGATTCATGCCGATTGGACCCAGCAGGGGCTGGAACAGATGGCCGATCCCCGCCGCCAGCGACCCCCCGGAGGCTTCCGTGACGCCCGGAGGCAGGTTGGTGAGTAACCAGATGGCACCCGCACCCACGATGATGAACATGCGTGTGGTGACCATGAAATTCAGCATCGACGTCCAGCCGCGGCGCAGGATGGTGCTCAGGCTGGGGGCCCGATAGGGCGGCAGCTCCAGCACGAAGGCCCCGTCACTCGGGTAGGCCCGTTTGAACACCAGACCAGTGATCACGGCCGCTGCAAAACTGATCAGATAAAAGCCGAACAGCACCAGTCCTGGCGCCCACCAGGGCCTGGGGAAGAACACCCCGGCCATGAAAAGGAAAACGGTCAACCTGGCCTGGCAGAGAGCGAAGGGAATGCACAACATCGCCAGCAGGCGCATGCCCCGATCCCGAATCACCCTGGTGCCCAAGATTGAGGGCACATTGCAGCCGAAGCCCATGACCTGCAAGACAAAGGCCCGCCCATCCAGCCCCAGCCAGCGCATGAACCCGTCCATGAGAAAGGCGGCCCGTGGCAGATACCCCGAATCTTCGATGCTGCCGATCAGCAGGTAGAAGACGAAGATCAGGGGCAGGAAGCTGGCCACCGTGCTCACGCCCAGCCAGAGGCCATCCAGCAGGAAGTGCTGCAGCCAGCCAGGAAAGCCCAGCACCTCCAGGCCTGGCACAAGCCAACTGCCCCGGATCCAGCCAAGCCCGGATCCGAGCAGATCCTGCAGGGGCGTGGTCACCGCATAGAGCAGCTGGAACACCGCCAGCACAAGCGCCAGGAAGATCAGCACCCCGAGCAGCGGATGCAGCAGCACGCGATCGACCAGGCGGGTGCGGTCGTTGACCAACCCCTCCGGCAGCGTCACATAACGGGCCACCAGCTCCTGCTGCCACCCCTCCGGTGCCGGAACCTGCGGCTGAGGGAGGCCATGCAGCGCCGCGTCGGCACATCTGGGGGCTTCCCCCCATTGGTGTAACTGATCGAGCAATTCGGCAATTCCCTGGTTCCGCTTAGCGCTCACCGGCAGCAGCGGCAGGCCGAGGGCCTGGGACAGCCCCTGATGATCAATCTCGACGCCGAACCGCTTGGCTTCATCGCTCATGTTGAGCGCCGCCACGACCGGCAGACCCAGCTGCCGGATCTGCAGCAACAGCCGCAGCTGGCTGCTGATCTGGCTGGCATTGAGCACCACAAGCACCAGATCGGGCGGGGTGTCGCGCAGGAAGCGCTGCACCAAGGCCTCGTCCTCACTGCTGCCGCTGAGGTCGTGGATCCCCGGCAGGTCCAAAAGCTCGTAGGTGGTGCCATGGCCATCGTTTGGCATCGGGCCCCGCAGCAGCTCCACCGTCAGACCAGGCCAGTTGGCGATCTGCGCATTGCCGCCGGTGAGCCGGTTGAAGAGCGTCGATTTGCCGGTGTTGGGCATCCCCAGCAGGGCGATCTGAACGCCCGAACCATGGCGGTCGTGCGCCCGGGAACCGTGGCAGGAAGCGGAAGGGGAAAAGGATGACGCCATTGAGGCTTCAGGCAGCTCTGGCACCGCTGAGACCCCCTTTGACATGGGTCAGGGCTGTCCCTTCCAGGAACGGCTGGTCGAGGAGCAGCCTGGCGGTGGCACTGCGTTCGCCAACGGTCTCGGCGATGGCATAGAGATGATTGATCGAGGCTGTGAACCCCTTTCCCTTGTCATACACTTGGTCGAACAAGGTCTGCACCGACGGCCAACTCCTTTCCGGGGCCTCGATCGTGGGCAATTCCACCTGTTCGCCGCTGTCCGCTAGGCAGGCGATCATGCGGGCCGCGTGGTCTCGCTCCTCCTGGCTCTTGGCAGGCATGTAGGCGGAAAAACCAGCCAGATCCTTCTCCCGCAACCAGATCGACAGGGCCAGATCGGTGGGGCCGGCCTGAAACTCAGTGGCCAGGTGTTGGTTGATGGCGCTGGTGAGCTCGTTCAAGTGGACGCCAGGGGCAGTCCCTCTATCCATAGCCAAAGTGGGATGGCATGGCCGTTCCACTCACACGATCTGATCTGACATCGGATGTGGGCGCCATCCAGACCCAGCAAAGGTACGGCCGGATGTGTAGATCTCAAACGCCGATCTGTGCCGCTGGCGCATGAAGCGTCCTGCTTCATCACAACCGAGCACCTGGATGGCTGGAGTTCCGGTGCAGCCTGTGGTCGGGTCCGTGGGGGGGGCAGAGGGGCCTGGGCCGTGGCCAGGGCCGCAGAGCTGTCCAGCCGAAGACCACCCCGTTGGTTTCGCCCAGGCCCAGCACCTCGCCAGGAGCCGCCGGCAGCGGCAGCACCACCTCTCAATCCCGCGCAGGTTTTCCTTCCAGAAGCCTCAAGGGCCCAGTCCAGATCAATCCTTGATGACCCGTTAACCTGCCCATAACACGAATGGGCAGAGCTGGTTGCTATTCATGACCTGCTCCACAATTGGCATTTCTGATGACCTTCGCGAAGAAGGCCCTGATTCTCTCCGCTGCCGGTGCTGTCACCGCTGGACTGGCGGTTCCGGTGATCGCCCAGAGCAACTCCATCAGTGGAGCCGGCGCCAGCTTTCCCGCTCCGGCCTACCAGCGCTGGGCCGTGGAGTTCGCCAAAGAAACCAAGAGGCAGGTGAACTACCAGTCGGTGGGCTCGGGCGCTGGTGTTCGCCAGTTCCATGCCGGCAGCGTCGATTTTGGAGCGACCGATGAGGAGCTCAACGAATCCAAGGGAGAATTCACCAAGGGGGTGACCGCCCAGCGCGGAGCCCTGCAGATCCCGATGATGGGGGGCACCGTCACCCCCGCCTACAACAATCCCAGCTGCAAGAACCTCAAGCTCACCCAGACCCAAGTCGCCGACATCTTCCTCGGCAAGATCAAAACCTGGGAGCAGCTGAAATGCGGCAAGGGCCCGATCAACGTGGTTCACCGCTCCGACGGCTCCGGCACCACCGCCGCCTTCACCAACTCCCTCTCCTGCTTCTCTTCGGAGTGGAAATCCAAAGTGGGAACCTCCAAGGCCGTCAAGTGGCCCGTGGGCGTCGGTGGCAAGGGCAATGAGGGTGTGGCAGGCCTGATCCTGAATACCCCCGGCTCGCTCGGTTATCTCAACCAGGCCTTCGTGAAGGGCAAGATAACTCCTGCGGCTCTTCAGAACAAAGCTGGCAAGTTTGTTCTGGCCAACGATGTGACCGGGGCCGCCGCCCTGAACGGCGTCAAGCTGAATTCCCGCCTGGGTGGTGAGGATTGCAATCCGGCCGGTGCCAACGCCTTCCCGATCGCCACCTTCACCTGGATTCTGGCCTACCAGAAGGGCAATGGCGACAAGGCCGCTACTCTCCGCCAGTTCCTCACATGGGGTCTCTCGCCGAAGGGTCAAGGCATCGCCAAGCAGCTCGATTTCGTACCCCTGACCGGTGCCGTTCTGAAGCGGGCTCGCACCGAAGTGGCCAAGATCGGTAAGTGATCCCGATCCATTCACTCATCCCTGCGGGGTGATTCGGGGGGGCTTCAGCTCCCCTTTTTTTGTGCACATTGATCCACTCGCTCGAAACAGGCAGAGAAGCGAATGCTATGGCCTCCCGGCCCGCTCAAAGAGAAAGCCGGGGAGTGTGAAAGACTCCCCGGCATGGGCTTGGCTACGGATGATCAGGACCTATAGGGCCTGCTGACTAATTCGTGGCATCATCGAGCTTCCTGGCGGCCTTCTTGGCTGCCTCCTTCACTTGGGCTTCCGCCTGCATGGCGTCGGCCTGGACTTGCTTGGCTTCTCCTTTGAGTTGTTGGCCCTTGTCGCCAGTGAGGGAGCCGACGGCGGACTGGATCTTGCCTTCAGCATCTTTGGCTGCGGCGTCGAGTTTGTTTGACATGGTTCTCAGGGGAGTAGGGAATGGAGTTGGGTTGATCGACGATGCCATTACAGGTGGCTGAGATAGCAATGAAGTCATCAGCGTTGCCTCTGACTTGACGGCGATGAGCTGAGCCTGAATGTCAACTCTCACGGTTCCTTTCCCGTGCAATGGCACAACTCAGTCCTACGCAGGATTCGGCGCGGCAGACGGCTGATCCCCAGGCAGCGGGGGCTGCAGGCATGGCCATGGCGGCAAACCTCAGCGCCCACGGCCCATGCGGAGATTATTAAGAATTCCTTGCATATGTGCAAGAGCTTTCTCAATGCAGCGCATCTGCTGTTATCGACTGCGGTAGCAGCAAGAGCTCGCAACAACTGACGCGTCCTCCATTCGCCAGGTGCGCCCCGCGATCAGCGTCCCAGGAGCTCCTGCGATCCCGGCACCTGGCCCGTGGCCTGATCGATCAGGCCTCCTTTGTCACCCCTTCGATCCGGTCCTCGATCTCCTGGTAGATCTCCTGCAGTTGGGCGATGTTCTCGTCGCTCGTCTCCCAGTAGCCGCGGCCGTTCACTTCCAGCAGGGTGCCGACGATGCGGCGGAAGCTGTGGGGGTTGAGGTCCATCAGCCGCTTGCGCATCTCCGGGTCGTTGATGAAGGTCTCGTTGGCCTCCTCGTAGACGAAGTTGTCGACCGCGCCGCTGGTGGCGCTCCAGCCCAGGGTGAAGTTGAGACGCTTGGCCACCTCCCGCACCCCTTCGTAGCCTGAATTGAGCATGCCCTCGTACCACTTGGGGTTGAGCAGCTTGGTGCGGGAGTCGAGGCGGATGGTCTCGCTCAGGGAGCGCACCTGGGCATTGGCCGTGGTGGTGTCGGCGATGTAGCTGGTGGGGGCCTTGCCGTCGTCGCGCAGGCCGGCGATCAGCTTGGTGGGGTCGGAGTCGAAGTAGTGGCTCACATCGGTGAGCGAGATTTCCGCCGAATCCAGATTCTGGAAGGTCACATCGGCGGTCTTCATCGCCGACTCGAACACCCCACGGTTCTGGTTCATCTCGCCGGGGTTATCGGCGTTGAAGGCAAACGTCTTGCGGCTGAGGTACATCTCCTGCAGTTCGCCCTCCTCCTCCCAGGTGCTGTTCTCCACCGCCAGGTTGACGTTGGAGCTGTAGCTGCCACTGGCATTGGAGAACACCCGGGTGGCGGCGTCCCGCAGCGAAATGCCCTGTTCGGCGGCCTGCTCCTGGCTGTGCTTACGCACGAAATTCATCTCCAGGGGCTCGTCGGCCTCGGCGGCCATCTTGACCCCCTGGTCGATCAGGGCCATCTGGTTGATGAACAAGTCGCGGAACACGCCCGAGCAGTTCACGACCACATCGATGCGGGGCCGGCCCAGCTCCTCGAGGGACAGCAGCTCCAGCTTGTTGACCCGTCCGAGTGAATCGGCCATCGGACGCACGCCGATGAACCAGAGAATCTGGGCGAGGGATTCGCCGTAGGTCTTGATGTTGTCAGTGCCCCAGAGGACGCAGGCGATGGTTTCCGGCCAGGTGCCCTGCTCGGCCTTCTGACGCTCGATCAGCCGATCGACCACCACCTTGGCAGCGGCAATGGCCGCCCTGGTGGGGATGGCCTGGGGATCGAGGGCATGGATGTTCTTGCCGCTGGGCAACACGCCGGGGTTGCGGATCGGATCACCGCCGGGCCCGGGCAGCACATACTCGCCATCGAGGGCCCGCAACAGGCTCTCCATCTCCATATCGGCGCAGATCTGCTCCAGGCAGAAGCGCAGATAGGCGAACTGGCGATCCAGTTCGGTGACATCCACATCGGCGAAGCCCGCCTGGCGGCAGGCGCTCAGCCAGGGGCTGGGCAGGCGGTAGCCGACGCGCTCCAGCAGATCGAAGAACCAGACGAAGCGGCGCTGCAGGCTCACCCGGCCATCGCTGCCGGTGACCTGGCGCACCATGGCCCCCACCGCCGAACGGCAGGCCTCGGTGATCACCCGGTTGAGCTCCACGTCCGCCAACACGCCTGCATCGTTGCCGCTGTACACCTCGGCGATGGTGCGGCCGCGGCTCTCGGCCAGCAGCCCCGGCAGGGAACGCAGGCCCTCCTCCTCCCGCTCCAGGGCGGAGATGCTCACCAGGGTGGCAATCGCCTCCTCGGCGGTGGGCGGTTTACCGATGGTGTGCAGGCCGCAGGGCAGCAGCCGGCTCTCGATCTCCATCAGCTGGCGGTACACGGCCCCCACCACCCCATCGCGGCCGTCGAGGTCGAGGGCCGCCGCATCGGCATCGCCCTCGGGCAGGACCACATCCTTGTCGAGGTTGCACTGGCGGGCGGTTTCGATGATCGCGTTGACGATCTGCACCCCCCTGGAGCTCTCCCGCAGCTGCTGGTAGGACCCCACCAGCTCACCCAGCTCCTTGAGACCCTTGTAGAGACCGGCGTTCTCGGCCGGCGGGGTGAGGTAGCTGATCGTGGAGGCGTAGCCGCGCCGCTTGGCGATGGTGGCCTCCGACGGGTTGTTGGCCGCGTAGTAATAGAGGTTGGGCAGGGCACCGATGAGCGAATCGGGGTAGCAGGTTTCGCTCATGCCCATCTGCTTGCCCGGCATGAACTCCAGGGAGCCATGGGTGCCGAAGTGGAGCACCGCATCGGCACCCCAGACCTTCTCCAGGTAGGTGTAGTAAGCGGCGAAGCCGTGGTGGGGGCTGGCGCTGCGCGAATAGAGCAGGCGCATCGGATCGCCCTCGTAGCCGAAGGTGGGCTGCACCCCCACGAACACGTTGCCGAAGTGGCGGCCGTAGATCAGCAGGTTGGTGCCGTCGCTGTTGAGGCTGCCCGGGGGCTTGCCCCAGTTCTCTTCCAGGCGTTCGGAGTAGGGGGTGAGCCGTTCGTATTCCTCGACGCTCATGCGGTGGGCGATCGCCAGCTCGGGGGCCCCTTCCAGGGCCTCCGGATCGCTGAGCACCGCCTGCATCAGCTCCTTCGGGGTGCGGGGCATGGCGTCCACCGTGTAGCCCTTGGCCTTCATCTCCTCCAGCACGCGGAAGATCGAGCCGAACACATCGAGGTAGGCGGCGGTGCCCACGTTGCCCTTGTCGGGGGGGAAGCTGAACACGGTGATCGCCAGCTTCTTCTGGGCCCGGGGCTTGATGCGCAGCGAGGCCCAGCGGATGGCCCGCTCGGCGATGGCATCCACGCGGTCCTGCAGGGTGTGGGCCTTGCCGGTGGCGTCGTCGCGCCCCGACAGCACGATCGGTTCGATGGCACCGTCGAGCTCGGGGATGGCGATCTGCAGGGCCACCTGCACCGGGTGCAGCCCCAGGTCGCTCTCCTCCCATTCCTGGGTGGTCTGGAACACCAGGGGCAGGGCCACCATGTAGGGGCGATTGAGCCGCTTGAGGGTCTCGATGGCCTTGGGATGGTCCTGACGGGCTGGACCACCCACCAGGGCGAAGCCGGTGAGGCTCACGACCCCATCCACCAGGGGTTGCTCCGGTTGGAGCGGGTCGTAGAAGAAGGAGGAGACGGGCCGGGAGAAATCGAGGCCGCCGCAGAACACGGGAATCACCGTGGCGCCCCGGTACTCCAGCTCCTGAATGATGGCCACGTAATGGGCGTCGTCGCCGGTGACGATGTGGCTGCGCTGCAGCACCAGGCCGATCACCGGGCCCCGGCGGGCCTTTTCGCTCAGATCAGCGCGGCTGGCGCTCCAGTTGAGGTATTCCTTGAGGTCCTCGAACATCCCCGGGGCCATGGGGTGCCAGATGCCGAGATCGGGGAACACCACCGGGTCGGCGACGGTGAGCTGGGGCCGGCCCAGCTCCGCTTTGCCGAACACGTAACGGTCGGCCAGCATCAGCAGGAAGTTGCGCAGGTTGTCCGGCGTTCCCCCCAGCCAGTACTGGAAGCTGAGCATGAAGGAACGGGCGTCCTGGGCCTTCTCCACCGGCAGGTACTTGAGCACCGTCGGCAGGGTGTTCAGCAGCTTGAGCATGGCGTCCTGGAAGCCGGCCCCATTGGCTTCCTTGCGCTTGCGCATGAACTGGGCGATGGCGCTCTTGCTCTGGCCCAGCTGGGCCATCGAGAAGGTGCCCAGCTTGTTGAGGCGCATCACCTCCGGCATCGAGGGGAACACCACCACCGCCTTGAGCCGGTCTCGGTGCGGGGCCACCGCCTCCACCACCTTCTGGGCCAGGTCCTCGATGAAGATCAGCGAGGCAATGAACACGTCGGCAGCGGCCACGTCGGCGCAGAAGTCGGCGTAGTTGGCCGGGTCCCGCAGCTCCTCGATCAGATAGCCGCTCAGCTCCACCGCCAGGGGACCGTTCTGGTCGTTGAGGCCGGTGGCGGCGGTGGTGAGGGCGTTCTGATACTGGGGTTCGAGCACCACATAGACGGCCTTCATCACCACCCGGTCGTCGGCGCCATTGGTGGGGGCAGGGCTGACCCGGCGGCTGGCGGAACGGACCTGCGTGAACATGCGGGGGATGCGTTGAGCAATGTGAAGCAGCCTACGGAGCTCCCGCCGGGGACGCGATCGGTTGCAGCGCAGCGTTACAGGCAGGCACCCTGCCGGTGGGCCGGGCCTCATAGGCTCGCCAGGAACGCCAGCTGCCCATGACCGCGACCTCCCCATCCCCAGCGGCCCCGGCGCCGATCCCGGTGGTGGTGGCCGGGGCCCTGGGCCGCATGGGCGCTGAGGTGATCAAGGCCGTGGTGGCGGCCCCCGATTGCACCCTGGCGGGAGCCATCGACACCACGCCTGGGCACGAAGGGGAGGATGTGGGGCTGGCCCTGGGTCTTGGGGAGCTGGAGGTGGCGCTGAGCGCCGATTTCGAGGGCACCCTCTGCCAGGCCAGCCAGGCGGTGCGCCAGGCCGGACCGGGAGGCGGGGCGGTGCTGGTCGACTTCACCCACCCCAGCGTCGTCTTCGAGCACTGCCGCGGCGCCTTCGCCTACGGCGTCCATCCGGTGATCGGCACCACCGGCCTGCGTCCCGACCAGTTGGCGGATCTGGCCACCTTTGCCGACAAGGCCTCGATGGGGGGCGCGGTGGTGCCCAATTTCTGCGTGGGCATGGTGCTGCTGCAGCAAGCGGCGGCGGCGGCGGCCCGCTTCTACGACTACGCCGAGCTCACCGAACTGCACCACAACCGCAAGGCCGATGCCCCCAGCGGCACCTGCCTCAAGACCGCCGAACTCATGGAGGAGCTCGGCAAGCCGTTCAACCCCCCCCAGGTGGAGGAGCACGAGAGTTTGCCCGGCTGCCGGGGGGGGCTGCGGGAGAGCGGCCTGCGGCTGCATTCAGTGCGGCTGCCGGGGCTGGTGGCCCACCAGGAGGTGATGTTCGGCTCCCCCGGGGAGACCTACACCCTGCGCCACGACACGATTGACCGCAGTGCCTATATGCCCGGGGTCTTGCTCACGGTCCGCAAGGTGCGCAGCCTGGGGGGCCTGGTCTATGGACTGGAGAGGCTCCTGTGAGCTGCCCCCCTCTCAGCTGCCCCCCTGTGAGTCGATGTTGATCCCCCTCAAACCCGGCGAACTTGTCCGGCTGATCCCGGCGGTGGCCACGGGCTCGCAGTTCAGCGCCAGCAGCGGCGATCCGCGCAAACTGCTGCAGCGCGTGCTGATTTCGGTGATCGGCGGGGTGATCTCGCTGCTGATCAGCCAGGTGCTCCTGTTCCGGAGCCAGGCCGGTCCGGTGTTCCTGGTGGTGGGCTTCGTCTTCCTTCTCTATGTCCTGTGGGGACCGATCGTGGAGGCGGGCCGCCGCAATGCGCTGCTGCGGCGCTACCCGGCGGCCGCAATCTTTGAGGGGGTCGTGGCCGACCTGTTCCGGCGGGAGGTGGTGGAGAACCGGCGGGAGCAGGCCAACCGCGAGGGACGGCTTGAGCTGGTGGAGAACCGGCGCACCTGGTTGTGCCTGGAGCTGGAGGACGACGAGGGCTACCTGGGCCAGATCCGCTTCCCCCTCGAAAAGAAGCATGAGCTGATCCGGCCAGGGATGGTGATCCGCTGCCTGGTGCTGAGCGAACGCAAGGACTTCTCCCGCATCGGTGCCCTCTCGGATGGCTGGCTGCCGCAGCTGAAGCAGTGGGTCGGCGAGTACCCCTACCTGCTGCGGCCGGCCTTTGAGGAGCTCTGCCTGAGGCGCCTGGGGTGAGGGAAGCTGGACGGATCCGAAACATTGCGTTACAATTCACGTAACACTTCTCAAGGAGTCCTCCCATGGCCGCCACCCCCACCGCCCTCGATCGTTCCGCCATCCGCGGAGCCACCGTCACCACCGAAGACGGTGGCCGCCTCAACGCCTTCGCCACCGAGCCCCGCATGGAAGTGGTGAGCGCCGAGAGCGGCTGGGGCTTCCACGAGCGCGCCGAGAAGCTCAACGGCCGCATGGCCATGCTCGGCTTCATTGCCCTGCTCGCCACCGAATTTGCCCTGGGCGGCGAAGCCTTCACCCGCGGCCTGCTCGGCATCGGCTGATCACAGCAACCCCCATCGCCGCAGCAGACTTTCTGTTGCGGCTTTTTTGTGGCCATGCGCCCTTCGCTCCACGCCCGGATCAACGGAGCCGGCCCCACCGGCGCCCTGACGGCCCTGGCCCTGGCGCAGGCCGGTTGGCGCGTCAGCCTGCACGATCCCCTCTCCCCCGAGGCGCTGCAGGGTCGTGAGCGGGCCTACGCCTTCACCCATTCCAGCCGTGCGTTGCTGGAGCGCCTGGGTCTCTGGGGCGAGCTGCGGGCCCAGCTGGTCCCCTTCCGTCGCCTGCGGCTGCAGGACCTGGCGACGGCACACCGTGTGATCTTCGAGCCGACCGACCTGGGGGACGCCGACGCGGTGGGCTGGATCGGCTGCCACCAGCCCCTGATGGCCTTGCTGCTGCGGCGCCTGGGCCAGCACACCGCCATTGGCCTGGCGCTCGGGATGGAGGGGCCGGTCGCCACCGCCGAACCCGAACTGGCCGATCCCGATCTGCTGGTGGCCGCCGATGGGCCCGACTCCCCCACCCGGCGGTCCCTGGGGATCCGCCAGTGGAGCCACCGCTACGCCCAATCGTGCCTCACCGTGCAGGTGGAGATGGGTGGCGGCAACGACGATGAAGCCTGGGAGCTGCTGCGTCCGGAGGGGCCTTTTGCGGTGCTTCCCCTCGGCGAGCGTCGCTTTCAGCTGGTCTGGAGTGCGCCCACGGCCCGCTGCCGGCAGCTTGAAGCCCTCAGCGACCCTGCCTTCCTCGATCGGCTGGCGGGAGCCCTCCCAGACGAACTCCAGCCCGAGGCCCTGCTGGCGAGGCCCCGCAGCTTTCCGGTGGCCCTGCAGCTGGCTCGGCGCTTGCATCGCGGCCGCACGGTGCTGGTGGGGGAAAGCGCCCACCGCTGCCATCCGGTGGGCGGCCAGGGGTTGAATCTCTGTTGGCGGGACGTGGCGGTGCTGCATCAGCTCGCCGAGCGGGCCGCTCGGGGAACCCTGCATCCGCGCCGCCTCGGTGCCGCCTATGGGCGCCGGCGCTGGCCCGATCTGCTGCTCACCCTGCTGGCCACCGACCTGCTGGTGCGGCTCTTCTCCAATCGTCAGCCCCTGTTGATGCCCCTGAGAAGCCTGGCCTTCGAAGCCCTGTCGCGCATCGGCTGGAGCCGGGCCCTGGCCCTGCGGGTCATGACCGAGGGGCCTTGCCGCCTGCGCCAGACGCTCCCAGCATGGGCGGATGGTGATCAGCAGCTCTCCCCAGCCCCTGCCCTCTCCGGCCATGGTGCGCTTCCTGCGCCATCAGCTCGGCCTGAGTGAGAACGCGCTCGAGCTGGGAATCAAGCAGTCTCAGCTCGAGCAGGCGCCGCTTCCTGCCGTGCTCTGGCGTTTCGGTCTGATCAGCATCGAGCAGTTCGACACCGTCCTCACCTGGCAGGACCAGCAGGGCTGAGGTTCAGCTGTAGATGATCAGCGACTCGATCGGCTGCTCCTGCGGCAACCGGCTGCGGCCCTCCAGGGCCGCCAGTTCCACCAGAAAGCCAAAGCCGCACAGCTCTCCTCCGGCCTTGAGCACCAGCTCGGCGCAGGCTGCGGCGGTGCCGCCGGTGGCCAGCAGGTCATCCACGATCAGCACCCGCCGGCCTTCGCCGAGGGCATCACTGTGGATCTCCAGCCGGTCGGTGCCGTATTCGAGGCTGTAGTCCACCCCGATCACCTCGCCGGGCAGCTTGCCGGGCTTGCGCACCGGCACGAAGCCGACGCCGACGACGGTGGCCAGGGCGGTGCCGACGATGAAGCCACGGGATTCGATGCCCACGATCAGGTCCGGCTGCACCCGCTCGCAGAGCAGGCCCAGCAGGCGGATGGCCTCGCCCCAGCCCTCGGGATCCCGCATCAGGGGGGTGAGGTCACGGAAGAGAATGCCCGGCTTCGGAAAGTCGGGAATGTCCCGGACCCAGGTGCGCAGATCGATCGATGAAGGGCTGCTGGGCATCGTGCTGGTGAAGGGACCGGTACCGGCGACGTGACGGATGGACGGCGCCGCTGGCATCATCGCAGTCATGGCCAAGGACACTTCGGAAGCGGCAAGCCCGGACCGCCCCTCCCGCCCCCTGCCTCGCAGGGGACTGGAGCGGCTCGATCTCATGCTGCTCTGCATGGAGGCACTCGACCTCAACGGCGGCGAGGCGATGGTCTGGATGAGCGAACAACTCGGCTACGGCGCTCTCTTCCCCAACCGGGTGGAGCTCTGGAAGCGGCGCTGCCACAACCCCCTGCGGCGCACCTGTCGGCGCGGCGAGGTGCCCGTTGACGAAACCGATGCCCTGATTCGCATTCTGTGCGTCATGGCCGATCGCCTCTACCCGATGCTGCGCTCCCTTCTCTCCAGCAGCGAGCCGGAGGCGGTGGCAAGCGAGCGCTGGGCCCTGTTCCAGGGGCGCCTGGGGGAACTGGTCCAGGAACGCATGAATCCCCGCCGCAGCGGCGTGCAGAAGCTGCTCGATCCCACCGATGGGGCCGCCCAGCGTCTGCAACTGGTCCAGGGCCTCAGCCTCTGCGCCGGCCACGGAGGCTTCGAGCGCATCAAGGCCAGCCTGATGGACGCGGTCGCCTGAGGCCTCCCCCGTGACACCCATGGTTCAGAGTTCCGTGATGAAGCAGAGCCTCGTCTTCGATCAGCTCAGCTGCCGACTGCAGGTGGAAGGCCTCCCTGATGTCTCCATCGGCCAGAGCGGTGCGGCCCTTGGCATCATCACGGGCTGGAGTCTGCAGTGGGTGGGCCGGCCCCTGCTCGAGGGGCGGCGGGAGCACCTGCAGGCCCTGATGCAGGTGGTCCTGCCCTACGCCCGTCATCTGATCAGTGGCGTGCGCCGCGACTTCAGCGTGGCGGGCGAGCCCGTCGACATCGGCCCCCACCACGAGGGCGGCCACCGGCTGCTGCTGCGCAGCAGCCAACCCGACACACCCCCTCTGGAGATGCATCTCGATGATGCGGAACTGGCGGATCTGGTGCGGGTGCTGGATCTGCTGCGCCTCGATCCCCGTGTCCAGCTACCCCTGGAGATTCCCGAGCCCGAGCCCCTCGGACCCAGAGAACTGCTGGAGCGAATCCCCCTGCATCGCCGGCTGACGGCCCCCCTGGGCGGGGCAGCGGCCCTGGCGGTCTCGGCGGCTCTGGTGCTGCTGCTGCCCCCGCCCGCTGTGCCGCCGGCACCAACGCCACCGGCCCCGGCCCCCCAGGCCGCTCCGGAAGCCCCGCGCCCCTGACCCCAGCCTCCGGGCTGTTGACTTCGCCCCTGCTCTGGTCACACTGGGGACGATCATCCACCTTCTCCACTGCCATGCAATGGGCTTGACCTGGTCGGAACTGCGCCGCCGGGTCGCACGGCTGGGAGCAGCCCTTGATGTGGTGGTGCGCAGCGATCCGGAAGTCTGCGGATTGAGCGGTTCCCAATTCCATCTCACCCTCCACCACGGCGGTCAGGGCGACTGCACGGTCAACGACCTGTCCCTGATCGATTGCCCCAACGAGCTGGTGCTGATGGAATTCGAGCGGTGGATGCGGGGTGCCGGCTATCCGCTGGAGCCCTGACACCCCAGCCATGCCCCGCACCCCCTATCCGCTGCATCTGCCGACACCGAGGGGACCGACGCCAGGGAAGGGCCTGGAGCTGCGCAGTCGCCGCCGTCGTCCAACCTCCCGATGGCGTCAAGTGGTGGCAGGCCTGCTGCTGATCGTGGCGGGAAGCCTGATCCTGGTCGGGCTGATGCGACTTCCGGAACGGCTTGATGCCCTGCTCCTGGTCAGCAACGCCATCGCCAACCTGATCGGTGGGCTGAGCCGGCTCAGCATGGGAGTTCTTCAACTGGGCAGCGTGATCGTGGTGGCCCTGCTCGCCCTGATGGCTCTGTTGCTGCTGGTCGGCGGCGGCGTCCGGCTGGTGCGAGGCGTCACAGCCAGGCCCCGTCGCCCCTCCTGAAGGCGCTTCGGCCTCAATGATGCAGCTGCTGAAACCAGAACCCGGCCAGCTGCCAGGACGACAACAGGAAGATCGCCAGGATCAGCCAGTTGACCCAGGCGGGCCGTTCGCGGTTCTCGAACATGGCGGCAGGGGAGTTGATTCCTTCCTGCCGATCCTGCCAGTGCGGCCCCCCGGTGGGCCGTTTCGTGACGGGCGGTGGCACTGGAGGCGTGTCAGCGATCCGTCTCTCCATGGCTCCCGGCACCGCTTCCGGACCAGGTTCCAGCGCCCTTCTCTCCTGCCTGGGCTTTCCCGGCTGGGGGGGAGTGCATCTGATCCTCCCCAACCGGGGCGATCCACCCGCCCTGGCCAGGCGCCTGCACGGCTGCGCCCCGACGATGCCTGCCGGCCACCTGCTGCCGGCCCTGCTGCGCCGCCATCGGGATCTGGAGCCGCTGGATCCGGGCCACTGGCCCTGGGCCAGGGAGGCCCCCATGGCCTGGCCCCAGGCCTGGGGGCATCGTTACCTGCTGGTCTGCCGCTGGGGAGCCGCCAGCCCGCTGCGGATCTCCGCCTGGCAGCGGCAACGGGGAGTCGGCGACTGGATCCGACTCTGTGAACCCGTCCCCCTGCCCTGTTTTCGGGAGCGCTTCCTGGGTGCTCAGGAAATGACCAGGGCCACTCCCAGTCCCACCACCATCAAGGCGATGGCCCCCACGGCCCAGTAGGCATGGCTCTGGGCATCCGCCCGGGTCTCGCCGATCACCATCGTGCCTTCGTCGGCGTAAAGGTTGTCGTGGTTGTCGAGGTCGTGGGTATGCATGGGGCCTCCATCAAGCTCGTTGGACCCTTCAAACGTAGGAGCGACGGGCGATCTGATCCATCTGAGCGACGAACCGACATCCCACGCCATGGACGGGTCCCCGGCAGCAGCCAATAATGCCTCTGTCTGCAGATGCCCGTGCCCCCCTGGCTACTGATCCTGATCACCCTTCTGGTGGTGACGCTGGTCATCAATCCTTCGGAGCGGGATTTCGCCTGGTATCGCGCCCTCAAATGGCCACGCTGGATCAGCATGGAGCCTTGGATCCCGGCCGCCTGGTTCGTGATCAGTGTCAGCTACTACTTCTCGGCGCTCTCCATCTGGCTCAAGAGCGGCGATTGGCGCTGGATGGCGGCCTACGCGGCCCTGCTGGTGCTGCTGCGCATCGATCACCTGGTGATCTGCCGTCTGCGCAACCTGGTCGCCGGTCTTCCCTTCTGGCTCTTGAGCTGGATGGTCACCCTGGTCCTGGCTTTGATCGTGCGGCCCTCCTCCCCCCTGGCGGCGGGGCTGCTGGTGCCTGTGCTGGTGTGGACCCCTGTGGAAGCTCTCATCACCTTGCAGATGATTGGATTGAACCGCAGGAAGCAGCGGAGCGGCCGTGGACCCAATGATCGCGGCCCTGCTCCATCCCGGCGCCTATGACCATCCGGTCGAACGGGTCGAGTGCCTGGAAACCCACATTTCCTGGATCCTGCTGACCGGAACCTTTGCCTACAAGATCAAGAAGCCGGTGAATCTGGGCTTCGTCGATTTCTCCACCCCCGAGCGACGCCGCTGGTTCTGCCAGGAGGAGCTCAGGCTGAACCGCCGGCTGGCTCCGGACATCTACCTCGGGCTCAGTGCCATCCATGGCCCGCCCGAGCGGGCCACGTTGCGGGGCTCTGGTCCTGCCATTGAGCTGGCTGTTCGCATGCGCCAGTTTCCCCAGAGCGCCCTGCTGGGCGCCGTGCTCGAGCGCCAAGGCCTCACCGACGCCCAGCTCGAAGGGCTGGCGGATGATCTGGCGGTGTTCCATGCCGGAGCCGCGGTGGCCGGCCCCAACGATCCCTATGGGGCAGCCGAACTGGTGAAGCTGCCGGCTGCGGCCAACCTGGACGTGCTCGAGGCCTGCGGCCTGGTTGCTTTGCAGGACGTCGCGGCCCTGCGGCACTGGACCGACGACCAGTTCGAGCTGCTTCGGCCCAGCTTCGACCGGCGCCGAAGCCAGGGCCGCATCCGTGAGTGCCACGGGGATCTGCACCTCGGCAACATGCTGCTGGAGGGGGAGCGTCTCCGGGTCTTCGACTGTCTGGAATTCAGCCCGGAACTGCGCTGGATCGATGTGATCAGCGACCTGGCCTTTCTGGTCATGGATCTGGAGCATCGCGACCGGCCGGATCTCGGCGCGGTGCTGCTCAACCGCTGGCTCGGCCACTGCGGCGACTACGCCGGACTGCTCACCTGGCGCTGGTATCGGATCTACCGCTCCCTGGTGCGGGCCAAGGTCTGTGCCCTGCGCCTGCGCCAGCAGACCCTGGGCGCCCACGCGTCGGTTGTGCTTCAAAAGGACCTGGAGCGCTATCTCCTGGGCGCCAGCCGTGCCACCGCCACCCCTGCCCCCGCCCTGGTGATCACCCACGGGGTGTCCGGCAGTGGCAAGAGCCACCGGGCCCGCCAGCTCTGCCACCGGCAGGGGTGGATCCATCTGCGTTCCGACGTGGAGCGCAAGCGACTCTTCGGCACCTGGGGACAGGGCGAAGCCCCACCGCTTCGAGGCGATCCCTACCGCCAGGACGTGAGCGCCATGCTCTACGACAAGCATCTGCCCGAGCAGGTGGGGCGAATTCTCGTGGCGGGGCTGTCGGTGGTGGTGGATGCCACTTTCCTGCTCCGCCATCAGCGCCAGCGGATGGAGGACCTGGCCTGCCGGAACGGCGTTCCCTTCCTGATCCTGGCTTGCTCCAGCTCCCAGGAGCAGGCCCAGCGGCGCCTCGTGGAGCGGCGGGAACGGGGCGGCGACCCCTCCGACGCGGATGGGGCCGTGCTGGAAGCCCAGTTCAGGGGGATGGAGCCGCTGGACGGGCATGAACGGGGCCGTTGTCTGGAGGTCTCGGCAGAGCTGACACCTCAGGGACTGATCGCCGCTGTGGCAGAGCGCTTGGGACGCCCCCCGTCCTGAGGCCGAGAGACCCCGTCCTGAGGCCTAGAACCACTCGGCGACGGAGGCTTCCCTGGTGTTGACGTTGGCCTCCGGCGTCGAGCGACGGAACTCCATGGTGATGCTGCGCTTCTGCTCCCCATCGGCGGCCAGGGCCTCGATCGGATAGAGCTGCTGGCCGTCGCGGAAGGGCACCTGCACCCGGAAGGTGCCATCGGCCGACAGGGGCACCTCTTCTCCGCCGATGCTGAGGCGGGCGGCCGGATCGGTGGCGCCATACACAATCAGCTCGGCATCGGCCACCAGCCAGAAGGACCGCTGCCGGGAGCCCACCCCACCC
>NZ_JAHLYP010000037.1 GCF_025127995.1 Synechococcus sp. CS-1332 | reverse complement strand
TCACGACAACTGCATCGGCGAGATGCTCAACCTGCTCGATGAGCTGGGCATCGCCGATGACACGATCGTGATGTACAGCACCGACAACGGCCCGCACATGAACAGCTGGCCCGATGCCGGCATGACCCCGTTCCGCAACGAAAAGAACTCCAACTGGGAAGGGGCTTATCGGGTGCCTGCCCTGGTGCGCTGGCCTGGCAAGATTGCGCCCGGCACCCTGTTCACCGGCATCGTCAGCCACCTCGATTGGCTGCCCACCCTGGTGGCGGCGGCGGGGGAACCGGAGATCAAGGAGAAACTCCTGGAGGGCCATCCGGTGGGATCGAAAACCTTCAAGATCCACCTGGATGGCTACAACATGCTCGACTACTGGACCGGGCAGAGCGACAAGAGCCCCCGGGTGGAATTCTTCTACTTCTCCGACGACGGCGATCTCACCGGTCTGCGCTACGACAACTGGAAGTTCGTCTTCATGGAGCAGCGTCAGCCTGGCACCTGTCAGATCTGGGCCGAACCCTTCACTGTCCTGCGTCTGCCGAAGATCTTCAACCTGCTCACCGACCCCTACGAGCGGGCCGACATCACCTCCAACACCTACTGGGACTGGATGCTCGACCACGCCTTTGCGCTGGTGCCGGCCCAGACGATCGTGGGCCGATTCCTGGCCACCTTCCAGGCCTACCCACCCCGCCAGAAGGCCGCCAGCTTCTCCCTGGAGGAGGTGATGAACAAGATGACCTCCGCCGCCAGCGGCGGTCACTGAGGGCGAGCCACCATGCAGGTCGCGCCATGACGCCGGGGCGCCCCCTGGCGCGGGACATGGTCTGGATCCCCGCAGGCAGCTTCCTGATGGGCTCCGTCCACCACGACCCGGAGGAGGCTCCGGCCTCAATCGTGTTCGTGCCACCGCCCGGACCGATCGGCACGGGCGATCCCTATGGCTGGTGGCAGTACCGGCCCGCTGCCCGCATGGCCCAGGGGAACGACACTTCCACTTGTCAGATGGGCTTTCGTTGTCTTGTGAGGAGCTGAACCATGCCGGAACTTCCCCTGATCGAGTGGCTCGATCGGTTCGCGGTTGGGCTGCGGTTCGTGCTGGAAGGCGTGTCGCTGGTGTGCGTGGCCCTGGGCTTCGCGGCCACGCTGCGCCAGGCCGTGCGCTTGAACTTGCACCAATCGCTGCGCCTGGTCCACGGTCGCCAGCCCCCGGGCCGGCGGTTCAACAGCCTCCGCCTCACCTTCGGCAGCTGGCTGTCAATGGCCCTGGAGTTTCAGCTGGCCGCCGATATCGTGGCCACCACCACCGCACCCTCGAATCAGAACCTGATCCAGCTGGGTGTCATCGCCGTGATTCGAACGTTCCTCAACATCTTCCTGGGCCGGGAAGTGGAACTGGAACTGAAGTTCGAGGACGCCCAGCGCCAACAGAACCAGCCAGGTTCTCCCACCGATATCTCTCTTCCCTGATGTCGAACTTCAACAACGAACTGGCCAAGGAGCGCCACAGGGCGGCGGCAGAGCGCACGATGATGGCCTGGATCCGCACCTGCGGGTCGGAATCGTGGCGATGGCCACGGCAACTCGCCAGCACCTGCGCACGCTCAAACTGATCCGGCGCAACGACTTTCTCTATGCCGATCAGCATTCGATCAGCACCTTCATGGCGATGGCGCTCACGCTCATCGGTGTCTTCGCGTTTGTTCTGTTGGTGATGGGTTCCCCTCTCGGTTGACGTCCATGCCCCAAGCCGCCGCCGCGCTGGTTACAGCCACCATCGTCACCTTGATGTTCAGCCTCGGTCTGGGGTTGAAGCAGTACCCGTTTCTGCTGCTCAGGGATCGGCCAGCCTTTCTCTGGCGCGTGATGCTCGGCACTTGCGTCCTGGTGCCCCTGGCCGGTCTGGCGCTGGTGCTGTTGCCCCTGCATGGCCTGCTGAGTCGGCCGGTCTGGGTGGCCATGGGCTTGATGCTGGCGTGTCCCAGTGCTCCTTTGATCCTGTTCCGGGTGCGCAGCAGTGGCGGCACCACCGAACTCGCGGCGCGGCTGCAGATCGCCGCGGCGCTGCTGGCCATCGTCACGATTCCGCTGCTGGAGATCGTGTTCCGTGCCGGCGCCGGCCTGCGCGGCTGGGAGATGGTTGATTGGGGAATCACTCCTGCCCAGGTGGCGGAGCAGGTGCTGAAGGTGCAGGTGCTGCCGGTGATCGCCGGCGTGCTGCTGGGGCAGTGGAAGCCGCAGCTGGCCCAGCGTTGCAGCCAGACCCTCGGCAGCCTGGCCACGGCCCTGCTGCTGCTGATGATCGTGGCGTTGGTGGTGCTCAGCGGCAAGCACTTGCTGCCGTTCCTGCAGCAGAACCTGGTGGGCCTGGCCGCCATGGCCGTCCTCAGCGTGCTCAGTCTGGCGATTGGCTACGTCCTGGCTGGAGCGGATGCCCTTGAGCGCCGCACCGTTGCCCTGGTGACGGGCATGCGGAACACGGGATTGGCGGCCCAGTTGGCCCTCACCTACGGCAAGGGCATGCCCGATCTGATCCCCGGGATCCTGGCTTACGTGTTGATCACGGTGATCGTCACCACCCTGTTCCTGAAATGGCAGCAGCGGGAGCTGGCGCCCTGCGGCTAATGATGTGGCTGATCAGCCGTTCTGGTGGCTGGTTTTCGGCACGCTGCTGGCGTTGCCCCGGCGGTGGCGCCTGTCCTTCGGCGTCGTGCGCCAACCTGTACAGGCTGTACAGAATTCACTCCAGCCTTGTAGGCGGCACCGCCACCGCCAGCACAACCGCCGCCACCGGGAACCCTGGAGCATGCTCCGTTCCCCCCTGTTGCCGCTGCTGCTCCTGCTCGCGGTGCTGGTGCAGGCCCAGCTGCGGCCGCTCCAGCCCGCCGCCGGGGATCCGTTGCGGCTGCTCGCCGGGGCCGATGGCCCCCAGCCGGCGCTCCTGCAAGGCCACCTGTTGAGCGATCCTGTGGCCGCAGGGGCCGCCCCTTCCGCCCAAGCGGCTGCCCACGCTGGCCTGGCCGGTCCCTGCCGGGTGCTGCTTCAGACGGCAGGGGGCCGCAGCGAGCTCAGCTTCAGCACCTGTCCGGCCCTGCGCGAGGGCTGGGGCGTGCGGGTGAGCGGACAGCTGCGGCGCCCCCGGCCGGCCCCCCACCCCCTGCTGGCCGGACCCGCCGAGCGCCTGGCCCGCCAGGGCAGCTGGACCCGTCTGACGGTGGAGCAGCTGGAGGTGCTCAGCCGGCCCGCCACCCCGATCGCCGACCTGCGCCGCATCATCGCCGCCCGTTTCATGGCCGCGGCGGGTCCGGAGCAGGGCGGCTTGCTGGCGGCCCTGGTGCTGGGCAGCGCCGTGGTGCCCCTGCCGGCCGAACTGCGCGCCGATTTTCGCGTCGCCGGGCTCTCCCATGCCCTGGCGGCCTCTGGATTCCACCTCAGCGTTCTGCTGGGCGCCGTCCTGGCCCTGGGCCGGGGCCTTGGCCGTTGGACGCGGCTGGCCTTGGGCGGTGGCGCCATTGCCCTGTTCCTGATGCTGGCTGGGGCCCAGCCCTCGGTGGTGCGGGCGGTGCTGATGGGGGCCATCGCCCTGGTGCTGCTCGAGAGCGGCCGCCGGGCACGCCCCCTTGGACTCCTGGGCCTCAGCCTGGCGGGCATGCTGCTGCTGCGGCCGGCCTGGCTCCACGACGTGGGCTTCCAGCTGAGCGCCGCCGCCACCGCAGGCCTGGTGCTGACGGCCAGGCCCCTGGAGCAGGCCCTGGCCCAGCGGCTTCCTGGTGGTGCCTCTGGCAGCGCCCCCTGGTGGGTGGGCTGGCTGGCGCCCGCCCTGGCGGTTCCGGTGGCCGCCAGCCTCTGGACCCTGCCGCTGCAATTGCTCCATTTCGGTGTGGTGCCCCTCTATGCCGTGCCGGCCAACCTGCTGGCGGCCCCCCTGCTCACGCCGCTCACCCTCGGGGCCATGGCCCTGGCGGTGGTGGCCGTGCTGCTGCCCTTCCTGCTGGCGCCCCTGCTGGTGCCCCTCGGCTGGCTGGCGCTGCTGCTGCTCCAGCTCGCCCATGCCGTCGCCGGCCTTCCCATGGCCCAATGGCAGAGCGGCCGGCCCCTGCCCCTGCTGGTGCTGCTGTTCACGCTGGCCCTGCTGGGTCTGGTGCTGCCCGGGCTGGGCCGGCGCCGGCGCTTCCTGGCGGCCAGCCTGGGCCTCGGGGTGCTGGTGCTGCATCTGGTGCTGCTGGGCGGCGACCAGTTGCTGCTGGTGCACCAGGGGGAGGGTGGTCCCGCCCGCGACCTGCTGCTGGCCCGGCACCGGGGCCGCGCCGCCTTGGTCAGCACCCGTGCCGACGGCTTCAGCTGCCGCCAGGCCGGCCAGCTGGCCCAGGGCCTCGGGGTGGCTCGCTTCGACTGGGCCCTGCTGCTGGATCCGGTGGCGGCTGTCGATCCCGCCTGCTGGAGTAACCAGGCCGGACGGGTGGTGGCCTACGGCGATGGCGCGGCGCCCCTGGCCGCCGGACAGCGGCTGGCGAGCCGGGGGCTGGCGGTGCAGGCCCTGGCCATGGACAGCCACGCCCTGCTCCTGCACCTGGGCCGTCAGCACTGGCTGCTGTTGCCCGATCGGCAATCACTGGCCAGCTGGCGATCGGGCCAAACACCAACGGCTGCAAAGGCGTCCGCCGGCAAGGCGGCGGAGTCCGTGTGGCTGGGCGTCCGCCCCCGGCCCGCCGACCACCGCGCCCTGCTGGCCCTTGGGCCGCGGCAGCTGTGGCTCAGTGGGCCGGGCCCAGCCGGGGCTCCCCTGCCGCGGGGGTGGCGGGCCAGCGGGTCGAGCGGCGCGCTGACCGCTCCGTAAGATGCTCCCTGGCCGAAGGGTCAGGAGAGGTGGCTGAGTGGTCGAAAGCGAACGACTCGAAATCGTTTGAAGGGAAACCTTCCGTGGGTTCGAATCCCACCCTCTCCGTTTCATTCCATCAGCAAGCCTGGCCGTTGACATCAGCCCTCAACGCCGTGGCTCGAATCAGGAATGGAACAGCAGCACCAGGCCCGATTTCACCTGGTGAAACTCCCGTTCTTCCCGGCTCAGATCCAGACCCACCTGTAGCCCTTCCCTGAGCGCCACATCGAAGGGCGGGGCCGGCGGCGGCTTGCCGTCACACCAGAGCGCCGCAATGCCCACCGACGTGGCATGCCACCGGAAACAAGCGGTTTCGCCGATGGAAGGCTCCAGCAGGGCATCTTCGAGGAGCTCGCGGATCGCCATCGTGTCCCGGCTCTCGCCATCCCAGTCGTCGCCTTAGCTTCGGCAGGGAGACCCGCAAGGGCAATCGCCTGAGAGTTTTCGTGATACTGGCGCCTACGGTGCCTGCCATGGAGGCCTTCCCCACCCCTGTCGCCCTGGTGCATGAGTGGTTCACACCCCGGTCCGTGGGTGGGTCCGAGCAGGTGGTGGCGGAACTCGATCGGCTTCTGGTGGAGCGGGGAGCCCCGCCCGAGCTCTTCGCCCTCGTGGACGGGGAGAGCGGCAGGCCGGGCAGCTGGCTGTCAGGCCGGAGGATCCAGACCAGCTTCATTCAGCGGCTGCCCTGGGGGGTGAGCCACGTCCAGCAGTACCTGCCATTGCTGCCCCTGGCGATCGAGCAGCTGGATCTGTCCGGCCATCCCCTGGTGATCAGCAGCAGCCATCTGGTTGCCAAAGGCGTGATCACTGGCCCGGACCAGCTGCACGTCAGCTATGTGCACACCCCGGCCCGCTACGCCTGGGACCAGATGCATCCCTACCTGGCCCGTTCCGCCCTGGCCCGCGGGCCCCTGGGTCCCCTGGTGCGGCTGCAACTGCACCAGCTGCGTCAGTGGGACGTCGTCAGCAGCGTCCGGGTGGATGCCCTGGTGGCCAATTCGCGGTTCACCGCCCGCCGGATCCGCTCCTTCTGGCGCCGGCACGCCCATGTGATCCATCCCCCTGTGGCGGTGGAGCGGTTCCGTTGGGATCGGCCCCGTGACGATGTGTACGTGAGCCTCTGCCGGTTGGTGCCCAACAAACGGGTGGATGTGGTGGTGGAAGCCTTTACCCGCACCGGTCTGCCCCTGGTGGTGCTTGGCGACGGTCCCGAACGGCGCCGCCTGGAGGCGATGGCGGGACCCCAGGTCCGCTTCCTTGGTCGCCTGTCGGATCAGGAGACGGCGGGCTGGCTGGAGCGGGCGCGGGCCTTTGTGTACGCCGGGATGGAGGATTTCGGCATCGCGCCGGTGGAGGCGATGGCCGCCGGCGCCCCGGTGATCGCCTTCGGGCAGGGCGGGGTGCTCGACAGTGTGCGCTGCCTCAGGGAGGGGGAGCCAGGTCCCACCGGCCTGTTGTTCCCGGAGCAGAACGCCACCAGCCTGGCGGCGGCCCTGGAGTACTTCGAGGCGGGCCGGCTGTGGCGAACGCTGCCGGCGGAGGAGCAGCGGTGCTGGGCGGAGCGCTTTGCCCCGGCGATCTTCCGGGGACGCGTGGAAAAACTGCTCGACAGGCTTTGGCAGCAGCACCGTCGCCGCCTCCGCCGTCCTGTGCCTCTGACCTGAGTGGCCCCCCGCCATGGAGTTCCGGTCCTGCTGATCCTTAACTTCATCTATCGAAGCAGTCCCCCATGCTCTCTTCCATCGGGACCTCCTACGCCACGAGACAGCTCGTGACGGCTCCGGCGCAGGTGTTCACCGCTGAAGAGTTGATCGCCATCCAGTCCAAGCGGGATCGCGTCGTCAAGCGCAGTGGCGACATCCTTTTTTCGCTGGCGGTGCTGACGCTCGGAGCCCCGGTGCTGCTCACCCTGGCCCTGCTGGTGAAGGTCACCTCCAGGGGCCCGGTGTTCTACGTGCAGCAACGGGTGGGCCGTGATTACCGCAGTTTCGGTTGCATCAAGTTCCGCACCATGCGCCGGGACGCCGATCGACTGCTCTCCAAGCTGCTGGCGGAATCCCCTGATCTCGACGAAGAGTTCCGCAACGATTTCAAGCTCAGGAACGACCCCCGCATCACCCGTCTGGGCAAGTTCCTGCGGCGTTCCAGCCTGGATGAGTTGCCCCAGTTCCTCAATGTTCTTCGGGGCGAGATGAGTGTGGTGGGTCCCCGTCCCATCGTGACCAGTGAGCTGGTCCGCTACGGCAACCGCATGGATGAGGTGCTGGCCGTCCGCCCAGGTCTGACGGGGCTGTGGCAGGTGTCCGGCCGCAACAACCTCAGCTACCCCGAACGGGTCCGGCTGGATGTGCGCTATTCCCGCCGCCGCAATCTGTTGATGGACCTGCGCATCATCCTGCGCACGATCAGCGTGATGCTCGATCCCCGTGACCGCGGCGCCTACTGAAGCGTGCTCCATGCAGCCAGCCCCCAGAGGGCCGGCAGCGCCAGCAGCAACCAGAGCAGCTCCAGCCGAACCCCCAGGTCCAGAATCCGCTCCACAGCTTCCGCATCGGGCGCCCGTCCTGCAGCCGCCAGGATCGGCTTGATCCGGACGCCATCGGGGTAGGTATTGGCCCCTCCCAGGCGCACGTCGGTGGCGTGGGCGAAGGCCGCTTCTGACACCCCGGCATTGGGGGAGGGGTCGGGGGCTCCGTCCCTCAGGGCCGCCCTAAACCACCGGGGGGTCTGACGGGGGTGTCCCGCCGCCAGGGGCAGGCTCAGGGCCACCAGCCGGGTGGGGAGCCAGGTGAGCAGGTCGTCGAGGCGGGCGCCTGCGCTGCCCAGCCAGCGCAGGCGCCCGTGGCGGTAGCCGAGCATCGAATCGAGGGTGCTGGCCGCCTTGAAGCTCCAGGCCAGGGCCAGGGGCCCCGGCAGAGAAGGCCCCAGCACCATCAGCGCCGCCCCGACCAGCATCCAGAAGAGCGGGGCGAACAGACCGTCGACGGCGTTTTCAGCGGCGGTTTCGGCCGCGGCCCGCAGGATCTCCGCCTCCGCCAGCTGGCTCACCTCGCGGCCCACGATCCTGGCCAGGCGTGCCCTCGCCAGGGGGAGGTCGGGTAGCGCCTCCAGCACGTCCCGCACCGCCCGGGCCAGACTGCCGCCGGCCAAGGCGCTGGCCAGGCCCAGCACCAGCAGGGGGGTGCCCACCAGGGGGGCGCGCCTGGCGAGGGCCTCGATCCCCCAGCCCGCCAGGCCGCTGCCGGCGACCACCAGCAGGGCAAGCAGGGCCCCGCCCAGGCGCAGGCGCCGCGGGGCGTCGCCGGCCCAGGCTTCCACGGCCCGGCGCAGCCTGCCGATGGCCCACCCCATGGCCTCGACCGGGTGCGGCCACCAGAGGGGGTCCCCCAGCCACCGATCCAGCCCGCAGGCGAGCAGCACGAGCAGGGCGGGGCTCAACGCCAGTGACGTTGCAGCAGGGGCAGCAGGGCTCCGGCCCCCAGGAACGCCAGCAGCTGGATCGGCAGGCTGCCGGCCAGGCCGATCACCTGGGCGATCAGGCCCATCCCCAGACTTCCCACCAGGCCCCCCAGGGCCGAGGAGCGCTCCAGGCGGTTCCAGTTCTGCTGCAGGTCTCCGGCCGGATCCACGCCGATCGCCAGACTGGCGTCCGCCACGGCCGCCAGCAGGCCGAAGGGCACGAACAGCAGCACGCCCCCCCAGCCACCGACAAACTGCGTGGCCAAAAGCATGGCGCCCATCAGCACGTAAGGCAGCCGCGGCGGCAGCCGCAGGCCCCAGGCTTCCGCACCGGTGCGGCCCAGGCCGTAGGCCGTCAGCACCAGGCCGAAGTCAAAGCAGTTGCCCGCCGCCTCCTGGCGCACCCACAGGGGCAGCAGGGCGAACAGGCCCCCGAACAGCAGCCCCTGCAGCACGCCGCTGGGCTCCAGCCGCAGGGCCTCCCCGTCCCGATCGGCGCTGGGGTCTGGCTGGGGGCGGTCGCCGGCCTGGAGCGCGCCGATCAGCGGCGCCAGGGGCAGCAGCAGGACCAGGGCGCTGCCCAGCTGGAGCAGGGCCTTGCCCAGGGGGAACAACAGGGCTGTGAGCAGGTTGCCCACCAGCCGGCCCGCCTCGGCGCCGGCCCGCAACTCGGCGATCGGCACCGCCCCGAAGCCGTGCAACTGGCGCTGCAGCGGCTCCTGGGCCAGGCGCAGGCCGATCGCCAGCAGGGCGATGCCCAGCAGGGGCCCCAGCACCGAACGGCCCAGCACACCGGCCGCCACGGCCAGCAGCAGCAGCAGGCTGAGCAGCTGGATCAGGTAGCCGAGGCGGATCCGCTGGGGCAGGGGCAACAGCAGCGGCAGGGTGGCGAGGGCGGGCAGCACCCCGTTCACCAGCGGTGACGGGGTGAGGCCGCTCAGCAGCCAGGCGGTGGCTCCGATGGCGAGGGTGCCACCAGCCTGGCTGCTGCTCCAGGCCAGGGTCAGCAGGCGCCTGTGCATCGGGAGAGGTTCAGGCGGCCTTGAGCCAGCTGAACATCGAGCGCAGGCCCTTGCCCACCTGTTCGATCGGATGGGCGGCATCGCGCTCGCGCGCTTTGGCCATCTCTGGCTTGCCCGCCTCGCACTCCGCCACGAAGTTGCGGGCGAAGGTGCCGTCCTGGATGTCGGCCAGGATGCGCCGCATCTCCGCCTTGGTGTCGGCGGTGATCAGTCGCGGGCCGCTGACGTAATCGCCGTACTCGGCGGTGTTGGAGATCGAATCGCGCATGGCGGTGAGGCCGCCCTTGACCATCAGATCAACGATCAGCTTCACCTCGTGCAGGCACTCGAAGTAGGCCAGCTCGGGCTGGTAGCCCGCTTCCACCAGGGTCTCGAAACCGGCCTTCACCAGTTCGCTCAGGCCGCCGCAGAGGACAGCCTGCTCACCGAACAGGTCGGTTTCGGTCTCTTCTTTGAAGTTGGTTTCCAGGATGCCGGCGCGGGTGCCACCGATCCCCTTGGCGTAGGCCATCGCCAGGGCGCGGGCGTTGCCCGTGGCGTCCTGCTGGATGGCGAAAAGGGCGGGCACGCCCTGGCCGTTCTGGAACTCCCAGCGCACGGTGTGGCCGGGGCCCTTGGGGGCGATCATCACCACGTCCACGTCGGCGGGCGGCTGGATCAGGCCGAAGCGGATGTTGAAGCCGTGGGCGAAGCTCAGCACCTTGCCGGTGCTGAGGTGGGGCGCGATCTCGGCGGCGTAGACGGCCTTCTGGGCCTCATCGGGCAGCAGCACCATGATCCAGTCGGCCTTGGCGCAGGCGTCGGCGACGCTCAGGACCTCAAGGCCGTCGGCCCGGGCCTTGGCGGCCGAGCGGCTGCCGTCGTAGAGGCCCACCATCA
The DNA here is from genome assembly GCF_025127995.1 of Synechococcus sp. CS-1332. GTDB lineage: Bacteria > Cyanobacteriota > Cyanobacteriia > PCC-6307 > Cyanobiaceae > Cyanobium. The sequence goes on along the minus strand of NZ_JAHLYP010000037.1, from coordinate 27,719 downwards.
CGTCGACACCGCTGTCCTTGAGGTTCAGGGCGTGGGCATGGCCCTGGGAGCCGTAGCCGATGATGGCCACCGTCTTGCCGGTCAGCAGGCCGAGATCGGCGTCGGAGTCGTAGAAGAGCTGGGCCATTCCGGGCGGCGGGCAGGGCAAACGCAGACTTTAGGTGTGCGTCCGCACCGGCCTCAGCCGCCCGCCGCTTCCGAGGGGTGGGCGATCACCCGGTCGATCAGGCCATAGTCCTTGGCTTCGGCGGCGCTGAGGAAGTAGTCGCGGTCGGTGTCCTTGGTGACTTTCTCCAGCGGCTGGTCGCACATTCCGGCCAGGGACTGGTTGAGCATGTCCTTGATGCGCAGGATCTCGCGCGCCTCGATCTCGATGTCGCTGGCCTGGCGCTGGCTGGTGCCGCCCAGGGGCTGGTGGATCATGATCCGGCTGTGGGGCAGGGCCAGACGCTTGCCCTTGGTGCCGGCCGCCAGCAGGAAGGCGCCCATGGAGGCCGCCAGCCCGACGCAGATCGTCACCACGTCGGATTTGACGTATTGCATGGTGTCGAAGATCGCCAGTCCGGCGGTCACCGAGCCGCCCGGGGAGTTGATGTACAGGTAGATCGGTTTGGAGCTGTCGTCGGAGTCGAGATACAGCATCTGGGCCACCAGGCTGTTGGCGATGCCGTCGGTCACCTCCTGACCGAGGAACAGGATCCGCTCCACCCCGAGGCGGGTGTAGATGTCGACCCAGCGCTCGTACTGGCTGCCGGGGAGGCGGTAGGGAACGCTGGGGGTGCCGATGGGCATGTCGGGAAGGCTCTCGTTCGGAGCCGGGGAGAGGAGATGGTGGAAAGGGTCGGCCAGTGGCCGTTGAGCAGCGGGGCTCAGCCCACTGGGGCGGCCGCCGGCAGGTCCTTGCGGCTGGTGAGCACCCGGTCGATCAAGCCGTAGGCCTTGGCCTCCTCCGCCGTCAGGTAGGTCATCCGGTCGGAGTCGCGGGAGAGGTCCTCGACCCTCTTGCCGGTGTTCTCGGAGAGGATTTCCAGCATGCTCTGCTTGTTGTGCAGAACCTCCTTGGCCCGGATCTGAATGTCGCTGGCCTGGCCGCGGGCGCCGGAGCGGGGCTGGTGCAGCACGATCGAGGCGTGGGGCAGCGCGGCCCGCTGGCCCTTGGTGCCGGCTGAGAGGATCATCGCGGCGGTGCCCATGGCCTGGCCGATGCAGATGGTGTGCACCGGAGGCTTCACATAGCGAAGGGTGTCGCAGATGGCGAAGGCTTCGGTTTCGAAACCGATGGCTTCACCGGAGTACCAGCTCGTTCCGGTGGAATTGATATAGAAAAAGATCGGCTTGTCTGGATTGTCAAATTCCAGGTAAAGCAGCTGGGCGATGATCAGCTCGGTGACATCAATGCCCATCTGACGCTTGGCGTCGTCGTCGGAAAACAGGGGCAGGCCCAGATAGACGATCCGTTCCTTGAGCAACAGGGACGGCAGATCCGGCGGCGGCGTGCGCATCGCTGCGGAATCGCCGTAGTAGGGGGCCGACACCGTCATCCGCGCTCACCAGCACTCTTGAGGCAGGAGCCTAGCCGGGGCCAGGAGGCTGGTGCTCCTGCACGGCGACGGGTTTCCCACCCTGCTTGTCGAGGCCCCGGCCGTTGCCCCGCTCCCCGGGACGGTCCTGATTGCGGTCGCAGCGGGCGAAGACCATGCGGCCGGTGGGCGTCTGCAGGGCACCGGTGACGGTGACAGGCAGACGCTCGCCGATGCGGCGGCGGGCATCCTCCACCACCACCATCGTGCCGTCCTCCAGATAACCGACGCCCTGGTCGGCCTCCTTGCCTTCCCGCACGATCTTGAGCTGGAGCCCATCGCCGGGCTGCACCTCGGGGCGAAGGGCGATGACCAGCTCGCTGAGGTTGAGCACCTTCAGCTCCTGCACCTGGGCCACCTGGGCCAGGTTGAAGTCGGCGGTGAGCAGCGTTCCGCCGGTGTCGGCGGTGAGCTTGAGCAGCTTGTCGTCAGCCCCGTTGCCGCTGTAGCGCGTGCTGTTCAGCACCAGCCGGCGGCCGTAGTCCTCGCGCAGTTCGGTGAGCAACTTCAGACCCCGGCGCCCCTTGGCCCGTTTTTCACTGTTGGAGGAGTCGGCCAGGGCCTGGAGTTCGTCGATCACGGCCTGGGCCACGATCACCTGGCCCTCCAACAGACCGGAGGCCAGCAGGCCCCGGATGCGGCCGTCGATGATCACGCTGGTGTCGAGGATCTTGGCGCTGGCGGGGAGCAGCACCCCATCAGCTACCAACAGGGCCTCGGTGCTGGCCGGGTTGAACAGGCGCAGCAGGGTGCGGCCATGCACCTCCGCCAGGTTGTACCCCAGCACCCCGAAAAAGACGTTGCTGAGCACCGCCGCCAGTGGTTTCACCAGCACCACTTCCCAGGGCAGGGGCAGGAGCAGGATCGGCGCCAGCAGCAGATTGGCCACCAGCAGGCCGAGGATCAGGCCCACCGCCCGGCTGATCAGCAGGTCGGTGGGCATGCTGCGCACCTGGGCCATCAGCCGCCGGCGCAGTTGCTGAAAGAAGATACCGGCGATCAGGCCGAAGAAGGCACCAAAGCCACCCATCACCGAGCGCAGCCCCTCCGGGTTGGTGACCTCCACCAGAAGTTGCTCTGGCAGCAGATCGACGCCGAGCCAGCCGGTGGCTCCCCCTGAGATCAGGAACAGCAGCAAGATGAGGGTGTCCACCATGCTTCGAAACCCCGACGCCTTGGCCGCCCTGCAGATATGCAGAGAAGCTTGGCCGATCTTCCGCCGTTTGGGTCCCTGGGATTACCGCCCGTGATGGATCCCCGATCCGCCTACGTCCACATCCCCTTCTGCCACCGGCGCTGTTTCTACTGCGATTTCCCGGTGGTGCCCCTCGGCGACAGGGCCGACGGGGCCACGTCCGGGTCGGTCGCCGCCTACCTGAGCCTGCTGCACCGGGAGATCGCCACCTCCCCCGGCGGCCCGCCGCTGGCGACGGTGTATCTGGGCGGCGGTACCCCCTCGCTGCTCAGCAGCGCCCAGGTGGCGGGGATCCTGGAGGCCCTGGCTCGCCGCTTCGGCCTGGCGCCGGGGGCGGAGCTGAGCCTGGAGCTTGATCCGGCCAGCTTTGACGAGGCCCGTCTGGCGGGCTACCTGGCCGCGGGGATCAACCGCGTCAGCCTGGGTGGGCAGAGCTTCGACGATGGCGTGCTGGCGGACCTGGGACGCCGCCACCGGGGGGCTGAGCTGCGTGAGTCGGCCGGCTGGTTACGCCAGGTCCATCGGCGGGGGGCCTTGGTCAGCTGGAGCCTGGATCTGATCCAGGGGCTGCCGAGTCAGAACGTCGCCCACTGGGACGGCCAGCTCAGTGAGGCCCTGGCCCTGGAGCCCCCCCATCTGTCGGTGTACGACCTGAGCATCGAGCCTGGCACGGTCTTCGAGCGGCGTCTGGAGCGCGGGGAGCTGGCCCTGCCATCGGAGGATCTGGCCGCCGATCTGATGGACCTGACCTGGGCCAGGCTGACGGCTGCCGGCTACGGCCACTACGAGGTGTCGAACTACGCCCTGCCTGGCCACGCCTCGCGCCATAACCGCGTCTACTGGAGCGGTGCTGGCTGGTGGGGGTTCGGCATGGGCGCCACCGGGGCCCCCCGCGGTCGCCGGCGGGCCCACCCCCGCACCCGCGAGGGCTATGCGACGGCGCTGGCGGCCACCGTGGCTCTGGCCGCCCAGGTGGAGGAGCCGGCTGAGGCTGAGGAAGGCCTGCCCTTCGACGAGCGGCTGATGGTGGGCCTGCGCTGCCGTGAGGGGGTGAACATGGACCGGCTGGCCCGCCAGGAGCGCCTGGAGGCGTCCCAGGTGAAGGCGCTCCGGGAGCGGCTCGGGGCCTACGAGCGGCGGGGCCTGTTGTGCGTCGAGGGGCCCCGCTGGCGCCTGGCGGATCCGGCGGGGCTGGCCCTCAGCAATGGGGTGCTGCGGGAGATGCTGGCCTGGTGGCAGGAGTTGGCGCTGGAGCGGCAGCCGGCCCCTGCTCCCTGACCCAACGCCCGAGGACCTCCACCGCCAGGGCCCGGCCCTCCATCAGGGGGGGGCTGAAGGGGGGCTGCCGGCTTGTGAGGCCCAGCAGATCGGCCGTCACCCGCACCTGGCCGTCGCAGCCATCACCGGCGCCAATGCCGATCACCGGGATCACCAGGGAGGCACTCAGCTCGCTGGCCAGTTCCGCTGGAACATGCTCGATGACCAGGGCGAAACAGCCGGCCTCCTGTAGAGCCAGGGCCCGTCTCCGCAGCCGCTCCTGACTGACGGGATCCCCGGCCTGGCGCCGGTAGCCCAACTGATGCACCGACTGGGGGGTCAGCCCCAGGTGTCCCATCACCGGAATCCCGCTGCGCACCATCCGATCGATCACGGTGAGGGTCTCGGGTTCGGCCCCCTCCAACTTCACCGCTACGGCGGGGGTTTCCTTCAGCACCCGGCCCGCGGCCGCCACCGCCTCATCGGCACCGCACTGGTAGCTGAGAAAGGGGAGGTCGCAGATCAGCAGCGGCGGATGATGCGCTGCCGCTGCCGCGAGCCCACGGCCGGCGGCGCGGCAGTGGTGGAGCATCTCCTCGAGGGTGACCGGCAGGGTGGTGGCATGGCCGAGCACCACCATCGCCAGGGAGTCGCCCACCAGCACCGCATCCACCCCGGCGCCGGCCACGACGGCGGCGGAGAGGGCGTCCCAGGCCGTCAGCATGGTGATTGCCAGCCCCCCCTGCTTGCGCCGGGTCAGATCAGCGGGACGCAGGGGCACGGCAAGGTGGGCGGAGGGGGCATTGCTAGCATCGTCCCGACTCGGACCCACGCGGCTCTGACGCCCAAATCTGGTCAGGACCGGAAGGGAGCAGCCACACGGGATGCTCAGGGCAGGCGTGGATTCCGGGTCACCCTCTTCGAACCGGGACGTCAGTCGACCCGGTTCTGGCGATTGATCAGGAACGGCGGGATCATGGCTCCCCGCTCCTCGGGCGAGTGGGTGAGGTTGTCGGCGAAGCTTGCGGTGGGGGTGCGCTCCGGCCGGTAGTGGCCACCGCTCTGGAAGCCGGTGGCGATCACCGTCACGTGGATCTCGCCTTCCATTGATTCATCCACCACCGCGCCCACGATGATGTTGGCGTCGGGGTCCACCACGTCATAGATGACCTCGGAAGCGGTGGTCATGTCCTCCAGGGTCATGTCCCTGCCGCCGCTGATGTTGATGACACAGCCATTGGCACCGTCGATGCGCGCCGACTCCAGCAGGGGGCTGCTCATGGCGGCCTGGGCCGCCTCGATGGCCCGTGAACGCCCGGAGCCCACGCCGATGCCCAGCAGGGCGGTGCCGGCATCGGCCATCACCGAGCGGATGTCGGCGAAGTCGACGTTCACCAGCCCCGGCCTGGTGATGATGTCGGTGATGCCCTTCACGCCCATGCGCAGCACGTCGTCGGCGGCCCGGAAGGCTTCCTGGAGCGGTGCGCCGGCGATGGCGTCCCGCAGCCGATCGTTGGGAATGATGATCAGCGTGTCGACATGCTCGGCCAGGCGGGCGATGCCCTCCTCCGCCTGACGCAACCGCTTGCGGCCCTCGAAGCCGAAGGGTTTGGTGACGATGGCCACGGTGAGGGCGCCACACTCCTTGGCCACCTCGGCCACGATCGGCGCCGCGCCGGTGCCGGTGCCGCCACCCATGCCGGCGGCGATGAAGACGAGATCGGCGCCCTCAAGTGACTGCTGCAGATCGGCCCTGGATTCTTCGGCCGCCTTCTGGCCGATCACCGGGTTGCCGCCGGCGCCCAGGCCACGGGTGAGCTTCTGACCCAGCTGGATGCGCTGGCCCGCCGCTGACTGCAGCAGGGCCTGGGCGTCGGTGTTGAGCACCCGATAGCCCACCCCGGTGAGATCCGTGGCGATCATCCGGTTGACCGCGTTGCTGCCGCCTCCCCCCACGCCGATCACCTCGATCCGGGCCGATTGGCTCGGGACGATCCCGTTGCTGCTGGGCGAGGTCTGGCTCATCGCGTGGGGCTCCTGCGGGGACAAAAGATCGACTTGGTACGGGCGGTCCTGATCGCGCGATATCGCGGGAGCGGGGGTGTGGCCGTTGATCTGCGGCTGCATTATGTCGGTGCTCAGCTCAGCCAAAGTTGCCGATAGATCACATTGGACTGAATCGCCTCAGGGCGCAACGGCCTGTGAGGATTGTCTGGCTGGGTGGGGGCGGCTGAGATCCCTCACTGGGTGCCGGTTTGGGCGGGGCGCGCTTGGGAGGGACTGGGCTTGGGGGGACGGGGCGGCGCAGCGGATCCGCCCCTGGTGCCCAGGCTCAGCTCGGGTTGTTCGGGATCGCTCAGATCGATCAGCTGCGGCGGGGCTCCCTTCATGCTCGCCGGCAGGGTGCGGCTGAGGTGGGCGACCACCTCCAGACGCCGGGGCAGGCGGGCGTCGGGGGGGCCCAGCCGCACCTGCCCCAGCTGGGTGGTGGAAAGCCACAGGCTGCCGTCCGGTTCGAAGCGAATTTCGCGCAGACCGGGACCCAGCACCTCCCGTTCCTTCAGCACCCGGGCCAGCACGGCCCGGTGGCGGGCGTTCCAGCCAACCACCAGCAGGGACAGGTCGCCCTGGCTGTGCACCCCCATGTGCTGGCGAATGCTCATCCAGTTGCCCAGGCCATCGACGAAGCCCATCTCCGGCCCGCGGTCCGTGCGCCGCTCGGCCCGGGCCACCGCTTCCCGGTCCTTCAGTTCCACCCGAAGCCGCGGCGGCAGCATCAGCCGGCTCACCTTCACCTGCTCCACCGGCAGGGCCCCCATCAGGTCGCTAGCGACTTCGCGGGGCTGCAGGGCCATCAGGGGCTGGGGGAAGCGCAGACCGGCCGCCGTGATCACCTGGTCGCGACTCACCACGGCGCTGCCCATCACCTCCACCTGGGCCGGCTCCCGCAGGGTCCAGCCCTGCCGCAGCAGCAGATAGCCCAGGCCGGCGGAGACGGCGCTGAAGACCAGGCTGCGCCAGAGCAGGCGCAGCCGCTCACTGCGGCGCTGACGACGCAATTCCTTGCGGCGCAGTACACCCGGTGGCAGCGGCACGCCCGGCGACGGGGGCGCTCCCTGCGACGAGGGGGCCTGCTTCACAGCTCGCAGCGGGAGCGGGCCATGAGTTCGTCCATCCAGGTCCGGGCCCGGCGGGCATCGGCGAAGGGCAGCTCCTCCTGCAGGCCGCCACCCACCAGCCGCAGCCGGCAGGCCCCTTCGCTCTCCTCGGTCAGGGGGGCCTCCCCGGAGCTGAGCGAGAGCAGCTCGACCATTTCCAGACGTTTGATGCTGAAGCCGCCCACCGGCTGGAAGCTGCCGGCCACGAACCGGCTCCAGCTCAGTTCCCCCTCGACGAGTCTGGCGGCCCCACAGCCATCCAGCTTGGCCAGTTCGGCGCCGCTGGCCCAGTCGCGGAACAGCTGCTGCCGTCGCCGCTCGATCCAGCCGAGGGCCACCAGGAGCACGAAGGCCGCCAGCAGGGGCAGCCACAGCAGGCCATGGATCATGCTGCCGTTCCTTCCACGTTCATCCGCAGCTCCGATCTTCCCGCGCCCAGCACCAATTGGTGCACCAGGTCGGGGAGTGGTAATCCACTCGCCTCCCACAGCATGGGGTACATGCTCTGGCTCGTGAAGCCCGGCAGGGTGTTGATCTCGTTCAGCCAGAGGCTGCCTGTGGCCTCGTCATAGAAGAAATCGACCCGGGCCAGCCCCCCCGCCGCCACCGCCCGGCAGGCGTCGAGCGCCATTGCCCGGGCCCGATCGCTCACCGCCTCATTCACCAGGGCGGGGATCACGGTGTGGCTGAGGCCGTCGCTGTACTTGGTCTGGTAGTCATACCAGTCGGCATCGAAGCGGATCTCCCCCAGCACCGAGGCCATCAGCCCATCCCCCTGGCCGCCGCGGCGTTGCAGAACGGCGCATTCAAGCTCCCGGGCCTTCACCCCTTGCTCCACCACCAGGCGCGGGTCAAGGCCCGCGGCCAGCTCCAGGCCCGTGAGCAGCGAGGCACGGTCGCTGGCCTTGCTGATGCCCACCGAGGAGCCCATGTTGGCGGGCTTGACGAAGCAGGGGTAACCAAGCTGGCCCTCCAGCCGCTCCAGCAGGGCCTCCCGGTCGCCGGGGCTGGCCAGCTCGGCCGCCTCGACACAGGCGTAGGGCACCTGGGGCAGGCCGGCGGCGGCGAAGGCCGCCTTCATGGCCTGCTTGTCCATTCCCAGGGCCGATCCCAGCACTCCGGAGCCCACGAAGGGCACCCCCATCAGGGTGAACAGCCCCTGGACCGTGCCGTCCTCTCCGTTGGGGCCATGCAGCACCGGAAACCACACCTCCATCTCCAGGGCCCCTTCCGGAAAGCCCCGGAAGCCGCCCAGCTCCGGCTGGCCGGGCAGATCGTGGGCGTCGGCGGGCAGGCCCCGCTCCAGCACCGCCGTCGCCACGGCCTCCGGCCACCAGCCGCCACGGCGATCGATGTAGAAGCAGCTGACCCGGTAGCGCTCGCCATTGGCGCCGCTGCGCAGCCCGCGCAGCACGGTCTGGGCCGAGCGGATCGAGACGGCGTGTTCACCGGAGGCTCCCCCGAACACCAGGCCGACGCGGGTGGGGTGGGGGGCCATCGGCGCAGGAAAGACGGCCAAACGTATCAGTGAACCGGCTCCCGGCCCAGGGGCCGGCCGCTGAGGCTGAACGGCCGCACCGTCTCGATCAAGACATCGACGAGATCCCCCGGCGCGTAGGGCCGGCCATCGCCGGGGTCGGCAGCGAAGAAGGTGAGGCGGTTGGTGCGGGTGCGGCCCATCAGCTGATCCGGATCCCGGGGGTTGACCCCCTCGGCCAGCACCTGCTCCTGGCGGCCCAGGTAGCGGGCGCTGCGTTCCGCAGCGACCCGTTCCACCAGGGCGTTCACCTCTTGCAGCCGTTCCACTTTCACCGCTTCCGGCAGCTGGTCGGGCCAGTCGGCGGCCGGGGTGCCCGGCCGCGGCGAATAGGCGGCGGTGTTGACCTGATCGAAGCCGATCGACTCGATCAGCTCAAGGGTGCGGCGGAACTGGGCGTCGGTTTCGCCGGGGAAGGCCACGATCACGTCGGCACTGATGGCCGCATCGGGGAGGCGCTGGCGGATGCGGTCGATGATCCGCCGGTAACGCTCCACGGTGTAACCGCGCGCCATGGCCCGGAGCACGGCGTTGTCGCCGCTCTGGAAGGGGATGTGGAAGTGCTCGCAGAGCTTGGGCAGGTCGGCGCAGGCGTCGATGAGCCGGTCGGTGAAATAGCGGGGGTGGCTGGTGGCGAAGCGGATCCGCTCAAGGCCCTGGACGTCGTGCACCGTCCCCAGCAGGTCGGTGAGGGTGTGGGCCCGCCGGCCCTCGGCGGTGATGCCGGGCAGGTCACGGCCGTAGGCGTCGATGTTCTGGCCCAGCAGGGTGACCTCCCGGAAGCCCCGGGCGGCCAGCCCCTCCATTTCAAGGCGGATGGCCTCGGGCAGGCGGGACTGCTCCCGGCCCCGCACCGCCGGCACCACGCAGTAGGTGCAGTGCTCGTTGCAGCCGTAGATGACGTTCACCCAGGCGCAGACGGCGCTGTCCCGTCGGGCCGTGGTGATGTCCTCGAGGATGTGGTGCTCATCGGTGGCCACCACCTGCTGGCCGGTCTGCACCCGGGTGAGCAGGGCCTCGAGCCGGTTGGCGTGCTGGGGGCCCATCACCAGATCCAGTTCCGGCACCCGGCGCAGCAGGGATTCCCCCTCCTGCTGGGCCACGCAGCCCGCCACCACCAGGGTGAGGCCGGGGTTGACCCGTTTGCGCTGGGCCTGCCGCCCCAGGTAGCTGTAGACCTTCTGCTCGGCGTTGTCCCGGATCGTGCAGGTGTTGTAGAGCACCAGATCGGCCGTGTGCTCGTCGTTGCCCGGGGTATAGCCCATGGCTTCGAGGATTCCGCCCATGCGCTCGGAATCGGCCTTGTTCATCTGGCAGCCGAAGGTGGTGATCCAGTAGCTGCCGCGCCGTGCCGAGGGCGCCTGGTCGGCCTGCGGGCCGGAAACGGTGGCTGTCATGGATCCAGTTTCCGCTATCGCCCCATCGCCGCCAGCGGGGAGGCTGTGGCAGCGTGAACCCCCCGGCCCCTTTCTGGAATGCGCTGCCGTCTGAGCCGCTTTCCCCTCACCAAGGCGGTGCCCCTGGCCATCAGCCGCGGCACCACCGGCGCCGTGGAGCACCTGTTGCTGGAGCTGGAGCACGACGGCTGCACCGGCCTCGGCGAAACCGGTGGCTTCGACACGGGCCACCGGGCCTTCAGCACCGAAGCCCTGGCGGCTGAGCTGGAGGCCTTCTTACCGGCCCTCGAAGCCCTTGGGCCGGAACCGCTCCAGGCCCTCGAGCCCCTGCTGCAGCCGTTGTCGCCCCCGGCCCGCTGCGCCGTGGATCTGGCCCTGCACGACTGGTGGGGACGGCGACTGGGGCAGCCGCTGTGGCGGCTCTGGGGCCTCGACGAAGCCGCCATCAGCCCCACCAGCGTCACCCTTGGCCTGGGCAGCGAGGCGGCGGTGCTGGAGCGGCTCGAGCGCTGGTGGGGCCAGCTGCCGGCCAGCCGCATCAAGCTGAAGCTGGGCAGCCCGGAGGGGCTCGACCACGACCGGGCGCTGGTGCAGGCCGTGGCCCGGGCGCTGGAGCGGCACCGCCAGAGCCATGGGGTGGCCTGTGAGCTGCAGGTGGATGCCAACGGCGGCTGGAGCCTGGAGCAGGCCCTGCCGATGCTGGGCTGGCTGGATGCGCAGGGCGTGGTGCTGGTGGAGCAGCCCCTGGCCCCCCTGGAGGATCCGGAGGCCGACTGCGCCGCCTTCGCCGCCCTGGAGCTCGACTGCCCCATCGCCCTGGTGGCCGATGAGAGCTGCTGGAACCTGGTCGACCTGGTGCGGCTCGCCCCCTACGTCGATGGGGTGAACATCAAGCTGCTCAAGAGCGGCGGGCTGTCGGAGGCCCTGCTGATGGCCAGGGCCGCGCAACGCCTGGGGCTCGGCGTGATGCTGGGCTGCTACTCCGACAGCGCCCTGCTCAACGGCGCCGCCGCCCAGCTGCTGCCCCTGGTGCGCTGGCCGGACCTCGACAGCCACCTGAACCTGGTGGATGACCCCTTCGTCGGGCCCGTCCTCGAAGGCGATCGGCTGCGGCCCGCCGCGTCCCCTGGGCTGGGGGTGATCCGTGCTCGGCTCTGACGTCCCGATCGTGCTGCTGCAGCACGGGGGCCTGGACAACCTCAGCGGCAAGACGGGTCTGGCGATGCTCCGCTACCGCCGCGGGCCGATCGTGGCGGTGGTGGATCCGGACCACACCGGCGCCGATCTGCAGCAGCTCACCGGGATCGAGCGGGCCGTGCCCGTGGTGGGCTCCCTGGCTGAGGCCCTCCCCTACGGCCCGCAGGTGGCGGTGGTGGGACTCGCCCCCTCCGGCGGCCGCCTGCCTGAGGGAATGGGCGCCGATGTGGCGGCCGCCCTGACGGCGGGCCTGTCGCTGGCCAGCGGTCTGCACAGCCGCCTCGGGGACGATCCGGCCCTGGCGGCCCTGGTGCAGCCGGGATGCTGGATCTGGGATCTGCGCCGGGAGCCCCCCGATCTGACGGTGGCCTCCGGCCGCTCCGCCGGGCTGCTGGGCCGCCGCTTGCTGGCCGTGGGCACGGACATGGCCGTGGGCAAAATGAGTGCCTGTCTGGAGTTGCAGGCGGCCGCACGGCGCCGTGGCCGCGATACCCGCTTTGTCGGCACCGGCCAGGCCGGCATCCTGATCAGTGGCGGGGGGGTGGCCCTCGACGCCGTCCGCATTGATTACGCGGCCGGCGCCGTGGAAGGGGCGGTACTGGCCGCGGCCACCAGCGCAGGCCCGGACACCCTGGTGCTGATCGAGGGGCAGGGATCCCTCTGCCACCCGGGCTCCAGCGCCACCCTGCCCCTGATTCGCGGCAGCCAGCCCACCGACCTGCTGCTGGTGCACCGGGCCGGGCAGGGCACGGTGCAGCGGTTGGAGGCCTTCCCCCTCCCCCCCCTTGGTCAGTTGGTCACTGCCGTCGAGGCCCTGGCGGCCCTGGCCAGGCCGGCGGGCTCGGGGGCGCCGCCCCGGGTGGTCGCCATCGCCCTCAACACCTCCCACCTCGACGGGACAGCGGCGGCAAAGGCACTGAAGGCCACGGCCGCGGAAACGGGGCTGCCCTGCGCCGATCCGGTGCGGCAGGGCGGCGAGGCCCTGTTGGACCTGCTGCTGGGCCAAGAAAGAAGCCCGACGCCGTAGCGCCGGGCCTGAAGGGCGAGCGAGGGGACTCGAACCCCCGAATGGTGGCGCCACAAGCCACTGCCTTAACCACTTGGCGACGCCCGCCGCGGTCTTTGCCAATGTATCAAGCGAGCCTGCCGGCCCCCCTTGCCACCGCCGACCACCGCCACCCGCACCGTTTCCGGCCTCCTGGGCCTGACCGCCGTCTCGGCGGGCCTGATCGGCCTGGCCGTCACCAACCCCGGCCCCGCCGCCTTCGAGGAGTTCGCCGCTGAGAAGCTCACTGAACTGGCCAGCGAGGAGCTGTGCCAGAACGAAGGCCTGCCGCTGCTGGCCCGGTTGCTGATCCAGAACTGTCCGGAACTGGTGCGATCCCAGCGCAAGGTGCTGGGCCGTCTGGCACGGGAGAACTCGCGTCGCTACAACTTCGGCCTGCTGAGCCTCTACGGCACCCGGCTGGGCGGCGAGAAGGTGCTGCCCAACTGGAGCATCCCCCGCTACGACGCCGTCACCCTGGCGATCGCTGGCCATTTCGTGCTGCTCACCGCCGGCGAAAGCGCGCCGGGGAGCCCGATGCCGTGAGCGAAGCGCCGCCGCCGGCCGGCCTGCTGCCGCCGATGCGCCTCCCCAGGGCCCTGCTCGATCCCCACCTTCGGCTACCGGCCGCTGACGACCAGGGGCTGGTGGCGGTGCGTCTGGAGCAGGCCGACGGCCGGATCCGGGCCATCCATGGGCTGGCCGCTGGCTCCGGCGCCCCCCTGCCCCTGGCGCTGACGCCGCTGGTGGAGCCCCATGCGCACCTTGATAAGGCCTTCAGCGCTGCAGCCTTCCCCAATCCCGACGGCACCATGGCCGGGGCCATGGCGGCGAACGGACGGGAGGCTGCCGAGCGGCAGGCCGAGGCGGTGCGATGGCGGGGGGAGCGGGCCCTGGAGCGGGCCTGGCGCTACGGATTGCGGGCCATCCGCAGCCACATCGACAGCCTTGGCCCCTGGGCCGCCCCCAGCTGGGAGGTGCTGCTGGAGCTCCGCCGCCGCTGGCGGGGCCGGGTGGAGCTGCAGCTGGTGGCCATGGTGCCTGTGGGTCACTGGCAAACCCCCGAGGGTGAGGCCTTCGCCGCCTGGGTGGCCGCCCGCGGCGGCCTGCTGGGTGGGGTGCTCGGCGCCCCCTTCCGCTCCACCCCGGCCGACCGGGCGGCGCTGCTGGCCCTGCTGAGGCTGGCGGAGCGCCTCGGCTGCGGGGTGGACCTGCACGTGGATGAAAGCGACAAGAACCACGGCCGGGGCGTGGCCCTGGTGAGCGACCTGCTGCTGCGGCACCGCATCGTGGTGCGGCTCACCTGCAGCCATGCCAGCAGCATGGGCCTGCTGGCCGATCGGCCCTGCCGCCGCCTGGCGGAGCGAATGGCGGCCGCGGCGGTGGGGGTGGTGGCCCTGCCCTCCACCAACCTGTGGTTACTCGGCAAACAGCATCGCCGCACCCCGTCGCTGCGCCCCCAGGCCCCGATCCGCCAGCTGCAGGAGGCCGGCGTGACCGTGGCCGTGGGGGGCGACAACGTGCAGGATCCCTGGTTCCCCGGGGGGGATTTCGATCCGATCGCCCTGCTGCGCTTCAGCCTGGCCGCCAGCCACCTGGTGCCCTGGCGCCGGTTGGGCCTGAGCCCCTTCAGCACCGCCGCGGCCCAGCTGTTGGGCCTCGAATGGGACGGGGTCCTGCGGGAGGGGTCCCCGGCCGATCTCCTGGTGCTGGGCGCCTCCTCCTGGGGCGAGCTGCTGGCCCGTCCCCCCCGGCGGCGGGTGCTGCGGGCCGGCCGCTGGCTGGACCCTCCCCCCTGCGAAGAACCGTCCCCATCGCTGGCCGCCTGCCATGGATGACTTCAGACCGGTCGAACCCGATCGGATCCGGGCCCTGGTCGCCGAACTGAGCGCCAGCCCACTGGTATTGACGCCGATCCTTTCCGCGGCCGAGCTGGGCCGGCTCTCGGCCGACTTCCACGACTATTCGCCCGTGCTGGAGCCCCTGCTCAAGGGCCGCTGCGCCCAGCTGGCGGTGAAGGTGGAGCGGCTGGAGCAGGTGATCGCGGTGGCCGGGGCCTGCGCCCGCCACCGGGTGCCGCTGACGCTGCGGGGCGCCGGCACCGGCAACTACGGCCAGTGCGTGCCGCTGGCCGGTGGTCTGGTGCTCGACCTGAGTGGGCTGAATCGGCTGCGGTCGGTGGATCCGGACAGTGGCATCGTGGAGGCCGAGCCCGGCTGCACCCTGGCCCACCTGGACAGCCAGCTGGCGGCCCACGGTCGGGCCCTGCGGCTGGTCCCGAGCACCTATCGCAGCTCCAGCCTCGGTGGCTTCATCGCCGGTGGATCGGGCGGGCTGGGGTCGCTGCGCTGGGGCTTCCTGCGTGATCCCGGCCACCTGCTGGGGCTGGAGGTGGTGACGCTGGAAGCCGAACCCCGGCTACTGCGGCTCGACGCCGCCGCCAGCGCGCCCCTGAACCATGCCTACGGCACCAACGGCATCATCACGGCCCTGCGGCTAGCCAGTACTGAGGCGGTGGCCTGGCAGCAGCTGGTGGTGGGATTCAGCAGCTGGGAGGCGGCCCTGGAGGCCTCCCGCCAGCTGCCGACCACGGCCCTGCTGCTCAACGCCCTCTGCCTGCTGGAGTCCCCGGTGGCGGAGCGGATGCCCTGGCCGGCCGGCTGTCCCGCCGCTGGTCCCGGTGAGCACCGGCTGCTGCTCCATGCCGCCCCCGACAGCCTCGAACTGTTGCCGGGCTGGCTGGCGGCCCGGGGCGGCCAGCTCCGCTGGCAGGGGAGCCGGCCGGAGGCGGGCCGTGGGCGGGGCCTGCCCTTGGGGGAACTCACCTGGAACCACACCACCCTGCACTGGCGGGCCCAGGCCCCCGATTGGACCTACCTGCAGCTGCTCCTGCCCCGGCCGGAGGCGCCGCTGCTGGAGGCCGTGCGCCAGCGCTGGGGCAGCGACGTGCTCTGGCACCTGGAGGCGGTGCGCCACCAGGGGGCACCGCGGCTGACGGCCCTGCCCCTGGTGCGCTGGCAGGGCCCCCAGGCCCTGGCCGACCTTGTCGCCCAGTGCCGCGAGCTGGGGGCGGTGCCGTTCAACCCCCACGTGATCACGGTCGAGGACGGCGGCCTCGGAGTGGTGGACGCCGATCAGGTGGCGGCCAAGGCCGCCTACGACCCGGCCGGATTGATGAATCCCGGCAAACTTAGGGGCTGGACAGGGTAGGGGTGCTCGCTCAGCGCCTCAGCCGCACTCCAGGCTGAGGCGGGTGTCGGCGCCGGTCACCGGGTTGGTGCCGCGGGCCTCGCGGCAGAGGTGGCGCTGGTCCACCCGGTCGAGCAGGGCATCGGTGAAGTCCGCATCGGTGACCGTGGCGCCGGTGAAGTTGCTGCCGGAGGCGATCGCTCCCCGCAGCACCGCGCCGGTGAGGTCGGTGTCGCTCATGTCCACCTTGTCCATCAGGGCGTCACTGAGATCGGCGCCGCGGAAGTCGGCCTCGGGAAAGGTCGCCTGGGTGAGGATCGACCCGTGCAGATCGGCACCCCTGAAGCTGGCCTGGCGGCCCGTGGCTCCGGCGAAGGAGCTTCCGGCCAGTTGCTGGCCGCTGAAGTCCTTGCCGCTCTGGTTGGTGAGGGTGTAATCCACCCGGTCCTGGTCGTCGGCCCGGGCGCTGGGGGCGCCCAGCAGCAGGGGGCCAAGGAGCACCAGAGCCAGCAGCAGTGGCATGAGCCCCCTGCGGAGGGTCTCCACGAGCGACCTTCGGGAGCCGCCGGCGGGCCTGGGGGCATCGGATCCGATGGCCGTCGTCATGGGCGGTGGCTGCCGGGGACCTCTCCAGGCTGGCCCAGCGCCGGGGCTTCGTCAGCCTGGGGGGCGTCGAGCAGCGGAAGTACAGCGCCCAGCAGGAACAGGGAGCCGGCCACCAGGGGAAGCGGGCCGGGCGCCAGCAGGCTGTCCAGTCCGGCCTCCAGGCGTCCGGCCTCCTCGAGCTGGTCGGCCAGGCCGGGACAGGCGGCGGCCAGCTCCTGCCGCGACCAGCTGGCATGCTCCGGCACCGGCACCACCACGGCCCGATCCCCGGGACGCAGCAGCAGCTCCAGCATCGCCGCCCCCTCCTTGTGGCGCTGCACGCCCAGCAGCCAGCGACGCGGCCGGCCACCCGCCAGGCCACCGTCGATCCGGTCAAGTTCCCGGCGCAGGGCTGCCGCCGCCGGGGGATTGTGGGCGCCATCAATCAGCAACTCGCGGCCCCGCCAGCGGTGCCTCTCCAGACGCCCGGGCCAGTGGGCCGCCGCCAGACCGGCGCGGATCGTGCCGTCGTCCAGGGGCCGGCCGGCGAGTGGACCGTCCGGGGCTGTCAGGGCGCGGGCCATGGCCACGGCCACGGCCCCGTTGTGGCGCTGCAGCTCGCCCGCCAGACCCAGCGTGGGGCCGCCATCGGCCACGGCGGGCAGGGGGTCGAGCCAATGGAGGCTGGCGCCGCAACGCTGCGCTGCGGCCTCCAGCACCCGGCGGGCCTCCGGCTCCTGGGCGGCGCTGAAGGCCCGGCAACCCGGCCCCATCACGGCGGCCTTCTCGGCGGCGATGGCGGCCAGGGTGTCGCCCAGGTGTTCGCGATGGTCGAGGCCGATGGCCCCGAAGCCGATCACGGGCCGGTGGGGATGGAGGGTGGTGGCATCGAGCCGGCCCCCCAGGCCCACCTCCAGCACCGCCAGATCCACCCGCTCACGGGCGAAGCGGTCGAAGGCCGCGGCCGTGATCAGCTCGAAGGGGGTGAGTCGGTGGCGGCGGGCCAGGGGCTGCCAGCGAGCCAGGTCGGCCCTCAGGGTGGCGGCCGGGATCCAGGCGTCATCGATCTGGATCCTTTCGCACCAGCTCACCAGATGGGGGGAGCGGTAGGTGCCCACGTGCACGCCGGCGGCCCGCAGGATGGCGTGCAGAAACGTGCAGATCGAGCCCTTGCCGTTGGTGCCGGCCACCTGGGCGGCGGCAAAAAGCTGCTCCGGGTGCCCCCCGGCGGCCAGGGCACCGCCCAGGCGTTCCAGCCCCAGGTCGACGCCGCGGCGGGCGAAGGGCTCAAGCAGGTCGCCCAGGTCGACCGGGGGGGGCAGCAGGGACGACACGGGCGGGGCGATCGCTCAGGCCAGCCTGTGGAGAGCCTTCTCCAGGCGCTTCACCGCCTTGCGCAGCTGGCGGGGCTTGATCACCAGCGGTGGCACGAACCGGACCACCCCGGGCCCGGCCGGCACCAGCAGCAGGCCTTCGGCCATGGCTGCCTTGACGATCTCCGGGGCCGTGACCTCTCCCTCCCGCAGCACCAGGCCCCGCAGCAGGCCCCAGCCCCGTTCGCCGGCCAGTGTGTCGGGATGGCGGGCCACCAGCTCCTGGAGCAGGGACTGCAGCAAGGCACCGTTGGCGCTCACCTTGGCCAGCAGGCCCCGGCGTTCGATCTCCTCGATCACCGTCAGGCCGGCCCGGCAGGCGAAGGGATTGCCGCCAAAGGTGCTGGCATGGTCGCCGGGGCGGAAGTGGTCCACCGCCGCCTTCACAGCCAGGGCACCAATGGGGATGCCACCGCCCAGGCCCTTGGCCATGGTCAGGGCGTCGGGTTCGACCCCCAGCTGTTCGTAGCCCCACCAGTGGCCGCTGCGGCCGACGCCGATCTGCACCTCGTCAAAGATCAGCAGGATCTGGTGGGCGTCGCAGAGCTCCCGCACCCGCTGGAAGAAGGCGGGATCACCGGGGTTCACTCCCCCCTCCCCCTGGAGGGGTTCGAGCAGCACCGCGGCCACGCGGGGACCCTCGGCTTCACAGGCGGCCAGGAGCGCTTCGAAGCCGGCGGTGTCGTTGTACGGGAAGTAGCGGAAGCCCGACACCATCGGCTCGAAGCCCTGGTGGTACTTGGGCTGGCCCGTGGCGGTCACCGCCGCCAGGGTGCGTCCGTGGAAGCTGGCCTGGGCGGTGAGGATCAGGGGCTCGGCGATGCCGCGCACCAGATGGCCGTGCTTGCGGGCCAGCTTGATGGCCGCCTCGTTGGCTTCGGCGCCGGAATTGCAGAAGAAGACCCGGTCGGTGCAGCTGCGGGCCGTGATCGCCGCGGCCAGTGCCTCCTGTTCCGGGATCCGGTAGAGGTTGGAGACGTGCTGGAGGCGGCCCAGCTGGTCGCAGAGGCGGCGCCGCAGCACCGGGTCGCTGTGGCCGAGGGTGCAGACGGCGATGCCGGCCACCATGTCGAGATAGCGACGGCCCTGCTGATCCCAGAGCCAGACACCCCGCCCCCGCTTCAGCTCCAGGGGATAGCGCGCATAGGTGTCCATCACCGGTTGGATGGGAGCGGTGGGACTCGAACCCACATGCCCGAAGGCGCTCGATTTTGAGTCGAGTCCGTCTACCAATTCCGGCACGCTCCCGAAGGATGTACTCTAGGCGGCGGTGGTGGGCAGCCTGCGGATCGAGGCGCCGGCGGCGTTGAGTTTGCCCTCCAGATCGGCGTAGCCCCGGTCGAGGTATTCCAGGCCCCGCACGGTGGTGATGCCATCGGCCGCGAGCCCGGCGAGCACCATGGCGGCGGAGGCGCGCAGGTCGGTGCCGTGGACGGGGGCGCCGCTGAGCCGGGCGACCCCCTCGACGCAGGCGGTGTTGCCCTGCATGCGAATGTCCGCGCCCATGCGCTGCAGCTCGGCCACGTGCTGGAGGCGGTTCTCGAAGATGTTCTCCACCACCATCGAGGTGCCCTCGGCGGTGGCCAGCAGGGCCATGAACGGGGCCTGCAGATCGGTGGGGAAGCCGGGGAAGGGCTGGGTGCGCAGATCCACCGCCCGCACCCGGTCGGCATGGATGAGCAATCCCTGGCCGTCGGCCTCGATACGGCAGCCGGCCTCCTCCAGCTTGGTGATCACGGCACCCAGGTGTTCGGGCAGGGCGGGGAACACCCGCAGCCGGGAGCGGGTGATGGCGCCGGCCAGCAGGAACGTGCCCGCCTCGATGCGGTCGGGGATGACGGCGTAGTCGGCCCCGTGCAGCTTCTCGACGCCGACGATGGTGATGGTGGGGGTACCGGCACCGCGCACCTTGGCCCCCATGGCCAGCAGCAGCCTGGCCAGGTCGATCACCTCCGGCTCCTGGGCCGCGTTGTCGATCACCGTTTCGCCGTCGGCGAGGGCGGCCGCCATCATCAGTGTTTCGGTGGCGCCGACGCTGGGGCAATCCAGGTGGATGTGGCCGCCGGTGAGGCGGCGCTGGCGGCCGGGCACCACGGCGGTGACCACACCGTGCTCAATGGTGACCTGGGCGCCGAGGGCCTTGAGCCCCTTGACGTGCTCCACCACGGGCCGGGTGCCGATCTGGCAGCCGCCGGGCAGGGGCACCTGAGCCATGCCCATGCGGGCCAGCAGGGGGCCGATGCAGAAGAAGCTGGCCCGCAGGCTGTTGACCAGCTCGTAGGGCGGGGCGGCGGTGGTGATGTGGTCACCGTGCAGCACGATCGCGTCGCCCCCCCGCTGCACCCGCACCCCCAGGGCGGCAAGGATCTCCCCCATTGCCGTGATGTCGGTGAGGGGGGGCACATTGCTGAGCCGCAGCCCGTCTTCGGTGAGCAGGCAGGCAGCCATCAGCACCAGGGCCGAATTCTTGGCGCCGCTGACCCTCAGTTCTCCGTCAAGTCGCCGTCCACCACTGATCTCCAGCCTGGTGCCGGCGATGACCTTGACAGGCATGGGGGATACGGTCATGGACGGAAGTCCCGGTATCAATTTCTGGGGCATCTTGACAACGAATGATCCCGTCGTCTAGGGGGTCGCCGCTCAAACTGTCTTGTCGCCGTTGCCTTGAGGGGTGGCCCCACCGGTGATGATTTATGCTCCATCCAGCGCCACGGCCTCCGTGGCGGCTACACGCCCGCGGATGTGGCGGAATTGGTAGACGCGCTAGTTTCAGGTACTAGTGGCAGCAATGTCGTGGGAGTTCAAGTCTCCCCATCCGCATATTTTTTCCATGATTGTTCTCAAGATCACCAACGCTTCTGATGTCGTCGCAGCGAACATCGGCAAGTTTCTGGAGCGACTCACTCCAGACGCCTACGACCAGACCAAGGTGGAAGACATCGTGATCGACCGCCTGGTCGCGAACCTCAAGGCCGAAGGCATCCGCGGTGAGGTGGCCGCCTTCAAGGGGCTCGATCTCAACGACGACGACCTGGTGATCCACGACCACCTCAAGCTCCGGCGCCGCAAGACGATCTGACGGCCGTGGGCTCTCCCCCTGAAGGTGGCGGTCTGCCAGCGGGCGGCGAGCTGATCCGCAGCGTCCGCAATCCCCTCATCCAAGCGGTGCGGCGCCTGCACAGGTCCTCTGGCCGGCTGGAGCAGGGCCTGATCCTGCTGGAGGGAACCCACCTGCTCCAGGAGGCCCTGGGGTTGGGCCTGCGTCCCGACCTGGTGCTGGTCACCCCCGACTGGCTGGACCGTCATGGTGCCCTGTACGAGCGGCTGCCGGAGGCCAGCCGGCTGCGGACCGCCAGCCCCGAGGTCCTGGCCGCCGCCACCACGACCCGCCATCCCGACGGGGTGCTGCTGACCCTGGCGGTCGCCGATCTTCCGGTGGCTGCCTCATCGCCGCCGGGCTTTGTGCTGGCCCTCGACCGGCTTCAGGATCCGGGCAACCTCGGCACCCTGCTGCGCACCGCCCTGGCGGCGGGGGTGGAGGGTGTGTGGTTGGCCGAAGGGGCCGATCCGTTGCAGCCCAAGGTGCTGCGGGCCTCCAGCGGAGCCGCCCTGGCCCTGCCGATCGAGCGCATGACGTCCGCCGATCTGCACGACCGGCTGACCGAGGCCCAGGGCTGCGGCCAGCAGCTGGTGGCGGCGATGGTGCCAGAGGCGGGGGGCGTGGTGCGCCCCTACTGGGAACTGGATTGGTGTCGCCCCACGGTTCTGTTGCTGGGCAACGAGGGGGCGGGGCTGGCGCCGGAACTGGCCCGCCTGGCCGACCACTGGGTGACGATCCCCCACAGCCCTGCGGTGGAGTCGCTGAATGTGGCGGCCGCGGCCGCCCTGCTGCTGCTGGAGCGCCCCCGCCAGGCCCACGGCCGGCCCGTGCCCTGACAAGGGAGAATGCCTCTACCCATGCAGCTCCATCCGGTGACCGCAGCACCCGCCACCCCCCCCTCCGGGTTCGATTTCGACGTGATCGTGATCGGCGCCGGGTATGGCGGTTTCGATGCGGCCAAGCACGGGGCCGACCACGGTCTGAAGGTGGCGATCGTGGAATCCCGTGACATGGGCGGCACCTGCGTCAACCGGGGCTGTGTCCCCTCCAAGGCCCTGCTGGCGGCCAGCGGCCGGGTGCGGGAGCTGGCCGATGCTGAGCACCTCAAGGGCTTCGGCATTCATGCGGCACCTGTGCGCTTCGAGCGTCAGAAGATCGCCGACCACGCCGCCCAGCTGGTGGCGACGATCCGCACCAATCTCACCAAGACCCTGGAGCGTTCCGGCACCACGATCCTGCGGGGCAAGGGACGCCTCGACGGGCCCCAGCGGGTGGCGGTGCGGGAGGCCAGCGGGGTGGAGCGCGTCTACGCGGCCCGCGAGGTGATCATCGCCACCGGCTCCGATCCCTTCGTGCCGCCCGGCATCGAGACCGACGGGCGCACCGTGTTCACCAGCGACGAGGCCATCAACCTGGAATGGCTGCCCCGCTGGATCACCATCATCGGCAGCGGCTACATCGGCCTGGAGTTCGCCGATGTGTATACGGCCCTGGGCTGCGAAGTCACCATGATCGAGGCCCTCGATCGGGTGATGCCAACCTTCGACCCGGACATCGCCAAGATCGCCGCCCGCCATCTGATCGACGGCCGCGACATCGACGCCCGCGCCGGCGTGCTCGCCAGCCGGATCACCCCCGGCTGCCCGGTGAAAATCGAATTGGTGGACATGGTCAGCCGCGAGCCGGTGGAAACCCTGGAGGTGGATGCGGTGCTGGTGGCCACCGGCCGGGTGCCGGTAAGCAAGGAGCTCAATCTGGCCAGCGTCGGCGTGGAGACCAACCGGGGCTTCATCCCCGTGGACGATGGCCTGCGGGTGCTGGCGAACGGTGAGCCGGTGCCCCATCTCTGGGCCGTGGGCGACGTGACCGGCAAGATGATGCTGGCCCACACCGCCGCCGCCCAGGGCACGGTGGCGATCGAGAACATCCTCGGCCACGCCCGCCGCATCGACTACCGCTCGATCCCTGCGGCCACCTTCACCCATCCGGAGATCAGTTCGGTGGGGCTCTCGGAGGCGGACGCCAAGGATCTGGCCCAGAAGGAGGGCTTCGAGCTGGGCAGCGTGCGCAGCTACTTCAAGGCCAACTCCAAGGCCCTGGCCGAACTGGAGAGCGATGGGCTGCTCAAGCTGCTGTTCCGCAAGGACACCGGCGAAGTGCTGGGGGCCCACATCTACGGCCTGCATGCGGCGGACCTGATCCAGGAGATCGCCAATGCTGTGGCCCGGCGCCAGGGGGTGCGCCAGCTGGCCAGCGAAGTGCACACCCATCCCACCTTGAGCGAGGTGGTGGAAGTGGCCTACAAGCAGGCCGCCGCCAGCCTGGCCACGGCGGTGGGTGCCTGAGATGGAGATCCGACGCCGGCCCCCCAACCCTTCGGTCCGGGTGGCCCACCTGGAATTCGGCACCCCCCATCCCGAGGAGCGCCCCCGCCACATCCTCGAGGAGATCGTCTGGGAAAAGGACAGGGAGGTGACGGCCGCCCGCGAGCGGGTCAGCCTGGACTCACTGAAGCAACAGATCGCGGATCTCCCCCCCACCCTGGATTTCTGCGGGTCCCTGCGCGCCAGTTGCCGCAAACCGGCGGTGATCGCTGAAGTCAAGAAGGCCAGCCCCAGCAAGGGGGTGATCCGGGAAGACTTCGACCCCGTCGCCATCGCCCGGGGCTACCGGGATGGTGGGGCCAGCTGCCTTTCGGTGCTGACGGACAAGCGCTTCTTCCAGGGGGGCTTCGACGTGCTGGTGGCGGTGCGCGAGGCGGTGGCGCTGCCCCTGCTCTGCAAGGACTTCATCCTCACCCCCTACCAGCTCTTCCAGGCCAGGGCCGCCGGGGCCGATGCGGCCCTGTTGATCGCGGCGATCCTCACCGACCAGGATCTGGCCTACCTGCTCAAGGTGGCCCGGGGCCTGGGGCTGGCGGTGCTGGTGGAGGTGCACGACGCCACAGAGATGGAGCGGGTGCTGCAGCTGGAGGGCGTGCACCTCATCGGCATCAACAACCGCGACCTGGCCAGCTTCACGGTGGATCTGGCCACCACCGAACGGCTGATGGACGCCTTCGGCGAACGGGTGCGTGCCTGCGGTGCCCTGCTGGTGAGCGAATCGGGCCTGTTCAACCGCGCCGACCTCGACCGGGCCGTTGGGGCCGGTGCCGATGCGGTGCTGGTGGGGGAAGCCCTGATGCGGCAGGAGAACGTGGCGGCGGCCCTGGAGACCCTGATCGGGGGCTGAGGGCTGAGGCTGTTACCAGGTTCCGGCTAGGGCCGTCGTGCCGCCTTCACGGAGAGCGGCCAATGGATCAACCGCTTGGCGCTGGCTTCTCCCCAGGCCGCCGCCAGCTGCTGGCGGATCTGGTCGAGGGGGTCGCTGCCTCGGGCGACGCGGTAACGGGCGCTGGCCGACCAGGTGGCGAGATAACCGAGCAGCTGCTCCAGGCTCCAGGCGGTCGTCATGGCGAACGATGGCGCAGGCAGGTCCCTGAAGGGCAGCTCCAGGTCCCGGTAGCCGTTCTCCACCAGGGCCCGCTCCGCTGGCCAGTAGGGACCGACGATGCACTGATAGAAGTGCTGCACGAGGTCGTCCACACCCTTGCCTTCGACCGTCGTGACCCCATAGCTCCAGACGGCCAGCACTCCTCCGGGCCGGAGCACCCGTTCCACTTCCGCAAAGAAGCGGGGCCACTCGAACCAGTGCAGCGCCTGCGCCACCGTGACCAGATCAATGCTGGCGGCTTCCAGGCCCGGGTTCTCCGCCGGGCCGAGCCGGTATTGAACCCCTGGATGGGGCTCTGCCGCGGCGAGCTGGGAGGCGCTGGCATCGGTGGCGATCACCGCCTTGAAATGGTCGGCAAGGGCGAGGGCGGCCTGGCCCGTTCCGGTGGCGCAATCCCAGGCCAGCTGATGGGTGGGAGCGATCTCGGCCAGCCAGGCGAACAGGGCCGCCGGGTAGCTGGGGCGGAAGTGGGCGTAGCCGCCGGAGACGGCGCCGAAGTGATCAATGAAGTCCCTGGTCACGTCATGCCCTGCCAGTGCTGGCGGTTCGAGTCTGTCGTCGGAGCAGCTCCAGCCACAGGCAGCCCCCCAGAGCAACCGTGGTCGTCACCGCCAGCAGGAGCAACAGGGCCTTCAGGGGGACGGGTCCCGTGGAGCCGAATTGCAGCAGGCTGAGGCTGCCGGCCAGTCCGGTCCCCCCCAGGGCCAGCCCGGCCCCCAGCCCGCTCCACTGCGGTGTGAGCGAGGCGAGGGACGTGGCCGTCAGGCTGGTCACCACCAGACTGTGGATCAGCCCCAGCAGGGGCAGCAGCACCGGTTCGAACCCGCTCGGCAGGGCGAGGCTCGCGGCCAGCGCCAGGGCAAGGAGCGTGATCCCTGAGATGAGGCATGGGAGCCGCCCCCACCGGCCCACGGCCCGTCCTGCGATGGGCGCGCCCAGGGCGGAGCACAGCAGCACCACCGACCCTTGGCCCCCACCTAGCAGACCTGCCGTGGCCTGGGGATGAAGGCGGGGAATCAGTCCCAGCAGCAGTTGGAACAGGCCGCCCACGGCCAGGGCGACGACCAGCAAGAGGACTCCGGCCGGCAGCAACCCCCGTGGGGAAGGGTCTGGGGCGGTGACGTCCCTGGGGCGTAGGGGAGTCGGCCCCTGCCCTCCCCGCAGCACGGCAAGACCAAGGGCCAGCACAACGCCTCCCAGGAGGAAGGTGAAGGAAGGTCCCAGCCCCAGGGCGCCACGGGCCAAGCTGGCGGAGAAGGCGCCGATGAGGCCCTGGGTGAGGGTCAGCAGGGCCAGGGCCTGGGGCAGGGATCGCAGCGACACCGCCTCGTTCAGCTGGGCCAGGCTCGGGCTCGACGCGGCCTGCACCGCCACCATCCAGGCCACCATCAAACCCGGCACGGCAACCCCGATCCAGGCCGGGCCCCGGTGCAGCAGCCCAGCCGTGGCCAGGAAGATGAGCCCGGCCACGGACACGACGACCGTGATCGGCAGCAGTCGCCCGTGGGCGCCAGTGGCCCAGCGGTCGGAGAGCCCACCGCTGATCGGTTCGATGAGCAGGCCGATCAGACCCGGCAGCAGGGCAAAGGGAAGCAGCAGACTGACGAAGCCGAAACGCTGCAGCAGGATCGGCTGATAGGCGCTGTAGACGATCCAGCCCAGCTGCAGAGAAGCCTGCAGGCCCACGACGCCCCAGACGAGGCGCCATTGGATCGCTCGGTCTGCCTGGCCAGCCGAAGCCTCTGGCGAGAAGGGCATCGAACCAACGGCTCTTTCGATCGGCATCCCATACCTAGTCGCTGCAGGGCGAAGACGGTGCGGTGACGTCGGGAAGGCTTCAGGAACGTTGTTCTCCCGGTCGGCTTTTGGTGGGCCTTTGAACCGGCAAGCCCCACGCAAAAGCGGCCCGACCGAAGCCGGACCGCCGATGGTCGCCGCTCTCAGGAGGCGGCGGGTCAGGGGTGGGAGGTGGTCACACCTTGCGGCTGTAGAACTCCACCACCAGCAGTTCGTTGATCTCGAGAGCGACCCATTCGCGCTCGATGCGGCCGCCCACCTTGGCGGTCATCTTGGCCTTATCAAACTCCAGGTGGGGCGGGATGTTGGCCAGGCCGGGGAACGCCAGGTTGGCTTCGGCAAGGGTCTTGCTGCACTTGCGCTCGCGGATGGCCACCACGTCGCCGGCCCTGCACTGGAAGCTGGGAATGTCCACCACGCGGCCGTTCACGGTCACGTGGCCATGGTTGACCAGCTGGCGGGCGCCTGGAACGGTGGGACCGAGGCCGAGGCGGAAGCAGATGTTGTCGAGTCGGCCCTCGAGCAGCTTGAGCAGGTTGGTTCCGGTGGAACCCTCCTGGGCACGGGCTTTCTTCACGTAGCGCACCAGCTGACGTTCGGAAATGCCGTAGTTGAAACGCAGTTTCTGCTTTTCTTCGAGACGGATCGCGTATTCGGAGCGCTTGCGACGGGCTTGGCCGTGCTGACCGGGGGGATAAGACCGTTTGGCGGCCTTACGGGTGAGACCGGGAAGGTCCCCCAAGCGCCGCGTGATCCTCAGGCGAGGGCCGCGGTAGCGAGACATAAGGGAAGGTGACGGAGGTGGAGGGTGCGGCCCAGGGGCCGACGGGGCGGTTCACGGTTGCGGCATGCTGGGAGAACCCGGATGCCCGCGCGTGGAGCGCCAACCACCCACCCTAAGCTCCGGCGGTCCCGCATGGATGGCAGCTGCCCTCTCGGCCGCCGTGGCCGCCGTGCTGCTGGCCCTGCTCGGCGCCTACCGCAGCTGGCTCTCGCCCCTGATGGGTCCCCGTTGTCGCTTCATTCCCAGCTGCAGCGTCTATGCGCTGGAGGCGATCGGCCGCCATGGCCCCTGGCGCGGCGGCTGGCTCACCCTGAGGCGGCTCGGCCGCTGCCACCCCTTCACCCCCTGCGGCTGCGACCCGGTTCCGGACTGATGCAGGAGCTGCTGCTGTTCACGCGCCAGGGCTGCTGCCTCTGTGAGGGCCTCGAGGAGAAGCTCCGGGCCCTGGATCCCCCCCAGCCCCTGAACTTGATCGACGTGGACACCGATCCGGCCCTGCAGGGGCGCTACGGGTTGGCCGTCCCTGTGCTGGCGTTGGCGGCCAGCGGCGACGCTCCATTCCGCGAGCTGCCGCGGGTGTCCCCCCGGTTGGCGGGAGCCCAGCTGCGGGCCTGGCTGATCAAGCAGGGAGTCCGCTGAGCGTCACGCTATGAAAGGCGCCAGCTCCGTCCCGCCGGACGCCGCCGGCGCCGCCATGTCACCGCTGCTTCAGCCGCTCCTGCGTCAGGTGGGCCTGCCGCCGCTCCCCGACCCCACCGGTGCCCTGGCCCAGGTGGTGGTGAGCGGCGTCAGCTGCGATTCCCGCCGCGTCGCCCCCGGCAGCCTGTTCGTGGGCCTGCCCGGCACGGCCGTGGACGGCGGCAGCTTCTGGCCCGAGGTGCTGGCCGCCGGCGCCGTGGCGGCGGTGAGTCCCACCAGCAACTTGTTTCTGGGCAGCGGCTTCTTCGACTTTGCGGCGGCCGATGCGGCCGGCATGGGCTACGGCCTGGCGAGCGACGTGGGCGGCGGCACCAGTTTCTCGCCGTTCCACACC
>NZ_JAHLYP010000036.1 GCF_025127995.1 Synechococcus sp. CS-1332 | reverse complement strand
CGGTTGCCGCCCCGCTGGCGCGACAGTGCCCCGGTGCTGGCGCGGCGGATCCTGGACGCCGAGCCCAAGGGGGACGGCCCCCATCCCGCCACCGACGCGGCCGCCCTCGCCCTGCTGCGCCGCTGGCCCCTCGACCCTGCCAGCCGCACGCTGCAGTGGGATCTCGTGCGGGAGCGGCTGCTGGCCGGCCGCTGGCGTGCGGCCATGGCCCTGCTGGAGGCCATCCCCACCGACCAGTTGCCGCCGCCGCTGGCCGCCCGCCAGAGCTTCTGGATCGGCTTCATTCAGCAACAGCTCGGTGAAGGGGCCGCCGCCAGGGACACCTGGCAGGCGCTGCTGCGGCGCCATCCGGGCGGCTACTACGGCTGGCGCGCCGCGGTACGCCTGGGCCAGGGGGATCTGCAGCTGGGCGCGGGCCCCCACACGCCTGACAGGCGCAACGACTGGCGGCCCCTGGCCAGCGGTGACGGGATCCTCGATCGGCTCTGGCGACTGGATCAGGGCACCGAGGCCTGGGAAACCTGGCGCCACCGCCGCGGGCGCCGGGCCCCCGATGGCAGCCGCGAGCTGCTGCTGGAGGGGCGGCTGCGCCAGGGGGTCGGTGACGACTGGACCGCTTTCGGCCTGCTGGAGCAGGCCAGCCTGAAGCTCGACGGCAACCAGTGCGCCCTGGAACGGGAACTGGAGCGCAGCCTGCATCCGCTGCGGTTTGAGGCGGCCTTCCGGGCCGCCTCCACCCAGGCCGGGCTGCCGATGGAGCTGCTGCTGGGCGTGGCCAAGCAGGAGTCGCGCTTCACCCCGGCGGTGCGCTCGCCGGTGGGGGCCACGGGCCTGATGCAGCTGATGCCCGCCACCGCCGCTGAACTGGCCGGTGGGCCGGTGCCGGAGCAGCTGCTGGAGGACCCGGCCGGGAACGCCAGCCTCGGCGCCCGCTATCTTGCGCAGCTGCTGCGCCAGTGGGACGGCGACCCGCTGCTGGCGGTGGCCAGCTACAACGCCGGGCCCGGCGCCGTGGCCGGCTGGGTGGGCCCTCGCCTGCGCAGCGATCCGGAGCTGTGGGTGGAGGCGATTCCCTACCCCGAAACGCGCCTCTACGTGAAAAAGGTGCTGGGCAACGTCTGGAGCTACCAGCAGGGCGGCGAACCGGGCTGCTGATCAGCGCACCAGCATGCGGCCGAAGTTGGCACCGCCAAGCACCAGCAGGGCGAGCACCCCGGCCAGCACCAACGGCGGCGGCACCACCCGCACCCGCAGCAGATCCAGCCGGGCCAGCAACACCGCCGAGGCCATGATCAGCACGTTGGCCAGCACGTTGAGGTGCAGCAGGTAGAGGCCACCGATGGTGACCAGCAGCAGGGTGACCACCAGGCTCACCACCCGGCTGGCGGCCATCACGATCGACACCTGGCGAATCACCAGATCGGGCATGGTGCAGATGAACACGATCAGCAGGGCCTGCAGGCATTCGGCCGACCAGAAGAGGGTGGTGAGTTCCTGCACATGGGAGCTGCCGTTCTCCAGGGCATGGCTCCAGTGCATGCCCTGGTAGGTGCTCACCCCCATCAGCACCAGCAGCATCGGCGCCTGGATCGGCAGCAGCATGAGACGGAAGACGTCCTTCATGGCTCCAGCACCAGGGTGATGGCCTCCAGCGGGCAGCTGGGGATGCACTGCTCGCACACCAGGCAGCGGGAGGCCTCGAACTGCAGCCGCTGGGTGGCCGGGGTGTAGTGGAGGGCGCCGCTGGGGCAGACGCTGGAGCAGATGCCGCAGTCAACGCAGAGCACCGGATCGATGCGGATCTCACCGGGGGCGCGGTTGAGTCCCAGCCCCTGGCCCTCCAGCCAGTCTTCGGCGGCGTCGAGCTCGTCGATGTCACCAGAGAGCTCCACCACCATGGTGCCGCTCTGGTTGGGGGCGATCTGGGCCCGCAGAATCTTGGCGGCGATGTCGAAGTCGACAGCGAGGCGGTAGGTGATCGGCTGGTGCACCGCCTCGGAGGGGAAGTGGAGAGTGAGGCGCCGTTTCACCGCTCCTGCCCGGGAACGCTGACGCTAGCAACGATGTCCTGAGAGAGCCCCTGGTGCGAGCCCTGCCAGAGGGACAGCGCTGCCAGAGTGGGCGCCACATCGTGTCATTGGTGTCCATGGCCCCATCGGGCAGTTCCCCCCCCTCCAGCCTCGGCCGCACCGAGCGCATGGTTCTGGCGGCCGTGGCGGCCCTGCTGGTGCTGCTGATGCTGTGGCTGCGGGGCGGATTGCATCCGGAAGCCCCCCTGGAGAGGCTGGCCCGCCAGTCGCCCGAACTCACGGTGGCCCTGGCCGATGGCAAGCCCACCGTTGTGGAGTTCTACGCCGACTGGTGCGAGGCCTGCCGTTCGATGGCGCCAGCGATGGAGCGGATCGAGCGCCAGCAGCACGACCGGATGGATGTGGTGCTGCTCAATGTCGACAATCCCCGCTGGCAGCCGGAACTGGAGCGCTACGACGTCAACGGCATCCCCCAGCTGGAGTTCTTCGACGCCGCCGGCGGTTCCGTGGGCCGCTCCATCGGTGCCCGCAGCGGCACCGAACTCGACGCCCTCAGCACCGCCCTGGTCGACGGCACACCCCTGCCCCAGCTGGCGGGCGTGGGGGCCGTGAGTGCCCTGGCCGAGGCGGCCGCGGAGAGCGCCCGCCCCCAGCCCCAGGCCCCGCCCCAGACCGGCCCCCGCAGCCACGGCTGATCCCGCCACGTCCCTCCCCTTCCCCCCGAACCCCCCGCCCATGGATCCCCGCTTCCGGGTCGAGCTGATCGCCGCCACGCCGAACCCGCAGCAGTGCGTCTACGCCGGGATGCACCAGGACTACAGCGAGGGGTTCGTGGCCGCCGACCGGGCCGAGTGGCCGGAGGAGACCAAGGCCGGGGAGATCTGCGTCAAGCGTCTGCTGGCCGGCGAACGCGGCCACTACGGCCCCCTGGAGCACGCCCAGATCGTGCTCAACGTGGGCTGGTTCCCCCATTCGGTGATGCAGCAGGCCCGCACCCATCGGGTGGGGGTGAGCTTCGATGTGCAGTCGATGCGGTACACGGGCGACCGCATCCGCAGGGCCGCCAAAGGCGAACTGGAGCTGGAGGAGGTGTTCTATCTGCGGCCGGTGGGGCCCTACAGCGACCGCCAGGGCAAGAAGTACCTCTACGACGACGGCCAGCGGGCCATTGATCTGAAGCTCTGCCGGACGGCGGCCGAGCGCTATCGCGACCTGCTCGATGCGGGCTTCGCCGAAGAGCACGCCCGCGGCATCCTGCCGTTCGACTATCGCCAGCATTTCGTGGTGAGCTTCACCCTGCGGGCGTTCCTGCACTTCCTCGACCTGCGGGCCAAGCTCGATGCCCAGCAGGAGATCCGCGAACTCTGCGATCTGATGTGGCCCCACCTGCAGCTGTGGGTGCCGGAGTTCGCCGACTGGTACGAGAAGAGCCGGCTGCACCGGGCGCGGCTGGCACCCTGATGAAACGCCTCAGCTGGGGCCTTGCCCTCTGCCTGGCCCTGGGCCTGCCGGGGGCAGCGGCGGCGGCACCGGTGCTGCGGGTGGGGGTGGTGGATGGTTCGCCGCCCTGCAGCTACCAGGTGGCAGGGGTCTGGCGGGGTCTGGCCATCGATCTCTGGAGCCGGGTAGCCACCCTTGAGCGGCTGCCCTACGTCGTCACCGAGTGGCCGTCGGTGCGGCAGATGCTGGAGGCCAGCCGCGAGGGGCGGCTGGATGTGGCGGTGGGCTGCATCAACGTCTCGCCCGACCGCCTGCAGCGCTACCGCTTCAGCCTCCCCTTCCAGGAGGACGGCCTGGCGGTGATGGTGATCAAGAGCCGACTGGATCTGGGGCGCTCCTTCCTGGGCGCCCTGCTGACGCCGACGCTGCTGCAACTGCTGGGCGGCTACCTGCTGGCGATCGCGCTGCTCACCTGGCTCACCCTGAAGCTGGAGGCCCGCTCCCACCCGGCCCCGGACAGCAGGCAAAGCTTCCTGCGCCACAGCAGCAAGGTGTTCCAGGTGCTGGCCACCGGGCCGGGCAGCAACACGATCGTGGCCACCACCCGCGGTAACGGGATTGTGATCCTGGCCTATCTGGTGCGGATCGTCTCGGCGTCGCTTCTGGTGGGCTATCTCACCGTGAACGTGGCCGGCGAGATCCAGGGCAAGGCCACCGGTGCGATCCGTTCACCAGCGGATCTGCGCGGCTCGCGGGTAGGGGTGCGCAGCGGCACCGTGAGCGAGGCGCTGCTGAAGGAACTCAACGCCTCGAGCAGCGGCGCGAAGGTGACGATCGTGCCCCTGGACAGCATCGCGGCCGGGGGCGAGCAGCTGGCCTCCCGCCGGATCGACGCCCTTCTGGCGGACAACCTGCAGCTGAGCCACCTGCTGCTGCAGGAAGAAACCAAGGGTTTCCTGCCCAGCCTGGCTCTGGAGGGCATCCGGCCCGAATCCCAGGCCTTCGCCTTCTCCCCGGCACTGCCGGAGGCCACCACCGACCGCATCGACCAGGCGATCAGCGCGCTCAAACGCAGCGGTGTGGTCAGCGAGCTGCGCCAGCAGGCCACGACCCCGGTGGCCCCCCAGCCCCGCTGAAGGCGGCGGTCCACCAGCGCTCCACCGCCTCTGGGCTGCCGTACCAGCTGGGCCCGAAGGCACCGCCATGGGCCACCCCCGGCAGCACCAGGGGGGTGGAGCCCGCCAGCAGGGCCGAGGCCACCGGCACCAGGCCGTCGCCCCGGTCGTGGGGATCGCCGGTGCTGTTGCGGTAGGCGGTGGGGGCCAGGCGCTGGGCCATGGGGGAGGCCGCCTGCAGATCCAGGTCGCCGGCCACCGACACGTACCGCACCTGATCAGCGAACGGGCAGCCCGGCAGCCGCTCCGCCACCATCTGGCGCAACAGCGTGGCTTTCATGGCGGTGTGGGGGCTGCCCAGCATCGCCAGGGTGTCGGCCAGGGCCTTGCCGTCGTAGCGGCGCCCCTGGAACGGGGCGTCATTGAGGAACAGCCGCAGCATGATGCCGCCGGAGCTGTGGCCGATCAGCGTCACCTTGCCGGTGGGGGACTGGCGGGCCAGCTCGCCCGCGGTGGCCTGCACCCGATCGAGGATCCGCGCCCAGGCGAAGGCGAAGACGGTGAGCAGCCATTCGGCCTTGCCCACCGGCACCAGCCGCACCGGCTGGCCGCTCAGCTGCTCCAACCGCGAGACCATCGGCCCATAGGCCTCCGGGCTGATCAGGAAGCCCCCGAGGATCACGATCGGCTGGCTGGTCATGGATCGGGGCTGGGGTTGCTCTGGAGCTGAATACAAGCAAGGAAGTGATCACGCACCCGGATGGCGTCGGGGATCGCCTCGGTGGGGACAGGCACGATCAGGTTGTTGAAGGAGGGTGGGCCGCTGTCGCCTCGGATGCCGGCATAGAGGTAAAGGCAGCAGGGGTGATCGCCTCCCAGGCTGGCTTGGGTCACCGTCCAGTCGCCACCCCAATGGCGCACGCGGCCATCCACCACCGCTGTGCGGTTGAACAGTTCCACCTGATCGCCGACCAGCAGGGCGGCGGGACTGACGATCACCCGGAGGCCCTGGGCGGGGATCGTGGAGGGCGCGGCCATCTGATTGCTGCTGAAGGTCCGATTCAGGGCGACGAACTGCTGCCAGAGGTCGGGATCGATGTGCCAGCGCCCGATGACCTCCCGGCCCTGGAGCAGGGCCCGTTCAGCCGAGCAGGCGGCCCTGGCCCACAGGAACGTCATCGTGCCGATGAGGAGGCCAAGCCAGCCAGCGCAACCCAAGGCCAGTTGGAGCGCCCGATAAGGGGGCTGATCAGGCAGCACGAAAGCGCCGACCACACAGCCGAGACCAAGGACCACGGCCGTGGCTGCGCGCAGGATCTGACGGCGGGGGTGGCGCACGGATGGCCCCTACCCGCGGCGGGCCGCCTCGATGGCCGCGATGTCGATTCTGGTCATCTGCATCATCGCCTCGAAGGCACGCTGGGCCGAGGCGCGATCGGGGTCGGCGATGGCGGCGGTGAGGGCGCGCGGTGTGATCTGCCACGACAGACCCCACCTGTCCCTGCACCATCCGCAGGCACTTTCTTCGCCCCCATTGCCGACGATCGCGTTCCAGAGCCGATCAGTTTCGGCCTGGTCATCGGTGGCGATCTGGAATGAAAACGCTTCGCTGTGCTTGAACTCCGGGCCGCCATTGAGACCCAGGCAGGGGAGGCCGGCCACGGTGAACAGGACCGTCAGGACATCACCCTGCTGGCCGGAAGGATAATCAGCCGGCGCACGAAAGATCGCTCCCACCGCGCTGTCCGGGAACGTTTCGGCGTAGAACGTGGCCGCCTCCAGGGCGGTGCCGTCGTACCAGAGACAGATCGTGTTTCTGGGAACCATCCGCGCTCTCCGTGGATCAGCCTCGCGATTCTAGGCGGCGGTTCCGGTGATTCACAACCGAAAGATACCGGGGGTAGTCATCGATGGCATTTCCACCTTGATGGCCAGGAGGAAGAACGGATACGCCCACCATTCACCGGGGGAACGGTCGCGCTGGGTGATGAAGTCTTTCCTTGACGGGCCCTTGCCGGGGGCGAATCCGGCGCCATCCGACACCAGCGAGAAGGGCATCCAACGAAAGACATCACGCCACTCAGCATGGGAGAGCCGAACAGAGCCGTGACCAAAGCTGTACAGCCTGTACAGATCTGTCTCGAGGCTCATGACCCCCATGCACGACACCGGACCCGTGGTCTGGATCAGACGCCATCAGCGAGCACCTGGCCGCCGATAGGCGCAGGTTCCAAAGACCGTCTGCGGGCGTCGATACAGATCGATGACGGCCTGAATATCTGCCTCTCCCAGCTGCTGGAAAAGGGTGGCATCGACGGCGTACCAGAGGGGACCCGGTTTCATCGGCAACCGATGACCCAAACCCACTCAGGTCGACCTTGGTCGAACGGCAGGGATTGGATCGTCCGCCGGGACCGGCGTTAAATCCGCCTGGTTGGATAAAGCCAGCCCCTGAATAGCTTCGTCATGCGCGGCATGGCGAAATACGTCATGACGACAACCATGATCACCGTCACCACGAACGTCCGCACAAAAACCGGAAGTGGACCGATCAGCGGCACCAGAATGAAATTGATCAGATTAATCAAAACATAGATCGTGATTCCAGAAACAACCATCATCTTGTGGCGAGGCGGGGCAGGCACCCCGGGTCGATTGGGCAGGGTAAACCAGGTTTCCAGACCCGTGAGCATCGAGTACTGGCCGGTGCCCTCAGTGAACTGGCGGGCGCGGTTCAACAATCTCAGGCGAATCGGAGACTCTTCCCATTGCTTGAGCTTGCTGATGCGATCGAACTTGAACACAATGCGGTATTCAGGATGGGCAGGATCGGATGGACGAAAAACGTTGACGCCCAGGTGCCCCTCACAGGCCATGGCCGCTTCAATCAGCTCAGCGAGAACCCCTTCGAAGGCCGCTTCACATCCCGGCTTGATCCGTTGCAGCACATCCACCGTCGTGGGTGGATCAGAATCCAGGCGTTCAGGAGCATTCATCGCTGCAGGAGTTGGTGTCCGGCGATGCCGATGTCCAATCGCACAACCTTGGCAGGTTCCAGGCCCGACGGCAGCGGGAACGACAGGCCTCCGTTGGTGACGACGTAAAGACTGGTGCGATCGCCCGCTCCGGCGCCAAAGGCCAGCGCGGTACTTCCGGTCATCCCGTGCTCTGCCTCGGCAATGGTGGTGATCCGGCGATCGGGAGTGATCTTGATCACACTGTTGTAAATGTGGGTGGTGCCATAGAGGTTCCCCTCCTGGTCAAAGGCAAAGTCATCGAGATTGACTGGGGCGAAGAAGATCTCTGGTTCACCAGGTTGGCCGTTGGGCTGAATCGGTATCTTGATCAGCTGCATCTTTTCTGTGTTGGACGCGTAGAGAGTCTGCCCATAGATTTTGAGTCCGTTGACCGCCGGAAACTCCCTTTCCTCGGAACTGCGAGCCAGCAGAGGATGCTCCAGCCACACGCCGACTGACCGATCTGCCAGATTTAATTGCCAGATGGCACCTCGATAGGAGTCTGCAATCAGATAGGTTGATTCCGAGAGAGGTGTTAATCCATTCAAGAAGATGGCATCGGGCAGAGTCACCAACACCGCCACAACGCCCTGGGGGGAAATCGTATAGATGGTCGGTATGCCGTCGGCGTCCCAGGCTGTCAGCAACAAGTCTCCCGCGGATGTCAGGGCCAGTCCCGTGGCTTTTCCGGCGATGGCCGCATGAACCACAGGCACACCATCAGCTCCAATCCGAAGCACCTTGCCATCCAGATGGCTACTGACAAACAAGGTGCCATCAGAACTGACCGCAATACTTTCCAGGAACGTGCTGGGTGGAAACTCGGCAATCGGATGCGATGGAGCGATCGCCACAGGCACCTCGGCAAAAATCGGCGGAAGTCCAGCTGGAGTAGACATTCGAGATCCTCTGATCCGGCGTCAATGGAAAGCAGTCGAAGTCATGGTAGCCATCAAACCTGGATGGATCTTTCCTATTCTTTTGAATGATTGCACATTCTTTTGATTTGGAATGGAAGTGTGGATCATTTCACAGACAATCGATAGATCTTGGGAGTCGTGCCCAGGTGCTTGCGAAACAATCGCGTCAGGTGGCTCTGGCTGGAAAATCCACATTGAATGGCAATATCGGCGATGGCTGCATCAGAGCGTTTTAGCAGGTGCTGCGATCGCTGCAGCCGGCACTGAACAATGAACTGGTGGGGAGAAGTCCCCGTGGATTGCTTGAATAATGAGGCAAAGTAACAAGCACTCAGTCCCACCAAGGCAGCCAGGTCCGCCAACGGAAGCGTCTGGTCGAGATGGTCTTGAATGTAACCGGTCACCAGGGCGAGAGAGGACGGCGGCAACGGCCCTGCGGGAGGGAACCTGGGTGGAACCGCCGAGTATGTCTTCAGCAAATGCACGGCCAGACAATTCTGGAGCGATTCCACGTACAGATGATCGCGTCCCCCATTCATCTCCAACTCCGAGAGAAGGGCAAGCCCCAACTGCCGAAGGAGTGAATCAACCCGGGGCAAATCCGGCACCAAGTCAACCTGATCGGGCGCGATCGCCTCATGCGCAACCTGGCCTAGAACATCGGGCTTGAGGGTGAGGATCAAAAACTCCGAGCTCTGATCCCACTGAACCTGATGCGTCACCCCGGCAGGAACAACAATCACCTGCTCTGCAATAACCTGCTCAACCTGCACCCGTCCATTCAACCGCCGTTTGACCCGTAGATCTTCCGGGATGCGGGTATGGATGGCAATTTTGTGGTCTGGATAGGAATACTCTGGGGTTTCGAACGGAGGGCAGCGGAACTGCTCCAGTGTGATCCCCTGCCACCCAGCCCCAACACTGGAAAGCAAGGGAACGCTCGGCAGAATGGGCGCCAGGTTGTCAGTTCTGATTGTGCGTGAATCAGCCATACCCAGATCTGAGCAGCCTGCCAATACCACTTCTGGGAGTCTATTGACGGATCTGATTCGCCACTGTGTCTGATCTCACCCGTTCGGCGCGGAGCCGTGCCGTTGCAGAAGGGCCAGCAGCTCGAGGTGGAGCTCCGGCTAACGGTTGTGGATGGTATCAACGATGGCCGCTTCCACCCTGATGGCCGGCAGGAACAGCCAATACTCCCAGCCGTCGCCGGGAGGACGGTCGCGCCGGGTGATGCAATCCTGCCGTGGGGCACCCTTCCCCTCAGGGCCGCCGTAACGCTCCACGGCGTGGAAGATGGAGACCCGGGCAACGCCGTAGCCCAGCCCCCTATGCGGATCTGGGGCCATCCAACACCGGCGCCCATGGCTTCGGGCGGACGACCTTCCGGGGGGCGGCGGGGGGCTCAACGGGGCGGCGAAGGACGTTGTACAGCCTGTACAGACCTGCTCCGAGCAAGATCACATCCATCAAGGTGGCCCATCCAAGCGCCAGAGACTGCAGGACAGCGTCTCTCCCCGCCCACCATCAGCGGGATGGGCCTGCCGCCGGCGTACACCTCCACGATCTCGGCGGCTTCGCTGCCGTTGTTGGTGCCGAAGTGGGGTTGGTTCACCATCTCGATCAACCCCTGGCCCGCCTTGAGCTGCAGGCTGGCGCCAGACGCGCTGGTGACCAGCAACTGGTGCATGGGCAGCTTCACCCCCGGCGGGATGGTGATGCGCAGCACGGTGACTTCCGGCTGGCCACTGGGATAGGCGGGCAGAGGGGTGCCGTTCCACGCCTGGGTGGATTGCACCAGCGTCCGCACCGTGACACCGGCCGGTTCCCCATCGGCCCGGGCCGGCGGCACGGCCAGCGGCAGGCCGCCGGCGAGAAGCAGCGGCTTCGCCAGGCGA
The DNA here is from genome assembly GCF_025127995.1 of Synechococcus sp. CS-1332. GTDB lineage: Bacteria > Cyanobacteriota > Cyanobacteriia > PCC-6307 > Cyanobiaceae > Cyanobium. Next base: position 3,237 of record NZ_JAHLYP010000036.1, on the reverse strand, counting down.
AGGCCGCGTGAATTGCCGATCCTGACCAGCTTGGCCCTCACGCTCCAGCCCCAACCACGTCGGCACATTGCGGCCACCTAGGTCATGCACCTAGAGGCAGCGAGCCCTGCAGGAAAAGACAAAGAGACTGACGCCGCCCGATGCGACGGGTACGTTCGAAGCAGTGCCAACCCTGCGGATGCGACGACTTCCGATCCTGGCCGCCTCCCTTCTGAGCCTGGCGTCCCTGGTGGCGGCGCCGCCGGCGCTGGCCGACACCGTGCAGGCCCGCTGCGATGTCTTCCCCGCCGGTGAGGACAAGGCCACCTCCTCCGGGCTGTGCACCTTCTCCCAGCGGCAGGGATTCGTAAGCATCCAACTCAAGGGGGGCCAGAGGATCGAGCTCAAGCCCAACGAGAGCACCCCCAACGCCTACTTCGATGGGCGCGGTGAACCGGCCAGGCGGGAGATCCTCGATGCCAACCGCGGCCAGGTGTACCGGCTGGAGAACCAGTCGATCTTCGTCTTCTGGGATCCCGCCCCCTACGGCAAGGAAGCCAGCAAGTGAAGTTCGAGGGCGCCTGCCGGGTCAACTTCAACAAGGCCGGCAAGGTCTTCAGCATGACCTCCGCCTGCACACCGGCCCAGGTGACCCAGGCGGAGGACGCCATGCAGCGCTTCTTCCGGGCGCAGGGCCTCTGAGGGCCCTGGGGTGTGATGACTGGCGACGGACTTGCCGTTGCCGATCATCGGGGAAGGCCGTGATCAGCGGGGAAGTCCGTAGTGGTAGACGCTGAAGACCTCATCGCGCTTCCAGCCGGCTGACGCATAGAGCGACTGGGCGGCGGTGTTGGTGTGGGCGGTGGAGAGGGTGAGCCGGATGGCGCCGGCCTCGCGGGCCTGGCCCACGGCGGCCTCCAGAAGACGGCGGGCCGCCCCCGAACGCCTGGCCTCGGGCGCCACGAACAGATCGTTGAGGATGAAGATCGGCGCCATCGACACCGAGGAGAACGACGGGTAGAGCTGGGTGAAACCGAGCGCTTGGCCATCGGCTTCGGCGATGAACAGCACCGAATCCGCCTGCGTCAGCCGCTGGTGCAGAAAGGCGCGGACGCGATCCAGTTCGGAGGGCTGGCCGTAGAACTGGCGATAACCGTCGAACAGCGGAACGAGCGCCTCGAGGTCGGCGAGGCTGGCTTGGCGAACAGGAACGGGTTGCACAGGGCCGATGGGGGCAAGGATCAGGAAGGGGGATGCGCCAGAGCTTGCACGACGGTGGCCTGGCCAGCGATGACTTGCCAGGCGCCATTCTCATTTCGTTGCCACAGGCGGGAGAACTGAAAATCGTCTTGAAATGGGGAGCCGTTGAACACACCAGAGAGGTGAACACGGACTGAGACGTAGGCCGCCTGATCAAGCATCAAGTCTCGTCGCTCTGATGGATCAATGCAATGGAATCTCAGTGCGCCAGAGCGGTGAAGCTCAAGGTCGTCCTGCTTGGAGAGCACCGCACCGAAATGGGTCACGAAAACAAGATCCGGCGAGATCAATGCCTCGAGTGATTCAACATCGGAAGCGAGCATGGCAAGCCTGAGCTGTTCTTCGGCCGAAGAGATTTCACTTTCCATGCAAGCTCACATAGTAGGTTGAAGCTTATCGTCACCTGGCCGCAAACATTCCATGCGACGGGAAAGAGTCATTTGGAGGCGGCCCAGGTGTATGGCATTGTTAGACAGCCGTGCCCGCCTCAACAACAGGACTGGCATGCAGTTGAAGTCCGAGTGCAGAGATAACCTTCAAGACGGTTGCCAGTTCAGGATTACCGCATGATGAGAGAGCCTTGTAGAGACTTTCCCGACCCAGTCCAGCTTCACGAGCAATATCACCCAAGGCAGCAGCCACCAGGCTTGGATCTCCATCCTCCAGAGCGGCTTCAAGATAGGCTGCCATGTCTTCACTATTTGTTAAATGATTGACTGGATCCCAGACAGTTGTTTCAGTTTTGGTCATTGGCTCTCACTAAAGGTTACGGGCAAGATCCTTGGCATGCTGGATGTCTTTCGCTTGAGAGCCCTTGTCGCCACCAGCGAGAAGGACAATAAGCATGTTGCCTTGGCTTATAAAATAGATCCGGTAGCCAGAGCCATAATGAATCCGAAGCCCAGAAACACCTTCTCCGACCGTACGGACATCACCTGGATTGCCCAGGGATAAATGCCTGATCCGAATGTCGATGCGGGCTTGTGCCGCTCGATCACGCAGATCACTGAACCATGCGGCTTAGGCAGGGGTCTCCCGAAGCTCCATCATGCCACCCTTGTATCTCCAGGGATACGGCGATGCAACGGGTCTTCGGCCTGTCTAATGTCGCGTTTGAGCCGCATGCAGAGGTGCGCAAAGCCCGCCGGAGCTTATCGGCTCGAAGCCTTTGTTAAGCGGCATGATTGACGATGGGCCGTACTTGGCCACTTCCAGTCATCCGATCTTCCAGAAAGCCGCCATACCGATGACCGGTCTCAAAGTACAGCCGCCATAGGCCGACGGCCGCTTGATGGAACCCATTCTCCAAAACAGCGACTCCATCACCGGTGCGCGCCGGCTGGGCCTTTCGGTCGAGTGGCAGCAGTACTAGAACGACGGCGAGTGCACGTCGGCGGGCACGATGCGGGTCACGGGCCAGAACGTCGACATGATCTGGCTGCGGCTGACCTACCCCTTCAGCTTGGCAGCGGGGCCGTGAACGACGATCTCGCGGTGCGATAGCGCCCCGGAGCCACGCCCATCGCCCGCTTGAACGCGCGCGTGAACGTGGCCTCGGATTCATAGCCGAGTTCCGCGGCGATCTGGCCGATCGAGCGCGGCGTGTCGCGCAGCCGGGCCGCGGCAAGTTGCATCCGCCACTCGGTCAGGTAGGTGATCGGCGGGGCGCCCACCAGTTGCGTGAAGCGCTCGGCAAACGCCGAGCGCGAAAGGTGCACTTCGGCGGCGAGTTCCTCGGTCGTCCAGGGGTGCGCGGTGCGTCCGTGCATCAGCGCGAGCGAGCGGCCCACGGCCGGATCGCGCAAGCCGGCGAACCACCCCTTGCGATCCGGCGGTAGCGTCTCGGCATAGTGCCGCACGGCCTCGACGAACAGCAGTTCCGAGAGCTTGGCGAGCACCGTCTCCGAGCCCGCGCGGCCGGACGCAACCTCCTGCGCCGCAAAGCGGAACGAGGCCGCAACCCACTCGGCGCAGGGCTTGTCCTTGATGTCAAGCGTG
>NZ_JAHLYP010000035.1 GCF_025127995.1 Synechococcus sp. CS-1332 | reverse complement strand
CTGATCGGCACCACCCGGGTCACCACCACCCGGCTGATCTCCCGCATCCGGGCCGCCGAACTGCTCCAGGTCCCCAGCGGTGAATCCGGCCTGCGCCTGGCCCCGGCCCTGGTCGATGGCGCCCCCCTGGCCGCCTGAAGCTCTTCCTTTTTTCCCACTCCTTTCGCCCTCCCATGGCCCATTCCCTCGGCAGCCTCCCCGACAGCCCCGCCGCGATCAGCGTTCGCGGTCCCCAGCCCCAGGCCAAGAAGAAGGGTTGCCGCCAGAAAAAATGCTCCAAGTGGAAAGGCGGCAAGTGCTGCTGTGGCCGCGACTGAGCTTGACTGAACCTGCTCAGTTCCCCTTGCCCTGGCGCTCGAGGCTCGGCATCAGGGCCACCGAGGCCGCCAGCCCCAGGGCCAGGATCAGCAGCGCCGGCACCAGGGCAGCACCCACCCGTTCGTCGCTGGCGTACTGGTAGACCCGTACCGAGAGGGTGTCGAAGTCGAAGGGGCGCAGGGAGAAGGTGAGGGGCAGTTCCTTCACCACATCGACGAACACCAGCAGCGCCCCCACCAGCACCGGACCCCGCAGCAGGGGCAGGTGAATCCGGCGCAGCACCGCCAGCCAGCCGCAGCCGAGGCTGGTGGCGGATTCATCGAGGCTGGGGGGGATGTGCTCGAAGGCGGCATCAAGCCCCTGTTTCGAGACGGCCAGGAAGCGGTCGCCGTAGCCCCAGAGCAGCAGCAGCAGGGGGCTGAGCTGCAGCGGTCCGCCGATCAGCATCAGGGCCAGGGCCAGCACGGTGCCGGGCACGGCATAACCCATGCCCGCGAAGAACGTCAGCCGGCCCAGCAGGGGATGGGAGAGCCAGCGGCGGCTGATCGCCAGCAGCAAGGCCGTCGCCACCGTGAGCAGCGCGGCGGCCAGGGCCAGGCCGAGGCTGCGCAGGGTGAGGGCCAGCAGGTCCTCGAGCGGATCACTCTGGAGCTGGTCGCGGCTGAGCATCAGCCAGGTGAGCGGCAGCCCCAGGCTGACCAGGGGCGGCAGCAGGGTGAGCAGCTGGGCCAGGTGGCGCCGCCAGCCCCCCAGCTCCCACTGCTGCGCGCCAGCGCCGTCCTGGCCGATGGTCCAGCGGCGGCTGCGGTGGCGCATCCAGCGTTCGGCCCCCACCAGCAGGCTGACCAGCACCAGGGCCATCAGGGCCAGACCCACGGCCCCCTGCAGATCGCCTTCGCCTTGCCAGCGCTGCAGGATGCCCCGCGAGAGGGTGGGCACGCCCAGCAGTTCCACGGCGCCAAGCTCATTGACCACCTCCATGCCGCTGAGGGCGACCCCGGCGCCGATGGAGGGCAGCGCCAACGGCAGGGCGACCCGCCGGAAGCTGCCCCAGGGGCCCACGCCCAGGCTGCGGCAGGCCTCGAGCTGGCGCTGACCACTGCCCGAGAAGCTCTCGGTGGAGAGCAGAAACACATAGCTGTAAGTGGTGAGGCTGAGCAGCAGCACGGCCCAGCCGATGCCATGCACCCGGAAGCCCCAGCGGCTGCCCAGATCGACCAGCACGGCGGCCAGCACGAAGGCGGGAGCCGCCAGGGGCAGCACCTGGGCCAGCCGCAACCAGCGGCGGCCGGGGAACTGGCAGCAGGCGGTGAGCCAGCCGTTGGCGGTGCCCAGCAGGGCCCCGATCAGGCCGACGGCCAACACCAGCGCCAGGGTGTTGAGCAGCTGTTCCAGGCCTTCACTCCCCAGCCAGAGCCGGCTGGAGCCGGCCTCCCGCACGGCAAAGCCAGCCAGGGCCAGGAACGGCAACAGGGCCAGTCCGCAGACCAGGAGAACGGCCGCCGCCAGGGGGGCACGCCGCAGTGGCGGTGCGGCCCTTGCGCCTGTCCCACGCTCGGCCGTTGCCAAACCCCCCATCCGGTGACCTACTTCCAGCCGTTCGATTCCATCATCAAGGTGGCCGCCCTGCTCCTGGATCCGATCTGCTCCACCGAGACGCCATCGGCCCTGAAGGTGCCGAATCGCTTGAGGATGGGATTCTCCCCGAAGCCCTTGAGGGGGTATTCGTTGTTGGCTTCGGCGTAGCCGCGGCCGCCGGTGGGGGAGGCCAGGAATTCAATCAACTTGATCGCCGCCTGGGGATTCCTGGCATGGCGGGTGACGCCGGCACCGCTGATGTTGACGTGGGACGGATTGACGTAGATCACCTTCAATTGCCCGGCCAGTTGCCTGTCCTGGGCGCTGGCCTCAGCGGAGAGCATGCGGGCGACGTAGTACGTGTTCACCACCCCCACGCCGCATTCCCCTTGGGCGACGGCCCGGGCCAGGGGGGTGTCGGAGGTGAAGAAGGGCTGGCCCACGTTGGCCACCATGCCGCGGATCCAGGTGCGGGTGGCGGCATCACCGCGCAGGATCATCTGGCTGGCCACCAGCGACTGGTTGTAGGGACTCTTTCGCTCCCGCAGGCAGAGCTTGCCCTTCAGGGCCGGTTTGGCCAGGTCGGCATAGGTGCGGATCGTGGCGGGATTCACCAGCTTCGGGTTGACCACCACGGCACGCACACGCCGGGTCAGGCCGTACCAGCGGCCCTGGGAGTCGCGCAGGTTGGCGGGCACGTCCCGCTGAAGCGCGGCCGAACGGACGGGACGGAACAGGCCCTGGTCGGTGGCGGCGTCGAGCCGGGCGGCGTCGACGAGCACCAGGACATCGGCGGGGCTGTTCTTGCCCTCACTCTTGAGGCGCTCCAGCAGGGCGTCGTCCTTGGCCTCCAGCAGGTTCACCTTGATGCCCGTCTTGGCGGTGAACTTGCGGTAGAGCTCCTTGTCGGTGTTGTAGTGCCGGCCCGAGTAGACACCGATGGTGGTTCCGGCCTGGGCGATGGCGGGACGGCCGTCCTGGGACTGGCCGATCGCCGGCTGTGGGCCACTGCCGAAGCAAACCAGCAGCGCCGCCCCCAGGGAGCCGACACCGGCGGCAGGAAGCCAGAAACGGCGAAGGGGAATCCTGGAGCTGGACATCGGGAACCACGGGTGCAGGCCCGGACCCTATGAAGGCTCCCTTCTGACAGAAGGAACAAACGACGCGACGGCGCGTATCAATGGTTACGTGTCAGTAGGACGTGGAGCGCCGCACCGGGATCAAAGCAGGCTGCATCAGGCCACCGCCGCCGTTGTCGTCGTCGGAATCCATGGCCATCCACAGCACCAGACCGAGAAGGGCGAGGACGCCCGTCATCAGGAGGAACTCGGTCATAGAAGAGGCTCGTAGGTGGCAACCCTAGCGGCGCCAGCCGGTGCTTCCGTAGTGGTTGCCGCATTTCGGCCCACTCGGCAGGGGGCGATCAGGCGAAGCCCTTGCCCGCGTCCCTGGCCACACAGGCCTGGAGTTGCTGGCGCAGCCGCTTGTGGTCGAGATCCTTGCCGATCAGCACCAGCTGGTTCTTGCGCTCCCCCGGCCAGTCGCTGTCGTCGATGGAGAAGCGCTTGCCGGCCAGGTGGAACACGTGGCGGCGCTCGCTTTCGTTGAACCAGAGGATGCCCTTGGCGCGGAAAACCCCGCCCGGCATCTGGTTGTCCAGGAAGTTCTGGAACTTGCGCAGCGAGAAGGGGCCGTCGCTGCTGAAGGACAGGGAGGTGAAGCCCTCGATGGCCTGGTGGTCGGGATGGCCACCGTGGTCGTGGCTGTGATCGTGGTGATGGCCGTGATCGTGGCCGCCGTCAGCGGTCGCCGTCTCGGGTTCGTGTTCGCAGTGACCGTGGTCGTGGTCGCAGTGGCTGTGGTCCTCGCTGCCGTGGTCGTGGCTGTGGTCGTGGCTGGGGGCGGGGGTGAGGGTGGGGGCCTGCTGCTGGGCCACCACCTTGTCGGTCTCGAACAGGCCCACGCTCAGCAGCAGCGGCAGGGGCACCGCGCCCTTCACCGAGCGCAGGATGCGGGCCTCGCTCTTGATCGCCCGCAGCTCGCTTTCGAGGGCCTCGAGCCGCTCCTCGCTGACCAGATCGCACTTGTTGAGCAGGATCATGTCGCCGTAGACGATCTGGGAGCGGCCCACCTCCCCCTGCAGCGTCTCGGGGCCGAAGTTCTCCGCGTCCACCAGGGTGATGATCGAATCGAGCCGGGTCAGGTCCCGCAGGTCGCTGCCGAGGAAGGTCATGGCCACGGGCAGGGGATCGGCCAGCCCGGTGGTTTCCACCACCAGGTAGTCGACCGGTTCGGGGCGCTCCAGCACCCGGTAGACGGCCTCCAGCAGCTCGCCGTTGATGGAGCAGCAGATGCAGCCGTTGCTGAGTTCCACCATGTCGTCGCCGGTGGCCACGATCAGCTCGTTGTCGATGCCGATCTCCCCGAACTCATTCACCAGCACGGCGGTCTTGACGCCCTCCTGGTTGCTGAGGATGTGGTTGAGCAGGGTGGTCTTGCCTGCGCCCAGGAACCCGGTGAGGATTGTCACCGGCACAGAGATCGGCTTGGCCTCGCTGACCGCCGCCGCCGCTGTCGGGGCGTCCAGGTTCGTGCTGGTCATGGGGAGAGGCGAAGGCGTTGTGGGGATTCTGACGGCGCGGCCGCCCCACCAGCACGGTGAAGGCTGCTGGAATAGCGGCCGATGAACCCGGTCCATGAACTCCAGCGAAGCCTTCGCCGCCATCGGCCTTGCCGCCGTGGCCTGCGATGGCGCCCTCGACGCCGATGAGGCCGCCATGCTGCGCCAGTTACTGGAGGTGCGATCGCCTTACAGCAACCTCGGCGAAGCCGTGATGGGGGCGATGTTCGACGGCCTGCTGGGACGGTTGCGCTCGGGTGGCTGGGAGACGCTGCTGATGGAGGCCGCGCCGCTGCTGACCCCTCCCCAGCAGGAGACGGCCTATGCGATGGCGGCCCTGCTGGTGCACACCAACCGCAGCTTCAAGCCGGTGGAGCAGGAGATGCTGCAGCGGCTGGGGAAACTGATCAGCGTGCCGCCCGAGCGCTGCAACCAGATCCTTGATGTGATGGCGGTGCTGCACCGCGACAGCCTCAGGGACTGACGCCCCGGCAGCGCTCGCACAGCCCGAAGAACTCCAGGGTGTGGTACATCGGCAAAAAACCGCCGAGCTCCTCGCCGGGGATGGGCAGGTTGTGCACCGGGCAGTGGCTGAGCACCCGGGTGGTGCCGCAGTCGACGCAGGTGAGGTGGTGCTCGTCCCGCTCCGTCGGGGCATAAAGGGCCTCGCCGCTGGGCAGGTGGCGGCAGCGCACCAGGCCCCGCTGCTGCAGCTGGCGCAGGTGGCGGTAGACGGTGGCCAGGCCCATGGCGGCGGGGCCACTGCGCAGCCGGGCGTGGAGATCCTGGCCGCTCAGTTCGCCGTCGGCCTGGCGCAACTCCGCCAGCAGGGAGGCCTGGCGGGGGGGGAGATCAGGGGCGGAGGGGGCCTGCATGGACCCGTTTCTACCCTGCCGGCAGCCAGATGGCCTGGAGGGCCTCCTGCTGGAGGGGCACGGGGGTGAGGCTGGTGGCCTCAATCAGCACCACCTGCGCCGGAGGTGGGGCCCCCTGGCCCTGCTCCAGCGGGCGCAGCACCACGGCCAGTCGGTCGCTGGTGGGGTCATAGCTGAGGCCGGTGCCGGGTTCCAGCTCCCAGCGGCTCAGGCGCCTGGAGGCCAGCACGGTGCCGCGGCGGTCGAGGCTGATCAGGGTGAGGGCCGGGCGGCCCACCCCTTCCACGAGCATCGCCCAGACCCGCTCGCCGCCGCGGCTGCAGGCCGTGGCCACCAGGGCCTGGGGGCCGATCCAGAGCTGGCGGGGGGCCAGGCCCGGCTCCACCAGCTCCAGGGAGCGGCGGAAATCGGGCCAGTGGCGCACCAGCAGGGCCCGCCCCGCCCGGGGACAGAAGCTGCTCAGGTCGCGGCTGCCGGGCAGGGTCTGGCGGCGGGGCGGCCGGGGCGGCAGGTCCTGGAGGCTGAGGCCGTCGATCTCCGGCACCACCGCCGAGCCGCCTTCCGGCAGCAGCCGCACGGCGCCGCTGGCCTCCAGCGGCAGCCGACTGGGGCCGCCCCGGGGGGGCCAGAGCTGCAGGCTCACCTGGTCGGGCTGCTCCCCACCCGCCTGCACCAGCAGGTCGCCGCGGCGGTTGCCGCTGATGTGGGCGAACACCATCTCGCCGGCGCCGAGGGGCTCGGGCGCACCGGCCTGGACGGGGGCTGGCTCGGCGGTGCCCTGGCGGCCCAGGGGCCGCACGGGCTGCTGGCGCAAGGGCACGCGCCAGACCCGGAAGCGGCCGGCTTCGGAGCGGGCCACCACCGCCACGGCCTCGCCGTTGCCAAGGGGCTCGACCATGGTGATCCGCGGCCAGACCGGCGTGATCGGCTGCCAGCGGCCGTCGTGCTCCCGCAGCTGCACCTGCTCGCCGGAGCCCACCGGCACCACCGCCAGCAGTCGGGGGCGCGGATCCCACTGCCAGCGCTGGGGGGGCAGGGCCAGTCCGCGCCGGTCGGCGCCGGCCAACTGCAGGATCAACGGGGAGCTGAGGCGCTGGTCGGGGGCCAGGTTGAGCAGCAGGGTGTCGCCGTCCCCGAGCCAGCGGTGGGCCAGGGCCGGCGAGAGGCGGCTTGCGGCGGCCAGGCTGGCGGGGTCCATCGGCCGGCTGAAGCGGGCCTGCAGGGCGGCGGGCCCGGAACTGGCGGCAACGGGGGTGAGCCGCTCGAGCCGGGGCGGCTGGCGCAGCAGCAGCTGCTGCTGGAGCAGGGCCAGCAGCGCCGCCAGGCCCAGGCTGAGGGGCAGGGGCCGGGCCCAGGGGAGGCGTGAGAGCGGGCTCATGGTTCCAGCGGCCGGGCCGGCCGGGGGATCGGCCGGAGGCGGCTGGGAATCACCTCCAGCCGCTCGCCGCCGCCGGGGGCGGGCCTGAGGTCCATCACCCCCTCGATGGCCAGCCACTGGTCGGCGGGGAAGGGGGCCGCTCCCGCCGGCCAACGCACCGGCAGCCCCACCGGGGAGGCATCGGCCAGGCAGCAGCGCACCAGCAGGCGGGCCAGCTGGGGAGGCTCACCTTCCATGGGCAGTACGAAACCGCTGATGCGCACCGGATCGCCGGCGAACAGCTGGGGATCGGGCTGGCTGCGCAGCAGCCGCACCCAGTCGGTGAGGCTGCGCTGGGCGGGCGGCAGCACGAAGCTGAGTTCGCTTTCGGCGGTCTCGTCGCGGGGGCGCTGGCCGGCCAGGTCGGCGAAGGAGGGGGCCGGCGGCAGCAGCAGCACCAACAGGGCGATGGCGGCGGTGAGCAGCAGGGTGCGGGCCTGGCGCCGGTCGCCCCGCTCCTGCCGGCCGGGCCCGAAGGCCAGGTGCAGCTGCAGCAGGGCCACCGCCAGCAGCAGCAGGCCGGCGAGGGCCACCAGGGGGTGGAACACCGCCCGCAGCAGCAGGTCGAGGCGCCCGTCGACGCTGCTGTAGATCAACACGACGGCCCAGAGGCCAAGGCTGGCGGCGCGCCAGAGGCCGGCCCGCTGCAGTGGTGGCGGGATCACAGGCGCCACAGGTTCACCCACTGGCCGATCAGGAGCACCATCAGTCCGGCGCCGGCGGTGGTGAGCACCAGGCCGCGGGGGCGGAACAGCAGCCCGAGCAGGCTGACGAGTTTGAGGTCGATCACCGGGCCCAGGAGCAGGAAGGCGAGCAGGGCCCCGGGGGTGACCTGGGCGGCGAAGCTGAGGGCCAGGAACGCATCCACGCTCGAGCACACCGACACCACCAGGGCCAGAAGCATCAGGGCCAGGATCGAGAGGGTGGGGGCGCCGCCCACCGCCAGCAACCAGCTGCGGGGCACGAAGGATTGCACCAGGGCGGCGATGACGCTGCCCATCACCAGCAGCAAGGCGAGCTGGAGGAATTCCTGGCTGGCGTGCTTGATCAGCTCGGCCAGGGGCGGCCGGGCCGGGGCGGTCTCAGCGCTGAGGGCCGTTGGGGGCGGGGTGCCCACCAGGCCGCTGGAGCGTTCCAGCAACCCCACCGCCGCCAGGGGCTGGTGCAGGCGCCGTTCGGCCAACAGGTCGGCCTGCAGCAGCTGGGGTTCGGGTACCAGGCCCAGCAGCAGGGCCAGGGCCACGGCCACCAGCACGGCGCCGAGGGGGCGGGCCAGCAGCAGCCAGGGCTGGTCGGGGAAGGCGGCCCAGGTGCTGGCGATCACGATCGGGTTGAGCACGGGGGCGGCGAACAGGAAGCCGAGGCCGGCGCCGAGGGGCGCGCCGCCGCTGAGCAGGCGGCGGGCCACCGGCACGTTGCCGCATTCGCAGGCGGGCAGGGCGAAACCGAGGGCGGCGCCGGTGAGCGGACCCAGCAGGGGGTGGGATGGCAGCCGCCGCAGCCAGCGGCCGCCGGGGGCGAACCAGCGGGCGCCGGCGGAGATCAGCACACCGATCAGCAGGAACGGCAGCGCCTCGATCAGCAGCCCCTGGAACAGGGCCCAGGCGGTGGCCAGGCGCGTGAGGATCACGGCGCCGGCCAGGGCTCCTCAGGTGTGGGGCCGGCCTCGAACCAGGCGGGGACGGCCTGGAAGCAGGCGGCGTTGGCCTCGTTCTCGCGGGCCTCCACCCGCCAGCAGCAGCTGCGGCCGCCGTCGCGGGGATGGAGCAGCTCGTTGGCCCAGCCCCAGGCCAGTTCGGCGCTGGTTTCCATGCCCACGTTGGCCATCACCCGCAGGTCGAGGGCGCCCTGCTCATGCAGGGCCTGCCATTGGGCCAGCAGGGGGTCGTCGTGATTCACGAGGAAGGTGTGGTCGAACTGCTCTTCCAGCCGGGCTCGCAGGGGCTGGAGGCTGGAGAAGTCGACCACGAAGCCGTGGATGTCGAGTTGGTGGGCGGCGAACCAGAAGGTGAAGCTGCGGCTGTAGCCGTGCACGAAACGGCAGTGGCCCGGGTGGCGCCACTGGCGGTGGCAGCAGGGGAAGCCGCCGTAGCTCTTGCTGCAGGTGTGGGCGGCCTTCATGGTGATGCGGGCGTGACCCCAGGCTGCCATCAGGTGGATCCGCTGATCGGGAACACCCTGTTGCGGCCCGTCTGCTTGGCCCTGTACATGGCGTCATCGGCGCGGGCCATCAGGACGTCGCTGCTCTCCCCCGGCAGCGCCAGGGTGACGCCGATGCTGAGGCTGATCTGCAGCTCCCCGGCGGCCGTGGGCACCGGCTCCTGCACCGCTCTGCAGATCTTCTCCCCGATCGCCACGGCGTTGTCCAGATCCTGCACCCCCTTGAGCACCACCAGCAGCTCGTCGCCCCCCACCCGTGCCGCCAGATCCTCACGGCGCAGGCAGCCCTGGATGCGCGCGGCCACCGTCCTCAGCAACTGATCACCGGCGGCATGGCCGTGGGTGTCGTTGATGGCCTTGAAGCGGTCGAGATCGCAGAAGAGGATGGCGGTCTGCAGGCCGGTGCGCTGCACCGGGACCTTGCCGGTATCGATACGCTCCAGCACCTCACGGCGGTTGAGCAGGCCGGTGAGTTCATCGAAGTGGGCATGGTGCTCCAGCATCTGCTGGGCGGCCACCTCACGATCGATGATCCGGAACGATGCCACCACACCATCGATGTGATCCCGGAGATCCCGGAAGGGGGCCGCGTTCACCTCCACCCAGTGCCAGGTGCCGTCCTGGGCGCTGATGCGCCCACGTCGCACAACGTTCTCACCCCGTGCGATGGCCTGGATTGCGGTGCGATAGCTGGCAAGGTCATTGGGATGGATCCTGTCGAGCGGGGAGCGAGAGATCCACTGCTCGGGCTGCCAGCCCAGTGCCCCCGTCAGCGAGGGGGAGACCCATAAGAATTTGTCGTCCCTTACGCGGACCACCACATCGGAGGAGTTCTGGGCCAGCAGCCGGAAGGCCTCTTCGGATTCGACCAGCCGGCGACTCTTCTCTGAGCGTTCGCTCATATCTCGCCAGGTGACGCTGAGCTCCTCTCCCAGGGCGACAGCACGGATGTCGAAATGTCTTGTGTCGCCGAGGAGATCGTGGCGATAGGCGAAATCGTCAAGCAGCAGCCGTTGGCCCGTCTCCACCGTCTGGGCGTAGATCGCCATCAGGCCGGTGCTGCCGTGGGCGGGCAAAAGTTGCAGCAGGCTCCCGCCGATCAGCTGGTCAGCGCTGAGAAGGTTGTAATGACAGGCGGCCTGATTGATCGCCACAACGGTGAAATCCAGGATGACGTCAGAGGCGTCGCGACGGGCCTCCAGCACCATGTGGGCATCGAAGAGGGAATCGAGGGTGGATCTCAGGCGGGACTCCAAGATGGCGCTGCTTTGTTCCGCCTCCACTTCCTCCTGAATGTCGCGCCAGCTGCCGATGATCCCGATCACGCTCCCGGAGGCCTCTTTGGCTCCGCGGCCGTTCACACTCACCCAGCGGTACCCCCCCCCGGCCTGGCGCACCCTCAGCCGGAGCTGCTGATGTTCACCGCGGGCGAAGGCGGCCTTGGCCTTGTGCCATTGCTGGAAGTCATCCGGGTGGACGAACGATTGGAACGGCTGGCCGACCAGCTGTTCGGGCTCCCAGCCAATCAGGGACGTGACAGACGGCGAAATCCACTCGGTTTCGCCTTCGACGTTGGCTTGGAACACCACTGAAGAGGAGTTCTCCGCCACCAATTGGATGTCACGGTCCGCTTGGATGCGCTGTCGCTCGCGGCGCTGTCGCTGGACCGTCAGGCCCAGCGACACCAGTCCCACCAAAACCAAGGCCAAGAGCCGCAGCTCGTAGTCGGCGTCACCCAATTGCGACGCAGACAGGCCCACCAGGATCGCCAGGCTGAGGGCCGTGAGCGCCAGCACCAGCATCTGGCGGGGGCGGGCGAAGCTGATCGCGAGCAGCAGCGGAACCAGGTAGTAGGGGAGAATCACGATCTCAGGCCGCAGCGCCCGATCCAGCAGGGCCAAGCCAAACAGGAGCGCAAAGAGCAACACCAGGCCCAGCTTCTGGCTCCCGGTTCCCTCGAGCGCCCGCTGGCCCCCAGCAGGGGTGCGGCGGAGCCAGGCTCGGGATCGATGGGGCACTGGGCGCTGGCCGCGGGCCGCAGCGTCGGGGTCGGCGATCGCCACCAGAGCGTGCACCAGCTCCCCTTCGATCTGCATCAGCGTCAGGCCGACGAGCACCGGCAACGGCGTTGCATCGCTGCGGCGGAAGGTCAAGGGGCACTGTGTGATGCTGCCGTCACGAACCGCCAGTTGCCTCTCCAGGCCTGGCCAGTCAGCGTCGAGCACCAGGTCCCGAAGCGGACGGCCAAGGAGCGATGCGCGCTCGCAATGCAGCCACTCCGCCAACCGCTGGTTGGCGAACACAATCAGGCCCAGCCGCGAAACGGTGGCCACCGCTGCGCCCAGTTCCTCGATCATGACCTTGTAGGAACGGTCAGCCGTGGTGCGCTGGTAGAGCTGCACCCGGCCTCCACTGCCCATCACCAGCGCGTCCACATCACCTCTGCGGATCGCTTCGAGGGCCCGCTCCAGATCGGCTACCTGCCGGCGCAGCTGGATGAGATCGTTGGATTCAGCCGGCGCACTCATGGGTCATGCTGCCTGATCTCGTAGCGCTGCTCCCGGAACAGTCGCAGGCAGACCTCCACAACGGCCGGATCGAACAGGCTGCCTTGTCCGGCCTCGATGGTTTCGAGGGCCGCATCGATCCCCAGGCTGAAGCGGTAGGGCCGATCGGTGGACATCGCCTCGACCGTATCTGCCACAGCCAGGATGCGGCCCCACAGGCCGATGGCCTCGCCCTGCAGCCCCCTGGGATAGCCGCTGCCATCGAGCCGCTCATGGTGCTGGAGCACGGCCTTCGCCACCGGCCAGGGGAAGTGGATCGTCGCCAGAACGTCGTAACCCTCCTGGACGTGGGTGCGGATCAGGTCCATTTCCTGGGGCTTGAGTTTGGTGGGCTTGGTGAGGATCTGCGAGGGAATGGTGAGCTTGCCGATGTCATGGACCTGGGCGCTGATGTGCAATCCCCTCAATTGATCGTCATCGAGCCCCAGCTCCCGGCCGATCGCGGCCGCCAGATCCGCCACCCTGCTCTGATGGCCGGCGGTGTAGGGATCACGGGCCTCACTCAGGACCACCAGGGCCGCCACGATGTCCTCCAGGCCCTGCTGCACGTCGGCCTGGCGCAGCTGGGCGATCCGCTCAGCCGCTTTGCGATCGGAGATGTCGCGGATGTTGCACTGAATCACCCTTTCCTGGCCCGAGAGGTAGACGTTGCTGACGAACTCCACCTCTTTCAGTTCCCCATTGGCGCACTTCAGGGGCATGTCGTCGTAGCGGACCATCCCCTTGTCCTTGAGTTCGATGAACAGCTCGTGGGCCCGTTGCTGGTCGTCGAAGGCGCCGATCTCCCAGATCGGTCGGCCGATCAGGTCGGTGGGCTCCAAACCCAGCAACTGACAGAGATAGGGGTTGGCCAAGGTGATTTTTCCGCTCTCCCAGTTCAGGATCAGGATGCCGTCCTGGGCGTTGAGGGCGAGCATCCGGAAGCTCAGCTCCGATTCCACCAGGGCCTGCTCAGCCTTCAGGATCCGGCTGAGGTCGGCAGTGGTCAGGCAGAGCACCACCTCTCCTGAGAGCTCCAGGCCACTGATGGAGGCCAGCACCGGCACCGCCAGGCCCGCTGAACTCAGCAGCTCAAGGGGAAGGCTCAGGGAATGGCCCGTGTTCACCGCCAGCAGACTCTGGAGGTTCTGTGGATGCTCCGCCGTCACCAGCTCCTGGATGGAACGTCCAACGAGCCCGCGCTGATCGCGAAGCAGAAGCTCTGCGAGCTGCCGGTTGGCGAACAGGATCCGGCCCTCAGGCGAGAGGGTGGCCGCCCCCTCGCCCATCTGCTCCACGATCAGGCGGTAGGGCCGGTCAGCGGTGGTGCGGCTGTACAGCTGCAGGACGCCGGCTTCGTCGCGCACCAGCGCATCCACATCGCCGTTGCGGATGGCGCTGAGGGTGGTGGAGAGGTCGTCGATCTGGCTGCGCAACTGCCGGATCTCGCCGCCCTCCTTGGTGGGCTGGCTTGAACTCATGGGGCCAGGTCCAGGGCCTGCAGGACCCGCTCCTTGTTGGCCAGATCGCCCACGATCTGACGCGGGGGCAGGGGGAGTCGCTTGAGCAGGGTCGGCACCGCCAGGATCTGGTCCTCGCTGAGGGCCGCCGGATCGTTGCGGATGTCCACCACGGTGAGCTGCACTTTGCCGGCCAATTCCTCCTGGCAGAGGCGGTGCAGGGTGATCAGGGCGGCCGCCGAGCGGGTGGAGGTGCCATTGACGTAAAGGGTCAGAACCACGAGCTGCGGATCCGGGGCTTCGCCAGTGGGATCGGTGGGTGGGATCATCGCCCAGTTCCACGCTGACGCTCCAACTGTTCCATTACATGGGTCTCTGCCTCCTGCTGGATGATCTCCTGGGTGGCGAAGTCCTCCAGCTCAACGGTCTCTTCGCTGAGCTCCTCGCGAAGGGTCGTGATCTTCTCCTCCATCTGCCGACGGCGGCGATCCAAGGCCTTCCGGCGACGCAGTAATTCGGCCTCGCGCCTGGAAGACTCCATCTTCAACCGGGCAAGATGTTGCATCCGGGATGATCCGGTCAGTACCCCATCGGGTCCGATCGCCACATCGATCAGCTCGGCGCCTTGGTCAGTGATGAGGAATTCGCGCACCTGATTGGAGTGGTGCATGCCCCGGCTCTTGAGCACGAACAGCAGCCGGTTGCGCTCGCCATCGTGCTCCAGATCGCGTAGCAGCAACCAGGTGTCCGTGATCGCGGTGACGCCGATGGTGCTCTCTTCCTCGCCCGGTTTGTGGGTGAGGGAGGTGATCACCGAGGTGATGCCTTGGCACTTCATCAGATCGATCTGCCGTTGGACGGTGGCGGTCACTTCACGGTCGGTGCCCACGTTGGTGAGGTAGCCCAAGGCATCAAGCGCGACCACGTCGGGTTTGTTCTCTTCCAGCAGCAGCCCGAGCCGGCCCAGGTGTTCCTCCAGACCCTGGGCGGAGGCCCGCTCGGACCAGATCCGCAGCAGACCGCTCTCCCGCAGGGGCTCCAGGTCGATCCCAACCGATTGCATGTTGCGCACCAGCTGGTCGGGCGATTCCTCGAACGACACCAGCAGCGCATGCTCGCCGCGCTGGCAGGCCGCCGCGACCAGGTGCGCCGCGACCGTGGTCTTGCCGGTGCCGGCGGTGCCTGTCACCAGCAGGGTGGAACCGCGGTAGATGCCGCCGCCGAGCATCCGATCGAGCTCGACGATGCCGGTAGACACGCGCTCCTTGGAGGCGCTGTAGCTCAGGCCGAGCATCGTGACCGGCAGCACCAGGAAACCGCTCTTGGTGATCAGGAACGGGTATTCGTTGGTGCCGTGCGACGCGCCGCGATACTTCATCACCCGCATCCGCCGGGTGGAGACCTCCTCGAGCACCCGCTGGTCGAGCACGATCACGCAGTCGCTCACGTACTCCTCGATGCCGAAGCGGGTCAGTTCCCCCTTGCGGCCCCGCTCGCCGGTGATCACGGTGGTGAGGCCGCGCTCCTTCAGCCAGTCGAACAGGCGGGACAGTTCGCCGCGCACGATCCTCTCGTCGCCGAAGGCGCCCAGCAGCACCTCGATCGTGTCGAGCACCACCCGTCTGGCCCCCACCAGCTTCACCGCGGCCTCCAGGCGCACGAACAGCGCCTCCAGGTCGAAGGCCCCGGCGATCACCACTTCGGCGGGCCGGATCCGGCAGGATTCCACCCTGAGCTGTCCGGCGGCCTCCAGGGCGGGCAGGTCGAAGCCCAGGGAGGCCAGGTTGGCGGCCAGGTCGTTGGGCGTTTCCTCGAAGGCCAACAGCACGCCGGGCTCGCCGAAGTCAAGGATGCCCCGCAGCAGGAACTCCGACGCGAAGAGGGTCTTGCCGGTGCCGGCCGTTCCGGTCACCAGGGTGGCGCGGCCCCGGGGCAGGCCGCCGCCGGTGACCGCATCGAAGCCTTTGATGCCGGTGGGCGCCTTCTCCAAAGAGCTGCGTTCCATTGGATGGGGAGCTCCGACAGGAGAGGGATCGTCCTGGCCAGGATTCGAGATCGCCAACGGGGTCTGGCCTTTGGTTTCAAGCTACGGAGCAAGGGAGGATCCGAAGACAGGCAGGATGGATTCCTCTCCTGGCCGCCGCCGCTGTGACCGATGCCGTGGATACCACCAGTCCCCTACCGGCCACGCTGCGCTTCGACGCCGCCGGCCTGATCCCGGCGATCGCCCAGGACTGGCTGGACGGGGCGGTGCTGATGGTGGCCTGGATGAACCGGGAGGCGATCGAGCGGACGCTGGCCAGCGGTGAGGTGCACTACTGGAGCCGTTCGCGGCAGGAGCTGTGGCACAAGGGCGCCAGCAGCGGCCATTTCCAGACGCTGCGGGGCCTGCGCTACGACTGCGACGCCGATGTGCTGCTGCTGACGATCGAGCAGACCGGGGAGGTGGCCTGCCACACCGGCGCCCGCAGCTGCTTCTACGGGGAGGGCGACACGGCCACCACCGGCGGACCGGACGCCCTGCCGCCGCCGGCGGATGTGTGCACCGAACTGGCCCGGGTGATCAACGGCCGCAGGGAGCGGCCGGAGCCGGGCAGCTACACGAACAAGCTGCTGGAGGGGGGCGACAACCGGATCCTCAAGAAGATCGGCGAGGAGAGCGCCGAATTCGTGATGGCCTGCAAGGACGACGACCCGGCGGCGATCGCCGGCGAGGCGGCCGATCTGATCTTCCACCTGCAGGTGGCCCTGGCCCACCACGGCGTCGACTGGCGCCAGGTGCAGGCGGTGCTGGCCGAGCGGCGCGGGGCGCCACGGCGCGAATGAGCCGGATAAAGCGCGAACTGGCCTGCCGCCGCCGGCTCACCGATGGATCGGGCGAACGCTGGCTGTGGGCCCTGGGCTCGAGCCTACCCTGGGTGGGGCTGGCGGTGCTGCTGCTGCACGCCCTGACGCGCCGCACGATCACGCCGTTCCTCTATGGCCTCACGGCCCTGGGGGCGGTGGGGTTCCTGGTGCTGACGCTGGGGGGCCTGCCGGACGATCTGGCCCACCGCAACCGGCTGCGGTCGGGGACGGTGCCGGCGGCGATCACGTTGATCTGCGTGGCGGCCTTTGCCTTCGGGCACCGGCAGGGGCAGGAGAAGGCGGCGGTGGAGGCGCGGAAGTGGTTGGAGTTGGATCGGTGAGGGGGGATGCTCTATACCCAAGCGCCGAATTGCGGCCCCCTTAGCGCTCAGTAGCGCAACGAACATCATTTAGCGAAACGCACAGGTGGTTCTCGGACCCGTGAACCACGGCCAATCCTGTTGAGCAGGAGAGGAGCTCATCTCTCTTGGCATGACAGGGTTCTTGCCATGTACCGAGTTGGCTTCTGCCGTGGTTCTCGGAAAGGAGCGATTGCCGGCAGTGGTTCACGGAAACCACCGACTAACAAGTTGGGCGAATCTCTGGGAAGGGCGCCTGGCTGAGAGGAGGAACAGGATGCGCTCTAGCGGCATATTGCTACAGTGGCACCAGTAGGTATCTAAACATGAATTTCACTTTGGAGTGCGAACAAGAAGTAGACGGTCGTTGGATCGCCGAGGTGCCGGAGCTACCTGGAGTCCTGGCATACGGAAGTTCCTCTACTGATGCAATGGCAAAGGCTGAAGTCCTAGCCCTTCGTGTTATCGCTGATCGGCTTGAAAATGACGAATCCGAGCCAGTCAGCATCCGGTTTTCGCTTCCACTCTCTGCATGAGTAATTGGCCGTCAGCCAAAGCCAGAAAAGTATTGTCAGCCTTGCAGTCCATTGGATGGAGAGTTAAGCGTCAGTCAGGATCTCACATGACGCTTGGACATGCAGACTATCCGGACTATGTTTTTGCATTCCATGAAGGCGAGGAGATTGGCCCCAGGATGTTGTCTCGAATCGCCAAGCACACCGGCCTCGAACCAGGCGATCTGTGATGCAGGCGAGAAATCGGCTGGCAATGCCATACACCTGAGCCGCCCCTTGATGATCTTTGTTGAACGTTCTGGCTCTTGGCGGCCAGATGATGGCAAGCGTAAGTAAGGATCAGAGGAAAGCCGGAAGCGCCGCCGTCCTGACGCCTTGACGTCAAAGCGCTAAGGTCCAGGAATGGATGAAACGAAGCGGGCCACCATCTTCTTCGACGCGGATGTTCATCGTGCACTGCGCCTAAGAGCTGCTGCATGTAACCGCTCAATATCGGACATGCTCAATGAAGCAGTGCGCATGACATTGGCCGAAGATGCTGATGATTTGAGAGATGCTGATCAGAGGCAAGCCGAGTCGAGTTCTGGCTTCGAAGAGTTTGTCACAAGCCTGAGAGATAGTGGCCGAATATAGTCTCTCGATTAAGCCATCAGCTGCTAAAGAACTCCAGGCGGTATCAGACAAGGCGACGTTGACACCATTGATTGAGAAGATTAAATCATTGGCAACTCAACCGCGGCCAACAGGTTCTGAAAAGCTCGCGGGCAGGCCGAACATTTAGCGTGTCCGTCAAGGCAACTATCAGGTCATTTACTCCGTCGATGATGAGACGCATGTTGTCGACGTTGTTAAGGTTGGCCACAGAAGAGATGTCTACCGATGAGTGGACCTTCTAACAGCAACATACAGAAGGCGGGTGCGGAGGACATTGGGAATGCCCATGTTCGCGGGCCCGCTTCTGATCTGGAGCGCTAGGCATCATTGATCAACCTATGACAAAAATCATCTCTCTCGTAGAATCCCTCGAAGACTCGCCGCTTCTGGCAAAGCAGGCGGTCGGGTTGCCTGTCGCCCGGTTGCTCTCACTGGTACCGGTGCCCCGACGGTTTTGGGCCGAGATTCCGCCATCGGTTCAGCCCCAGGCGCCGCATCGCCCGTGCAAGGCTGCTGGTGCTCGACGGCCTGCTGGAGTTGATTGCAGTTGCTGCGACGATCCGCCAGAGCCATTGACCCGCCTGAACGAAAGCGCGCCAGCCAGTTGCTGGCGGTGCGCTCACTGATCCCGTGGTCAGCGGCCAGCTGAGCGAGGCTCCTGCCCTCATCGAGATGCTGGCGGATCAGGCGTTCACGACCGATCGGCGTCAGGCGGGCATTGGGGTGTGTCTGCTTGGGGTGTGAGGTCTTGGGCTGTTGGGTTGCACCACAGCCCTGTCGACCTCACACCCCTTTGTCAGCTGGAACAACCTGGTGGCACTACACAGCAAGCCGCAACCGGCTGCCATCGGGAACGCTGCCAACGGTGATCCGCCTTCCCTGTGTGGTGGCCATCGCCTTCAGGCACCGTCAGGGGCAGGAGAAGGCCGCGCGGGAGGCACTGCAGTGGTTGGAACTGGATCGGTGAGGGGGGCTTCAGATGGGGGACCGAGTCGCTACGCGAAGCGGTTGACCAGAAAGACAATGGAACCTTGACCGCTACCGGGAAGCCTGGAAAAGGACATGCAGACCTTCGGCGTTTTGCCGTAGCTGGCCAATCCTCTTCCCCATCGTTACCTTCTCAACGTGCAGCTCCTGATTCCCGGGAGGCCGCGCGATGGCAACTGCGCCATCGCGGCTCAAGGCTTCCGCCCGTTCTGCTCCAAAGCCTTTGAGGAAATCCAGATGGCCTTCGTGAATGAAGTGGTCTCGGACGACGACATTGCTAAGTACAACCTGCCGTTTAAGCCCGGTGATGGTCGTTACTGGACGAGGGATAAAGAGCGGGATTTTTATTTGTGGGGAGGGATTGTAGAAAACTTTGCTAGAGATTACGAGCCAGAAGGAAGATTTTGGTTGCTTATTCGCGAGACGCTTCTTGACATATCCTTGAATGTTCTGAACAACTCTAGAGTTGTAAAGAATAATCCGCCCATGATTGTGTGGCAGGAAGTCTCACATATCCAGCCTTCTGATCTGGGTGGACTGGACATAAATGAAGTTAGGTATGTCCTGAAAGAAGCCTTGATGGCGTTTGGAAGAGATGGCGAGCAGGGGCAAAACTCATCTGAATCGGTTGTGATCTTTCATTTTTAAGTCTCTACCCACTGCGTAGTCAGCTTTAAAGCAAAATGGTACTTACCGCTGAGCAGGCTAATGCCTTGCTGGATTCTGTCGCCACAAAAGAGCAGCTTCTTGATCTGATTGAACGGGTTGATCACCGGGCCGCAGGTGCTGTGACGATATTGTATAGCGGAGTCACAGGGAAATTCTCCTCTCTTGGAGACAAAATAATCCATTCAGGAGCAATCGCAGAAGCGCTTCATGAGTCTGGGAATGATGTCAGGACAATCGATCAGTCTGAGGTGGGTAAATTCCTCAGTCTGACAATGAACTCTAGTCACTACAATAAGAAGTTTGCTGATAAGCTAAAGCAATTATTTGGAGACGACCAAGATGCCCTAAATGGCTTCATGGATGGTGAGGTTGTTGATGGGAAGAGAGTCAACAATGGCGTTTGGGACTGGGTTTCTGCGCGCTATGTCGCGGATGCTGCTGGTGAAGTGGTCACTTTCACTGGCGGAGCATCCCCAAATCGAGTTTTCTTTCAAACAGAGCTTCCACTCATTCTAAGCAATCCAAGCGTTACTAGGATTGATGGAATTCCAATAGAAGCCTTTCATGGGATGTCTGTGGAAGAGGCATTCCATGTGATTCGAGCTGCGTCCGAGGAAAGAGCATCCCGTTTGCGGATATCAGTCGATGAAAATGGTAAGCCGGCGCAGATTAACCAGCATTATGTAGTCGATGCAAGAAGCTTCTTTGAGGATTCAATCTCTATTGACGGTAAAGCCCCTCCCCCCGATACTCCGATGCGGTCCATGGCGGACTTCATTCCTCCGGAGAGAGTTGCTGCGCATCGTGAGACGCTGAAGGCCATCAGGAATGCCCAGGACAATCTGGCTGTTCACTACCGGCAGGACCTTCGATCTCAGAACTCACTGGGTACATCCCGATGGATCACGGCCATGGATCAGCTGGGTCACATTGCTGATGTCGTCAGCCTGGCCGCAGTGGCCCATGACGCCAAAGCGGCCATGGATGCAGGCGATCAAGAGTCTGCCCAGCGGATCATGACTCAGTGGGCTTTGGAGAATGCCGGGGCGATTCTTGCGGGCCGACTTGCTTCACTTGCCGTGGCTCCCCTGCTGGCCGCGGGTCCGTTGGGCTGGCTCGCCGCAGGCGGGCTGATGCTGTCTGCCTCCATGCTTGGAAGTGCCTATGCAGATGAGGCTGCTGAGTTCATGGCTGGCCATCTCGCCGATCTATGGGATAAGGGTCTGAAGGGATTAAGAGATCAATTCGAGGCGGCGGAACGGCCCTATTCATGTCCACTTGTACTTGATCTCGACCGCAATGGCGTCATAACGTCAGCCGAGGCTTTCTCAGCAGTGCATTTCGATCATGATGGCAATGGCTTTGCTGAAAGGACAGGCTGGATTAGCCCGAAGGATGGCCTTTTGGTTCGTGATCTTGATGGTAACGGCACTATCGATAACGGTGGTGAATTGTTTGGCAACAACACTCTGCTTCCGAACGGTAGCAAGGCTGCCAATGGATTTGAAGCTCTAGCAGTTTTAGATAACAACGGTGATCGATTCATCGATCAGCTTGATTCAGCATGGTCGACGCTTAGGGTCTGGAGGGACGGGGACAGCAATGGAGTTGTCGATCGAGGAGAGTTGCAAAGTCTCGATGAGGCCGGTGTGCTTCGGCTTGGGGTGGGCTATACGGACTCAAACTTCATAGATCCCCAAGGCAATCGTCATCTACAGATTGGCGAGTTCCGTGTCTCTGATGGAACTCTTCAATCCATGAATGACGTCTGGTTTCGGGTGGACAAAGCACGGACACGATGGCTCCGTCCTGTCTTGATTGATGAAGGAATCTCCAGCCTTCCCAATCTCAAAGGCATGGGAAGTGTCCATGACCTTCACCAGGCCATGGCGATGGATCCTTCTGGCGACTTACGTTTGATTCTTGAACGCTGGATTCAAGGAAGTTCGATACAGCGTGAGGCACTGATTGACCCGTTGATCTTTTCTTGGGTCGGAGTGAGATCTCCTGACGAGCTTTCTAACTGGAGTGCCATCGACGGGCGTCTGGCTGTGATGGAGCGCCTGCTCGATCAGACCTATCGCCAGGGCTGGCTTGACCCCCGCCCCATCGGTGCCTCCGTGGCCATGCTCCACAAGGCCTATGAGACTTTCCGCCTCCAACTGGAAGACCAGCTGATCCTCCAGACGGATGGCTTGCCCATCCTTCAGCAATTCGTCGGTCCCGGCGGCGTTCTTGATGCAGAGCCATTACATGATGCGCTGGAGTCGGTGGCCGAGTATCTCGATTCGTATGTTGTCAAGACAGAAGATATTCACAAGCTCGCCCATCTAACTCGGGCTTTGCGTTCGCTTGGTGATGAAGGGAATCTGATTCTGACCAAGTTGCAGGAGTCTGTCTCATCCAGGGATCGTCCAAGCAACATCCTCCTCCGTCTTCTCTCTGAGCATCGCCTGATTCAAGGAACGGCAGCAGCCAACCATCTTCAAGGTTCAGATGGTCAGGATCTTATTGATGGTGGAGCCGGTAACGATGTGCTGCAAGGTGGCTCAGGACGCGACTGGTTGATCGCCGGCAGTGGCAACGACAACCTGAACGGCGGAGCTGGGGATGATGTGTATGTGATCGGGATGGGAGGCGATCACAAGCAGATCAGTGATACGGACTACGTGAGCGGCAACCGCGATGTGGTGCTGTTCACCAATGTGGGGCCAACCGATGTACATCTGGTGGAACGCCACGGTTCCCAGCTGTATCTGCACTACGGAGCCGGCGATCGTCTGTGGGTGGATCACTACTTTGCCTCAGAGATCTACCGAATCGAAGCCTTTCAATTTGCGGATGGAACGGTCTGGGGTGATGTTGAGCTGCGCGATCGCGCGGTGGTGGGAGGTGCGACGGCAGGGAACGATTGGCTGGGTGGCTTTACGGACATGGTGAATCGAGTCGATGCCTTAGATGGAGATGATTATGTGTATGGCGGAGGGTTCGCTGATGTGTTGAAAGGCGGGAATGGCCATGACTGGATGGTTGGTGGTGATGGGGATGACCATCTCGATGGTGGAGCCGGTAATGATGTGCTGCAAGGTGGCTCAGGACGCGACTGGTTGATCGCCGGCAGCGGCAACGACAACCTGAACGGCGGAGCTGGGGATGATGTGTATGTGATCGGGATGGGAGGCGATCACAAGCAGATCAGTGATACGGACTACGTGAGCGGCAACCGCGATGTGGTGCTGTTCACCAATGTGGGG
>NZ_JAHLYP010000034.1 GCF_025127995.1 Synechococcus sp. CS-1332 | reverse complement strand
GGCCAGCAGCGGCCCCCCATCGGCCCCCACCACCAGGGCGGGCACCGGGCCCGCTGCGTCCGCCGCCCCGACCAGGCGGGCGAGCAGCGGCTGCAGAAGGGGGATTGTGGCGATGGTGGCGGGATCCTGCACCAGGGCGAGGCTGGAAACTTGGAGGTGCAGGGCGGCCAGCAACTCCCGGCCCAGGCCGACATCGGCGCCGACAGCCGGCAACACCATCTCCGGCGGTAGTCCCAGCAGGGCGGACAGCCTCAGGCTCCGCCCTTCGGGTCGCAGGGCCAGAAGCAGCCCGCCGGGCCGCTGGTCGGCAGGGGCCGGCAGCGGCAGCCCCAGCCAGCGCTCCAGGGCTCCGGGGGCTGCCTGGAGCAGGGCCACACCGGTGCCAAGCCGCCGCAGCCCCTCCTGGAAGGACGGCTGACCGGCCTGGTTGAGCTCAGGAATCTGGGACACGTCCAGTGCCTGCTCCAGCACACCCCGTCCCGAGGCGATCAGGACGAGGTCGTCATCCACCAGGGCCGTGGCCAGAGGCATCGGCGTGCGGCCCAGCAGGGCCCCCCGGCCGCTGATCAGACCCATGCCCCGGTAGGTGCTGATCTGGAGATCGGTGCCCGCCAGGCTGCGGGTCTGCCAGAAGCGCTGCAGAAACTGGCGGGCACCGTCATCGTCACGGCTGCCCAGCGCCAGCAGCCAGCCTCCCCTGGAGGCACCGGCGGCGTCGCCGGCGTCCGCCTCGAACAGGGCCAGACCCACCGGTGAGGCCAGCCAGGAGCGCAGTTCCGTTTCGTAGTCGAGACCCGCCGCGGCGAAGGCCCCGTCGCGCAGCCGGCCGACCGC
This sequence comes from Synechococcus sp. CS-1332, assembly GCF_025127995.1. GTDB lineage: Bacteria > Cyanobacteriota > Cyanobacteriia > PCC-6307 > Cyanobiaceae > Cyanobium. The sequence goes on along the minus strand of NZ_JAHLYP010000034.1, from coordinate 41,367 downwards.
CGCCGCCGCCTGACCCCGCTGGCGGGGCGGGGCGACGGCGCGGGCGTAATCCAGGGGCTGGTCGCCGTCGCTGAACAGATGAAAACTGAGTGGCGCATCCCTGGGCACGAACTGGGCCGCCCGGGGGACCACCAGCGGCAGGCGCTGCAGCCGCAGGGCACTGCGTTGCCACACCAGCCACCAGCCACCGAGTCCCAGACCGAACACCACCAGCACCAGGGCCAGCAGCACCGCCAGGAATGGGCGGGCCTTCATGCGTTCTCAGCAGGGTGGGACCATCCTGACGCCACCCCCGCTTCAAAGCCCCCCATGGACGAGCCGACCCGCCCGGGGACCCCCCGCACTCTCCCCGCCGTGGACCTGCAACGGCGCCTCTCGGCGGGGGAACCGCTTCGGGTCGTGGACGTGCGCGAAGACGCTGAACTGGCCCTGGCCCAGCTGCCCCATGCGGTGCTGCATCTGCCCCTGAGCCGTCACCGGGATTGGCTGCCGCAACTGGAGACCTTGCTGGACCGGCAGCAGACGGTGGTGGTGCTGTGCCATGCCGGCATCCGCAGCTGGGACTTCGGCTGCTGGCTGATCCAGGACCAGGGCTTTGGGGACGTCTGGAACCTGAAAGGCGGCATCGACGCCTGGAGCCGGGAGGTGGATCCCCAGGTTCCCCGTTACTGAGCGCACGCCCAGACGGGTTGAAGGGTCCTCTCCTACCTAGAGTCGTAGATCTGTTCTCAATCAGCTTTTCCCCCAGTCCTTGGACACGCTGCCGCGCCGACAACAGGAGGTCCTCCGAGCCACGGTGCGGCATTACGTGGACACCGTCGAACCCGTGGGCAGCAACACGCTGGTGCGTCGCTTCGGGCTGCCCGCCAGCCCCGCCACGGTGCGCACGGCGATGGGGGCCCTGGAACAGCGTGGCCTGCTGACCCAGCCGCACACTTCAGCCGGCCGGATCCCCAGCCAGCGGGGCTACCGCCTGTACGTCGATCAGCTGCTGCCAGCCCCGGGGGCCGCCGCCCTGCAGCTGGAGCGGGAGCTGGCCGGGATCAGCCTGCAATGGGCCGCCCTTGACGATCTGCTGCTGCATCTGGCCCGTCGCCTGGCCGATCTCACTGGCCTGCTCAGCCTGATCACCCGGCCCCAACGGCCCAGCCCCCTGCTCCAGGCGGTGCGGCTCGTGCCCAGCGGCGACCGGCTTCTGGTGTTCCTGGTCCAGGGGCCCGACTTCAGCACCAGCCTGAACCTGCGCCTCGGCGCCGGTCTGGAGGGAGAACTGCCCATCCTGGAGCGCTGGTGCAACCAGCAGCTCCGCTCCGGTGGCGACGGCCGCATCCCCTGGGAGCGCTTGCCGGCGGAACTGCGCCGCAGCGGCGGCCTGCTGCGCCAGGCCCTCGACAGCCACGGCCGCATCCGCAGCGAGGAGCTCGACGCCGTCGTGGCTGCCGGCCTGGGGGGACTGCTGGCGCAACCCGAGTTCAGCTACAGCTCCAGCCTGCTTCCGGTGGTGCAGTTGGTGGAGCACGGCCCCCGCGCCCTGCTGGGGCTCAGCGGCTACCCCGAGGCCATCGCCAGCGACGCCATCTGGATCGGCACGGAACACCCCCATGCGGCCCTCGGGCAGTGCTCGGTGGTCCAGGCCACCTACCGCACAGGCCATGGCGGCCTCGGCCAGGTGGGCTTGGTGGGGCCGATGCGCATGGCCTACGCCACCGCCCGCTCGGCGGTCCAGTCGGTGGCCTCGATCCTGGAGAGGCTGCTCAGCTGATGACCTATTGCCTCGGCTTTCTGCTCCAAAGCGGCCTGGTGTTCGCCTCCGACTCCCGCACCAACGCAGGGGTGGATTACATCTCCAGCTACAGCAAGATGCATGTGCTGGCACCGGCCCCCGATCGGCTGTTCGTGCTGATGGCGGCCGGCAACCTGGGTACCACCCAGGCCGTGCTGAACCGCATCCGCCGTGACATCGAGAACCATGGCGCCGGCCCCAGCCCCCAGTGGAGCCGCCAGGACGAGCCCCCGGCCGGACCGAGCATGCTCACGGCCCGATACCTGTTTGAGGTGGCCGATTACATCGGCCGGCTCAATGTGATGGTCCAGAAGGAGTTCAATCCCAACCTGCGGCAGGCGGGCGCCAGCGGTGAAGCCAGCTTCATCCTCGGGGGCCAGATCGCCGGCCAGCCCCACGGGCTCTACATGATCTATCCCCAGGGCAACGCGATCATGGCCACCGCCGACACCCCCTTCCTGCAGATCGGCGAAACCAAGTACGGCAAGCCCCCTCTCGATTACATCGGCCGACCCGACCTCTCCCTGGAGGATGCGGCGCGCCTCTGCCTGGTATCGGAGATCGTCACCCGGCGCTCCAACCTCACCGTGGGGCCACCCTTCGAGATCGCCCTGGTGCGCCGCGACGAGTTCAAGGTGGGCCGGCGCCTCAAACTCGAAAAGGAGGCCCCGGAGATCCAGCACACCATGGATGTATGGTCCCGCCACATGCAGGAAGGCCTCAACAAGCTGCCCCGTTTCCCCTGGGAACAGGATCCGCTCTGAAGCACGGGTTGGCGAGCCCCCCGGCTGCGTTAGCCGGCGCCCTCCAGGCGGCCCCCCAGCCGCTCGGCCACGGTGTTGACGTCCTTGTCGCCGCGGCCGGAGAGATTCAGCACCACCTCAGTGCCAGGCGCCAGGGTGGGGCAGAGGGATTCCAGCCACGCGAAGGCATGGGCCGTCTCCAGGGCCGGGATGATGCCCTCCAGCTCGCTCACCCGTTGCAGAGCTTCGAGGGCTTGGTCGTCGGTGACCGCGGCGTATTCCGCCCGGCCGATGCCCTTGAGATAGCTGTGCTCCGGCCCCACGCCCGGGTAATCGAGGCCAGCACTGATCGAATGGGCCTCCTGCACCTGGCCTTCCTCGTCCTGCAGCAGCAGGCTCATGGCGCCGTGCAGCACCCCCACCCGCCCTTCGGTGATCGTGGCGGCATGGCGACCGGTGGCCACACCCTCGCCGGCCGCCTCCACCCCGATCAGGCGGACACCGGCGTCCTCAACGAAGGGATGGAACAGGCCCATGGCGTTGGAGCCGCCGCCCACGCAGGCGATCAGCACATCCGGCAGCCGCCCGAAGGCCTCATGGCACTGGCGTTTGGCCTCCTGGCCGATCACCGCATGGAAATCCCGCACCAGCATCGGGTAGGGGTGCGGCCCGGCCACCGAACCGAGGATGTAGTGGGTGCTCTCCACGTTGGTCACCCAGTCGCGGATGGCTTCGCTGGTGGCGTCCTTGAGGGTGGCGCTGCCGGCGGTCACCGGCTGCACCCTGGCACCCAGCAACCGCATCCGGAACACGTTCAGGGCCTGGCGGCGCATGTCCTCGGCGCCCATGTAGATGACGCAGTCCAGCCCGAAGCGGGCACAGACCGTGGCCGTGGCCACGCCGTGCTGGCCGGCGCCGGTTTCGGCGATGATCCGCTGCTTGCCCATCCGCAGCGCCAGCAGGGCCTGGCCCAGGGCGTTGTTGATCTTGTGGGCGCCGGTGTGGTTGAGGTCCTCGCGCTTCAGCCACAGGCGCGGCCCCCCCTCCGGACGGCGGTAGTGGGCGGTGAGGCGCTCGGCCTCGTACAGGGGCGTGGGTCGCCCCACGTAATGGCGCAGCAGGTGATCCAGCCGGGCGGTGAAGGCGGGATCAGCCCAGGCCTCAGCCGCGGCAGCCTCCAGCTCCGCCAGGGCGGGCATCAGGGTTTCGGGCACGTACTGACCACCGAAGGGGCCGAAACGGCCCAGGCCATCCGGACGGACCGACGGCTGCAGCTCGGCCGGGTCGACGTGGCGGGTAGGGACGGTGCTGGTCACCGGCGGTACTGAGGGGGCTTCAACACTAGGTACGCATCCTCCGGGGCGTCAGGGACACACCCAGTGCCAGCCCAGCCATCCCTGCTGCACGGCCTGATCGGCCTCAATGGCCAGGCAGATCACTTCGGGGCCAAGGATGAAAGGATCTGTCGCAGGGATGATGGCAACGACGCCACCGAAATGCCGTCCCATGCAACAGCTCCTGATGGGGGTGCGCACCCATGCCTAAAGGCGGCTGGAGGGAGTTCAGCGGGTCGGAGAGCCTGCAACGGCCAGAGTCCCCATCGGCCCAGCCCCCCAAGTCCCTGCAGAGGGTGCGCGTGCAGCGCACCAAGGCTGGGAAAGGCGGCAAGCTCGTCACCACGATCACGGGGTTGGTGGCCCCGGAGGCCGAAGCGCGCCAGCTGCTTAAGCGGCTGAAGGCTGGTACCGGCACCGGCGGCACCTTCAAGGACGGGGTGATCGAACTCCAGGGAGACCATGTGGCGGCGGCCCTGGCTGCCCTCGAGCACGACGGCTATCGGCCGAATCAGTCGGGGGGGTAGGGGAGAATGCGGCCCGAAGCCGCCGCCCCGTTTCCGTGTCCGAGATGACCTCGCCTGCCAAGGCCACCAACATCGTCTGGCACCACTCCACCGTGAGCCGCGCTGCCCGGGCCCACCAGCGCGGCCACCGCAGCGCCATCCTCTGGTTCACGGGGCTCTCGGGAGCGGGGAAGAGCACCCTGGCCAATGCGGTGAATTCGGCCCTGTTCGAGCAGGGGCTGGCCTGTTATGTGCTCGATGGCGACAACGTGCGCCATGGGCTGTGCAGCGATCTGGGCTTCTCCGACGCCGACCGCGAGGAGAACATCCGTCGGATCGGTGAGGTGGCCAAGCTGTTCCTGGATGCCGGCGTGGTGGTGCTCACCGCCTTCGTCTCCCCCTTCCAGGCGGATCGCCAGCGGGCCCGCGATCTGGTGGAGGCGGGCGATTTCCTGGAGATCCACTGCGCCGCCGACCTGGACGTCTGCGAGCAACGGGACACCAAGGGGCTCTATGCCAAGGCCCGGGCCGGGGAGATCAAGGAATTCACCGGCATCTCGAGCCCCTATGAGGCGCCCGAGGCCCCCGAGCTGCGGGTGGCCACCGGCGAACAGAGCCTCGACGACTCTGTGGCCCAGGTGATGGCCGAACTGGAGCGCCGCGGCATCATTCCGGCTCCGGCAGAGCCCTGAATGGCTCCGGCTCGGGCCAGTCCCTGCGAAGCCGCAGGGCCCAGGCATCGAGGAAGGTCTTGGCGCAGCTGGCCACCGGCACTGCCAGGAGCAGGCCCAGCAGTTCCCCCAGCCCCAACAGGCCCCCAAGGCGGGCTCCGATCGGCAGGCTGATCAGCAGCCAGGCCGGCTGCAGACCCACGATCGACCCCATCAGCCGCGGCTGGATGACCTGGTCGACCACCTGACCGACACTGATCGCCACCGCCAGCACCTCCAGGCCGGTGCGGGGATCCTGAAGCGCCAGCAGCACGCTCACCCCCACGATGGTGAGGGCACTGGCGTAGGGAATCAGGGTGGTGAAGCCGATCGCCACCGCAAACAGCACGCCGTAGGGGATCCCCAGGAGGGTGAACACCAGGCTCTGGGCACCGCTGAGGATCAGGGCCAGCACCACCTGGCCGGCGAAGTAGCCCCGAAAGGTGCGATCGAGGGTGGTGAGCACCAGGGCGCGGGTGCCGGAGGGAAGCCATTCGGCCAGGCCTTTGGCGATGCCTTCACCCCCCAGCAGCAGAAACACCGCCAGCACCAGGACGATCACCGTGTTGACGGTGATGCTGACGGTGGCCCCCAGGATCCCCAGCACCTGCTGGCTGAGCTGGGACGCGATCTTGCTGGTGCGGGCGATCAGTTCGCTGCTGATCCCCCCGAAGTCGGTGGGCAGCCCCCGCTCGGTGGCCCAGCTCTGGAGCTGCTCCAGCAGGGTTTCCCCCTGGGCCAGCCAGCTGGGCAGGGCCAGCACCAGGTCACCCAGCTGCTCCACAAGCCGAGGCACCAGCACCAGCGCCGCCAGCACCACCACCGAGAGGCTCAGCCCCAGCACCAGCAGCAGCGCCACCGGCCGTGGCAGACCGCGCTGGATCAACCAGCGGCTGGGGATATCGAGCAGGAACGCCAGCAGGGCCGCCGTCAGGAACAGGGCCGGGAACGGCGCTAGGGGCACCAGCAACTGACGCAGCACCCACAGGTTGAGCACCAGCAGGGGCAGGGCCAGGGAGAACCGCAGCCAGGGGGGCAGCACCAGCCGCTCGAGCATCAGCGGGAGCCGGGCACGGCCCCGGTGGATCGATGAACTCTCATCAGCTTGGCCTGCCGGGCCGGCAACGGCCAGCGCTTCATCCCTGGCCCATCGCTTCCAGGTAGGCGGCGCTGCCCAGGGCCTGCAGGCGCGCATCCTTGGCCACCACCTGGTCATGCAGTCCGCGCCTGTAGGCCTCCAGGGCCTCAGCGAGCACCGGATCGGCGATGGCCAGCATCGAGGCCGCCAGCAGACCGGCGTTGAGGCCGCCGCCGATGGCCACCGTGGCCACCGGGACACCCGCCGGCATCTGCACGATGGAGTGCAGGGAATCCACCCCGGAGAGGGCCTGGCTGCGCACGGGCACGCCGATCACCGGCAGCAGGCAGAAGGCCGCCACCATGCCGGGCAGGTGGGCCGCCCCGCCAGCCCCGGCGATGATCACCCGCAAGCCACGGGAGGCGGCTGCCTCGGCGAAGGCCGCCATTTCCCGTGGGGTGCGGTGGGCCGAAAGCACCCGCACCTCGCTGGCCACCCCCAATTTCTCCAGGATCCGCACGGCCGGCTCCAGCGTCGGCAGGTCGGAATCGCTGCCCATCACGATCGCGACCCGGGGCGCTGGAGTGGGTACGGAAGCAGGGGGGGCGGGATCCATGGGGCGCAGGCGGCGAGGATGGCATTGTCCCGTCCCGCGGCTGCCCGGATGCGCTGGCTGACCAACCTGCGACTGGCGGGCGATGACCCGGCCTGCGGAGTGGCGGGAAGGCGCTGGCGGGTCGGTGTCGACCACGATGGGCTGATCGCCCGGGTGCGGCCCACGCCAGCGGGAAGCCGGGCCGCCGGCGAGGACTGGGGCGGCGACTGGCTGTCCCCGGGGGGGGTGGACCTGCAGATCAACGGCGGCCTGGGGCTGGCCTTCCCCGAACTGACGTCCAGCGATCTGCCCCGCCTGCAGGCGTTGCTGGAGCTGCTCTGGCGCGATGGGGTGGAAGCCATCTGCCCCACCCTGGTGACCTGCGCCCCAGAGGCCCTGCGCCAGGCCCTGACGGTGCTATCCGAGGCCCGCCGCCGCCATCGACCCGGGCGCTGCCGGCTGCTGGGTGCCCATCTGGAGGGGCCATTCCTGGCCCCGGAGCGGCGCGGCGCCCACCCGGCCCAGCACCTTCAGGTCCCCAGCCGGGCTGCGCTGCGGGCCCTGATCGATGGCTTCGGGGGTGGGGCCGAGGCCGATGTCGCCCTGGTGACCCTGGCACCGGAGCTGGAGGGGGCCGCTGAGCTGATCGACGCCCTGCGGGCCGCCGGCGTGGTGGTGAGCCTGGGCCACAGCGGCGCCGATGAGGAGCAGGCCCGGCAGTCCTTCGGGCAGGGGGTGGGGATGCTCACCCACAGTTTCAACGCCATGGCCGGTCTGCACCACCGCGCCCCGGGGCCCGTCGGCGCGGCGCTGCGCCAGGGGGAGGTGGCCCTGGGGCTCATCGCCGACGGCGTCCACGTGGCCCCGACGATGGCCGTGCTGCTGCAGCGGCTGGCGCCCCGCCAGCTGGTGATCGTCAGCGATGCCCTGGCCCCCTATGGGCTCGCCGACGGCACCCACCGCTGGGACGAGCGGCTCCTGCTGGTGCAGGACGGCAGCTGCCGGCTGGAGGACGGCACCCTGGCCGGGGTCACCCTGCCGTTGCTGGAGGGGGTGACGCGGCTGGCGCGCTGGGGCGGCCTGGTGCCGGCCTCGATCGCCGCCGCCACCCTGGCCCCCCGGCGCCTGCTGGGGGAGCAGCGGCCGCTGGAGCAACTGCTGCTGGGGCGGCCCCTGGGGGACACCCTGCGCTGGAGCACGGCGGACGACGGCAGCCTGCGCTGGCGGCGCCCGGACGCCGGGGCCAGGGAGCCAAAGGGGATGGCCCCAGCCCCATCTCCCTAGGATCCGCCCCACCTGACTGGCCCTGCGCCCCATGCCCCCGGAACTGCAACCCCCCGCGCCCACCGAGGCACAGGCTGAGACGCAGGCCGAGAAGGCCGAGGTGCAGGCCTATTTCGAAAGCACCGGCTTCGAACGCTGGAACCGCATCTACAGCGACAGCGAGGAGGTGAACCGGGTCCAGCGCAACATCCGCATCGGCCACCAGAAGACCGTGGATGCGGTGCTGGCCTGGCTGCAGCAGCAGGGCGACCTCTCGAGCCGCAGCTTCTGTGATGCCGGCTGCGGCGTCGGCAGCCTCAGCCTGCCCCTGGCGGCCCTCGGGGCCGGCTCGATCGCCGCCAGCGACCTCTCGGCGGCGATGGTGGCCGAAGCCAGCCGCCGCGCCGCCGAGGCCGGCCTGGCGTCCGAGCGGCTGAGCTTCAGCGCCTCCGACCTGGAGAGCCTCCAGGGTCGCTACGACACGGTGATCTGCCTGGACGTCTTCATCCACTACCCCCAGGCGGCCGCTGAAGCGATGGTGCGTCACCTGGCGGCCATGGCCGAGCGCCAGCTGATCGTCAGCTTCGCCCCCTACACGCCACTGCTGGCGGTGCTCAAGCAGATCGGCCAACTGTTCCCCGGACCGAGCAAGACCACCCGCGCCTACACCCTTCGGGAAGACGGAATCGTGGCGGCTGCCGCCGCCGCCGGCTTCATCCCCGTCCACCGCAGCCTCAACCAGGCCCCCTTCTATTTTTCACGCCTGATCGCCTTCGAGCGCGGCTGAGCCGGCGCTAGCCAGCCCAGGCCCCCACGCCGGCAGGGGCGCCTCCCAGGCGAGCCTGGCCCCATCGGGACCGGCCAGGGCAAGCCGATGGGCATGCAGCCGGTAACCCCCGTCCCCAGGCAGCACCTCCGCCTGGGCAGATCCCCCTGGCAGATACAGGGGATCACCCAGCAAGGGCGCCCCAACGGCGGCGCAGTGGATGCGGATCTGATGGGGCCGGCCCGTGGCGATCTCAACCTGCGCCAGATCCCCGTCCGGATGGCACCGCAGCAGGGTCAGCAGGCTGCTGGCGGCCAGCCCGTCCGGGGCGGCACACCAGATCGTCCCCAGCAACGGGTGGGCCCGGCGGCCGATGGGAATGGTGATCCGCAGGGGCACGCCCAGCTCCAGCTCCAAGGCCCCCGGCAGCAGCAGCGTCCGGTAGATCTTGCGGCAGGACGGGGCCTCGCCTTCGCCGGCGGCGCTGCTCTCCCGCAACCGCTTGCTTAGCCAGGCGCGGGTGGCGGGGCGGCGGGCGCAGACCAGGAGGCCGGAGGTGAAGCGCCCCAGCCTGTGCACCGGCCGCGGTGGAGGCGCCGCTGCCGGCTCGGCGGCGGTCTGGCGCTCCAACAGCCGCAGCAAGGTGTGTTCGAGGAATCCTCCGGCCGGCAGCACGGGCAGGCCGCTGGGCTTGTCGATCACCAGCAGATCGCCATCGTCGTGGATCACACCCCAGCCGCCTGGCACAGCGGGCTCCTGCCAAGGGGGACGGTGCCAGAGCAGCCGATCGCCGTTGCGGCTGATCTCGCCACGGGCGAGGCGCCGTTCCCAGTCGTCTGGACTGGAGTTGGGGTAGCGGCCGGCGTAAAAAGCCACGATCCCTGTCTGGGCCCCAGCGGGGGGAAGGCGGTCGCTGTAGGTCCAGCCGTTGTTGAGGCGGGACGGCAACCAGCCCGGCGACAGGCTCAGCGGTGGGGGGTGGAGGCCTTCAATCCACCAGCCCATGCTCCAGGGCGAAGCGCACCAGCTCGGTCCGGCTGGCGGTGCCGGTCTTGATGAACAGCCGGCTGACGTACTTCTCCACGTTGCGGATCGAGGTTTCCAGCCGCCGGGCGATCTCCTTGTTCATCATTCCTTCCGCCACCAGCTGCAGGACACTGGCCTCGCGGGGGGTGAAGTCGAGCTTGACGTCGGTGACGGGCTTCCTGGCACTGCCGCCGCTGCCGGAGCCTCCGCCGCCCCCCAGCATCGAACGGATCTCGGTGATCTGGCGGGCCATGGCGCCGATGTCGGCATCGGCGAAGCGGGCCGCCTCGGCCAGCAGCCGCTCCTGGCGGCGCACCACGTTGCGCACCCGGGCCACCAGTTCGTCCGGGTCGAACGGCTTGGGGATGTAGTCGTCGGCGCCGGCCTGGAAACCGGCGATGCGGTCGGCCGTCATGCCCTTGGCGGTGAGGAAGATCACCGGCGTGCCGCCGAGCCGCTCATCGGCCCGCAGCCGCTTCAGCAGGCCGTAGCCGTCGCAGCGGGGCATCATCACGTCGGTGATCACCACATCGGGCATCTGGGCCTGGGCCGCCGTCCAGCCCTCCTCGCCGTCGTTGGCGGTGGTGACGGCAAACCCCTCATCCTCCAGATAGGCCTTGACCGCCGTGCGCAGGCCGGGCTCGTCGTCCACCAGCAGCAACCGAACGGGGGTGCTGGCGGGGGCTTCGAGTGGCTCCTCCGTCCCGGACGGCTCGGAGATGGGGCCGGCGGCGGCGGATGGTTCTTGACTCATGGGGGAAATCTATCGACCGGGACCAAGCACCACCTGTTCCCTCTCGGGCAACCGGCCGCTGTAGCCGAGCTGGCGGGCAAGGGGGCCGAGGCTGGCGGGATCCTTGCCAGCCTCGGCGGGCACGCAGACGGCCCACCACATCAGGTGATCGAGACGATTGGCGGGAGTGATCACCCCGCCGGGATTGAGCTCGCGGATGATCAGCCGGCGGGCGGTGCCGGTGATCCTCATCGGACTGCTGAGGCTGCAGCCGATCTTGTCGGTGGCGACGGTGACCCTGTCGTCGAGCTCCTCCCACACCTGCACACGCCACATCCCCGGCTGGGCGGGCTCGCTCACAAGGCCGTAGATGCCCACCACCTCCCGGCCCCGGTGGGTCACCTTGTCCAGCAGCACCTTGAAACCCACCGGGCGGCTTTCGGCATTGCTGCGGGAGTCGTCCTGGGCGGCGGCTGGCCAGGCCACCACCAGGGAGGACGCCGCCAGCAAGGCCATGGACAGCGCACCGGCCAGCCGCAGGGGGAGGGCACCGGAGGGGCGGGGACGGATCAGCATGGCTCCATGCTGACCTACCTCGACCACCACGCGAGCACCCCGTGCGATCCGGCGGTGCTGGCGGCCATGGCCCCCTGGTGGTCGGAGAACCCCGCCAATGCCTCCAGCCGCCTGTACCGGCCGGCCCTGGAAGCGGGGGCGGCCGTCGACATCGCCCGCACCCGGGTGGCTGAGGCTCTGGGTGTGGGCGATGAGGCGGTGATCTTCACCAGCGGCGCCACCGAAGCCAACAATCTGGCGCTGCGCGGGGTGGCCGAAGCGGCCCTGGAGCGGGGGGAGCCCCGCCGCCGGCTGGTGACCCTGGCCAGCGAGCATCGGGCGGTGCTGGAGCCCCTGGCCTGGCTGGCGCGCCACGGCTTTCCCCTCACCGTGCTGCCGGTGGGGGCCGATGGCCTGCTCGATCCCGAACAGCTGGCGCAGGCCCTGGGTCCCGACACCCTGCTGCTGTCGGTGATGGCGGCGAACAACGAGATCGGGGTGCTTCAGCCCCTGGCCAGCATCGGCGCCCTCTGCCGCGAGCGGGGGGTGCTGTTCCACTGCGACGCCGCCCAGGCGGTGGGCCACATCCCCCTGGCCATGGCCGACCTCGGCATTGACCTGCTCAGCCTCAGCGGCCACAAGCTCTATGGCCCTAAAGGCGTCGGCGCCCTGCTGCGGCGTCCGGGAGTGCCCCTGGCCCCCCAGCAGCTCGGCGGCGGCCAGGAGGGTGGGTTGCGGGGCGGCACCCTGCCAGTGCCCCTGATCGTCGGCCTCGGCGCCGCCGTGGCGGGAGCCCTGGCCGACCGCCAGGAGCGGGCCGAACGCCTCGGGGCCCTGCGCGACCGGTTATGGGGGGAACTGGAGGCCCTCGGCGCTGTGCGCCGCAACGGCCAGCCGCTCCACACCCTGCCCCACAGCCTCAGCGTCACCGTGGACGGTGTGGACGGCACCCGCCTGCACCGGCAGCTGCGGCGGGTGCTGGCGGTGAGCAGCGGTTCGGCCTGCAGCCAGGGCAGCCCGTCCCATGTGCTGGCCGCCCTCGGCCTCGACCGCCGCGCCGCAGGCGCCACGGTCCGCTTCGGGCTGGGACGGGGCACAACGGCGGCGGACATCGACGTGGCCGTGGCAGCCGTTGGCGCCGCAGTGGCGGAGTTGCGAGTGCCTGTCTAGCTTTCGGGGTCTATGGCCTTCCATTGATGCACACGCCCGTCGGCCGGCCAGGGCTCCGGCTCGACTTCGGTGATGCCCTGCAGGAGGGCTGGCGTGCCTTCAGCCGCAGTCCGGGGCCCTTCGTGGCCTTTCCCCTGGTGGTGATTGCCCTCCAGTTCCTGATCCAGCCCCTGCAAAGCCACATCAGCAACGGTGGCGTGGCTTCCAGCGATCCCCTCGACTGGCTCCTGTACCTGATCGGGCTGACGGCCAACCTGCTGCTGAATCTCTGGTGTGCCATCGGGCTGGTGCGCGGTGCCGGCAGCGCCCTCCAGGGCGGCCACCCCTCCCTGGGGCAACTGATGCGCTGGGACGGCGAAGTGTTCCTGCGGCTGCTGCGGGCCTGGCTGCTGTTGGCGGCGGTGGTGCTCGTGCCCCTGGTTGCCCTGCTGCTGGTGGTGGGCGGCCCCCTGGCGCTGCTCGGGATCTATGCCGAGCAGCTCGTGCCGTTCAGCCGCACCCTGGTGGAGGTGCTGGGCCTGAGCCTGGCGGTGGTGTTCACCCTGCTCCTGGGCGTGCTGCTGCTGGGCGTGATCTATCTGGCGATCAACCAGAGCTTCCTCACCCAGATCGTGCTGTTTGAGCGGGCCGGCTCGCGCACCGCCCTGCAACGGGGGCGGGCCCTGGTGGATCCCAGCTGGTTGATGGTGCTGCTGCTCACCCTGATCGGGGGCCTGCTGATGCTGCTGGGTCTGCTGGCCTGCCTGGTAGGGGCCTTCGTGGCCTGGCCACTGGTGGTCTGCATCGCCACGGCGGCCTACCGGCAACTGGTGCTGGCCAGCGGCGCTGCCGATCCCCTGCCGCCCACCCTCAGCCGCTGATCCGGGGGGCGAAGGGACCCGCCGTGAGCAGCACGAAGCCCAGCAGCCCCACCAGGGCCAGCAGCAGCTGGGCCACGCGGCTCACCAGCATCCCGGCCACCACCGCCAGGCCCACCAGCAGGGAGCGGCGCAACCGCCCCAGCCCCGGCGGCCCCAGGGACGGCGGGGCGGTCAGCAGCTCGCCGAGGCTGGCCCCGAGCAGGGGGCCCACCAGGGCACCAAGCAGGGGGCCGCCCACCGGCAGGGCCGGCAGCAGCCCCAGCAGGCCCACCACCAGGCCGAGGCCAGCGCCGACATAGCTCCAGCGGGTGGCCTGCAACCGGGCCGGACCGAGCAGCAGGCCCAGGGCCTCGGCCCCCCAGCCCAGGGCGAGCAGCACCACGGCCAGCAGCAGGGCCGGCCAGCCGGCGGCCCAGCCCACGGCCCAGCACCACAGCAAGGCGCCCAGGGGCAACAAGGTGAGGCCGGGCGCCACCGGCAGCACGGTGCCGGGGATCGCAAGGGCCTGGATCAGCAGGGCGATCCACCAGAGGACATCGACACGATCGAGGCTCAGCAGGCTGGCCGTGGTCATGGGAAGCGGCTCAGGCCACGCGGCGGGCGACCCTCAGCTTGGCGGAACGGCTGCGGGGATTGGCCTGCTCCTCCTCCTCGCTGGCGACCAGCGGCTTGCGGGTGAGCCGCTCCAGGCGCGGATCGGTGAGGAAGGCCGTCTTGACGCGCCTGTCCTCGAGGGAGTGGAAGCTGATCACCGCCAGCAGCCCCCCCGGCACCAGCCAGCCGGGGGCTTCCGCCAGCAGCCGATCGAGGGCGCCCAGCTCGTCATTGACGGCGATCCGCAAGGCCTGGAAGGTGCGGGTGGCCGGATGGATCCGGCCGTGGCGCGCCTTGGGGGGGAAGCAACCGGCCACCGCATAGGCCAGGTCGGCGGTGCTGCGGCCGCTGCCCGTCCAGGGGCGCTCGGCCACCAGGCGCCGGGCGATGCGGCGCGACAGGCGCTCCTCGCCGTAGCCATGGATCAGATCCGCCAGGGTCGATTCCTCCAGCCGGTCGATCAGCTCGGCGGCCGTCTCGCCGGTCTGCGGGTCCATGCGCATGTCCAGGGGGCCAGGGGCGCGGAAGCTGAATCCCCTGGTGGGTTCATCCAGCTGGGGACTGCTGACCCCCAGATCGGCCAGCACCCCAACCAGGGGAGCGGGCGGGGTGAAGTCGGCGAAGTTGGCGGCGTGGATCACGGCCCGATCGCCGAAGGCGGCGAGCCGCTCGGCGGCCGCGGCCCGGGCGGCGGGGTCCCGGTCGAGGCCGATCAGGCGCAGCTTGGGGTGGGCCGCCAGCAGCAGGGCACTGTGCCCACCGCCGCCGAGGGTGCAATCCAGCAGCAGCGACTCGCCGTCTCCGTCGTGTTGTCCAGGCAACCCGGCGAAGGCCAGCAGCACCGGATCGGTCAGAACCGGAAGATGGGCGAACGAAACGGCCATCCGACCTTCCTAAGATCCCGGCACTCCGTTCCTAGCGAAGGGCATGACCCAGCTCGAGACCCGCACCGAGCCGATGGTGGTCAACTTCGGTCCCCACCACCCGTCGATGCACGGGGTGCTGCGGCTGGTGGTGACCCTCGACGGCGAGGACGTGATCGACTGCGAGCCGGTGATCGGCTACCTGCACCGCGGCATGGAGAAGATCGCCGAGAACCGCACCAACGTGATGTTCGTGCCCTACGTGAGCCGCTGGGACTACGCGGCGGGCATGTTCAACGAGGCGATCACCGTGAATGCGCCCGAGCGGCTGGCCGACGTGCCCGTGCCGAAACGGGCCAGCTATATCCGAGTTCTGATGCTGGAACTCAACCGCATCGCCAATCACCTGCTCTGGCTTGGCCCATTCCTCGCCGACGTCGGGGCCCAGACTCCCTTCTTCTACATCTTCCGGGAGCGGGAGATGATCTACGACCTGTGGGAAGCGGCCACCGGCCAACGCCTGATCAACAACAACTATTTCCGCATCGGTGGTGTCGCTGTCGACCTGCCCTACGGCTGGCTGGAGAAGTGCGCCGACTTCTGCGACTGGTTCGGCCCCAAGATCGATGAGTACGAGAAACTGATCACCAACAACCCCATTTTCCGCAAGCGGATCGAAGGGCTCGGGGTGATCGGCAAGGAGCAGGCGATCAACTGGAGTCTCTCCGGGCCGATGCTGCGGGCCTCAGGCGTGCCCTGGGATCTTCGCAAGGTCGATCATTATGAGTGCTACGACGATTTTGAATGGTCCGTGGCCTGGGAGAAGGAAGGTGACTGCTACGCCCGCTATCGGGTGCGCATCGAGGAGATGCGCCAGTCCCTGAAGATCCTGCGCCAGGCCATCACCATGATTCCCGGCGGCCCCACCGAGAATCTGGAGGCCCGGCGAATGGCCGAAGGCAAGAAGAGCGAGTGGTACGGCTTCGACTACCAATACGTCGCCAAGAAGGTGGCTCCCACCTTCAAGATTCCCGAGGGTGAGCTCTACTGCCGGGTGGAGTCGGGCAAGGGCGAACTGGGCGTGTTCATCATGGGCAACAACGACGTCACCCCCTGGCGGTGGAAGATCCGCGCCGCCGATTTCAACAACCTCCAGATCCTGCCCCACATCCTCAAGGGGGCCAAGGTGGCCGACATCATGGCCATCCTCGGTTCGATCGACGTGATCATGGGATCGGTGGATCGGTGACCACCGCCGGCCGGCGCTGGATTCGCCGGCTCGAACGCTGCGGCCCGCTCCTGCCCCTCGGGGCCACCGGCCTGCTGGTGCTCAAGGGGCTGCATCCGGGCCTGCCTGGGTTCAGCTGTCCCCTGCGCGCCCTCACCGGCATCCCCTGCCCCACCTGCTATCTCACCCGGGCCACCGCGGCGAGTCTGGTGGGGCGCTTCGGCGACTCCCTAGCCCTGCACGCCTTCGGGCCGGTGCTGGCCGCCTGCCTGGTGATCTGGTCGCTGCAGGCCCTGCGGAGCGGCCGGCTGGTGCCCCGGTTCCTGCGGGGCCGTCAGCTGGTGGTTGTGGGCGTGCTGCTGCTGCTCTACTGGGCCGGGCGGATGGGTCTGACCTACGGCCTCGGCCTGCAGGCTTTTCCGCTCCCTTGATCCAGCAGGGCGGCAACCGACCGCCCCCCACCGCCACGGCAATTCCGTTGCCCCGCCTACGCTGGCTGCGGGATGGACCTCCCCCGTTGCTCCCCGGTCCACACCAGGAATTCCTTGCCCGTTTCGTCAAGCACTGCAGCACCCCCTGGTGCTCAGCTTCTGATCGCCCAGCCCGACTACGCCAAACGCCTGCGCCCCCTGCTGCCTGAGGGGGCCTTCACACCCGACCGGGGGACCCTCCTGGTCCTTGGCCTGAATGGGGCGATTCTGGTGCTGGGGTGGGCCATGGCCCGTCAGCTCCAGGTCAGCCACTGGCAGGGCCTGCTTCTGTTCCTGCCCTTCGCCCTGGTGATGGGCAACGCCGTTGTGGTGATGCTCTTTGGCACCCACGACATGATGCACAGCAAGGCGATCCGCCAGCCCCTGCTGCGGCAAGTGGTTCAGCTGCTGGGGCTCGCCCTGCTGTGGATGCCCCCGACCCTGTGGAAGGCGGTGCACAACCGGGAACATCACGGCAAGACCAATTCCGAGCAGGATCCTGACCGCAACTACAACGCCAGCCAGCCAGCCAGCTGGGGGAAATGGATCCAGAATCTGTTCGTGCCATCGGTTGAAGTCAATCCCTTCTGGCTCTACGTGGGGCTGACCTCGGCATGGGGGGTGCATGCGTTCCGAAACATCACATCCGTGCTGCTGTTTAACAACGGATCCACGCGCTATCCGGTGTTCTCCTTTCAGGTGAGCCCGAGGGAGAGGCGCCAGATTGCCCTTGAACTGGCCGCCATCGTGCTGATGCACTTGTCCATCATCGCCTTCATCGGCCTACGCCCTGTGCCCCTTTTTCTGGGATACTTCCTGCCGATCTGGATCGGCTACAGCGTGGTGATTGCCTACATCTACACCAATCACATGGCCTGCCGCGCCACCGACACCAACGACCCCCTGATCAACAGCATTTCCCTGAAGATGCCAGCCATCTTCGACGTCCTTCATTTCAATTTTTCCTACCACACCGAGCACCACATCTTTCCGGGCATGAACCCGGACTATTACCCCCAGGTGCGGGCCCTGCTGCTGGAGCACTACCCGGACCGCTTCAATCTGCTGAGCGCCCCCCAGGCCTGGCAGCTGCTGAGGCAGACCCCCCGTCATTACCTGGACGCCACCACCTTCTCCAGCAGCTGCGGCACCATCATCCAGCCCTGTCCCCTCAGCTGAGCACCCCCTGGTGATAGGCAGCGTTCTGGATGTAGAAGGTGGCCACCGGCACCGCCACCAGGGAGCCAAGGCCGCAGGTGAAGATCGTCACCACCAGTACCAGCAGCCAGGCGATCAGTTCGATGCCTGCAAAAGTGCGGCCCTTGACTGAGCCATACACGGCCTGGAACGAGGAGGAGAAAGCGTCCAGGATGGGGCTGTCGGTGAGGAACACTTTGTTCACGTAGACCGGCATCACCAGGGTGACGGCGATGCCAGGCAAGATGCACAGCACAAAACCGATTGCGGCCACGACGGTAAATAACGCCCCGGCAAGGAGATAGCGGACGGGCCGGTGCATCAGGACCCGCAGGGCGGCTTCGGTGTCGATGATCTCGCCACTGGCGTAATGCATCGCCGGCACCGCCACGAACAGCACCCCCACGAGATTGGAGAGGATCGTGAAGGGCAACTGCACCAGATTGCCCAGGACCGCCGACAGAGTGGCCGCGGTTTCGCCACTTGCGCCGTTGCCCGAAAGCCCGACACCCAGGGCGGTGAGCGCGAGAGAAGCCACGACGCCGATGACGGTCAGGACGATCGTGACCACCCAGATCAACAGGATCGTGGGGATGTGGGCCAGGAAGGCGGCCCAGGCCTTGGAGATGGTGGGCGGCTCGTAGGCGATCGCTGCAGCCATGGGGGCGGTCCGTAACTGAGCGGAACCTAGGGGCGTTCCGGGAGGCCAGCAACGGGTCCGGGAGGCGGGTGGCGGCAGAGGGGCGCCAGGATGGGGCGAAGGGCACGCGTCGCCATGGAGGTTGATGTCCCCATCCGAGCCACCGGGCCACGACACGCTCGAGAGACCGCCCCAGGGGCCATCACCCACGCCAGAGGACTGGCTACTGCTCTGCCGCACGGTCCGCTTCGGTGACACCGATGCCGCCGGGGTGATGCACTTCCACCAACTGCTGCGCTGGTGCCACGTGGCCTATGAGGAAAGCCTGGAACGGTTCGGTGTGGCGTCCGGCGCCATCTTCCCCGGGCCGGGCCGAACCCCGGCCGTGGCGCTGCCGATCGTGCACGTGAGCGCCGACTTCCTGAGTCCCCTCAGCTGCGGCGATCCCCTGGCCATCGAGCTGCGGCCCCTGCAGCGCGATGGCGGCAGCTTCGAGATCCGCTACCGCTTCCTGCACGGCAGCAAGGAGGCGGCCACCGGGATCACCCGGCACGTGGCCATCGAGGCGATCAGCCGCCAGCGGACGACGCTCCCCGGCAGCGTCTCGCAATGGCTGGAGGCCAGCCGGCCAGACGCCTAGCGGCGGTTCAGCAGGGCCCACACCAGGGCGGCCAGCTGCAGGGGCAGCAGCGCCCCCATCAGGGCCAGGGGGTGCAGGCCATCGTGCGGCGTTGCCCCCAGGGCCACGAAGCTCACCAGCCCACCCCCCACCAGCAGGGCGAGGCCCAGCCGTGGTGGCAGCCTGCCGGCCGAGTGGGGGGCGGACATCAGAACCACTCCCGGGTGGCGTCGATGTACTGGGCCTGGAATTCCTCTGTCGACTTGGTGAGGTAGATGACACCTTCGATCACACCGATGACGCCCATCACCGACGCGCCGAAGCCGCAGGTGAGCACCGTGACCAGCAACATGATCAGCCCGGCTTTGCTGTAGCCCAGAACGAATTTGTGAATGCCCAGCGACCCCAGGAAGATGGCCAGCAACCCCGCCGCCAGCTTCTTGTTGCTGGTCTCGACCTGTTGACTGTCGGTCATCGGTGCGGCTGCTGTTCAGAAGGCTTCTAGCGAGTCCAGCCAGCTCTGCCAACGTCCCCGCTCCCACTTACCTGCCGCGGTGGGCGCCAGCGTGGGGCAGAGATGCCAGTGCCGCGGCCGCTCGGCAGGGGGCCAGGCGGCCGTGAGGCCCTGCAGGTCCCGCAGCAGCACCGCCCAGTCGCCCCCTTGCCGGGGGCGCACCAGGGCCACAAGCTGCTGCCCCCATTCCGGATCGGGCCGGGCCAGCAGCAGCAGCGCGTCGTGGCCCACACCGGCGCAGGCCGCCTGCTCCTGCAGCCGTTCCTCCAGCCGCTCCGGGAAGACCGTCTCACCGCCGCTGTGCAGGGCCCCATCCAGGCGGCCCAGCACCTCCAGCCCCTCGCTGCCGAGGAGCCCGGCATCGCCGCTGCGCCACCAGCCGCCCGGCTGCAGCGGCAGGGGCAGCAGCTGGCCCGACACCAGCCGACCGGGGCTGAGGCGGCTGCAGCGCACCTCCACGGCGCCGGTGGCGCCATCGAGGCGCAGGGCCACGTCGGCCAGGGGGTGGCCACAGCCCGCAGCTCCTTCCAGGAACCGCTGCGGCGGCAGGGCACACACCATGGCGGCGGTTTCGGTGGCGCCGTAGCAGGGGGCCAGGGGCAAGCCGGCGCGGCGGGCGGCGGCGGCCAGGGGTGCCGGCAGGCCCGCCCCCCCGACCCAGATCACGGCGCAGCCGGCCAGCCAGGCGGTGGCCTCGGGGCTGGCCAGCAACCGGGCCAGCTGGGTGGGCACCAGCGAGAGCAGGACCGGGCGATCCCGGGGCAGGGGACAGGCCTGGGGCAAGTCGTCCGGCCGGCGCAGCAGCGACGGGGCCAGCCAACGCAACTCCCCCCCCCAGTGGCGAGCCCGCACCAGGGGCAGCAGGCCGCTGACGTGGTGCAGCGGCAGGGGGTTGAGGTGCAGGCAATGGGCTGGCTCCAGGCCAGCTGCCGCCAACCAGACAGCGGTGGCCTCGGCAGAAGCCTGCAGATGGGCAAGGGGCTGCAGGCACCAGTGACGCTCGCCGGCGCTGCCACCGCTGCCCACCACCACGGCGGCCCCAAACCGGGCGAGTGCCGCCATCTCCCCCGAGGCGCCGCCGAGGGCCTGGTCCAGATCCCCCTGCTGGCCGGGCCCGGCCAGGGCCACCAGCCGTTGTTGTGCCCAGGCCTGCTCCAGCTGGGCCGCCGCCGTCGCAGGGTCAGCCCGGGCGAGCTCAAACAGCAAGGGCACCCTGGAGGGATCGGCCACGCAGGTTCTCCGCGGAAGGCCACGCTAGAAGCCCCGGCAGGGGCTCAGGCCGCCGCCGCCCAGACCCGCTGCGGGTCCTGGTCGAACAGGGGGCCGCTGGGCGTCCAGTCCGGGGCCAGGCCAGGGGCCACCGGCGTGGGGCCCCGCCCTTGCAGGGCTGCCAGGTGGGCTGTCCAGCGGGCGCCGATGCCGGTCTCAAAGCCGGTGCTGAGCATCAGCCGGGGCACCCCCCGACGCAGCTGGGCCAGCAGGGGCCGGGGATCGCCGTCCTGGGACGGGCGCCTGACCTGCCAGCCAGCCCAGCGCTGTCGCAGCTCCGGCCGCTGCCGCAGGGATTCATCCAGGGCCACCGGGATCCCCAGGGCCAGCTGATCGAGGCCCTCCAGGTCGTCGGCGGCCAGGGGCTGCTCCAGCCACTCCAACCGCGGTTCCCGCTCCAGCCGCCCGGCCCAGGCGGCGGCGGTGGGCCGGTCCCAGCCGCCGTTGGCATCCAGCCGCAGGCGGCCGTCTGCGGGCAGGCGTTCGAGCAGTTGCTCCAGCCACAGGCGCTCCAGCCCATCGGGCGCCGCCGCCACCTTCCACTTGACGGTGAGCGCCGCGGCCGCTGGGTCGGCGAGCCGTTGTTCCAGGGCCGCAAGCATGGCCTCCCCGGCGGGCAGCAGCCAGGCCGATGGCGGAGCGGCGAGCCAGCCGCCGTCGGCAGCCGCTCCCACCACGTCATCGCTCTCCGCCAGGGCGGCCCCCAGGGCGAAGGCCAGGGCGGGCGGCAGGGCCGGCAGCCTCCGTTCCAGATCGCTCCGTTCCAGCTCGGGGCCAAGGGCCTCCAGGGCCGCGGCCACGTCCGGCGTCTCGCTGGGCATCAGCGGGGCCGCCTCTCCCCAGCCGACGCCACCGTCCGGGCCCTGCAGCCGCAGCAGCCAGCCCCGTTTGTCCTCCAGCCGGCCTCTGGACGTTTGCAGCGGCCTGGGCAGGCGGAACGCGAAGGGCCTGGACTCCAGCCGCCACCACCCCACGGGCCTCCCCCCGACCGCAGGGGCGCTCACAGGCCCGCCAGCGCCGTCAGCCAGGGGCCCAGGGCCAGACCAAAAGCGAGCCCCAGGCCATTGAGTGCCTGGAAGCGCAGGGCCAGGAACTTGCTGCCGATGATCCGGTCGGGCCGGTGGTGCTCATCGCCCAGGAGCCGGATCAGGGCCCGGGCTGGCGGCAGGCCGATCGCACCCAGCAGGGCCGTGGGCGGCCACCAGCCCAACAGCACGGGCGCCCACTGCAGCGCCAGGGCGGTGGCCACGAACCAGGGCACCAGGGCCGCGGCCCGCTGGCTGCCGAGGCGCACCACCGGCGAGCGCTTGCCGTGGGCGGCGTCCTCCTCCACCTGGTGGAAATGGGAGCAGAACAGCACCAGGCTGGTGGCCACCGCCGGCCCGCTGCCCAGCACCAGCGCCGGTCCCCAGGGCACCCCACCGGCGCCCTCCCCGGCCGGGGCCAGGGCCAGCAGGGCGGCAGCCGTGGCACAGGGGCCGAAGGCCAGCCAGCAGAGGGGTTCCCCCAGGCCGCGGTAGCCGAGGCGGAAGGGTGGTCCCTGGTAGAGGTATCCCAGGCCGCAGCAGAGCAGCACCAGCAGCAGCACCACGGCGCTGCTGCGCAGGGCCACCAGGGCCATCAGGGCCAGCCCGAGCAGCAGGCAGCCGTTCGCCAGCCAGAGCACCCGGTCGCGCCGGCCGGTGAGGTTGACCACCGAATGGGGCTTGCCATGGGTGTCCACACCGGTGTCGGCGTCGAAGACGTCGTTGGCAAGGTTCTCCCAGGCCAGCAGCAGCACCGCCGCCACCAGGAACAACAACAGCTGATCAAGCCGCAGGCCCAACCCCTGGCCGAGCCGCCAGCCGGCCGCCAGTAGCACCGGCATCACCGCCACGGCATACATGGGCCACTTCACGGCGGCGCGCCAGAGGCGGCTGCGAGAAGAGGCCTCAGAGGCGGCGACGCCCCCCGCGGCGTAACGGCTTGCGACGACCTGTGGCTCAGACATGGGGGCCGCGGGCATTGGACGGGGAAAGGCCCATACATTTGAGCAGCTTTCCGCCCCGGTCCCGCGGCCCCTTGGTGCAGGCCCCTGCCAGCTTCCCCGCGCTGCTCTCGGCAGCCACCGCCGCCAGCCGGCGTCTGGAGGAGGAGGGAGTGCTCAGCCTGGCCCTGCCGATGGCCGCAATCGACCCGCTTGTGGCCCTGCCCCACCTGGGCGACAGCAACGATTTCCGCTTTCTCTGGGACGGCGCCCCGGGGCTCAGCATCGCCGCCGCCGGCGTCTGTAACGGCCTGGAGCTGAGTGGGCCGCGGCGCTTCGAGCTGGCCCAGCGTTTCAGCAGCCTGAGCCTGAGCCGCCTGGCCCGGGAAGCGGCCCACTGCCCTCCCCTGGCCAGGCCACGGGTGCTGCTGGCCTTCGCCTTCTTCGAGAGCCCCCTGCATGCCGGCACCGGCGCGGCGGGGGTGCAGGCCGTCCTGCCCAGCTGGCAGCTGGGCCGCCAGGGCCGCCATTGCTGGCTGCGACTGCAGCGAGCCCTCGGTGGCGGCATCACGGCCCGCAGCGTGGCCGAGGAGCTCTGGGACACCCGCCAGCGGCTCGAAACCCTGGGTTGGGCTGGGCACCCCGGTGCCGGCCAGGCCGCACCGGTGGGCATCGCCCACGGCTCCAGCTGGCAGGCGGGCTACCGCTCCGCCCTGGATCGGGCGCTGGAGCTGGTAGAGCAGGGCGAGCTGCAGAAGCTGGTGTTGGCGGTGCGCCAGCAGCTGGTGCTGGATGGGCCGCTGGATCCTCTCAGCCTGCTGTCGCATCTACGCCGCAGCCAGCCAGGCAGTTGCCGCTTCCTGTGGCAGCAATCGGAGCGGGAAGCCCTGGTGGGGGCCTCACCGGAACGGCTCCTCACCCTGCGGCAGGGCCAGCTGCGCAGCGATGCCCTGGCCGGCACGGCCCCGCTG
Organism: Synechococcus sp. CS-1332; assembly: GCF_025127995.1. Taxonomy (GTDB): domain Bacteria; phylum Cyanobacteriota; class Cyanobacteriia; order PCC-6307; family Cyanobiaceae; genus Cyanobium. The sequence continues at coordinate 17,914 of NZ_JAHLYP010000034.1, read as the reverse complement.
GGGGAGCCGGCCGACGACCTGCTGCAGTCGCGCAAGGACCGCCACGAGCATGAACTTGTGGTGGAAACGATCACCGCCGTGCTGCAGAAGGCGGGCCTCGATCCACGCCGGCCGCGGCGGCCGCGCCTCGCCCGCCACGGCTCCCTGGTGCATCTGCACACCCCGATCACGGCTTCGCTGCGGGGCCAGGCCCCGCTGACCCTGGCCGAAGCCCTGCACCCCACCCCCGCGGTGGCGGGCCTGCCCCGGCGCGAGGCGATGGCCTGGTTGCGCAGCCTTGAGCCTTTCGAGCGAGGGCACTACGCCGCGCCGATCGGCTGGATCGACACCGAAGGCGACACGGATCTACGGGTGGCCATCCGCAGCGGCACCCTGCGGGGCCGCCAGTTGGAGCTGACCGCCGGGGCGGGGCTGGTGCGCGGATCCCACCCCGAACGGGAGCTGCAGGAAGTGGCGCTCAAGCTCGGGGTGCTGCAGCAGCAGCTCAACCTGCCGCTGGCCGCCGCCTTCAGCTGACCAGCAGGCGCTCGATGACCAGATCGGCCAGGGGGCGGCGTCCCAGTCGCTCCACCTCCCGCACCCCGGTGGGGCTGGTGACGTTGATCTCACTGAGCCTGCCGTCGATCACATCGATGCCGACGAAGAAGAGACCCTCGGCCCGCAGCACCGGGGCCAGCTCGGCGCAGATGCGCTGTTCCGTGTCGGTCAGATCGGCGGCGACGGGGGCACCACCCAGGGCCAGGTTGCTGCGGAACTCACCCGCCTTGGGTAGCCGGTTCACGGCGCCCAGGGGCTCCCCGTCCACCAGCAGGATCCGCTTGTCACCGGCACTGACCCCAGGCAGAAAGGCCTGGACCATCACGGGCAGGGTTTCCTGAAGGGTGACCAGTTCCAGCAGGGACCGCAGGCCGGCGGCCGCCGCCGTGACCCGCACCACCCCCTGGCCGGCCCGCCCCGCCAGGGGCTTGAGCACCACCTCCTCGTGGCCTGAGGCGAAGGCCGCCAGCTGCTCCACCCGCGCACTCACCATCGACGGGGCCATCAGATGGCTGAAACGCAGGGCGCCGAGCTTCTCGTTCCAGGCCCGCAGGGCCGCCGGCCGATTCAGGACGCGCACGCCGGAGGCTTCGGCCATCTCCAGCAGCTGGGTGGCGTACAGGTAGGCCTCATCGACGGGCGGATCCTTGCGCATCCAGATCCAACGGAAGTGATCCAGCGGCAGCTCGCGGGGCTCACCGGCCTCATACCAGGGCTCCGGCACGGTCCAGCCGTCCTCCGTCGCAGCCATCACCGCCAGCCGCAGGGGCTGGGCCCAGGCCCTGGGTCGATGGGCACCATCGTCCATTGCGGCGGTGGAAAGATCCGCCTGGGTGCAGACCCACACCGCCAGACCGGCCCGCTGGGCCGCCTGCATCAGGGCCACGCTGGAATCCTTGGCTGGCCGCAGTCGCGTGATCGGATCGACCACGAACAGCTGGGCCTCCCGATCGCGGCTCACGCGGCCAGACGCAGCAGGGCGGCCAGCTCGCCGGCAGCGTTCAGTTTCTGCAGTTCGACGTAGCCGCCGATGGCGATGCCGTCGATGAAGATCTGGGGAACGCTGGTGCGACCTCCCGTGCGCTTCATCATCACTTCCTTGTTGATTTCATCGTCGTCGATGATGAATTCGTTGTAGGTCACACCGAGCCTGTCCAGCAGGCCCTTGGCCCGGATGCAATCGGAGGAGAAGCGGAAGGTGTAGATCTCGACCTTGGCCGGCGGCTTCACCTCCAAGGCATCCTGCCCAGATTCCATTGGGGGGACACCTGGAATCTCCATCCGGCTTGTTCAGGATTGATTTCAACCAGCCTAGAGGGAGATCCCACGCCCCACCTGATACGGTCGTGGCACAAGATCTGCTGGCTGCGGTGCTCGACCTCACCGATTTCAAGCGCGACCTCTCCGAGCTCACCGACCGCCTGGGCCATGCCCAGGACTGTCTTTGACGTACCGGCCCTGAAAGCGCGTCAGCGGGATCTCGAGCAACTGGCCTCCCAGCCAGGCTTCTGGGACGACCAGCCCGTGGCGCAGAAGAAGATGCGTCAGCTGGATGACGTCAAGGCCCAGCTGGAGCAACTCTCCTCCTGGCGGGCCACCGTCAATGACGGCCAGGCCACGCTCGAGCTGTACGACCTGGAACCCGACGAGGAGTTACTGGCCGAGTCCAACGGCTCGCTGCAGTCGCTGCGCGCCGACCTCGACCGCTGGGAACTGGAGCGCCTGCTGAACGGCCCCTACGACAAGGAAGGCGCCGTGATCTCCATCAATGCCGGTGCCGGCGGCACCGACGCCCAGGACTGGGCCCTGATGCTGATGCGGATGTACACCCGCTGGGGCGAAGACCACGGCATGAAGGTGACCGTGGACGAGCTCTCCGAAGGGGAGGAGGCGGGCATCAAGAGCTGCACGATCGAGATCGACGGCCGCTACGCCTACGGCTACCTGCGCAACGAGAAGGGCACCCACCGACTGGTGCGGATCTCGCCCTTCAACGCCAACGACAAGCGCCAGACCAGCTTCGCCGGGGTGGAGGTGATGCCGAAGCTCGATGAAGACGTCAAGCTCGACATCCCCGACAAGGACCTGGAGGTCACCACCTCCCGCTCCGGTGGTGCCGGCGGCCAGAACGTCAACAAGGTGGAGACGGCCGTGCGCATCCTGCACATCCCCACCGGCCTGGCGGTGCGCTGCACCCAGGAGCGCTCCCAGCTCCAGAACAAGGAGAAGGCCATGGCCCTGCTGATGGCCAAGCTGCTGGTGATCGCCCAGGAGCAGCGCGCCTCCGAGATCGCCGACATCCGTGGCGACATCGTCGAGGCCGCCTGGGGCAACCAGATTCGCAACTACGTGTTCCACCCGTACCAGATGGTGAAGGACCTGCGCACCGCCCAGGAGACCACCGACGTGCAGGGGGTGATGAACGGCGATCTGGATCCCTTCATTCAGTCCCTGCTGCGCCAGGGTGTGGAGATCGCCGCCGACGCGGCCGCCTGATCCCCCTGAGCCAGCCCAATCCCATGCCGGAACCCACCACGCCGCAAGGCCAGGAGAGCCCCAGCTTCGTGAAGCTGGCCATGCGCAACATGGTGCGCAAGGGGCGCCAGAGCCTGGTCCACTTCGGCCTCACCGCCGTGGGTCTGTGCGGTTTCCTGTTGCTGATCGCCTGGCTGGGCCGGCCCAGCCTGCCCGGATGACGGCGGCGATGACAGCTTCAGCCGCAGGCCCGGCGCCGGAGATCGATCTGGCCTTCAGCCTGGAGCCGGGGGCCGATACCGGGGCCTCCACCGTCAGCACCCTGGTGGATCCGGCCCAGGCCGAAGCACTTTGGATGGCCCACCTCAGCGGCTGGCTCGCCCAGCTAGGGCCGGAGCTGCCGGCCCAGCTGCGGGCGGCCGGCTACAGCCTGGGGCTGCAGCTCTGCGACGACGCCACCATCGCGACCCTCAACCAGACCTGGCGCCACCGCAGCGGCCCCACCGACGTGCTGGCCTTCGCCGCCCAGGAGGAGGCGCCGCCGGTTCCGCAGGGTGAGGGCGAAGCCTGGCTGGAACTGGGCGACATCATCATTTCCCTCGACACGGCCGAGCGACAGGCCCGCGACGCCGGCCACGACCTCGAGGCGGAACTCCTGTTTCTGGCCAGCCATGGGCTCCTTCACCTGCTGGGCTGGGATCACCCCGATGAGGGCAGCCTTGCGGCGATGCTGGAGCGGCAGACGGCGCTGCTGCTGGCGTCGCCGTCCTGACAGAAGCGGTTTGCCGCGTCCATCGGCGGTAGTGTGCCGGATGTCCCTCCAACGGCGGTGCGATGCCGATGCTCGTTCCCGAGGAACAACCGCCGGCCCTGCGCGACGTGACCACTGACGTCCACCGGCGCGGCAGGCGCCTGCGGGTGGGGGCGTGGAAAGTGGCCGGCGACCTGCCGGCGAGCTTCCGCTATGCCGCCCAGGGCCTGGCCTATGGCTTCGCCAGCCAGCGCAACTTCCGTATCCACGTGTTCACCGGCCTGTTGGTGTTCGGCATGGGGTTGTGGCTGCGGCTGGCCGCCGACCGCCTGGCCGTGCTGGTGCTGACGGTGACCGCGGTGCTGGTGTTGGAGTTGCTCAACACCGCCACCGAAGCGGTGGTCGACCTGGCCATCGGCCGCCAGTTCCACCCCCTGGCCCGCATCGCCAAGGACTGCGCCGCCGCCGCCGTGCTCGTCGCCGCCCTCTCGTCGCTGCTGATCGCCCTGCTGCTGCTGGTGCCCCCTTTGCTGATCCGCCTCGGCGTCTAGACCGTCCCCATGCTCCTGGTCCTCGACAACTACGACAGCTTCACCTTCAACCTGGTGCAGTACCTGGGTGAACTGGCCGACGAACACCCCCTGGCCGCCGAGGTGCGGGTGGAACGCAACGACGCCCTCGACCTGGAGCAGATCCGGGCGCTCGAGCCAGCGGCGATTCTCATCTCCCCTGGGCCCGGAGATCCGGACCAGGCCGGGGTCTGCCAGGAGGTGCTTCGGGAACTCGGGCCCACCGTGCCGGTGCTGGGGGTGTGCCTGGGCCACCAGTGCCTGGCCCAGGTGTTCGGGGGACGGGTGGTGCGGGCCCGCGAGCTGATGCACGGCAAGACCTCACCAGTGCACCACCGGGGCGCGGGGGTGTTCGAAGGCCTGCCCGAACCCCTCACCGCCACCCGTTACCACAGCCTGATCGCCGAGCGCGACAGCCTGCCCGACTGCCTGGAGATCACCGCCTGGCTGGACGACGGCACGATCATGGGGTTGCAGCACCGGCAGCATCGCCACCTGCAGGGGGTGCAGTTCCACCCGGAGAGCGTGCTCACCCAGGCCGGCCACCAACTGCTGGCCAATTTCCTGCGCCAGGCCTCCCACTGCTAGTTTCTCGCCACAAGACGGGCCCGGTGGGGCCAGACACGACTCCATGGTTCACCCCACCCGCAGGTCTACGGCGCCGCTGCGCCGGACCACCACCACCGGCCTGAGCTTGGGGGTGGCTCTGGCCCTGGCGGCCGGGCTCTCCCTGCCTGTGCCGGCCATGGCCCAGAAGGGCGGCGGCGTCACGATCACCAGCCTGGGCCACAGCGCCCTGATGATCCAGGGGGGCGGCGCCCGGGTGCTGCTCAACCCCTTTCAGGCCGTGGGTTGCGCCGCCGGCCTCAGTGTGCCCCGGGTCAGTGCCGATGTGATCCTGGCCAGCAGCCTGCTGAAGGATGAGGGGGCCCAGGTGGCCAGCGGCAAGTTTCTGGTCAAGCCGGGCTCCTACCGCCTTTCCGGGCTGCAGATCGAAGGCATCGCCGCCCCCCACGACCGGGTCGGGGGCCGCCGCTTCGGCAACGCCACCCTCTGGCGCTGGCGCCAGGGCGGCCTCGACATCGCCCACCTCGGCGGCACCGCCGGCAGCCTCAGCCCCGCCGATCGCGTGCTGCTGGGACGGCCAGATGTGCTGATCATCGGCGTCGGCGGTGGGGGCAAGGTCTACACGGGCCAGGAAGCGGCCGAAGTGGCCCGGGAGCTGCAGGCCCGCCGGGTGATTCCTGTGCAGTACAACGGCGGCAAGCCGCCTGCCAACTGCGATCAGGGATCGGTGGAGCCGTTCCTGAAGGCGATGGCGGGTGCCACGGTGCGGCGCAGTGGCCGCTCGGTCAGCCTGGTGCCGCCCCTGGGGGACGGGATGGTGGTTGAGGTGTTGCGCTGAGCCCAGCCCACGGCGATGCCGGCCGCCAGGTTCAGCTGAGCTGCTCGACGGCCCGGTAGGCCTGCCAGAAGCACTCCATCTGCGGCGTGGTGCCGATGCTCACCCTCAGCGCACCATCGATCAAGGGTTTGCCCGCCATGGAGCGCACCAGGATGCCGGCCTGCTTCAGCCGTGCCTCCACCTCCGCCGTGGGGCCCTGCGGCCAGAGCAGCAGGTAATTGCCCCCGGCGGCGTGGTGGCGTACACCGGCCGCCCGCAACCGTTCCAGCAACCAATCACGGGCCCGCAGCACCTCAGCCACGTAGGCGTCCACATAGGCCTGGTCCGCCAGCGCCGCATGGGCAGCGGTGACCGCGAAGCTGTTGACGTCGTAGGGGCCGCAAACCCGGCTGACCCTCTCCACCAGGGCGGGGGCACCGATGGCGAAGCCGATGCGCAGGCCCGCCAGGCCGGCGGTCTTGGCCAGGGAGCGCATCACCAGCAGATTGGGAAAGGCAGCAAAGGCTCCATCGCCGCTGGTGACGGGCGTCGACGGGGACTGCTGCAGGCGCTGTTGCAGCTGTGGCAACACGCTGTCGCCGCTGAAGGCCTCATAGAGCTCATCCACCACCACCAGGGTGGCGGGCGCCGCCGCCGCCAGTTCGAGGATCCGCTCCGGCGCCAAGCGGGTGCCGGTGGGGTTGTTGGGATTGCAGACCAACAGGATCCGGGCCGGGGGGTCGGTGTCGAGGGCGGCGCGGATCTCGCTGAAGGGGAAAGCGAAGTCGGGCGACCGGTAGGGGATCGCCTCGATGGTCATCCCCTGCATGCGGGCACAGGGGGTGTAGTAGCCGAAGGTGGGGCTGGTGGTGAGCAGACGGTCGCCCTGGGCCGCGAAGGCGTGAAAGATGGCATGAAGCGCGTCATCGACACCGTTGAACAGACCGATGTGGCCTGGGCTCAGGCCCGTGCTGCCAAGCGAGGCCACCACCGCCTCCCGCAGACCGTCGTACTCGGGATAGATGGCGTAGTGATCGGCGGGAATGGCGCGGATCGCTTCCACCACCCGGGGGCTGGGCCCCACGGTGTTTTCGTTGAAGTCGAGACGCAACAGGTTGCGCCTTCCCTCGAGGGGAGCGCTGTAGGCCACCAGGGCTTCCACCTCGGGGCGGGCCCTTGGAGCGTTCCCGGCCGCCGATGCCGTGACAGGCGCCTGGGCATGGGAACGATCAAGGACCATGGCGTGGCGGCGGTTTTCCTGGAGGGGAGCCCAAGCTAGATGGGCTGCTGACCTCGACCATCGGCAGCCTGGCAGGAACGTCCGTTTCGGCCCGATGTGTCTGGATGTTTCCCAACCAGACACAGGACACCTCCGCTGGGCCGGGACCGAAGCCCCTGCAGCTTCCGTCTAGAGCAGGACCGGCCAGGGGTGGGATCCACGCAGCGAACGCGGCCGAAGCCAACGCCACGGCAGGCAACGGAATGCTGCCAGTTTCTGATGACCGGATGCGACCGGATCAAGACGCTGGTCTGGTCGTTCGAGTGCGGGCCTGAGATCTGCCAGATCCCCCCGCCCAGCCGGGACAGTCTGGAAACCGCGCGACAGCCAATTGGCACAACCGGAGAACTGGTCGGAGGACTTCTGCATAAGTTGCCATCGATTCTCTTCATGCCATGCAGATCTTCAGTTCATGGCCTGAGCGTCAGGCACAGATCATCCGTTGGCTGCTGTTGTCCGGCTGGATCTTTCTGATCGTCAGCCTGCTGGCCGGCATCGATCTTTATCCTTTTGACGTGAATCGTTGTGGCGGCAGTCCTGATTGTCATTCCCTCGAAGGCAATCAGATTTTCTGGGGCATGGTTGTGCCTGGCTGCCTGTTGCTTCTGGTGGTGTTCAGCCACGAACTCTGGCGCAGGATCTGTCCGCTCGCCCTGGTGTCCCAGCTGTTCCGGATTCTGGGGCTGCAGCGGACCGTGAGCGGACGGGGAGGCCGGCGCGAGGTGGCGAAGGTGGAGCCGGGGTCCTGGCTGGGCCGCCATCACGTTGCGCTGCAGTGGAGCCTGTTCATGGCCGGGCTGGCTCTGCGCCTGCTGCTGGTCAACAGCAACACCCTCGGGCTGGGTCTGCTGCTCCTGCTCACCGCGGTCGCCGCCCTGGGGGTGGGTTGGGCCTTTGGGGGCAAGGCCTGGTGCCAGTACGTCTGCCCCATGGGCCCCGTCCAGACGATCATCACCGGCCCACGCAGCTTCTTCGGCAGTCCGGCCCACATCGAGACCACCGCCAAAGTGACCCAGTCGATGTGCCGCACGGTGACCGACTCCGGCAAGGTCCGGAGTGCCTGCGTGGCCTGCCAGACCCCCTGCATCGACATCGACTCGGAGCGCAGCTACTGGTCGTCGCTGAAGGGCAAACGGGGCCTGAACTGGGCCTGGGGGTCCTATCCCGGCCTTGTGCTCGCCTTCTTCCTGATCATCAAGCTGGAATCCCGTGGCGGGCTCGACTACCTGCGCAGCGGCATGTGGGCCTACGACAACGAGGTGACGGAATACGCCTGGAGCCCCCTCGTGACGGGCCCATGGATCCCCGCCGTGCCCCGCCTCATGGCGATTCCGGTCCTGCTGGTGCTCGCGGCCTGGATCTCGGTGATACTGCAGCAGTGGCTGCAGCAGCTGCAGCAGCGGCAACTGACCCCGGACTTCGGGAAGCGGGCCCAGGAGATCGCCATCCATCGCACACGGCTGCTGGCCTCGTTCCTGGCCGTGAACATCTTCTTCTGGTTTGCCGATCCCACCATCGGTCTCCTGGGGCCGGCCGGCGGGCAGGTGATCCGTTCCGTCGCTCTGATCGTGAGCGGCATGTGGGTGCACCGTGGCTGGTATCGCGAACGGGCCACCTATCTGCGGGAAAGCACCAGTGCCAGCCTGCGCAGGCAACTGGAGCAACTGATTCCCGACCTCTCGCCCTATCTGGACGGCCGCTCGATCGATGAGCTGAGTGCCGCCGAAGTGTTCACCCTGGTCAAGGTGCTGCCGGCCCAGGTCAGTCAGACCAAGCGAAGCCTCTACAAGGGGGTGATGGCGGAGCTGTTGGTTTCGGGTCGGTTGGAGCAGGCCACCGCCCTGGTGCAACTGGAGGAGCTGCGCCAATCCCTGAAACTGGACGACGACGACCACTGGGCCGCGATCCAGGAACTGGCCCTCCAGGACCGGCGAATTCTGGAACTCACAGGCCAGCAGAGGGAAATTCGCAGCCTGCGCCAGGAAGCCGCCCAGGAGGCCATGCTCGAGCTGCTGCGGTTGACGCGATTGGACGATCTCCAGCAGCTCCTGGCAGACCCCCACTTCCGTGGCAACCTCAGCAGGATTCGCAGGGACTTCCTACTGGATGAGGCCAGCTGGCAGGACCTGATCGACAGCATCGGCCCCCGTTCCGATCGGGCCTGGAACACGCGCAGAGCAGCCATCACGACCGGTGAGCAGGCGGCCTGCGCCAGCGGGCAGCATTAGTCTGGCCATGGCTGATCAGAGTGTTCGGTGGCGAGTACAGAACTGGCCCTGCGTGCCCTGGAGCGGGGCGACCTGCGGTTCATTCACGACCAGGTGAACAACAGGAGCGTGATGGCCTATTGGTTTGAAGAACCCTATGAGTCCTTCGACGAACTGGAAGAGCTGTACAGCCGCCATATTCACGACAACGCCGAACGTCGCTTTGTCGTCGAGAACAAGGACAAGGAATTGATCGGCCTGGTGGAGTTGATCGAGATTGATTACATTCATCGCCGGGCTGAATTCCAGATCATCGTGGCCCCTGCCCACCAGGGCAAAGGCTTCGCACGCTTCTGCGTCCATAAAGCTCTCGACTACTCCTTCACCATCCTGAACCTGCACAAGATCTACCTTTCCGTGGCCGTCGACAATGCCAAGGCGCTGCACCTCTATGAGCAATGCGGCTTTGTCGAAGAAGGCCACCTGGTGGGTGAATTCTTCATCGAAGGCCAGTACCGCGACGTCAAACGCATGTACATCCTTCAGGAGGATTATCTGGCCAGATCAGCCAGCATCACATCCGCTCCAGGGTGGGGATTCCCAGCAGGCCCAGGCCCAGCTTGAGGGTGTCGGCGGTGAGGCGGCAGAGGGCCAACCGCGATCCGCGGGCGGGTTCGGCGGCCTTCAACACGGGCACCTGGTCGTAGAAGCGGTTGAACACCTGGGAGAGCTCGAAGAGGTAGCTGCACAGCCGGTTGGGCAGCAGTTCCTGCTCCACCTCAAGGATCACCGCGTCGAACTGCAGCAACTGGCGGACCAGTGCCCACTCCTGGGATTCGCCGAACACCAGGGGCGCGGGGAAGGCGGAGCCGGCGGCATCGGCACCACCCTTGCGCGCGATCCCGGCGATCCGCACCACCGCATAGAGAAGGTAGGGGGCGGTGTTGCCGCTGAGGGCCAGCATGCGATCGAAGCTGAACTGGTAGTTGGTGATCCGGTTGGTGGACAGATCGGCGTACTTCACCGCCGCCAGGCCCACGGTGGTGGCAACCTCACGGATGAAGGCCCCGTCTTCCTGGCGCTCTTCCTCGGCCAGACGGCGGCGCAGGTCGGCCTCGCAGCGCTCCACCGCCTCATCCAGCAGCTCCTTGAGCCGCACGGTGTCGCCGGAACGGGTCTTGAGCTTCTTGCCGTCCTCCCCCTGCACCAACCCGAAGGGCACATGCTCGAGGCGGCCGCCCTCGGGGATCCAGCCAGCCCGGCGCGCCACCTGGAACACCCCGGCGAAATGGCTGGCCTGGCCGGCGTCGGTCACGTAGATCACCCGGCGGGCCCCATCGCCTGCGGGGGGCCCGGCGAAGCGATAACGGATGGCAGCCAGGTCGGTGGTGGCGTAGTTGAAGCCGCCATCGCTCTTGCGCACAATCACCGGCGGGGACTGGCTGGCCGTGCCGTCCTTCCCCTCAAGGAACACACACTGGGCGCCGCCATCACTGACCAGCAGGCCCGCGGCGGCCAGGTCGGCCACCACTGCCTCCAGGTAGGGGTTGTAGAAGGACTCGCCGCGCTCGTCGAGGCGGATGTCGAGGCGGTCGTAGAGGCGCTGAAACTCGCGGCGCGACTGATCGCAGAGCAGTTGCCAGGCCTTGCGGGACACCGGGTCCCCCCCCTGCAGCTTCACCACTTCTTCGCGCGCGGTGGCCTGGAAGGCCTCGTCGGTATCGAAGCGGGCCTTGGCCTGGCGGTAGAAGGCCACCAGGTCGCCCAGGTCGACGGCGTCGGCGGTGTCGAGGGCCTCGGGGGCCACCTGCTTGAGGTGGGTGATGAGCATGCCGAACTGGGTGCCCCAGTCGCCCACGTGGTTGAGCCGCAGCACCGGATGGCCGCGGAACTCCAGCACCCGCGCCAGGGCGTCGCCGATGATCGTGGAGCGCAGGTGGCCCACGTGCATCTCCTTGGCGATGTTGGGGCTGGAAAAATCCACCACCACCGGGGCGCCGCCGCCGGCCACGGCCTCCACCCCCAGCCGGGGATCCTCCAGGCAGCGAGCCACCTCCACGGCCAGCACCTCGGGCCGCAGGGTGAGGTTGATGAAGCCAGGGCCGGCGATCTCCGGCGGCAGGCACAGGGCAGAGACGGCGGGGTCGGCCTTCAGCTGGGCCACGATCGCCGAGGCAATCGCACGGGGGGCCAGGCGCAGGGGCCGGGCCAGGGCCAGGGCGCCATTGGCCTGAAAATCACCGAACTCCGGCTTCGACGCAGGCCCGAGCTGGGGATCCAGCGGCGTGCCGGCCTCCCGGGCGGCGGAAGCGGCCTCGGGAAACGCGCTCTCCAGGGCCCTCTGCAACAGGATGTTCAGGGCGTGGGCGAGGCGCAGCATGGGGCGAAACCGATGAAACGGCAGACGGGGGCCGTGATCATCCTCCCTGGCGGACCTGAGGGGCCGGTGGGGCCGGCCGTTCCCGTCTCCCTTGCGTTTCTGCTGATCGTTCCCCTGCAGATCCATGCCGTCTGGCGGTCGTATCAGCTCTCCAATGCCGTCGCCGAGCAGCAGCAGGCCAGAACCATCAAGCAGGCCACCGAAAAGGAGGAGCTGCAACGGCGGCTTCTGGCGCTGCAGCGTCCAGATCTGCGCATCGGGCTGGACCCCTCGCGCTTTCCGACGATCCCCCTGCCGGCCCTGAAGTGGCAACTGCTCAGCCAGCTCGATCAGGCGGAGGGACAGGTCAAGGGGAGGTTCGCGCCCATCGATCCCGCCACGGCTGATCGCATCACGCTGGAAAGCCTGCGGGTCATGGTCTCGTCGACCTCCTTGGCAGCCGGCTTCGCCGACTATACCCAGCCCAAAAATCAGCTGGGCCCTTCCTGGTCGAGTGGCCGTCCCTGCTGGATCGCCAGACCAGGGGGGGGCCAGAGCTGCGCGGCCATCCCCTTCCAGAAGTCCGCCGCCAAACGCGCAGAGGAGTTCTGTCCCTCCCTGGCTCCCCCGGAAGAGGATCCTTGCCCAGGTCCCAAGTCATTTGCGATGCAACCCAGGCGGATCGCGGCTGTCTTCGCCCAATTCGGGAGGGTCGACACCGGCCGGTGAAAATCAGCGAATGCTCACCGGAGCCGCCAGGGCCCGGCGCGCTTCCCCTGAATCGCCCTGTGCCGCAAGGGCGCCGGGGCCTCCGCCCCCCTGCCTCGATCGCGGCCGCTGGCGCCGGAGGCCCGTGAAAAGGCCGCTGTGGTGAATCCATTGTCAAAAACCACTCACCATCTGCTAAGGTTTTGGTGAAAGCAGTCTGAAAGCTGATCCGGCTCCCCTCCATGATGCGATCTCTTCTGGCTCCGCTCGTCTCCCTGGCAGGGGCGTCGGTGTTCATGGGTGGCGGATCGGCCATGGCCGCCACCAGCAGCTTCATCGTCGATCTGAATAAGTCGTTCGGAGACAGTTATACGGGCGTCACTGGTACGATGGACTTTCTTTTTGGTGACGCAGGGGATTCGAACGCCAATACTTATACGCTCGATCTGACCATCAAGAATACGTCCGGAGCTCCCATCACCTCTTCGTCCATAACGGGTTTCGCCTTCGACACCCCCACGGGAGTTAGCGCCTTCACATATAATCGCAACGGCACAAATTTCTATAAAGCCGACGACAGCTTGACGATCTCTCCGGCGCCATTCTTCACTTTCTGTGCCAGCACGGACAATAACATCAACAATGGCACAAACTGTGGATCGGGCGTTGTCGCTAGTGGCCTAGCCAATGGCCAATCGGCCACTGTCAAGTACGCCTTCAACTTTGCGGGTACCAGCCCAGAAGTCGGTGACGTCTCCAACGCCTTCTTCAACCTGTTCGACGGGCTGGTCCTCGCCACTCCTCTAAACCAAAACAAGGTTGTTAACAACACAGTGGTGCTGGCCGCCCGATTCCAAGGGATCAATTCCGCCACCGAAAACGGCGGAAGCGACAAGGTCACCGGCAAACCACAAACCAAGCCAGACGGTGGTCCCGGAGATGCGGTGCCAGGCCCCCTGCCGGTGCTCGGAGCTGCTGCGGCCTTCGTCCAGAGTCGCCGACTGCGTCGGCGTCTGGCCGCAGCGCGTTCTGCACAGCAGAATCCTGGCTGATCCTCGGCATCCGAACGACGCCCTTCTGCCCCCTTCACGACCCCCCGTGCCACTAACACTGGCCCGGGGGGTTCCCTTGTTGGCCCGTCCCAACCTGATGCGCCCGCTGCCGATCCGTCCCCCCGTCGACCCGGGATGTGGCTGCTTGCCATGGCTCAAGCCAGACTGTCCTCTCGCCTGCTGCTGTCATCCGACCTGACAGGGTGAACAGCTGAGCACGGTGCAGGGGGTCTCTCGCCCCTCCTCACGGCCAACCCAACCCAGCCCAGTCCATTGCTACCGGCGCCAGACCATGGATGAGTCTTCCGAGTTCAAGGGCTACGAAGCCTCCATCCTTGCTGACAGGCTGAGCCTCTTTTCCCTGGCCCTCCTGATCCTCTACGTCGCGGCGGCAGTAGCGGGACTTCTGCCCCCGGCCTTGTTCAACACCGCATGGCAGCTCAGGGCCATCCGCACGATCCTGGACTCCGCCTTCCTTCCTCTGCTCGCGCTTGGGCTGCTGCATCTCGCCGCCTACCTGGATCCACAGAACCTGACGCTTCAGAACCGGCGCGAACTGGCGGCACGCTTGGCGATCCTGGCGGTGCTCGGGTTCCTGCTGTTCATTCCCCTGCAGGTGACCGCCGCATGGAGAACGGTGGCGGCGGGTGACGCTAATGCATCACGTCAGATGGCCCGGGCCAACGATACCTTCAACATCCTCCGCGACATCATCCTGCAGGCCCCCAGCCTCGACGACCTGCAGCAGCGCCTCGACAACCAGGAGAGCCGCGGCGTGCGCCTCAACCTGGAAGAGAAAGGAGTCTCACTTGAGCAGACTAAAAAAGAGCTCCTCGAGCAACTGGTCGTCGTGCGGGATGCCGTCATAGCCCGTGTCAGCAAGCCGGATCGGCAGGCGAGCGAAGCGTTGGCGCGCGAGACCGTCAGGGTGGTGATCTCCTGCCTGGCCCTGGCCCTGGCCTTCTCCGCCGGGGCGCAGCGCAAGGGGAGCACGGTGCCGCTGCTGGTGGAATGGCACACCTTCTGGGTGATGCGGGGCGTCCGCTTGGGCAACCCTCAGGATCGGCCGACCAACGGCTTTTCGCTGGGGGCCCCGGAGGATGACTACCTCGAGCAACTCCTGCCGGCGGAGGACGAGCCGCCAGCCCCGCGCTGAGGAGGGAACGGCCCACATCACCGACTGCTTCCCCGCCTCGGAAATGGAAGAGACCCGGTCCTCCGCCTGTCCAGTGCGCTGCCGCGCCCTTCGGCTTGAAATGTAAAATCATTCTGGTTCTCGGATGCGCGGCAGACGGCTCGCAATCCGACCACAACCAGCCCCGAGAAGCACAAAGAACAACGACGAGTAAATGTTGGTTCAGCCATCACATGGCGGCGTGATCAGCTTGACCGCACTATCAATTCTTCTCTCCTAAGGAGGGTCTTTTTTCAGTATTCGATTGAACGATTGACATCCATGGCCATCAATCGAATGGGGCACCAGTCACAAGCGGTCACACATTCAACACCTATTCGGTTGGCAGACTGGCAACATCTCTCGCCTGGCAATGAAGCCATTACGGGAAAGTTCAGCATCCCGAATCTGCATCGTTTCGTGAAGCCCCCCTTCCACCCGATTGACATCCAGGCGACAGGCTCTGGGGGACATCTCCCAGGCCACCCAGGCGCCGCGATGGACCCAAGGCTGTCCTGATGGCCGGCACCAAGGAATACAGAACCTCCGATACGGCGATCCTCGCCCATCGGCTACAGGAGACCATCACGACACCCACCAGCCTCGACCTCCTTGAGGCTCGCCTCCAGGAGGTGAGGCAGCAGGTGGAGGCCAGGATTCAGGCCCCTGCCCCCCAGGCCATCGAGGGCCCTATACGGGACAGCCTCCGCGTGATGCTCTCCTCCTTCGCCCTGGCCATCGCTTTCGCCATGGGCGCCCAGCGCAAGGGACAGGATGTGCCCCTGCTGGTGGAATGGCACACCATGCTGAGCCTCCGAGGCCCGCAGTCAGCGAACCCCACTGGCGGGGGCCTGCGTGGCCTGCCCCTTCCCGGCCTGTCTGCCCCTTCTGAGGAAGAGTATTTTTCCCAGCTGGTGCCCGAAGAAGACGACACCTCGGAAACAGGGGTGCCCCCTCCCCCCTGAGACCTTGCCTGTCGGTCTCCTGGCTGGCACCATCCATGCAAGACAACGGCCAAAGCAGGCAAGAGCCAAACTCTGCACATGGGTTGCAGAGTTGCATCAATGCTTAATGGCGCTTAGGCCGTTGATGCGCAGACCCTCAGCCTGCGGACAGGCTTTACATAGGGTTACAAGGGACAGGCCAGAAACGGTCAGATCCCTTGGTGCAACAGCATTTCTTCCCTCTCCTTCCCCTCTTGTCGTCCCGGTCCGAAGCCCAGAACGGCCCGGAGGTGGGCTGAGCGTGATCGTCCTGACCAGCCCGCATGGCGGCCGTTACAAAGATTCTTGAGTCCGAACGCACAGGACTGCCGGTGAAAACCTAAGGCCTTGCTCAGCCTCGGGCATGAAACTCTCCCCCTGATTTGGGCCTGAGCACAAAGACAGCAAGGCTGCTTCACAACGATGATGAGTTCGGGGGAAAAGGGTTCCCTTCCATCACCACCCCCCCGCAACAAAGTCAATCCCCCCAGTGCCCTGGGTGCCATGACTTTGAAGATGTCTTGGAGACTCCATCTGACAACAGTTGGAAGCTCTGGACGCGGATGGACTTTGCCTGCTGTTTGCCCCTCTGATCACCATGACTTACACCACAAAGGCAGGGGGCCAGACATCGCCTTCCTTCCTCTTCCCAGAGCTCTCCAACCAAGCGAAGCGTTCCGTCGATACAACCCTGTCCCTTCTTACTGACGCCCCCGCAGCGGCAGCGGAAGCATCCAGCCCGCTGATCACAGCTGTTCTGGCCACCACCAAGGCCTCACAACCTCCACCAGCCGAAGCCACGCGCGGGTCACTGGAATCCAGCTATCTGGCGCCAAGCAGCCAGGGGGCCGTCTTCCAGAAAGGTGTCGCTATCTCCGCCACCCCAGATGTGGTGATGGACAGCCATCAGGTCCTGAGCGATTCCCTGCCCGGGGCGGCAACGGCCACCACGGGGCCCAGCTGCGGCTGCAGGGCCTGCAGCGTCCTGGCGGTCACCAACGGTGACGGCGCCGCCGCCTGGGACACCACCACCGACCAGGCTCCCCTGGTGCTCAATGGCCTGGTCACCCTCGGTACGGGGGTGAATCTGAGCAAGGTGTTTCAGCTGCACAGCAACCCAACAGCCACGAAGACGATCTTTCTCGACTTCGACGGCTATGCCATCAACAACACCCCCTGGGAGAACGGCGGCAACCTGAAACTGAAGGGTTTCTACACCACCTTTGATACCACCGCACTCACGGAGATCCAGCATATCTGGCAACGGGTGGCCGAGGACTTCGCACCCTTTAATATCAACGTCACCACCCAGGATCCCGGCACCGAAAACCTGCGCAAATTCGGCACCGGAGATGACCGCTGGGGCATCCGCGTTGCCTTCACCAGCAACCTCAACCTGCTCACCGGCAATGTCATCGCCAACGCCGGCGGTGGCGGTACGGCCTACTACAACAGCTTCAACTGGAGCACCGATGACGTGGCCCTGGTGTTCAACAGGGGCGAATACACGGCCGCAAACACCGCCAGCCACGAAGTGGGCCATGCCCTCGGCCTCACCCATGACGGGGCCGGCACCAACACCGACTACTACGGCGGCCATGGCGGCACCGGCCCTACCAGCTGGGCCACCCTTATGGGCGCTCCCTGGCTGGGCAACGACGAAAATCTCACCCAGTGGAGCAAAGGCCAGTACACCGGCGCCAACAACACCCAGGACGACCTCGCCACAATCACCACCGGCAACGGCTTCACCTACGCCGCCGATGACCATGGCAGCGGCTTCGCCACCGCGACAGCCCTCACCGGACTGACCTTCAGCAGCTTCGGCATCATCGAGCAGAACACCGACGTGGACATGTTCCGCTTCGATACCGGAGCCGGTCTGGTGTCCTTCAACATCGTCAACGCTTCCAGGGCGTTCACCAACAGTGCCGGTGTCTACACCACCGAATACCTCGCCGCCCGCGGCGCCAACCTGGACATCGCCGCGACCCTCTACCGGGCCGACCAGAGCATCGTCCAGACCTTCAACCCGGCCGATCTCACCACGGCCAGCTTCTCCATCAACCTCGCCGCCGGCACCTACTACCTCGGGATCGATGGGGTGGGCTTCGGCACTCCTCTCGCCAGCACCCCCACGGGGTACACCGATTACGCCAGCCTCGGCCAGTACATGGTGAGCGGCACGGTCCAATCCGCCACCAGCACCCCACCTCCAACCACGACCCCGCCGCCGACCACGACCCCACCTCCGACCACGACCACCACCGTCCAGATCATCGATCCCAACGGCGACGTGCAACTGCTCCGCGACAACATCACTGATCTGGTGTCGGTTCAGATCAACGGCGTCAGCTCCGCGGTCCGCTTGAGCGGCACCCAGATCAAGGCCAGCCAATTCGCCGACAGGCAGATCCTCGCCGCGGAAACCAACGC